>NZ_CP046128.1:1201205-1801808 GCF_038738535.1 Bacillus pumilus | reverse complement strand
ACATCACAGATCGTTTGTCATTTGAAAGAAAATTATATGTCATTCGTAAGCAGGCTGAGAACTGGGGAACAGCAGAGGAAAAGCAATTTTACTTTGTCAGCTTGTCGAGTCAAACCATTGTATACAAGGGGCTTTTAACATCAGATCAAGTCGATGCTTTTTATCTTGATCTTCAGGATGAAACATTTGTTTCTGCATTTTCACTTGTTCATTCAAGATTTAGTACAAATACATTTCCTACATGGGAAAGAGCCCATCCAAACCGTTACTTGATTCACAACGGTGAAATCAACACATTAAGAGGAAACATCAATTGGATGAGAGCAAGAGAACAACAATTCGTATCTGAAGCTTTCGGAGACGATTTAGACAAGATTTTGCCAGTGCTGAATGCAGACGGAAGTGATTCATCCATTCTAGACAATGCCTTTGAATTCTTTGTGCTTGCAGGCCGTACACCTGCTCATACAGCCATGATGCTGATTCCAGAGCCTTGGACTGAAAACACGCACATGTCAAAAGAGAAACGGGCATTTTATGAATACCATAGTTCTCTCATGGAGCCGTGGGATGGACCAACAGCCATTTCCTTTACAGATGGTAAACAAATCGGTGCCATCTTAGACCGAAACGGATTAAGACCGGCAAGATATTACGTCACAAATGATGATCATATCATTTTCTCTTCTGAGGTCGGCGTGATCGACACAAATGAAGAGGATGTCAAATACAAAGACCGTCTTGAGCCGGGCAAAATGCTGTTAATCGATTTAGAAGAAGGACGAATTATTTCTGACGAAGAAGTGAAATCCACGATTGCGAATGAACTTCCTTATCAAAAATGGCTTGATGAAGAAATGGTTCATGTCAATCGCTCGGAAGAAAATTCAGAAAATTCTAGTATAATGGATGATTTATTGACTCGTCAGCGTGCGTTCCATTATACGTACGAAGACATTCAAAAATATTTAATTCCTTTACTAGAAGAAGGTAAGGACCCAATCGGTTCAATGGGAAGCGACACACCGCTTGTTGTGTTATCAGATCGTGCGCAGTCTCTGTTTCATTATTTCAAGCAGTTGTTTGCACAGGTGACGAACCCGCCGATTGATGCCATTCGTGAGCAGCTTGTGACATCAACCATGACTTGGTTAGGTGCTGAAGGAGATATTCTACATCCGAATGAATATTCATGCCGAAGAATTAAACTTTATACACCGGTCTTAACGAGTGGACAATTTAACGGCTTGAAAACGATTGTTCATAATGCCTTTAAAAGCAAAACGATTCATACTCTATTCACCGATGATTTAAAGCGCGGATTGGATGCGATGTTTGAAGAGGCGGAAAAAGCGATCCGCGAAGGCGTATCTTTATTAATCCTTTCAGATCGTGAAATGACAGACCAAAAAGTGCCGATTCCACCGCTTCTAGCGCTCAGTGCACTGCATCAGCATCTTGTACGCCAAGGCTTACGGACAAAGGTTAGTCTGATCGTTGAATCTGGAGAAGTCAGAGAGGTCCATCATTTTGCTGCACTGATTGGCTACGGAGCAGATGCGGTCCATCCTTATCTTGTGTATGAAACGTACAAACAGTTGATTGCAGAAGAAGCGATCTCTTTCAGCTTTGATGAAGCGGTCACAAAGTTTGGTAAAAGCGTGACCGAAGGTGTCGTCAAAGTCATGTCTAAAGTGGGAATTTCCACTGTGCAAAGCTATAGAGGAGCGCAAATCTTTGAAGCCGTCGGCATTAGTGAAGACGTCATTCAGGCGTATTTCACGGGAACAGCTTCTCAGCTTGGCGGGATCGATCTTGAGACCATTGCACATGAGGCAAAACTCCGTCATGAAACAGGGTATCAGGCAGCGACTGACCAAACACTCGAATCAGGCAGTGATTTCCAGTGGAGAAAAAATGGAGAGCACCATGCCTTTAATCCAAAAACGATCCATACGCTTCAGTGGGCATGCCGCAATGAAGATTACGATCTATTTAAGCAATATACAAAGGCAGCGGACGAAGAAAGAATCGGCTTCCTTAGAAATTTATTTTCTTTCCAGCCAAAACAAAAACCAGTTCGTCTGGAAGAAGTTGAATCTGCTGAATCCATCGTGCGCCGATTCAAGACAGGTGCCATGTCATTTGGATCTTTAAGTAAAGAAGCGCACGAAGCGCTTGCGATTGCCATGAACCGAATTGGCGGTAAAAGTAACAGCGGAGAAGGCGGAGAAGATCCTGCACGCTTTACAGTTGATGAACGCGGCGATGATCGCAGAAGTGCGATTAAACAAATTGCTTCCGGCCGCTTTGGCGTAAAGAGTCATTATTTGGTCAATGCAGATGAACTCCAAATTAAAATGGCGCAGGGAGCAAAACCTGGAGAAGGCGGACAGCTGCCAGGAAATAAAGTATACCCATGGGTTGCCGATGTACGTGGCTCTACACCAGGCGTCGGATTGATTTCACCACCGCCGCATCATGATATTTATTCCATCGAGGATTTGGCGCAGCTGATCCATGATTTGAAAAACGCGAACCGTGATGCCCGCATCAGCGTCAAGCTTGTGTCTAAAGCCGGCGTTGGGACGATTGCAGCAGGTGTAGCAAAAGGGACGGCGGATGTCATTGTAATCAGTGGATACGATGGCGGCACAGGAGCTTCGCCGAAAACGAGTATTAAACACACAGGACTTCCTTGGGAGCTCGGTTTGGCAGAAGCACATCAAACCCTTGTGTTAAATGGTCTTCGCGAGAGAGTCGTTCTTGAAACGGACGGCAAGTTAATGACTGGACGCGATGTTGTCATGGCTGCGATTTTAGGAGCAGAAGAATACGGCTTTGCGACAGCTCCACTTGTCGTATTGGGCTGTGTGATGATGAGAGCATGTCATTTAGATACTTGCCCAGTCGGCGTCGCTACACAGAATCCAGAGCTTCGCAAAAAATTCATGGGGAACCCTGATCACATTGTGAATTTCATGATGTTTATTGCAGAGGAAGTAAGAGAAATCTTAGCGGAACTTGGCTTTACATCAATGGATGAATTAATTGGACGCACGGATGTTCTAGGAGTCAGTGAACGAGCAAAAGCACACTGGAAAGCAGGGCAGCTAGACCTTGAAACACTGCTTTATCAGCCAGAAGGAGCTCGTACATTCAGAACACCGCAAAATCATAAAATTGATGAATCACTGGATATGAATGAAATCCTCCCTTATGTACAGGAAGCGCTGAATCATCAAACACCGGTTGATCTATCATTGAATATTCGCAATATCAATCGTGTGGCCGGAACCATTACTGGAAGTGAAGTGTCTAAGCGCTACGGGGAAGAAGGCTTGCCAGAGGATACGATCACACTAAGGTTCACTGGTTCCGCAGGACAAAGCTTCGGCGCATTTGTGCCAAAGGGCATGTCTCTCTATTTAACAGGTGATTCAAATGACTATATCGGCAAAGGACTCTCTGGAGGCAAAATTGCGGTCAAAACCTCTGATCACTTTGTACAAAATGGACATGAAAACGTCATTGTCGGAAACGTCGCATTCTACGGAGCGACAAGCGGAAAAGCCTTTATTAACGGTCGTGCAGGTGAGCGCTTTGCCGTTCGTAATTCAGGTGTGCATGTGGTCGTTGAAGGAATCGGTGATCACGGCTGTGAATACATGACTGGCGGACGTGTCGTCATTTTAGGAGACGTCGGAAAAAACTTCGGCGCAGGCATGTCTGGCGGCGTAGCTTACGTCCATACATCCGATGCGAAACAGTTCAAAAGAATGTGCAACATGGAAATGATCATGTTTGAAAAGCTCACAGATCATGAAGAAGAACAAGAAGTGAAACAGCTGATTAAAGAGCACCTTCATTATACAAACAGCTCAAAAGCGTCAGCACTTCTCGAAAACTGGGCGCAAGAAAAGGATCAATTCATCAAGGTTATTCCGAGAAATTACAAAATGATGCTTCAAAGCATTGAAGAACAAAAACAAGCGGGCCTCAGTCATGAAGAAGCTGTCATGTTCGCCTTTGAAGCAAACACTAAACCGAAAAATCAAGAAACGGCAAACGGGCAAAAAGCAGCCCTCGCTCATTAAGAAAGGGGAGAGGACAATGGGCAAAGCAACAGGTTTTATGGATTATAAAAGAGAAAAGCCAAATGAACGTGACCCTCTCACTCGTCAAAATGACTGGAAAGAATATTCCGCTCCTTATACAGATGACGTATTGAAGAAGCAGGGCGCTAGATGTATGGATTGCGGCACACCGTTTTGTCAAATTGGGATGGAGATCAGGGGCGGCGTCTCAGGCTGCCCGATCTACAATTTAATTCCAGAATGGAATGACCTTGTGTACCGCGGGAGATGGAAAGAAGCTCTCGAAAGACTGCAAAAAACAAATAATTTCCCAGAATTTACTGGGAGAGTATGTCCAGCACCTTGCGAAGGGTCATGTACAGTTGCCATCAATGATCCAGCCGTTTCGATTAAAAATATCGAACGGACGATCATTGATAAAGGCTTTGAAAATGGATGGATCACACCAAGAATTCCTTCAAGCCGTACAGGCAAGAAGATTGCCATTGTCGGCTCAGGGCCAGCAGGACTTGCAAGTGCGGATCAATTAAACCAAGCAGGCCACGCCGTAACAGTGTTCGAACGGTCTGACCGCCTTGGCGGGCTGCTGACATACGGCATTCCAAACATGAAGCTGGACAAAGAAGTGGTGGAGCGAAGAGTCAAACTGTTGAGACAAGAAGGCATTGATTTTGTAACGAACACAGAAATCGGCGTGGATGTCACTGCCGACGAACTGAAAGAACAGTTTGATGCGGTCATCCTTTGTACAGGTGCACAGAAGCAGCGTGACCTGTTGATTGAAGGCCGGGAAGCTAAAGGGATTCACCTTGCGATGGATTATTTAACCCTCGCAACAAAAAGCATGCTTGATTCAGGATTTAAAGACAAAAACTTCATTGATGCAAAAGGAAAAGACGTCATTGTCATTGGCGGGGGAGATACAGGTGCGGATTGCGTCGCAACTGCACTTCGCCAAAAAGCAAAAAGTGTTGTTCAGTTCGGGAAGCACCCAAAACTTCCGGATACACGTGTAGGGGATAACATGTGGCCTGAACAGCCTTACGTCTTCTCACTGGATTATGCTTATGAAGAAGCACAAGCAAAATTCGGAGAAGATCCGCGTCAATATTCCATTCAAACCACAAAAATTGTGGCAGACAAAAATGGGAAATTAAAAGAGCTTCATACCATTCAAATGGAAAAGGTGAAAAACGAACAGGGGAAGTTTGAATTTCATGAGATTCCAGGGACAGAAAAGGTATGGCCTGCTCAGCTAGTCTTTATTGCAATTGGTTTTGAGGGAACTGAACAGCCACTCGTGAAACACTTTGGCGTGGACAGCAAAAACAATCGCATTGACGCAAAGTATGGGGAGTATACAACAAATGTAGAAGGCGTATTTGCAGCGGGAGATGCAAGACGCGGGCAAAGCTTGATTGTCTGGGCGATTAATGAAGGCAGACAAGTGGCGCACGAGGTAGACCGTTATTTAATGGGGAGTTCGGTTCTGCCAAAATAGGTCATACAAAGGGTGTTTACACATATAAAGAAAAGCCATGGCCAAAGAGTGGTCATGGCTTTTTATGATTCAGAAATGGTGTGGTTGATGATGACTTTTTTGCGTTTAAGCTGCGATATGACTAAACAAATAAAGACAACTAGAACAAAAAGAGAAATGGTCAAAAAGCCAAACATATATGAGCCCGTCACTTCTTTTAAACTGCCCAGAATATTAGGTAAAAAGAAGCCGCCAATGCCCCCAGCAGCACCAACAATTCCGGTCACGATCCCAATTTCTTTATGAAATACTTGAGGCACCAGCTGAAAAACTGCGCCATTCCCCATCCCGAGACACATCATCCCGGTAAATAAAAGGGTAATGACCAAAGGTAAAGCTGGAAGACTGCTCACCCCTCCTAAGCAGATGCCGATGACTGCGAATAATCCAAGCAGTACTTTCATTCCACCTATTTTATCCGCAATGAGACCACCGATGGGGCGAAAGAAGCTGCCCGCCGCCACACAAAGAGTCACAAAATCACCTGCATGAATTTTCGAGATACCATATTGATCCACAAAGAAAATACTGAGAAAACTGGAAAGCCCGACAAATCCTCCGAATGTAATCGCATAAAGCAGGCAGAAAAACCATGTCGATTTCACCTGAAATACTGAAAAATACGACCGTAGCGGCTTTGGAGCGGGCTGATTTGGTGCATCTTTTGCTGTGAAAATAAAAAACAAAAAGACAAGACTTAACGGAATCAGGGCGAGCCCCATGACTGCATGCCATCCATAAATCTCGGCAAGACGTGGACCAAATAGTGTGGAGATCAGTGTTCCGCTGTTACCGGCACCTGCAATCCCCATGGCCACGCCTTGTAAATGAGGAGGATACCAGCGGCTTGCCATTGGCAAAGCAACAGCAAAGCTTGCTCCTGCTACTCCTAACAAAATACCAATCAGCACGAGCTCGGAAAGGGTTGTACCAGCGATGAACCCCCAGATGAGCGGGATGGTGGTGAAAAGCATGCCAATTACCGCTGTCTTCTTAGGTCCTATACGATCAGTGAATAAGCCAAGTACAATCCGAAAAAAAGAACCAGATAAAATCGGAATGGCAACAATCATGCCTTTCTCTGCGGTCGATAAAGCAAAGTCTTGCGCAATAAAAGCACCCAGTGCCCCTAATAAGACCCAGATCATAAAGCTCACATCGAAATATAAAAAGGAACTTAGCAATGTCTTAGGGTGACCACTTGATTTTAACTCTGAGAGTTTCATAAAATGCCTCCTCTATTTTGAATTTTCTGACTTAAAGATAGCGAGTTATCCCAAGTAATAAAAGTATCATGTTAGAAAAATTGACATGATTACACACTTTTTTACAGGCATGTGCCATAATCTATCCATACAATGTGTTGGGCAAGAAGCTTAGAGAGGTTGATTTCATATGGCAAAACGCAAACTCGTGTTTATCGGAAACGGCATGGCGAGTATGAAATGTATCGAACAGATGGTTCAAAAACAGCCAGAACACTATGCCATAACAGTCATTGGAAAAGAGAAGCACCCTGCCTACAATCGAATAAAACTTTCATCGATTTTACAAAAAAGCGACTCATTATCTCAAATTGAACTCAAGGAAAAAGAATGGTACACCGCGCATGACATCATCATGTACAAAGGAGAAACAGTCGTCCATATCGATACAAACAAGAAGTGTATCATGACAGATGCGCGCCGGGAAATTTCCTATGACAAGCTCGTCATCGCAACAGGATCATTGCCGTATTTTCTTCCTATTCAGGGCGTATCCAAAAAAGGGATTTATGCGTTTCGTACAATTGATGATTATGAGGCCATTTGTGCGGATGCGATGCGTTATCAACGAGCAGCAGTGGTCGGAGGCGGTGTGCTTGGTGTAGAGGTGGCGGCTGGCCTGCAGATTGCGGGACTTGAGACAACCATCATTCATCATGCCGAGTGGCTCATGCAGCGCCAATTAGATGAAACGGCTGCTAGTCTATTACAGCAGCAATTAACGCGCAAGGGCATTCAGGTGAAAACAAATGCCCATACCATTGCATGCTTAGGGGACGAGAGGGTAGAAGGCGTTCTATTGAAAAATGGCGACATCGTGGATGCTGATCTTGTTGTCTTCACAACAGGTATCCGTCCAAACATACAGCTTGCAAAGAATCACGGCATTCATACGCGAAAAGCCATTGTCGTCAATGATATGATGCAAACAAATGTCCAAGATATTTATGCCATTGGGGAATGTGCAGAGCATAAAGGAATGGTGCATGGCCTTGTTCAGCCCATTTATGAACAAGCAAATGCACTTGCCAATCATCTATTAGGCGAGCAAATTACATCTGTACCTCATCCCATTTACTCAACAAAATTAAAAGTACCTGACATGCCTATCTATTCTGCGGGATGTATTGAACACCATTCTCCGTATACGTCAGTGGTGACATATTTAGATGAAGAGCAAGAAGTCTATAAAAAATTCGTCTTTGAACGCGAGGCACTAACAGGTTTTTTATTAGTTGGAGAACTGGAGAAAGCCGATCAGCTTTTGCAAGATGTGAAAGTGGGGCGTGATAAAAGTGTCGTCATGAAAGCTCTTCATGAGGAGCAGCCATCTCCTCTAGATTCATTAAAAATGGACGATCTCGTCTGCCAATGTCAAAGCGTTACAAAACGGACGATTTTGAACACCATATCCGTCCATCAGCTGACAAGCTTAGAAGAGGTTCAAAAACAAACAGGAGCAGCAACCGGCTGCGGCGGCTGTCAAGAGCTCGTCCGTGCCTGCTGTCAGTTATCATCACATGAACAAATAGATGAGCCGGCCTCTTTTTGTTCATGTACAGAAGCTGATAAGCAGACCATTTTTTCGTTTATCAAAAAGCAACTGCTGCTGAATGTGGAGGAAATCAGAAGACATTTTCATTGGAAAACAGAGAACGGCTGCAGCAACTGCAGGTCTGCCATTCCATACTATCTCGAGCAATTTCAATCACCGATTGAAAAAATCAGCGATGCTGATCAAGAAGACATGCTGCCTCAGCTATACGGAGGGCGTCTTGAACTGGATTTCCTGAAAATCATGACGTCTTTGTTAGAACAAAAACTGATTGATCAGGCAGAGCTGACAGAGCATAAGCGAATACGGCTCATCGGCGTGTCAAAACAGGCGGCACAGATCGTCAAAAAACATTGGCCCATCATGGCGAAAGAGAAAAGAAGACTATCTCATGTCCTTACATGTGATTGTAGTCACGATCCAGCTGTCACAGCACTAGTAATGGAGTTTGAAAGACAAGTAGAAGACACACTTTTACCAGCCGTCACCTCTATTCATGTCGCCGGCTCTTCCTGCACGTGTAAACTAGCTCCAATATATGACATTTGCATGAAGAGACAGCTGGGGGAATGGAACATTTATATAGGAGGTGACGTATGTCAGCCGAAGGCCGGCCAGCTTTTTTACACTTTGCCTCAATCAAGTGAGCTGATCCCTTTTTTAAAAGCGCTGCTTGAAGATTATAGAAAAAGTGCATACTTTCAAGAATCCATCGGCGATTGGCTTCTCCGATATGGACTTATTTCTATTCGAGAAAAATTGCTTGATGAGGAAAGAAGAAAAGAGCTCTGTGAACAATTTGACCAAAGCAGACAAAAGGATGTGAAGGTATGAGTCAGTCTTTTTTACGATATGCCCAGCAAATATCAGAGCAGGAAGAACGAAAGCGAGTGTATCAATCCCAATGTCCATTTTGCAGTATGCAGTGCAAAATGCAGCTAGTAGAGCAGCATGTGGAAGGACGAACCAGATATCAAACGATTGGCGTACACAATCCAACTACGCACGGGAGACTTTGTATGAAAGGGCAGCATGCACACCAGCACGCACTGCACAAAGAACGTTTGAATCACCCGCTCATCAAAAGAAACGGGCAATTTGTAAAAGCGTCATGGCAGGAGGCACTTAATGAAATCAAAACAAACATGGAATCCCTTCAGATGGCACACGGGCATGATGCCATCAGTGTGTACGGAAGCGCATCTATTACAAATGAGGAGGCGTACTTACTGGGAAAGTTTGCGAGAGTGGCGCTGAAAACGAAATACATCGATTACAACGGGAGACTTTGTATGTCGTCAGCAGCAACTGCGGCGAATCAAACATTCGGACTTGACCGGGGTCTTACGTTTCCTCTCAGTGACATCAAGCATACACGGGTATTGATATTGGTTGGAACGAATATAGCAGAATGTCAGCCAACCTTCATGCCGTACGTCGAAGAGGCGAAAAAAAACGGTGCATTTCTCATCGTCATCGATCCGCGCAAAACACAGACAGCCCAATTAGCCGATGTACATGTCAGCCTGAAACCAGGATCAGATGCTGCACTGGCAAACGGCATCTTGCACATTATGCTTCATGAACATTTAATAGATGAATCATTTATTCGTCTTCGAACGTCAGGGTTCCAAGAATTAAAGGAGCACGTCTCGCGCATGTCCCTCTCAAACATTGCTGAGCAAACCGGTGTGACGATTGAAGTTCTGCAGAAAATAGCAAGGAAATTCGCACAAGAAAAGACAGGCATGATTTTCACAGCAAGAGGCATTGAGCAGCAAATAGACGGGACAGCATCTGTACGAAATTTCCTGAATATTCTGCTTGTTACTGGGAAGATCGGCCGCGTTGGGTGCGGCTATGGCGCAATAACCGGGCAAGGAAATGGCCAGGGGGCAAGAGAGCATGGACAAAAAGCAGATCAGCTTCCAGGGTATCGAGATATCACAAATTCTGCTCACAGAAAAGAAATAGCTGACATATGGAACATTGATGAAAAAGAACTCCCTGGAAAAGGCGTGTCTGCTTTTGAGATGTTTGAAAAAATGCAGGAAGGAGAAATAAAAGCGCTCTTTTTAATGTGCTCAAACCCCGTTCAGTCAGGCCCGCACGCGCGCTTTATTCAACAAGCCATCAAGAAATTGTCCTTTTTTGTAGCTGTTGATTTATTTATGTCTGAGACAGCTGCGCTGGCAGATGTAATTTTACCTACTTCGTCATATTTAGAGGATGAAGGTACGGTGACAAATGTAGAGGGGCGCGTTACGCTTAGAGAAGCAACCTATCCACTTAAGCATCAAAGAAAACACGATTGGCAAATCATTTGTGATATAGCAGCTGTATTAGGCAAAAGCGGCTATTTCTCCTTTTCATCCGCAGAAGAGATTTTTGAAGAATTAAGAGCCGCAACGAAAGGCGCAAAAGCGGATTACTCAGGCATGACCTATGAAAGACTGAGGAAGGAGCAAGGCATATTATGGCCTTGTACGCATCTAGAAGACCCAGGAACCGAAAGATTATTTGAACATGCATTCTCACATTCTGACAGTTTAGCAAAGTTTGCCGTCGTCACACACGGAAAAAATGTGGCAAAGGAACCAGTCAGTCAAGAATATCCTCTTTATTTAACGACGGGCAGAGTGATGGCTCACTACCAAACGGGCGTTCAAACAAGAAAAAGTACCTCTCTTGTTGCCCGGCAGTTTGAATCTTATGCAGAGCTTCATCCTGACACAGCAAAAACGTATGGACTTCAGCACGGGGAGCTTGTGACCATCCAGTCAAAAAGAGGAAGTGTCATCATGAGATGCCGCATATCAGACACCATTCGAAAAGATACCGTGTTTGTTCCATTTCACTGGAGTAAACATCAATCCATTAATCAATTAATTAGTGAACAACTAGATCCGCACAGTAAAATGCCAGGCTTTAAATATTGTCCTGTACAGCTGTCAGCCTATGTGAATTAAAAAATATGTGAGAAATCATAACATGTATTTTCCATCTATGTTTAGATGATGGTACTTTCTAAAAAATGATCACATGAGGGGTGTTTTATCGTGAAAGAAAAACTCGTATTAGTGGGGAACGGTATGGCTGGCATTCGAAGCCTCGAAAACATTTTAAAAGCAGACAGCGAACGATTCGACATGACGGTATTTGGAAGTGAACCGCATCCTAACTATAACCGGATTCTTTTATCGAAGGTGCTTCAAGGAGATACGAAGGTTGAAGATATTACACTAAACGATTGGAATTGGTATCAGGAGCATGATATTCAGTTGTTTACAAATGAGACCATTGTGAAGATCGATACAGATAATCAAACAGTCACCAGTGATCAAGGACGGACCGTGCATTATGACCGATTGATTTTAGCAACAGGGTCACTTCCGTTTATCCTGCCGATTCCAGGGAGTGATAAAAAAGGCGTGACGGCCTTTCGTACATTGCAAGACACAGAGGAAATGGTCAATGCCTCTAGCAGGTACAAAAAAGCAGCAGTCATTGGAGGCGGCCTTCTTGGACTGGAAGCAGCACGCGGCCTACTCAACTTAGGCATGGAAGTGAATGTCATTCACCTCAGCTCTCATTTAATGGAACGCCAGCTAGACCCTATTGCAGGTCAGCTTCTACAAAAAGCATTAGAAGAACAGGGCATGAACTTCCTGTTAGGAAAACAGACAAATGAGATTTTAGGAGATACAAGAGTTGAAGGGTTATCATTTTCAGATGGCACGACACTTGAGACAGACCTAGTCGTCATGGCTGTAGGAATTAAACCAAGTAAAATGCTTGCAGAGATAAGCGGCCTTGAAGTGAACCGAGGTATTATTGTCAATGATTTCATGGAAACGAGTGTCCCAGGCATTTATGCCGTCGGAGAATGTGTAGAACACAGAGGACAAACGTACGGGCTTGTCGCTCCTTTATACGATCAAGCGAATGTGCTTGCTGGGCATGTATGTGACATGAATCCTGTGCCATATGAAGGCTCTGTTCTGTCAACGCAACTGAAAGTATCGGGGGTTGACGTGTTTTCAGCTGGTGACTTTATAGAAAACGATGAGAAAAAAGCGATCAAAATCTTTGACGAACAAAAAGGCATCTATCAAAAACTAGTCTTCCAGCAAAACCGATTAGTAGGTGCCGTCATGTTTGGAGAAACAAGCGATGGACCTCGTCTATTCTCGTATATTAGAGAAGGGGTAGATATGTCGGATATGGAGAAGGTATCTGTCTTAACCTCGAATGATCCGGAGCAAGAAAGCACGATTGAAAGCATGGCAAATGACCATATCGTTTGCGGCTGTAATGGTGTCTCAAAGGGTCAGATTGTGGAAGCCATTCAAAAAGAAGGCTTAACAACGATTCAGGAAGTGAAGCAATGTACAAGTGCCTCACGATCATGTGGAGGCTGCAAGCCCGTTGTCGAAGAGATTCTTTGGCACACGTTGGGCGATGATGCGAACCGAACAGCCCAAAAAGAAACCATCTGCGCCTGCACCACTCTTTCACGAGATGAAGTCATTCATGAAATCAAAGAGAAGGGCCTGCAGCATGTCAAAGAAGTGATGAACGTACTTGACTGGGAGACAGAGGAAGGCTGTTCAAAATGCCGACCTGCCCTGAATTATTATTTAGGCATGCTTCAACCTCTTGAGTACAAAGATGAAAAGAGCTCACGATTTGTGAATGAACGCATGCATGCCAATATTCAAAAAGATGGCACATATTCGGTTGTTCCGCGGATGTACGGCGGCGTGACAAATGCAAATGACCTGAGAAAAATAGCTGATGTCGTCGACAAATATGAAATACCGCTTGTGAAAATGACTGGCGGCCAGCGTATCGACCTTCTAGGTGTCAAAAAAGAAGATTTACCTAAAGTATGGGCAGACCTGGATATGCCATCTGGTTATGCATACGGAAAATCTTTAAGAACGGTCAAAACTTGTGTTGGAGAACAATTTTGCCGGTTCGGCACACAGGACTCGATGGCTCTTGGCATTGCACTTGAAAAGAAATTCGAAGGTCTTGCGACACCGCATAAAGTCAAAATGGCTGTCTCTGCTTGCCCTAGAAACTGTGCAGAATCTGGCATTAAAGACCTTGGAATTGTGGGAATTGATGGAGGGTTTGAATTGTACGCCGGCGGAAATGGCGGCACACACTTGCGGGCTGGAGATTTATTGATGAAGGTCAGTACAGCAGAAGAAGTAGAGCAAGTGGCAGCTGCGTACCTTCAATATTACAGAGAAACGGCAAATTATCTAGAAAGAACCTCTGCTTGGGTTGAACGACTTGGATTAGATCATATTCAATCAGTACTCCTAGATGATGAGAAACGAGAAGCCTTAATCCAAAGAATGGACATCGCACTGTCAACGTATGAGGAGCCTTGGCAGGAGCTGCGCGAGAGTCAAAAAGACACGAAACAATTATTTCAAAAAGCGACGGCTTCTGTATAAATCAATTGAAGGGATGAGATCATATGACAGTTTCAGTTGTAAAAGTTCACATTGGCACCCTATCAGATTTTCCGCTGCAGCTAGGAAAAACAGTCGCAGCCGGTACTCTTGAATTAGCTGTTTTTCAAACCTCTAATAAGCAGTTCAAAGCCATTGAAAACCGCTGCCCTCATAAAGGCGGTGTTCTGGCTGAAGGAATGGTAAGTGGAGACCATGTCTTCTGTCCAATGCATGATTGGAAGATTGATCTTTCGTCAGGGAACGTTCAAGCACCAGATCACGGATGCGTTAAAACGTATGAAACATTGGTCGAGGGGGACGATGTCTTTATTTTATTGCCCTCATAAATAGTTTAGATCCTTCCTTTCATGTATATGCTGTATGTAAATGCAGCAAGAAAGGAAGGAATTTCTGTGCCGTTTTTTAGTATTTTGATTGAACTATTTATCGGGTTTTTCGCCTTATTTTTTATTACAAAATTATTAGGGAAAACACAGTTTGCACAAATCACGCCGTTTGATTTTATTTCTGCACTGATTTTAGGCGAAATGGTCGGAAACGCCATTTTTGACCCAGAAGTCAAGATTCAGCACATTTTGTTTGCTGTTGCGGTATGGGGCGTTCTCATCTATACAGTTGAATGGTTTTCACAACGCTTTAAAGGTATTCGAGCCTTTTTAGAAGGAAGACCTACGCTTGTCATTGATAAAGGGAACATTCACTACAATCGTTTGAAGAAAAATATGCTTGATCTCAATCAGCTGCAGACACTGATTCGCGCGAAAGGTCATTTTGCCTTGCATGAAATAGAATATGCCATTTTGGAAACAGACGGCTCTGTCAGTGTTCTTCCGAAAATGAAATACGCAACTGCCACAGCAGAAGATGTGAACGTGAAGGGAAAAGAAGTCAAATTGCCTAGAACATTTATTATTGATGGCGAAATTTTAAAAGATGACCTACAAGAAGCTGGCTTTGACGAAACATGGCTGAGTGAGCAATTAAAAAAGCAGCACATTTCTTCTCATCGAGATGTTCTATTTTGTGAATGGATTGAAAATGAAGGGATTTATGCGATGAAATATGAAAAGTCTAAAAAACATCCACAACAAAATTAAGTGGGTGTTTTTTTTGTGTGTCATGAATAGGATCAAAAAGAATGTTTGATTGAAAATGTTCACAAAGAGGAGGAGATGTGCGATGAAGTATGGAAAGGTATGGCTTGTGGTCGTCTTGTCTTTATTACTATTTAACTCAGCTTCACTTCAAGCAGCCGAACATCAGAATCAAACAAACCGCGTCCTTGTGGTCGATCAAAAGGGAAATGGCTCGTTTCGAACCGTTCAGTCTGCCATTGATGCGATTCCAGCGAACAATCAACAGCGCGTAACGATCTATATTAAAAATGGTGTATATAAAGAAAAGATCCTGCTTCCTCAAAATAAACCACACGTGTCCTTTATCGGCGAAAACCAGCACAAGACGATTCTGACGTATGATGATACAAATGCAAGTACTGGCAGCACAACAAATAGCTCCAGCACTATGATTCGTTCGAACGACTTTTACGCAGAAAATATCACCTTTCAAAATACTGCTGGCAGACATGCTGGTCAGGCGGTTGCGCTGTATGTGTCTGGCGACCGGGCTGCGTTCAAACAAATAAGAGTCTTAGGGTATCAAGATACACTTTATGCAACAGGCTCAGGCCGGCAATATTATGAAAACTGCTATATCGAGGGCACGGTCGATTTTATTTTTGGATCAGCCACAGCTGTGTTTAAAAGAGCTGAAATAAAAAGTCTTGGAAATGGGTATATTACTGCAGCATCCACAACAGAAGCACAAAGGTATGGTTATGTATTCATCGATTCTACGTTGAAAAAGGGGACGGCAGCTGCTCAATCGGTTTATTTAGGACGTCCGTGGAGGCCTCATTCCGCTGTGACATTCCTCTATACAAAAATGGATGAACATATTAAGGCAGAGGGATGGCATAACTGGGATAACCGTGATAACGAAAGAACAGCAAGATATAAAGAATATGGATCGACTGGGACCGGAAGCAATGTAGCAAATCGCGTAAAATGGTCCAATATTTTAACGGAAAACGAAGCAAGTCAAATCACGGTGCAAGCTGTTCTTGGCGGAGCCGATGGCTGGAATCCAGAAAAAAGGTAAAGGGCTTGTCAGTTTTCGTCAAAGAAAGCTGACTTTTCTGTTTAAAAAACCTTTGAGAACAAACGTTCTTTTGTGTATAATGAACATATTCTTCTAAAATTGGCTGCGATAAAAAAGGAGGGATTGCGTGAAGCGTTTTTCACAGCTCTTGTTTTTACAAATATGTATCCTGTCGATTTTATTTCTCCCTTTTTCAGCAAAAGATGATCAACTTACAGCTCGTAACGACTCACTGCCGTGGATGACAGCTTTAGATGAATTCATACGAACAGCACCTGATTTAGAGGGCGCGATCTCCGGCATCAGCGTCCGCAATACTTCTGACTCCTCTCTTCTTTATGAACATCAAGCCGATATTCGTCTTACTCCTGCTTCTAATATGAAACTGCTCACATCAGCCATCGCCCTTGATATACTAGGAGAAACACACACATTCCTGACAGATATCTGGATGGATGGTTCTATTCAAAAGAAAACGTTACATGGCAACCTGTATCTACGCGGTACCGGGGATCCGACTTTATTAGAAGAGGATTTTGCAGCACTTGCCAAACAAGTGAAAAAGGCCGGAATACATACCATTCGCGGACAGCTTGCGGCAGATGACACTTGGTATGATGATACGCGATATTCTATTGATTTGCCTTGGAGTGATGAGGATCAATATTACGGTGCACAAATCTCTGCTCTCACAGCTTCACCGAATCAAGATTATGATGCAGGAACCGTGATTCTCGAAGTAAAACCAGGAAAGAAAGCAGGGCAAAAAGCGACCTATGACATCATCCCGAAGACTTCTGTCCCTCAAATCATGAATCAAGTAAAAACCGTGCCAGAAGGCGGAAAAAAGAAGATTTCTTTTAAGCGCTCTCACGGCACAAACAAGATTACGTTGACTGGAACCATTCCGGTTAAAGCGAGTTCATCTAGACAATGGGTAGCGTTATGGGAGCCAACCACTTATGCGTTAGATTTAATGAAACGAGCGTTAAAGGCGGATGGGATTCAAGTAAAAGGACCGCTTAAAACAAAACAAGTTCCTAAAAAAGCCAAGAAAATTGCCAGCCATTCATCGATGCCTTTATCAGATCTGCTTGTTCCCATGATGAAACTCAGCAACAATACCCATGCAGAAATTTTGCTAAAGGAACTTGGAAAACAAGTGAAAAGCAAAGGGAGCTTTGAGGATGGACTGGATGTCATGTATGAACGGCTTCCCGCGTTTGGCATCGATCCTTCGCATGCAGTGCTGCGAGATGGGTCGGGCATATCACCTATTAACCTTGTTTCTGCCAACCAGTTCACGTTATTTTTGACAAACATTCAAAAGGAAAAATGGTTTAAGACCTATGAACATGCGCTTCCGTTAGCAGGGGCAAGTGAACGAATGGTCGGAGGGACGTTAAGGAACAGATTGAAAGAACCAGCTACACTAGAAAAAGTATGTGCAAAAACAGGTTCATTAACAACGGTTAGCACACTTTCTGGATATATTGACACGAAGAGCGGAAAGACGGTCGCCTTTTCCATTTTATTAAATCATCTTGTTGATGACGAAAAAGGGAAAGAGATAGAAGACCATATTGTCAGCATTTTAGCTGAGAATCTTTAGATAGAGAAGGAGTACCATCATGACGTTAGATAACAATCAATCTTTAGTAAAAACCATGTCCATTTTTCTCGTCCCGCTTTTGCTTAGCAATATTTTGCAATCAATCGGACAGCTTGTATCCATCGTTCTTGTCGGTAGATGGATTGGAGAGGATGCAGTAGCTGCTATTTCTGCATTCTTTCCGCTTTTCTTTTTACTCGTTTCTTTTTCCATTGGAATTGGATCGGGAAGTTCCATCCTTATTGGACAAGCGTATGGAGCGAAAAATGAAAAAAGATTAAAAGAAATTATTGGCACAACGCTTTCATTCACCTTTTTAATCGGACTTTCTTTAGCGATCATTGGAGGTTTATTTGCAACAGACATCCTAAATCTCATGGGAACACCTGCAAATATTGTGGAGGAAAGTGCGGCATATGCCAGAATTCTATTCATCTCAATGCCGATCTTATTTCTTTATTTTGTTTACACGACCTTCCTGCGAGGAACTGGGGATTCAAAAACGCCTTTTTATTTCTTAATGATTAGTACGGCAACGAATATTTTAATGCTGCCCATTTTATTATTTGGCTGGCTGGGACTGCCGGCATTTGGTTTATACGGCGCTGCATATGCTTCTGTGATTTCAACCATTGTGACGTTTATTATTCTACATATCTACTTATATAAGACAAAGCACCCGCTTCGCATTGATGCATCAGTGAGAAAGCATTTATTGATGAAAGGGGATCTACTAAAAACATTATTAAAGCTCAGCATTCCATCGAGCATTAATATGATCCTTATTTCTTTATCAGAAATTGCTGTTATTTCTTTTGTCAACGATTATGGATCACAGGCCACAGCTGCCTATGGTGTTGTCAATCAAGTCGTGAGCTATGTGCAGATGCCGGCAGTGAGTCTTGGCATTGCAGTCTCTATCTTTGCAGCACAATTCATCGGTGCAGGGAATATCAACCGCTTGAAAGATGTGATAAAAATCGGGTTAGGGCTCAATTTTGCCATAGGCGGATTCATTATTATCATCGTTTATCTCTTTGCACCACAGATTTTATCTATCTTTTTAACAGATTCTAAGACGATTGACATTGCCTATAGCTTGGTCGTCATTACATTATGGAGCTATCTTATTTTTGGAACGGCCCAAATTGTTGCAGCCACGATGAGAGCAAGTGGAACAGTTTTATGGCCAACAATCTTTAGTATTTGCTCCATTTGGCTTGTAGAAGTACCAGTCGCTTATGTGCTATCGCACTACACATCCCTTGGCATCAAGGGCATATGGATTGGATATCCTGCGGCTTTCTTTGTGAACTTACTCCTTCAATACGGCTACTATCAGCTCGTATGGAAGAAAAAACAAATTGTAGCGCTTGTTCAGTCATAATGTGAAAGTGTGAAGCAGCATATACATACGAAGATCTATCACTTTTCAGGAGGTCTGATCTTCTATGTTTTTGAATCAAAGAAGTGAACTGAGCTCGCACAATATCGGTGATTTTTCTTATGCCGGACCAGATTTCCAAGTGCTGACATGGGGGGAAGGTGCGACACTAAACATTGGGAAGTTTTGTTCCATCGCAAACGAAGTGAAAATTTTCCTTGGCGGTGAACACCGGACAGATTGGGTCACAACGTATCCGTTTAATCAAATTTTCAAAGAAGCTGCCCACATCAAAGGACATCCCAAATCAAAGGGAGATGTGCAGATAGGACACGACGTATGGATTGGATATGGCGCGACGATTATGTCAGGAGTATGGATAGGGAACGGAGCAGTGATCGGAGCAAATAGTGTCATCACAAAAGATGTGCCGCCATATGCAATTGCTGCAGGAAATCCGCAGCAGCTCATGAAATATCGGTTTTCATCCGAAATGATCGAAAAACTGCAGTTATTAGAATGGTGGAATTTAGAGTTTGCAATCATCCAATCTATTTTTCACCTTTTGCAGTCTCATGATATTGAACATTGTATAAATGTAATAGAAGACATAAAAAAGAAAGGCTGAAAAAGCCTTTCTTTTTTAGTTTAGCTAAGCCGTATGATGGTCAAGGCAGCACCTGCAGCAGCACCCCCGCCAACTAAAACAGCTGTGACAACTGCCCCAAAAAACTGCAGTGAAATGATGCTTCCAGCTGTTAAATTAACGATTACAGTATTATTGATAAACGAAGTAGAGATAACAGGTGATTGAACAGAACCAGGCACAGTAGTTGCTACATTTAAAAGCAAACATGTATTAATTAAAAGAGCTGCAGTGGTGTTGACTTGATACGTAATATAATATTTACCAGTTTGCAGAACGGTAAAAACAGTACTTGTGCCGTTTGCTGTAAAACCAGTAATGTTTTGAAAGTTTGCAAAGGAATATTCGTTCCTCCGGCTACAGTAACAATGGTAGGGCCAGAACTATTAGCAGCATAAAGTGCTGTATCCGTAAAACCACCTGTTCCAGTTGCACCAGTGATTCCTGTAACTCCAGTCGGACCAGTTTTCCCAGAATCTGCCAAAAGTGTATAGTCGGGGGAGAGCCCAGGTATTCCTGAAGGAGCATCTACATTGGCAATATAAGTACTGCCATTAAACGTGACGACTTGACCTGCCTCGTAATCTTGTGATTGTGAGGGATTAAAAGGGACGGCGCCGGTTAATCCGCCAGCAGGTCCGGTGGGTCCTGTAGGTCCAGCGGGACCTGGGGGGCCTCTTCGTCCAACCCTTTGAATTGGTTTTGAGTGTTTTTCTCCTTTTACACTGTGACAGGGAGGATTTCCTTGAGGTCTGTTTTGTTTCGAAAGTTCTTGTTTGATAAATGGACAGTCTCTTCTTTGAGGACGGTCATGACGTGATCTTTTGTAATGAGGCTGTTCATGATATTTACCGCAAAAGGGACATTTGTGATCGAATTGATTGTACAAATTGCCCATCTCCTAAAATTGATATTTCATTCTATGTGCAAATTTTTAAATTGGAAGTAAAACCTAGAAAATCATCATTTCGAAAATCATCGAATCAAATCATTTAAATGTTTCATGATTTTATGTTATGGTGTTGAAAGTATGTAACTAGTATGATTTTTGACAGAAATGGGGACATCATTTATGAGTCAATCAGTTTTACAGCGCACAGCTTATTCCGTTTTAAATTTATCCTCTGTGACAGAAGGCGGCACCATTAAGGAATCTTTTGAACATAGTATGGATTTAGCAAAAAAGGCGGAGAAGTGGGGTTATCATAGATACTGGCTGGCAGAACACCATAATATGGAAGGTGTTGCGAGCTCTGCAACGTCCGTTTTAATTGGATATATTGCTGGGGGAACCGAAAAAATTCGAGTAGGATCTGGCGGGATTATGCTGCCAAACCACTCTTCACTTGTCATTGCTGAACAATTTGGGACACTTGAGACATTATATCCGGGGAGAATTGATTTAGGTCTTGGCAGAGCACCGGGAACGGATCAGTTAACGGCAAGAGCTCTCAGACGTAACCTTCATAACGGAGAAGATTTCCCGGAGCAGCTTGAAGAACTTCGGCAATATTTCAAACCAACAGGTCAGGTTAAAAAACATGTAAGAGCCGTTCCAGGAGAGGGTCTAGACATTCCGATTTGGCTGCTTGGTTCAAGCGGTTTTAGCGCAAGACTTGCAGGAGAGCTTGGATTGCCATTTGCCTTTGCGGCACATTTCTCACCTAAAAATACAATTCCTGCTTTAGAGTTGTATAGACAGTCATTTAGACCTTCTGATGTGTTAAAAGAGCCTTATGCCATGGTGGGTGTGACAGTTTTTGCTGCAGATCAAACAGAGCGAGCTGAATATTTGGCGACCTCTCATTATCAGCGGTTTTTGAGTCTCATTCGAAATACTCCAGGAAAACTCAAAGCGCCTGTCGACAGTATGGACGGCCTTTGGAGTCCGTATGAAAAAGCGATGGTGGATGAACAATTAAGTTCGACAATGATCGGGGATAAAGAAAAAGTGAAAAAAGAATTGGAAGCCTTTGTTGAAGCCACTCAAGCAGACGAAGTGATGATTAATTCGGATATGTTTGACCATCAAGAAAGAATGCGATCATATGAAATCATTGGCGAGATCTTCCAAGAAGCACAAGAAAAATAAACATAAAAAAGAACTGCACAAAGCAGTTCTTTTTTATTTATGCTTTTGTAAAAATACGAAATGGTTGTCCAATTGGCAGCACAGTACGGCCAAAATGAGTATTGAGCACAACTGCTGCTGAACCATAAAATGAAAGCAGGGAAATGATCAATTCTGCAATACCGGCAATGGTATGAGTCACATCGTACATCACACCAAATGAGCTTAGGGAAAGACCAAGGAATAAGAAATCAATAAAGACGAAAATCAAAAATAATACTTTATGTGTTTCCATTGCACCAATCGTCATAAATAAGCTGAAAATTAAATACCCGATAAACGCAAAACCTAGTTGTTTTGGATCCGCTGCTTCCGCAAGCGTTTTCCCAAAAACGCCGGCTTGAATGAGCCAAGTCGTTCCAACGCCCATCCAAAAAAGACCGAATGCGCCAAAGGCAGTGGCTCCAAAAATATTATGATGCTTTGAATCTTGTATGGACGCGATCAGCTGCGCGATGCCTCCAAGGAAGATAGCCCAAGGTAGAATAAGGGAAGTGCCATCTGTAATTCCTAGTTTTTGTGAGGACGCAACGAGCGTCACCATTGCTAAACCAAACAAACCAAGTGGTGTTGGGTCTGCAATTGATAATCGATAAGCTTGAACATTCTGTTTTTCCATAATGACCTCCTACAATTTGCACTTACAAAAGATACTCGAATTAGACCGAAACGTCAAGCTCTTTTTTAGTAGACACTTGCATCGTCTTCCAAATAAATCTATATTTAATACATATCAAATGTGATAGAAAAAGAGGGATAAAATTGAGTAAAGGCTTAGCTGGAAAAACGATTGCCATTTGTGGAACGAGAAAAACAGAAGAAATGTGTACACTTGTCGAAAAGCAAGGGGGACAAGCCGTTATTCGTTCTCTTCAAGGAACCGTATTTTTAGCCAAAGAGGAGTTAAAGCCAGACATTGAAACCTTTGTGAAGCAAGGTGCGGATTGGGTGATTTTCACAACAGGCATCGGGACAGAAACATTGATTGAGAGTGCAGAAGAGCTTCATCTGGGGGAAGCATTTATGCACATTCTATCAAATGCGCATATTGCTTCAAGAGGGTATAAAACCTTTGCGGCACTCAAAAAACGCGGAATTCAGCCAGACGTATCTGATGAAGATGGAACGGTGCGTAATCTGATCTCAAAGCTTGAAGACAAGGAGTTTCATGGCAAACGCGTCATGGTGCAGCTTCACGGGGAAAACGCTCCGGCTCTCATCCAGTTTTTACATGACAAAGGGGCTGATGTTTTGCCGCTTTTACCTTATCAGCACACACCTCCTGAACCAGAGGCCGCAGAAACATTGCTTCAAGAAATGAAAGATGAAAAAGTCCATGCCGTCTGTTTTACAACCGCTGTTCAGGTTCACGCCTTTTTCACATTAGCGGCAAAATGGGGCAGAAAACAAGAACTCCAAGAGCTATTCGAGCAGCACGTACTGGCAGTGGCCGTCGGAAAAGTCACAGCTGAAGCTTTAAAAGAAGAGGGAATAGACAGAATTCTAGCTCCGTCACTTGAGAGAATGGGTGCAATGATTATGGAATTATCCCAATATATGAAAAAACAATCATCACATTCATAGAAAAAACGCCTTTCACCCGATCAGTGGAAGGCGTTTTTCATTAGATTGTCCGTTTTCGGTTCGTACGAATTTTTTTGAGGACAAAATAGAGAACGATCAGGACGATCGCAATGGCCATAATAGGGGTTGTATAAGCGTGAGCAACACTTTGAATGTGATCCCACTTTGTCCCAAGCTGCATACCGAGATAGATAAATAAGATCGACCAAGGGATGGCAGCTAATCCTGTCAAGAGGACAAATTTCAAAAAAGGCATTTTGGCAATACCTGCTGGAATGGAGATGGCGTGGCGGACAACAGGAATAAAGCGCGCTGTAAACACCACACCGGTTCCATATCGGTCAAACCAGCGCTCTGCAGTTGCGATATGGTGTTCATGGATGAATAAGTATTTTCCGTACTTTGTTAAAAAAGGTCTTCCGCCATAAAGGCCGATCCAGTATATAAAACACTGTGCGAGCGTACCTCCGATGACGCCAGCGATAACAGCTCCAACAAAACCGATTGTTCCTGTTGACACCATATATCCGCCATAAGCAAGAACAATTTCGCTCGGAATGATTTCAATCATCAGACCTAGTGCTACACCTACATAACCAAGGCTTGTCAGCCAGGTTAAAATTTCATTGAACAAGGTTCCCATTCATTTCACTCTGCCTTTAAATACGAATTTTCTTCAAGCATCCTTATAAAAGCCTATGCTTGTTTTGCTTTTCTCATGAGTATGCTTTCCGCTTACCTCTCACGGCTAAACCGAAAGACGCCTCATGAATGCCTGGCTTTTCCACCAAGTCTGTGACGATAAACTCTCGTCTAGCAAACTTTATCATACCATATTTGCTTGTACCTAGACGATCTACTTGCTGAACACTTGTTATGTGAAGAACTATCATGATGTCAGTGGTCAAATCAGTAAAGAAAATAGGAATAGGCTGCATCCGTTTTTTTCAACAGATCATGATATAATTTGTTAGATGAAACGAACGGGTGGTGCACAAACATGTATTTAACAATCGCAGAAACAGCTGAATACTTAGAAGTAGCTGAAGCGTATATTGAGAAATTAATCCAGCAAAAAAAGATCCGCTATGTATTTGACGGCGAATCCTATCTGATTTATCAAGGACAGTTTCAAACGCATATGAAGCAGCTTGAACAATACAAAGAGCTCGTCCAAGAGATTTTAAATGAACCGATTCCTGAAGATCCAGATGTAAAGGACGAAGATTAGAGTATTGTCATCTTTTCAAATGAAACAATTTTTACTGCACGATGACTTTTATGGAGAGGACGGACAGGCTTTCCAATCAGAGGATGATGTCATCGTCACTAAAGAAGATAAAGCACCCACATTACAAGACGTTCGGCAAGATTTGGCGTCTTTATTAGACTTTTCAATCACTAGGTGGTTTCTTGAGGGTGATGTCATCGATGCGCTGAAACAGGCACGATGAGAAAAAGATCTTAGACTCTGTTCAAAGTCTGTTTGATGAAACTCAGCATGTCGAAGTGAAATCACGAATGATAGAAAACGCGGCTGATGTTTTAGGTACATCTGCCGCTGGGTGGGTAAGGGAACTTTTGGATCAGGCCGTCGAAGAATTTCTTTATCCACTTTCCTGGGCAGCAGCCAGCAGCTTGCCAGAAGATGAGGGTTTACAACATGTGATAGAGAAATTGAAATCGATCGGTGAAAAAGAATTGCCGACAGCTGCTTTTATCAGCCTAATCAGCCTGCACTCATTTTCACGATCATTGGGGAAGGCTGGCAGCCGTAAGCTGTCCAGCCTGGGATAGAATGAAAACATGGCTCGACAAAGGAAGACATTTCAGCTTAATTGCACTGGATAGAATGGCAAACTGCGCTAAAGGGAATAGACCAGTTCTTGTGGAACAATGTTCACCTAAAATCCTTAGAACAGATAAAAATGTAGTAGAGAACACTTTAAATGACTATCTTCAAAAAGATCGCGTTCCACGAGCCAAAATGAAAGTGTCTAAAATAATGAATAACAAAGAAGACATTTTCGAATAATTTTTCACTCATTTATTGACTGACACCGGTTTGAACAATTTTCATATGGCATTTAATTTGTACATCCGCATCAGGATAGATCTCCTGCCATTTTTCTGGTGTCATTGCTTTGTCTTTTGATCTATACCTCAAACCCAGCCCAAGCGGATCTATGTTTTGTTTTTTAAAAGACTGAACAAGGTCTTGTCCTTGCTGAGAGACACGTTTTTCAACTTTTTTTTCGACATGGTCTAATATATTCGGTTTATCAATTTTTTTGGACTTCATGAATTCTTTTAATTCACCTTTCAGCTTGATATCAATCGTGATATGAGGCTTTTTTGTTAGGTTTTTCGTTGGTTTGATCTGGTAAGACACATGTGATTTGATATTTTCAATGACGACATGGGTCTTTGCTTGATCATCCAATTGAAACTCGTAGATGCCGTTTTTATGATTTTCAATCATGGCTTTAAATGCGAACGTTTCTTCTCCTGGGATATGACCCACCATTTTTTCTTGATCAAACAGAGCGACGCCCGAGACCTTGATGGCATTGCTTGTTTTTTTGATGTAAGGGAGGTAAGCATCTACCCCTTTTGCCAGCATCTGATTCATAAAAATATGCTGATTGGTCACAGGTTCATTGCCATTTCGCATATTTTGGGCTAACAGATCAGAGAGATACACGCCAATATTCAAGTTCGTTTGATTCATTTTTGTGTATAATAACTCTTCAACCTCTCCGCCTACAATCGCAAACACTTGGCGTGAACCAATGATAGGATCACGATAAATGTAATTCATTAAATCGATCATGCCGACTTCTTTTGCTAACTTTTCACTGACTAAAATAACGAGTACCTGGCCCATGACCACTGGAAAAGGTGATTTTTCTGACACGAGAAACTGAATATTACTAATAGTGTTTGACCTTGCGCTTAATATTTGATAACTTCCTTGATCCTCACTTTTAAAGACAGGAAAGACAAAGAAACCCTTCATTTCTCCATCTTCCACTAAATCAAATCCTGCCGCCTGAGAGATATTTAATTCATCTAAAAGGCGAGGCTGTGCACAGCTAGTTAACAAAAGGCTAAACAACATGAGACCCATGAGTATATAACGTTTCATGCTCGTTTTTTCACCCACCTTTTTTTCAGCATCAGTCCAATGACCATACAGACAATCAATCCATACATAAGAATGTATCCGCTATACTCCACCCATTGATTAAAGGCTTCAAAAGAGGTTGCCCCGGCAAAAAACGAAAACATGACCAAAATGAGGATGCTGAGACAGATTAAAGTGACGCGCTGACTCGTATGAAATACTTGTTTCGCCATTCGGCTCGCAGCCCATAATGGAATCGCGATATTTGGAATAATCAAAAACAGCCAAAGGGACACTTCAATAAAGTCAAAGCGCTGGATAAACGGAAGCTTCACAATGCTTGTTAACGTTAACGTCGGCCATTTTGTTAATTTGAGCTGAGCACTTGAGTAATACGCAATGGAGACAAGAAAGACGAGTAAATTTAAGCATGTCGTAAATAATGCCCCCATATGAGCAAATTTTTGAGACGTCTGTGCTTGTTTAATAAAGGGATAATAGACAAGCAGCGTGCCAAAACCAAACATGGATAAAGAGGCATCTTTCAATCCCATCAACAGCTGCGAAAATGTATGATCAAACATCGGGAACATGAAGCGAATATGACTATATTTCATGGCATAAAAGCAAATAAACGTCATCCAATACGTCAGTACAATGCTAAAAAATGACCATCCAGCAATGGTTCTAAAGCCGCCGGTATGAATGTAATACACAAGCAGCAGCAGTACAGACGCAAACAATAGACCAGGAATCTCTTTAAACAGCCATACATGGATCACATCCATATAATGGATGAGAACCGTCAATGACAAAGAAGCAAAATATAAGATATAGAGAATGTTGAATAATTGCCCTATCCACTTGCCAAATACATATTGCGTGATATCACCAAATTCATCCGAAGGTGCCTTTTTAAACATCAAGTACATCAGAAAGATCATTACATTGACGCTGATGCCAGAAATAAGAATGGCGATCCATCCATCATTATTCATAGAACGAACAAGGTTTGTTTGAAAGTTTAAAATGCCGACACCTACTTGATTGGCATTAATGAGAAAAAACACAAAAAAAGGGGAAACTTGAAATTTCTCTATCACAGAAGAAGAACTCATGCTTTCACTTCCTTATTCATAAAAATCATTTTTCCCCTTACGGCCTTGCTTCGGCTTTTGCCGGTGAATGGTTTCATTTTGCGGACGTAAATTTTCCGGTCTTTTATTCAAAAAACGGAGCTGAGGACGAATCAAACTGCCCTTTAAATCAGTCAGACGCAGCGGAAAAATAGGCTCTAGATAAGGACGCCCAATAGACGTTAATTTCATTAAATGGGTGAGAAGGAAAGATCCCATCACAGCAATACCTAATGCGCCCCAAATCTGTGCTGCAAGTAGAAATGGAAATCTCAGCAGGCGAATGGCATTGCCCATTTTGTAAATAGGGGTGACAAATGAGGCAAGAGCAGAAAGGGCAACAATAATGAGCAAAATATTACTTGTTAAGCCTGCTGCCACAGCAGCCTGTCCAATGACAATCCCTCCAACAATCCCGAGTGTCTGTCCGACTTTAGCTGGAAGCCTCGATCCTGCTTCTCTTAGTAATTCAATCGAAATCTCTAAAAATAGGGCCTCAATGATCGGAGGAAATGGAACAAGATAGCGCGAGGACACAATGGTTTCTAATAAATCCTTTGGGATCAGCTCATAATGAAAGGTTAAAACGGCTACATATAAAGGTGTCGCAAAAATGGAGAATATCACTGCAAATATGCGTAACAGTCTAAAGCAAGAAGCCGCAATCCACGACATATTGTAGTCTTCCATAGTGGAAAAATACTCAAGTAAAATAGTCGGAGCAAGCAAGACATGAGGCGATCCATCCACTAATATGGCAATTTTCCCTTCCGATAAACCTGAAGGGAAAGATGGTATTGGATACATCATTAAGCATTTGAGAGAGGTAATTCGCATCTAAAATCTGATCATAATCAATGTCCTCAATTCGCTGCAGAACAGTTTCGATGTTTTGCGGGTTGGCGATTTCTTCTATATATAACACCGCTACTTTTGTTTGAGATAGCGTGCCAACCGTCTTTTCCGCCACTTTCAGGTTCGGTGTTGGCAGCCGCCGTCTGACCAAATTTAAATTGGTATCCAAAACCTCCACAAATGCTTCCTGTGCACTGATAATGCCAAATTCAATATCAGGCGGTCCTACTTGTCTGCCTTTCTTTTCTTCAATCGGTATCAGAAGCGCTTTGCCCCAGTCCGTTTCGAGCCGAATGGCCAAGTTACCTAGGTGAAGGGCTTTTTCCACTTTTTGAAGATCGGTTGTGATGACAGACTGTTCAATGGGGATTCGTTCTTTCAGCTCCTCAAGAGTGGGGGTGAGGTGCAACTCTTTCATGCAGGGCAAAATTTGTTCATGGAGTAGATGACCATTAATTAAAGAACGAAAAAAAGAGATTCGATAAAGAAAACCTTCACTTCGTGACAATTCGTTTGTAAAATCAGAGGAACGTGACAATGCCTCAAATACTGAATTTGGGTCCTTTTGATGTTGTTTGTTTTTCTTCAGCACTTGAATCATCTCCTTCCGCGATTTGCCTCTATTATCCAACTAATTGTCTGAAGATATGCATGAAAAAAAGCGTTCAGCTTGATGAGCTGGACGCTTTTTTTCCATATTGAACGGCTTCTAATAAAAAATCTGCGAGATGGACGGCACGCATGCTGGGTGATTGTCCTGAACGTTTGATACCCGCTGCCATTTGCAGCTGACAGCCTGGATTGGACGTGACAATAGCAGATGCAGCTGTTTGACTAGCTTCTGTCATTTTATGATCTAAAATTTGCATCGACATCTTTGGCTGCAAAATATTATAAATTCCGGCGGATCCGCAGCAGCGGTCGGCATCCTTCATTTCTTTAAATGATACCCCGTGAATCGACTTCATCAGCACCCTTGGCGCTTGCTCTACACCCATTCCATTTCGTAAGTGACAAGAGTCTTGATAGGTGATGATCTGCTCTGGCACGGCAAGCGATGTAAGCTGGTGAAACTTAAGCTCCACGAGAATGTCTGATATATCCGTGATTTTCTTTGAGAAGGCTTCACCTCGTTTTTGAAAAGCCGGATCGTCCTGAAGCAAATGATCGTAATCACTTAAAAAGGCACCACATCCGCCCGCATTCATAACAATGGCATCTGCCTCTATCTCCTCAAATGCTTCAATATTCCGCCTTGCTAACTGTTTCGCTTGCTCCTTTTCTCCGCTATGGCCATGAAGTGCACCGCAGCACGTCTGAACAGGAGGGATGACAACGTCACAGCCGGCCAGCTGCAAAAGCTGGATGGTCGCTTCGTTTGTGCTGGAAAAAACGGTGTCCATTAAACAGCCAGTAAAAAAGGCCACACGCTTTCTTGCCGTGCCAATGGCTTTGTATTCTAACGCACGGCTTTTTTGTTGACGCGGCACCTTTGGAAGGGCCTGCTCCATCAGCTGTAAATGCGGCGGAAGCACCTTCAGCATGCCAGACTTGCGGGCGGCCGTTTGCAGACCAGAGGTTTGATAAAATCGCAGAAGTCCAGCCGCTTGACGCATTCGGCTTTGTGAAGGAAAGAGTCCTTTAAACACAACACGTCTCACAAATTTGACAGGAAGAGATTGTTTTTTGTGCTGCTGAAGGATGTCTCTCGCATCCTCAAGTAAACGTCCATATTTGACGCCGGAAGGGCAGACCGGTTCACATGCACGGCAGCCAAGACAAAGGTTCAGTGAATGTTCGACATCTTCATCGGGCTCAATCACGCCGTCTCTCACCGCCTTCATTAAAGCAATCCGGCCGCGGGGAGAGTGAGTTTCTTGTTGACCGGATTCAATATAAGTAGGGCAGGAAGGGAGGCAGAAGCCGCAGCGCATGCAGTTGAGCAGCTCCTTTTCATCCATTTGCTGCTGAAAGTTTTGCTGAATCTCTGATTGTTTAGAGGAATTCATGAGACCACCACCCGCTTTCTTGCTGCTTTTCCAAATACCTTATCAGGATTCATAATATTTGCTGGATCTAGCGCTTGTTTGATCGCTTTCATTGCAGCGATTCCTTCTTTTTTGACCTTTAGCTCTAAATAGGGGGCTTTCATCAGACCCACGCCATGTTCACCCGTAATGGTGCCGCCAAGGGAGACTGCTTTCTCAAAAATGGCCTGAAAGGCTTCTTCGACCCGCTTCATTTCTTCTTCATCTCTTGCATCAGTTGCACAAGTAGGGTGTAAATTCCCGTCACCTGCATGACCAAATGTACAGATTTTCACTTCGTACTCTCTCGCAATGTCTTCGATCGCCCGCACCATGTTAGCAATTTCAGACCGGGGGACTGTAGCATCTTCTAAAATCGTTGTGGGGCTTAAACGGGCGAGGGCAGATAAAGCGGCTCGTCTCGCTGTTAAAAGGGCACTTGCCTCTTCTTCAGAATGTGCGATATTTACTCCTTTTGCACCGTGCTGCTGACAGACCTTTGCGATGTTCTCTATATCACGGGAAACAGCCTCAGGGTTGCCGTCCTGTTCGATTAATAGCACCGCTTGAACGTCAGTCGGCAGGCCGATTTTGGCAAAGTCTTCGACGACTTTCAGTGTCGGCTGATCCATAAATTCTAATGTGGCGGGGATAATACGCTCTGCAATAATCGCCGAAACTGATGCGGCTGCTTCCTCTAGGCTTTCATATAAGCAAAGCATCGTTTGTTTGGTTTCTGGAAGCGGCAAAAGCTTCAGCGTGGCTTCTGTGACAATTCCGAGCGTTCCTTCTGATCCAACAAATAAACGGGTCATATCATACCCGGCCACGTCCTTAGCGAGCTTGCCGCCCGTTTTGATGATGTCACCGTTTGGCAGCACCACTTCAAGTCCAAGTACATAATCTCTCGTCACGCCATATTTTAACCCCCGGAGACCACCTGAATTTTCATTAATATTGCCGCCTAACGTGGAGATTTTCATCGAGCTTGGATCTGGTGGGTAGAAGAGACCTCTTGCCTCTACTTGGCGAATAAGTTCCTGTGTGATCAAACCAGGCTGGACCGTTGCGGTGAGGTTTTCTTCGTCTATTTCGATTAATTGGTTCATTCTTGTAAACAACATCACAAGTCCGCCTTGTGTAGGACAGGTTCCTGCACAAAGGTTCGTTCCTGATCCTCTTGGCACGATCGGCACCTTATATGAAGCGCAGAGCCGGACAATTTGCTGGATGTCCTCAGCCGCGCGCGGGCTTACGATGACATCTGGCATATGCTGAAAATTAGGTGTTGCATCATAAGAGTAGGCAAGCCGATCGGCTTTACTGTCTTGTACATAGGGCGCACCGACAATCTTTTTTAATTGACTTAAAAATTCAGAATTTAACATGCGCATTCACTCCTACTGATTAGACATACCGTTTCTTTCAGTATAAAAAAAGAATCGCCTCATGCCTATGGACGATTCTACAAAATATTGGGCTGTTCGCCTCGTTTATTTGGATGATGATCTAATAGCATCAAGGCTAAATAAAAGAGCATCGCATCTTGCATGCGTTTTGGATCAAGTGTCGTTAAATCTTGGATACGTTTTAGTCTGTAATGCAGTGTATTGATATGTACGTGCATCGCTTCCGCGGTATACTTCAATGAGTAATCTGATGTCATGAGTACACGCAATGTTTTCACTAGTTCAGGGTAGGGGAGAAGTGGGGCGATCGTTCGATCAAGGAACACTTCTTTTGTTTCCTGACTCACTTCTTCTATAAAAAGTTCAAGTGTTAAATCCTCATCAAACACAATCGGTGTATCCACATTCGCCAATTTTAAGGCACGAAAGGCTTGATGAAAGGATTGCTTCATCATATGTCCAGCTGCAGGTTTTCCCGCACCTATCAAAACCTTTGATGTGGAACGTGAGGTGAGGGAAGCATGGATGTGAAAAAGACGCTGCTGCAAGGTATCACGATCATCTGCTGTGGTTTGCAGCATGAGCAAAAAGCGGGCATGTCCCCAGCGAACGATCATTTCCTGACTTGTGAGATGCAGCATTTCCTTTACTTTTTTGTATTGATCCTGCTTCATAAACGATTCATCGTGACAATCAATGAGGACGACGACACGCTGTTTTTTGACATCAAGCTGAAGCCGCGCTGCTTTTTCAGTGAGATTGATTGCTGTCTCTGGCAGATGAAGCCAGTCGAACACAAACGCTTCAAGCTGCCGTTCATCGGTTTCCGTTTCTAGAAAAAATTCATGCTCTTGAATAAGCAGTTCGGTCATTTTTCGTAATATTTCGCCAAATGGAGAGACATGGACGGGATTTCCTGTCATCCCAATCACACCAATGACCTCTTGCTTAAAATAAATAGGCAGATTGATGCCGGCTTTGACCCCTTTCATTTGCTGCTCATCATCCTTTGTGAGGATTCGTTTTTGTCCTTCAAAGGATGTCAAATACGCCCCTTCATGAAATTGACCAATGCGCGCTGGATCTGTTGCCGCAATGATGGTGCCGTTTGTTTGTGCGATGATGATTTCCTCAGTCAGCACTTTTTTGACCTCGTCTACGATTTTTTCTGCCAGTGTCATTGTGAGCAAAACGTACCCCTCCGAGATGTTTCTTTTGACACTATCATACCATCATATGCTGAGTCATATCTTTCTTTTCATGAGTTATGCTAAAATAATAAACGCACATGAATGAGAAGAAAGGAGACATAGCCATGTCATTGCAAAATCGCTTACAAGATCTATTGAAAGAAGGACAAGCGCTGACAGACTTTGAATATGACGAAGCGGCGCGCCACAATTGGCCTTTAGAAGGTGCAAGAATAAAGGAAGAGGCACGCTTTAGCGATGTATATATAGAGCGTGTAGACAAAGAATCCGAGGACATGATTCAAACAGAAGGCGCCTCATTTCTAAACACACCGCTTACATATGTAAAACAACATCAAAAAGAATTCATTTATATCGAATCAAAGTGGTTTGATGTGGTGAGAGTCGATGGATTAGCCATTGAATGGGACGAAGTGTTTCAAACGTATACCGTGTTATTAGGTTTAAAACGTCCTAAAAAAGACACAGGTATTTTAAAAGACATGCTGGCTTCATTAAATGGTGCGCAGCTTCAATTTAATGGGCAAGACGGCTTATTCGATGTGAATTTACAGCTTCTTGAACTTGAGGACATCCATGAAGATATGCCTTTTATTGAAGTCATCTCAGCCGTGTACCGTTTTTTATTCCGCATGATCATGCAGCTTGAAATGAATGAATCAAAAAACGGCTCAAATTCCTGAGCCGTTTTTTTGTGATCCATTTATTTACGTCTTCTCATTTGATGAAGGCGTGGCAAACCGTACATCATGATCTTTTCCATATTGAAGATAATCTTCATTTGGCTGTTTATTCGTCACGACGACATCAAGATCGTGTAAATCACAAAACGTGGTCAAAGCGTAGTGATCGAACTTACTATCATCAACTAATAAAAACGTTTTGGCACTTTTTTCAACAACTGTCTTTTTAATATCCGTTTCAAGCGGGGACGAATTCGTGACTCCGTGATCAATGGATAAACCAGTTGATGCGATAAAGGCTTTATTGACATTGTAAGCTTTCAAACGCTCTACACTTTGATAGCCAACGAAAGAATTCGTTTTTCTCTCAAGCATCCCGCCGGTGGAAAAGATAGTGAGATTTTCATAAGGCATCGCCTGTGTAATAAAATCTACATTATTGGTCACAACGGTCACCTGTTTCTCAGTCAAATAGGGAAGCATTTCAAGTGTTGTCGTACCAGAATCAACAAAAATCATATCCCCATTTTCCACAAAAGCAGCAGCCGTTTGTCCGATCAATTGCTTTTTACTGAGCTGGCGGGTCTTTCGCTCTTGATATACTACTAATGTTGAATGGTTCACAGCGACTCCGCCGTACACTTTCTTTAGTACGCCGGACTCGACCAATGCTTGTACATCTCGGCGTATCGTGTTTTTTGAGACGCCAAAATGCGCCACAAGCTCATCAAGTGAGGCAGATTCCCGGTCAAACACATACTCTTTGATTTGCTGAATCCGTTTTGTTTTTATCATGCTTCATATCTCCAATCCATCCGAATCTCCTTTTTCCATTATACCAAATGGCTTCTCTTTTCCCCATCTCAATAAAAGCGTATGATAGAGAAAAGAACGTAACGGAAAGGATTTTCACTTCTATGAATCAATCAAACAACCCATTTTCAAAGCTTGCGAATTTTAGAGAAGTAGGGGGACTTCAAACAACAGGTGAGATGGTGATCAGGCAGGGAATGATTTATCGATCCGCAGATCTATCGCGTCTCACAAAACAAGATATGTTGACGTTCTCAAAGCTTAGGATTCAAACCATTTGTGATCTCCGAACAAGCTCAGAACGCAAATCACATCCGCCAAAAATCAAGGAACACAACAAAATCGTTCATATCCCGATGCAGCCAGACAGTAAGATGCCAAGTAAGTGGACCATGTTTCGTATGCTGACAACTGAAGGGAAATCTCTCTCATTTACACCGATTATGAAAGATTTATATCAAAGTATGCTCACAGAGCGTAAAGAAGAGATTCAGCAGCTGTTCTCACTGCTTTCAGATAAGAGCAATTACCCGCTGATGCTTCACTGCACGAGCGGTAAGGACCGGACAGGCTTTTTATCTGCCCTTATTCAATTAGCAGCAGGTGTACCGATGCCGGCCGTTTTAAGTGAATATATGCGTTCCAATGAAGGTGTGAAAATGCTTGTCAGAAGGCAGCAGCGATTTGTCCGCATGATGAGTTTATACCGGGTGTCAAAAGAGCAAATTCAACCGCTTCTCGGTGTGCAGCAAGATTATCTGGAAGATGTGCTAAACGAGATGATGGCGACATACGGAAGTACAGAGCGATATTTAATCGAGGCTTGCGAAATACCTGAAGCTCAGCTCAAGGAAATGAAAAACATCCTGCTGACACCATCTGCTGGCATTCGATCTCAAAAAGCGGAATAAACTGAATATGAGGTGATGCAAAAAATGCTGAAAAAAATCAGTATGACGTGTCTAACACTAATTTTGATGTTTGTATTCTTATTGATTCCTTCTAGCAGTCTAGCTCGTCCAATGCCAAAAGGGAAGCTTGAAAGCACAAGAGAGATGCGCGCGGTATGGATCGCATCGGTTTATAACTTAGATTGGCCTTCAAAGAAAGGACTGCCTGTCAAAGAGCAGAAACAAGAGTTTATTCATTTGTTAGATGAGATCAAAGCGATGAATATGAATGCCGTGATCATGCAAATTAAACCGACAGCAGATGCCTTTTATCCTTCGGCATACGGCCCGTGGTCCGAATATTTGACCGGGACACAAGGGAAAGATCCCGGGTATGACCCGCTTGAATTCATGATCGAAGAAGCTCATAAACGCGGGCTCGAATTTCACGCTTGGTTTAACCCGTATCGAATCACAATGAATCATACCGACCTCAGCCGTTTATCAGCCGATCACCCTGCAAAAAAACATCCAGATTGGACCATTGCGTACGGGAATCAGCTTTATTACAACCCAGGCATTCCTAAAGCTCAGGAGTTCATTGTCGGCGGCATAGAAGAAGTCGTGAAAAACTACGATATTGATGCAGTGCATATGGATGATTATTTTTACCCGAATAAAATAGCCGGTGTGCCGTTTCCAGATCAAGAAACGTATGAAACATATGGAAAAAAGGCATTCACGCATATAGAAGATTGGCGAAGAGATAATGTGAACCAATTGGTCAAGCAAATCAACGACACCGTGAAGAAAGTAAAGCCGTATGTGAAGTTTGGTATTAGCCCATTTGGAGTCTGGCGCAACATAAAGGATGATCCGACTGGTTCAAACACCACAGCAGGGATGACCAACTATGATGATTTGTATGCTGATACAAGAGAGTGGATTCAGCAGCACGATATCGATTATGTCACCCCGCAAATTTACTGGAGCATCGGCTTTCAGGCAGCCGCATACGATGTGCTAACAAAATGGTGGTCAAATGAAGTGAAGGGAGAGCCTGTTCACCTGTACATTGGTCAGGCGACGTATAAAATTAATCAAAACAGTGATCCTGCTTGGTCTGATCCAGAAGAATACTTTCGGCAGATCAAACTGAACAGACAGTCGCCTCTCGTGCAGGGAAGCATGCACTTTAGCCTAAAGGATATCAATCGCAACCCTTTGAATGTCAAAAATCGATTGATAGAAGATGCTTACCGTAAACCGGCTCTCATTCCAGAAATGCCTTGGCTTCATCAGAAAGCGCCAAAAAAACCAATCATTCAATCTATTAAAAAGACAGCAGAGGGTGCGGCTTTACAGATCAAAAATGATCCACAATCTACCGCATCCTATTACGCGGTCTATCGCTTGACGACGAAAGGAACATATGAATTGCTGCAAACCGTTAGAAAAGAAGCCGGCACGCTGACATCTGTCAAAAATCTTTCAGTTCATCAGAATAAGAGTGATACTTACAAAGTAACGGCTCTCAATCGACTTCATCACGAAAGCAAGCCTTCTACAATAAAAGTGAGATAACGAAAAAGTATGAATGAGGATTTTCTTCGTTCATGCTTTTTTCTATTATTTTTGTTTTAATATTCTGAATTCAGCCAAGCTTGGCATGAAGCAGCCACTTGATTAATAAATATGATAGAAAAGAGCCAAAGGGGGAAACATGATGGATTTTGAATTAACGAAAGAACAACAAATGATCCGGCAGATGGTCAAAGAATTCGCCAAGGAAGAAATTGCTCCACTCGCTCAAACCATTGATGAACAGGCTGTATTCCCGGTCCAAACTTTTCAAAAAATGGGAGAGCTCGGCTTGATGGGCATCCCTTTTCCAGAGAAATACGGAGGCTCAGGAGGAGATACAATCTCATATGCGCTCGCTGTAGAAGAAATCGGAAAACAGTGTGCCAGTACAGGCCTTAGCTATGCCGCAGCCGTTTCCTTAGGCGCAAGCCCGCTTTATTACTTCGGTACAGAGGAGCAAAAGATGGATCACCTTGTCCCGCTGGCATCTGGAACAGCACTCGGTTCCTTCGGATTAACAGAGCCAAATGCAGGGTCAGATGCAAAAGGGACGAAAACAAAAGCGGTCAAAGACGGACAAGAGTATGTGATTAGCGGGGAGAAGTGCTGGATCACAAATGCCAATTTTGCCAGAACCATTATCGTCACCGCTGTCACGGATCGTGATGAGCACGGCCGCCCGATCATCTCCGCCTTCATTGTAGAAAAAGGTCAAAAAGGGCTGTCCATTACAAATCCATACGACAAAATGGGGGTGCGCGGTTCAGATACGGCTGAAATCATTTTAGACAGCGTACGTGTACCAGCACATCATATATTAGGAGACCCAGCCAAAGGCTTCAAGCAATTTTTATATACATTAGACGGAGGACGCATATCAATTGCTGCCTTATCTGTTGGTATCGCGCAAGCTGCACTAGATGCTTCTCTCTCCTATGCAAAGGAAAGAAAGCAATTTGGGCAGACCCTCTCGTCCTTTCAAGCCATTCAATTTAAACTGGCAGATATGGCGATGCAAATAGAACTTGCTCGTCAAATGGTGTGGAAAGCCGCCTGGCTGAAAGATCATGGAAAGCCATTTACAAAAGAAGCTGCCTATGCCAAGCTTTTCGCTTCGGAAATGGCGACACAAGCAAGTCTTGATGCTGTCCAAATTCACGGAGGAACAGGCTACATGAAAGAGTGCGGGGTAGAACGGCTTGTGAGAGATGCCAAGCTCATGGAAATCGGAGAAGGCACCTCTGAAATTCAGCGTTTAGTCATCGCAAGACAATTGTTAGCTTAATCCTGTTATGAAAACGCTTACCATTGATGGAGGAGGAAAATCATGATGTCGATTCATCCACAAACGATCGGCTCCCTATTAAAAGAGAAAAAGGAGCAGCACCCAGCACATGAAGCCATTGTGTATCCAGAACGTTCATTACGTTATTCATACGAAGCGTTTTTTAGAGAGGTCAAGGAAACAGGGAAAGGTCTTATGGCATTAGGGGTTCAAAAAGGGGATCATATCGCCATCATGGCACCTAATGTCCCTGAATGGCTCATGCTGCAATTCGCCTGCGCCTCCATTGGAGCCGTTCTTGTCACCGTGAATACGAACTTTCAATCACAAGAACTCGCTTACTTACTAAAGCACTCTGATAGCAGCATGCTGTTTATCGTTGACGGGTTTAAAGAGACATCATATGTCAGGATGCTTGAAAACCTCATTCCAGAGCTTCAAACAGCTCATCAAGACGAGATCAGTTCATCATCATTTCCATATTTAAAAAGTGTCGTATATATTGGCGAGCACACGCCAAAGGGCATGCGCAGCTGGGACAGTATTCAAGCTGCTGCTAAAAGAATGGAGGATGATGAATGGGAGAAACGAATGGATGAGCTGGCGCCTGATGATGTTATTAATATGCAATATACTTCAGGCACAACCGGCTACCCAAAAGGTGTCATGCTCAGTCATACAAACATCGTCTGCAATGCCAGTCAGATCGCAGATTGCATGAAGCTCACCCATGAAGACCGCATGTGTATCCCCGTGCCGTTCTTTCATTGCTTTGGATCTGTTCTTGGCGTACTTGCTTGTCTCGCAAAAGGAGGCACGATCATTCCAATTGAATCTTTCCACCCAGAGCGAGTCCTTCAAACAGTGGAACAAGAGAAGTGCACTGTTCTTCACGGCGTCCCGACAATGTTCATTGCAGAGCTCGATCATCCGAATTTCCACCAATACGATCTGTCCACATTACGAACAGGCATTATGGCAGGATCTCTTTGCCCATCCCATGTGATGAAAGCAGTCATTGAACAAATGGGACTGAAGGAGCTCACGATTGCCTACGGTCAAACCGAAAGCTCACCTGTCATTACCCAAACTAGAACGGATGATTCATTTGAAAGGCGGGTTCAAACAGTCGGTCGGGCACTTCCTCACATCGAGGTGAAAATCACTGCACCAGGTACGCCGGATGAAGTACCAAGAGGAGAACAAGGCGAGCTGTGTACAAGAGGCTATCATGTGATGAAAGGCTACTATAAAAATGAAGAAGCCACAAATGAAGTCATTGATGAGGACGGGTGGCTTCATACAGGGGATTTAGCGGAGATGGATGAGGATGGCTATGTGAAAATCACAGGACGGCTGAAAGATATGATCATTAGAGGCGGGGAAAATGTTTATCCAAAAGAGATTGAAGACGTTCTTTACACGCATCCAGCCATTCTTGATGCACAGGTTGTTGGTATTCCTGACGAGACCTACGGAGAGGAAGCCGCCGCATTCATTCGGCTCAAACAAGGTCACACGGTGACGATTGAGTCATTAACCAGCTATTGTCAGTCACAAATGGCTCGCTACAAAATTCCAAAATATTTTTTCATCACAGACGAGTATCCGATGACCGCATCAGGGAAGATTCAAAAATTTCGTCTGAAAAAACAGGCGCTTGATCTAATAAAGGAGTGAGGGCAGCGATGTTCAAAAAAGTACTGATCGCAAATCGAGGCGAAATTGCTCGTAGAATTATTCGGACTTGTAAAAGGCTCGGGATCAACACCGTGGTTGTTTATTCAGAGGCAGATGAGCATGCGCTTCATGTGCAAGAAGCAGACAGCGCCTATCTGATTGGAGGAGCGAAAGTATCTGAAAGCTATTTAAACATGGAAGTGATCATCGAGGTTGCCAAGCAGACAAATACAGATGCCATCCATCCTGGATATGGCCTCTTATCAGAAAATGCGGCCTTTGCTGAACGCTGCCGCAGCGAAGGAATTATTTTTATTGGACCATCCGCACAGGTCATTCAGCGAATGGGGAATAAAATTGAAGCGAGAAAAACGATGGACCATGCGGGGATTCCCATTGTACCAGGCGTTTCAGCCCCGCTCCATGACGCAGAAGAAGGAGTCAGTAAAGCCCAGTCACTCGGTTATCCGATCATGCTCAAGGCATCAAGCGGAGGCGGGGGAATTGGCATGCAGCTTGTGCGAAATGACGAGGAGCTGCATAAAGCTTTTGAAGGAAATCAAAAAAGAGCGCAAAGTTTTTTCAACGACGGGACGCTTTATATGGAAAAGGTCATTGAAGACGCGCGGCACATTGAAATTCAAGTCCTTTTTGATTCCTTCGGCCATGGGGTTCACTTATTTGAGCGCGACTGTTCACTCCAAAGAAGACACCAGAAAATCATCGAAGAAGCACCTGCCGCCTGTCTCGATGAATCAGTGAGACAACAGATGGGACAAATGGCCGTCAAAGCAGCCAAAGCCATTGGCTATGAAAACGCAGGGACGATTGAATGTTTAGTCGATCAAAACCAACAGTTTTATTTTCTAGAGATGAACACGAGATTACAAGTAGAGCACCCTGTCACAGAAGAAATTACAGGTATTGATCTTGTCGAGGAGCAGCTGAAAATCGCTGCATCAGAGCCGCTTTCCTTCATTCAGGAGGATATTCATCAAATTGGGCATGCCATCGAGGTCAGAATCTATGCGGAGGACCCCGTTACCTTTTATCCGTCACCAGGAACAATCACTCGGCTATTTATGCCAGAAGCTCCCTATATACGCCATGAATCAAGTGTGACAAGCGGGAGCGTCATTACCCCATATTACGATCCAATGATTGCGAAGATGATTGTTTACGGTGATACACGAAAACTTGCAATAGAACGATTAAAAAAGGCGTTACAAGCATATGAAATAGAAGGGATCAAAACCAACTTACCGCTTTTAAGGGAAATGGCTGGATCTTCTGCTTTCTTACATGGCAGCATCACAACCGATTTTCTCATGAAAAAAAGGGAGGGGAACCGTTCATGAAAATGGTCACGATACAAATGGCCGGAAACTTATGGAAGCTTCTTGTGAAACAAGGCGATGAAGTGCAAAAAGGGCAGGAGGTCGCTATCTTGGAATCAATGAAAATGGAGATTCCAATTGTTGCAGAAGAGGCTGGTGTCATCAGCAAAGTGTATAAGGCAGAGGGGGAATTTGTCGATGAAGGAGAGGTCCTTCTAGAGCTGACAGAATAGGAGGGAGCGAGATGGCATTACCAAAGCGTGTACTTATCAGAGAGGTCGGCCCGCGGGACGGACTGCAAAATGAATCCACTTGGCTGGACACAAGCGAGAAGCAAAGGTGGATTGAACTGCTCACAGCAGCCCGGCTCCCTTATATTGAAGTCACCTCATTTGTTCATCCTAAATGGGTCCCAGCCTTAAAAGACGCCAAAGAGTTAGCTCAATCCTTACACAAAAATGACAACATCACCTATGCAGCACTCATTCCTAATGAAAAAGGCTTGGCTCACTTTTTTGAAGCAAATCTTGACGCAGGCGCTATGTTTATCTCTTCGAGTGAAACACATAACAAAAAAAATATGAATCAATCCATCCACGAAACACTTCCTGTCATCAAACAAATGACAGCTGATTTAAAAGCAGCAGGAAAGATCACACGCGCATATATTTCTACCGTGTTTGGCTGCCCTTATGAACATCAAGTGCCAATGGATCAAGTTCTGCGGTTAACGGATATTCTGCTCTCTTATGGCATTGATGAAATATCACTCGGCGACACCATTGGAGAAGCCCATCCGCTTCAAGTAGAAAGGCGATTAGACATTTTACTTGAACGTTTTCCTGCTGATAAAATCGCTCTACATTTTCACGATACGAAGGGGATGGGTCTTGCCAATATTTATACGGCATTAAAAGCGGGAATCACAACATTTGACTCCTCTAGCGGCGGGCTTGGCGGCTGCCCATATGCACCTGGCTCTAGCGGAAATGTCGCGACAGAAGATGTAGTGCATATGCTTCAAAAACTAGGAACCGAAACCAATATCGATTTTCCTGCATTGATAAAAGCGGCAGAATGGATCGAAACAAAAGTAGATCGAACCCTGCCTAGTCATTGTTTACGTGCTTTTCACTCTCATACTACTTCATAAAGGATGAATGTGACATGACATCATTGGTTAATTTTATGATACAAGATGAACGGATTGGGATCATGACCTTAAACAGGCCGAAACAAGCGAATTCCCTATCCGCTGCGATTCTTGAGGAGATCAATCAAATCATTCAAGAAATCAAACACGATGAAAGCATCCGCTGTCTGCTCATTACAGGAGCTGGTTCTAACGTCTTTTGCGCAGGAGCTGATTTAAAAGAGCGACGATTGATGACAGAAGAAGAAGCAAAAGCGGCGGTTCTGTCGATTCAGCAAACCTTTACAGAAATTGACTCCCTTCCTGTGCCTGTCATTGCCGTGATGAATGGACACGCACTCGGCGGAGGCCTTGAGCTCGCACTGGCTTGTGATCTTCGCATCGCACGAGCCGGAGCAAGACTCGGCCTGCCAGAAACTGGACTAGCCATCATACCAGGAGCCGGAGGAACCCAGCGGCTTCCGCGCCTGATTGGACTCGGTAAAGCAAAAGAACTGATTTTCACAGGTGGTTCATTACAAGCTGAAGAAGCCATTCAAATCGGGTTGATTGAGCACCTCTCTTTAGCAGATTCTCTTATGGATGACGCCATTTCTCTCGCAAAACAAATCGCCAAAAACGGCCCAATTGCTTTAAAAGAAGCGAAACAAGCGATTCAAATGAGCCTTGATCATGATTTACGTACAGGTCTGATGAAGGAATACGAAGCCTATGTACGGCTCATTGATACAGAAGATCGAATGGAGGGACTTCAAGCTTTCCAAGAAAAACGAACGCCTCATTACAGAGGCAACTAGCAAGAAAGGGGAATGGGCATGATCGAAGAATATGAAGTGAAAAAACAGCGGATTGTAAAAGGAGGAGCCGAACGATACCATCAAAAAAACAAAGAAAAAGGAAAATTGTTCGTCCGTGACCGGCTCCAGTTGTTATTAGATGAGGATTCTTTCATTGAGGATGCCATGTTTGCCGAGTGTAAAGATCAACATTTACCAGCAGATGGGGTTGTCACAGGGACGGGGCGGATGAATGGGCAAACGGTTTGCGTCATGGCGAATGACTCTACCGTCAAAGCTGGATCATGGGGCGTCAAAACGGTAGAAAAAATCATTAGAATCCAAGAAACAGCGGAAAAGCTCAACTGCCCGATGCTGTATTTAGTCGATTCTGCGGGTGCAAGAATCACCGATCAAATTGCCATGTTTCCAGGCAGAAGGGGCGCGGGGCGCATTTTTTATAACCAGGTGAAGCTGTCTGGACGTATCCCGCAAATTTGTTTACTATTTGGTCCTTCTGCGGCAGGAGGTGCTTACATTCCTGCTTTTTGTGACATCGTCGTTATGGTCGAAGGGAATGCCTCGATGTATTTAGGCTCTCCGAGAATGGCCGAAATGGTGATTGGAGAAAAAGTATCACTAGAAGAAATGGGCGGGGCAAACATGCATTGCAGCATATCAGGATGTGGTGATATTTTAGCCAAAACAGAGGAAGAAGCCATTCAAATCGCCCGCGACTATTTAACCTACATGCCTGCCAACTATACAGAGAAACCAAAACGGGCAGCCGCCAAAGCACCTCAGCCATCTGAGATGACCATCCAAGACCTTATCCCTAAGGGGCAGAATACCCCTTTTGATATGTATCAGCTCATTGATTTACTCATTGATGAAGGGTCATTTTTTGAAATCAAAAAACTGTTTGCCGCGGAGCTGATTACAGGCTTTGGCCGCATGAATGGTCAGCCTGTTGGTCTTATTGCCAACCAGCCTAGGGTGAAAGGCGGGGTGTTATTCCATGACTCAGCTGACAAAGCCGCCAAGTTTATTCAGCTATGTGACGCCTTTCATATCCCGCTCCTTTTTCTTGCGGATATACCGGGATTTATGATTGGAACAAAAGTGGAACAAGCCGGCATTATTAGACACGGGGCGAAAATGATCTCCGCTATGTCAGAGGCCACTGTTCCGAAAATATCGGTCATTGTGCGTAAAGCATACGGTGCAGGGTTATATGCAATGGCAGGGCCAGCGTTTGAACCAGACTGCTGTCTTGCTCTTCCATCGGCGCAAATTGCTGTCATGGGGCCAGAAGCGGCTGTGAATGCTGTCTATGCGAATAAAATTGCCGAGCTGCCTGCCGAAGAGAGAGCTGCATTTATACAAGAGAAACGTAAGGAATATCAGGAAGATATGAATATATATGAGCTTGCCTCTGAAATGATTGTCGATGGCGTCATCCCGTTTGACCACCTGCGAGCTGAGCTTTGTCATCGATTACAAGCCTATTCCTCAAAAGAGATGACATTTACAAGACGAAAACATCCGGTCTATCCGGTCTAAAGGGGGCATCCTTATGATGAACCTGAAACCAGCATGGGTACCGGAAGAGCAGAAGGTCAAACATACACGTCTTTACAAATGGATGCACTCACTTGGTTTCTCTACTTATGAAGCATTCTACGAAGCTAGTATTGAGCGGACCGATTGGTTTTGGAGAGAAGCTGAAAAGGCGGTCGGCATCAAGTGGAAGGTGCCATATGAAGCCGCATTAGGGCAAGATTCATTCATGTGGCCGAAGTGGTATAAAGGCGGTCAACTAAACGTGACCGAAACGGCCGTGGACAAATGGGCAGAGAACGAAGAGACACAGCATCAGCCAGCCGTGATTTGGAGAAATGAAGTTGGGGCTGAGAAAAGATGGACGTATCTCGACCTTCAGGAAAAGGTTAATCGCCTCGCTGCTGGTTTTTTGAAGAATGGGCTTCAAAAAGGAGATGTGGCGGTCATTTATATGCCGATGCTTCCTGAAACGGTCGCTGTCATGCTAGCCTTTGCAAAAATTGGTGTCATCTTTAGCCCCGTCTTCTCCGGATATGGAAGCGAGCCTCTTGCAGTGCGTATTCGTGCGGCAGGTGCAACCATTGTCGTCACAGGCTCCGACATGACGCGACGCGGGAAGACGATCAATATGCGGGAATGTGCGGCAGATGCGATTCACAAAACAGACACTGTCAAAAACGTCATTGTACACACTCCCTCTCATACTGAATATGAAGGAGATATCAGGCTAAACGATTTGTTAAAAGAAGATCCGATAAGTGAAACGGCCTATCTCACAAATGAAGAGCCTCTCATGATCTTATACACTTCTGGAACAACTGGTACGCCAAAAGGAGCTGTCCATACACACGCAGGCTTCCCTGTAAAAGCTGCTTTTGACGCCGGTCTTTGTATGGACGTTGCAAAAGGAGACCGTTTGTTTTGGCTCACAGACATGGGCTGGATGATGGGGCCATTTCTCGTCTTTGGCGGCTTGATCAATGGAGCTGCAATCGTTTTATATGACGGTGCACCCGATTATCCAGATGAACAGCACCTCTGGTCATTCATCCACGAGCAAAAAGTCACCCATTTTGGACTTTCACCTACTTTTGTTCGGTCTGCGATGCAGCAAAACCTTTCAGGTATTCAGCTGCCGCATGTCAAAGCCATCATTTCTACAGGTGAGCCGTGGAATGAAGCACCATGGCAATGGCTTTTTGACAAAATCGGTCAAAAGCACATTCCGATCCTAAATTATTCAGGGGGAACAGAGGTCTCTGGTGGAATTGTAGGAAGTACGCTGCTTCGCCCAATTAAGCCAGTTCTTTTTAATGCGGCGATCTTAGGAATGGCGGCAGATGTGTATAATGAAGCAGGTCAGAGCGTCATAAATGAAGTAGGAGAACTTGTTTTGAAAAAGCCATGGGTCGGTATGACATGTGGTTTTTGGAAAGATCCGGGGCGATATGAAGACACGTATTTCAGACGATTTGATGGGGTGTGGACACATGGGGATTGGGTGATGCAATCAGCGGATGGCACATTCCATATCACGGGCAGATCGGATGATGTCATTAATTCAGCAGGAAAACGTGTCGGTCCAGCAGAAATTGAATCCATTCTTGTCGGACATCCAGCCGTACACGAGGCAGCTGTAATTGGGGTAAAGGATGAGGTGAAAGGGGAGGCACTCGTGTGCTTCATCGTGACTAGCTCACAATCTTGTGACGAAGCAAAACTGATTCGAGAGCTCAAAACTCATGTTGGTTCACACGCGGGAAAAGCTCTCATGCCAAAGGAAATTCATCTCATTTCAACTTTACCGAAAACAAGAAACGGAAAAATCGTCCGGCGTTTATTAAAAGGAGCCTATGAACAGCAGCCCTCACAAGATCTTTCTTCTTTAGAAAACCCTCATGTGTACAAAAGCATTTGCGAATACTTGAAACGGAAACAGAATCCATAGAAAAAGACAGGAGAGTGTCCTGTCTTTTTCTATTGCACATGAAAATTCGTGCCATCTGTTGTTTCTTTGACAATCCCTGCCCGAACGACAAAATCACCGAAATGTTCTTGGTCTTCTCGTTCTTTTGCATAGCGAGGGAGCAGAGAGCCAAGCTCGTTTAAAATGTCTTCCTCACCAACATTTTCACGGTACAGCTTACTTAATCTGCTGCCATCAAACGCAGCGCCAAGATACATGTTGTATTTGCCAGGTGATTTGCCGATAAAGCCAATTTCACCTAGCGCATGGCGGGCACATCCATTTGGACATCCAGTCATTCGAATCGTGATTTCTTTATCACTTAAGCCATTTTCTTCAACAATCTCTTCAATTCGGTCAATCAAGCGTGGAAGGTAGCGTTCTGCTTCTGCCATCGCTAAGCCGCATGTTGGAAGAGAAACACAGGCCATTGAACTGCGGCGGAGTGCAGAGTGCTGCTGGCCAGCTGATAAACCGAACTCCTGAATGAGCTGCTCGATTTGTTTCTTTTTATGAGAAGTGACATTTCCAATGATCAAATTTTGATTCGCTGTTAAGCGGAAGTCACCTGTATGAATCTTTGCGATTTCACGAATGCCCGTCATCAGCGGATAATCATCATAATCTGTGATGCGTCCGCCTTCTACAAACATCGTATAATGCCATCTGCCATTGATGCCTTTTACCCAGCCATAGCGGTCTCCGTTATGATCAAAGCGATAATCTCTTGCGTCTAAAAGGGCAAATCCTAGGCGGCGTTCCAGCTCTTCTTTTACATTCTCAAGACCGAGGCGGTCCACTGTATATTTAAAGCGGGCGTTTTTTCGCACCGAACGGTTTCCATAGTCACGCTGAATGGTAATCACTTTTTTGGCAATCTCTACAACTTGTTCCGGTGTACAAAAGCCAATCACTTTTGCAAGCTGAGGATAGGTCGCTGTATCACCATGCGTCATGCCCATTCCACCGCCAATTGCGACATTAAAGCCGATCAATTGCTCATTTTCGATGATCGCAATGAAGCCTAAATCCTGCGAAAAGACATCAATATCGTTAGCAGGAGGGACCGCCACACCAATTTTGAATTTTCTTGGCAAATAAAGCGGACCATACATCGGCTCAACCTCTGTATCAGGCGTTGCCGCAACCTTTTCCTCATCAAGCCAAATTTCATGATACGCTCTAGTTTGCGGAAGCAGGTCATCACTTAATTTTTTGGCCAGCTCGTATACATCATGGTGCACTTCTGATTGATAGGGGTTTGATGTACACATCACATTCCGGTTCACGTCGCCGCAAGCAGCAATTGTATCAAGCATAGTCGAATGGATGTCTTGAATGGTCTTTTTCATATTCCATTTTAAAATACCGTGAAGCTGAAAGGTTTCACGAGTAGTCAGCTTTAACGTACCGTTTCCGTATTTGTGAGCAAGCTCATCCATCACTAGCCACTGCTTGGATGTGGCGATTCCGCCAGGCAGGCGTACGCGCAGCATAAATTGATAGGCTGGCTCAAGCTTTTGTTTTTGCCGTTCATTTCTGAGGTCTCGATCATCCTGTAAATAGCTGCCGTGATGCTTCATCAGGCGGTTGTCATCATCAGGAATTCCCGCTGAAATCGGATCAAGCATCACTTCTTTTAACGTACCCCGTAAATAATCACTTTTTTCTTTGATTTCCTCTACGTCGCTCGGAGGTCCATCCGGCGCTGTTAATGCTGTCTTCACCATGTCGTAAAAACTCCTTTCTTTCAAGCATCAAATCCATCAATATACGTCACGCTGATAGCGTTTTTGCTGCTGCAAATTGGCTAAATAGCTTTCTGCTTTCTCCTTACTCATCGCACCTTCTTCTTGGATGATCGATAGAAGGGTACCATGAACATCATGCGCCATATGTTTTTCATCTCCGCAGACATATACATAGGCACCTTGCTCCAGCCATTCGAATAATTCTTTACTTTGTTTCTTCATTTGGTGCTGGACATATACCTTTTCCTCTGAATCTCTTGAAAAAGCCACATCCATTTTCGTTAAGACACCATCTTTTAACCACTTTTGCCATTCAGTTTGATATAAGAAATCCGTCACAAAGTGCTGATCACCGAAGAATAACCATGATTTTCCGTTAGCACCGATTTCTTCTCGTTCCTGCATAAACGAACGGAAAGGAGCGATACCTGTGCCTGGTCCCACCATAATGATCGGTGCATCAGGGTTTTCAGGAAGCTTAAAGTTTTGGTTGTGCTGGATATAAACAGGCAGTGTATCACCTGGCTCTAAGCGCTCCGCACATAAGATGGAGCAGACACCTTGGCGTTCTCTCCCGTGTGCATCATATCTCACAGCACCTATTGTCAAATGAACTTCTTCTTCATTGGCTTTCAGGCTGCTTGCAATCGAATAAAGGCGTGCAGGGATTTTTCTTAAAATAGCGGTGAAATCTGCGGCTGTTCCTTCAAAAGGACCAAAATCGCGCGCAGCATCTACTAGATCTCTTCCTGCTATATACGCTTTTAACTTTTCTTCATTCCCTTCTTCTAAAAGGGCATGGAGGGCTTCACTTTTTGTAAAGTCCGCCATCTTTTGAAGAAGGGGTTTTGTTAATACTGTAATCTCAAAGTGCGAGGTGAGTGCTTCTTTCAAAAGAAGAGTGTCGCCATTTTTATGCACGGTTACGGCTTCCTCTGCATTCCATCCGCATGTCGTGAGCAGTTCATCAACAAGCGCAGGATCATTTGTTGGATAAATACCAAGACTGTCACCCGGCTCATAAACAAGTCCTGATCCTTCAAGAGAGAGCTCCAAATGGCGGGTTTCTTTGTTAGAGCCGCGGCCATTTAGGTTGATATTTTCAAGAACTTCCGCATAAAAAGGATTCGTTCTTGAGTATTCAGAAGCTGCTGTTTGGTTGGTTGCTCCTGCTGATTCTTGCGGGAATGCTGCGGCTTCACCTTCGCTAAGTGCCGATGTCACCCCTTGAAGCCATTCAGAAAACGGCTCATCATAATCAAGGTCACAATCCACTCGGCCTATAAGACGCGTTCCGCCAAGTTCTTTGAGGCGCTCATCAAATTCTTTTCCAGTCTGACAGAAGAATTCGTAAGAGCTGTCGCCAAGCGAAAGAACAGAAAAGCTTAAATGATCGAGCTTTGGCGCACGTCTACCATGAACATATTCATGGAAAGAAAGGGCATTATCAGGCGGATCTCCCTCGCCATGTGTGCTGACGATCATCAGTAAATTGTGTATTTTTTTCAGATTATTTGGTTTAAAATCTGACATAGAAGAGAGCGTCACTTGAAAACCTTTCTCCTCGAGATGCTGCGCTGTCTTTTTCGCTAATCCTTCAGAATTGCCTGTTTGCGAGCCATAAAGTACGGTCACATCTTTACTGACAGGCTGCGCAGGGGCTGCGGCAGAAGGAGTAGGGGCCAGAGTGGCCGTTTCTGATCCGGCTAGAGCTGCCTGTGCTGATAAATAACCGGTAAGCCAAATTTTTTGTTGATCTGTTAAAGTCGGAAGCAGCTGATTGAGTAGCTCTGCCTGCTGCTGACTAAACGGACTGTTCAATACATGAAGTTGCAACGATATCCACCTCACAAGGAATATAAACATAGATTAATTCGATAGGAATTATATATATAGGTTCAATTTGAACTTTACCGAAAGTTTGCCATTAAGTAAAATATATAATATTGATTGTCATGATTAAGATTTCTAATACCTTTACAAGGTGAATGAACTTGAAGGTAAATCAGCTTAACTTATAAAGCACCTTAAGAAAAATAGGCGTTTTGTTCTGAGAATGCTAGCATGAAGAAGCTATCGTGAAGAATTGAAAAGGGGTGTATGAAAGTTGATGCAGCTAAAGTTTAAAAACATAAAATGTTTTCGGCTTGTCATCTTGATTTTTCTCATTTTATTAGTAGCGTGCAATTCTCCAAAGGACAATATAAAGGATTCATACAATAAGAATAAAACAACAGCACCTTTTTCAAAAAAAGGCATACTGCTGAGTAAAGAGGAGACTGGTTTACTTCTTATAAACAATAAAACTCCTCTAAAAAGCGATTATTCATTGAATACTCACCTTCTTATTGATAAGTATAAACATGATCTCATCATTATGGATTTATCGAAAGTTGATACTAAAGAGCTGGTACAGGGTCAAACGGTTGAGATCTGGTTTGATGAGTTACAAGAATCGTTTCCTCCTAAAGCAACGGTCGAAAAATATAAAATCATTATGGATAAGTAGGAGGGCAGTGAGCACTTCTTAAAATTCACAAATAAAAAAGGAGAAAAACCCTAGAGTTTTTCTCCCTTCTCAATTTATGCCGTTGGAAGTCCCATCACAGCTTTCACTTCTAAATATTCCTCAATGCCGAAGTCTCCCCATTCTCTTCCGATACCAGATTGCTTAAAGCCGCCAAATGGGGCAAAGTAATCTGTTTCGGCATTGTTAATGGTGATTTGGCCAGCACGGATATGTTCAGCTACATATTTTAAAGTTTTTTCATCTTTTCCAACAACATACCCGGCAAGGCCATAAACCGTATCATTGGCGATGTCAAGGGCATGATCTAGGTCCTGATACGTAATCACACTCATGACTGGTCCGAAGATTTCTTCTTGCGCAATGGTCATATCATTTTTTACATTGGTGAAAATGGTATGCTTGGCGAAATATCCTTTATCGATTCCGTCCGGCTTTCCAGTTCCCCCTGCAAGCAGAGTAGCACCTTCATCAATTCCTTTTTCAATATAAGATTGCACGGTATCCCATTGTTTCTTGGAGACAAGCGGGCCTGTGGCGTGATCTTCTCTCGGATCACCAACTGTAAACTTCGGCAGGGCATTCAGCAGCGCTTTTTCAAACTTGTCTTTCATTGATTCTGGAATAAGCACACGCGTAGCCGCAGAACACACTTGACCTGTATTCATCGCAATATGATGAACGGCGGTTTCTGCTGCCTCATCCACATCTGCATCATCTAAGACGATAAGAGGGGATTTCCCGCCAAGCTCAAGAGCCACTTTCTTCACATTGTCCGCCGCGTTTTCCATAATTTTAGAGCCGACTGCACCTGATCCAGTAAATGAAACAAAGTCAATATCAGGATGTGAGCTAATACCGTCACCAATCACGTCACCAGTTCCGTTTACTAAGTTGAAGACTCCTTTCGGTACGCCTGCTTCATCAATGATTTCTGCAAGAATCATCGCAGCAAAAGGTGTAATTTCCGCTGGCTTTAAGACAACTGGTGAGCCTGCCGCAATGGCACCCGCAATTTTAAGAGATGTTTGATTCGTTGGGAAGTTCCACGGTGTAATCAATCCGCTGACGCCAATCGCTTCTTTTATAATGGTATGTCCGCCGCGGTCCTCGGTCAATGTATAAGATTTAAGTGCTTCCGCTGCTTTAGAAAAATGTTCATAGCCCATTGTGTAATGAACTTCTTCTGATACTTTCAGCGGTGCACCGAGCTCTTGTGTCATCACTTCTACAAGTTCATCCTTGCGTTTTTCGTAGCCGCGCACAATGTTTTCCAGCATCTTCACGCGTTCATTTCGAGATGTTTTCGAGAAAGAAGGGAAGGCGGCACGAGCTGCTTTCACTGCCTTATCTAAATCTTCTTTTGTTCCTAAGCTAATAGTGCCAATGACTTCTTCTGTCGCAGGGTTGATGACCTCTGTCGTTTCGTTTCCTGTTGATGCAACCCATTCTCCGTTAATAAAATGTTTCTCTTGATTTCTCATTCTGACATGTCTCCTTTTTATATGTGATTCATTTAATATTCTGTTTTCAGCTGATATAAAACTTTACCCACTGTGAAAAATCTAAAACGAAGAAACTGCAAAAGAAAAAGTTTCTGATATAATACGCAAAGTGGGACATATGTCCTTTTCAATAGGTGAGCATGTATCATTTAATGGAACTAGACTGAAAAAAGAAGGAGCATTTGAACGAATGAAAGGTGTTATTTTCGCTTTATTAGGAGGCGCTTGCATTACACTGCAAGGCGTAGCCAACGCAAGAATCAGCCAGGATATCGGCACATGGCAGGCAGCAACTATCACGCAGCTAACCGGTTTTATCATCTCACTTGTCATTTTACTCATCGTACGAGACGGACACTTCAGGGAATATCGAAAGGTGCAGCCACTTTATTTAATAGGCGGCGCATTTGCAGCCATTATTATTTTTAATGAAGTCACCGCGATTCAAATGATCGGTGTCACACTCACCATCGCAGCGTTACTTATTGCACAGCTTGCTTTTACCTTTGCAATCGATGCAAAAGGATGGTTTGGTGTACAGAAGAAAAAAATGAAATGGCCTCATTATGCAGGAATTTTACTGATGGTCGCAGGCGTGATCATTTTAAAGCTATAAAGGAGGGCGTCAGATGGAGGAGCTTTATGATGAATCTCTTTTTGCCTCATATATGAAGGCACATCAATTAGAAAACGTCTTTCATCAAAAGCTCATATCACACGTGAGCTTGTGGCGCTATGAGCAGGGTGAGCTCGTTTGTTCAAAAGGGGATAAGAGGGAGTACCTGTACTTGTTAGTGAAAGGAAAATTAAAGATTTTCACGACCACAAAGGAAGGGAAAACCTTTATTCTTAGCTTTAAACATCCCCTTGAAGCGATTGGAGATATTGAATACGTTCAGCAAACCGACATGGTCAATACAGTCGAAGCTGTCACAGAAGTACATATGCTAAGGGTTTCTCATCAAGCGCTCATGCGCCATGCGAAGGATGACCCACGCGTGTTAACCTTTCTGCTAAAAGGCATCACAAACAAATTTTATACAAAATCAAACGATCTGAGTTTCCACCTTTTATATCCTGTGGAGGTCAGGCTTGCAAGCTACTTATTGTCTGTTGTAACAAATGATGACAGCGCGAGCGCCCTTCGTCTCACTGATGCGGCAAGCTTAATCGGTACAAGCTATCGTCATATTAACCGGGTCATTCAGCAATTCTGTGAAAAAGGGCTGATAGAGAGGCGTAGAGGAGAGATTACGATTTGTGACCGGAAAGGGCTTCTAGAAATAGCAGAGCACAATATTTATGAATAGAAGAAATGAAGGGATTTATATATGATCATAGGAATACTATTAGCTATCACTGCTGGCGCACTCGTCAGCTTACAAACCATTTTTAACAGTAAGGTCGATGAGCATACAGGCTCTTGGTCAACTACAACCCTCGTTCTTGGAATGGGCTTTATTGCTTCACTCCTGATGGGTCTCTTACTAGAGGGAACTGGCATGTTTCAATTAAGACATATGGAAGCTTGGTACTGGATCAGCGGAGCCATTGGGGTAGGAGTGGTCATTTGTCTAGTTCAGAGTATCAAACGTCTTGGACCGACTTATGGCATCTCGATTGTCCTCACGTCACAGCTGGGCTGCGCTCTTTTGTTTGATTCGCTAGGCTGGCTTGGGTTAGAAAAAGTGGCATTTTCTTTTACAAAACTATTAGGTGTCATTGTGATTGTTGCTGGGATCTTAGTGTTTAAATTGACCAAATTGGAGTCAGCCGAAAAAGATCAATCGCAAGAAAAAGGGCTGCCACAAGAGTAGCCGCCCTTTTTTAAATCAATCGCCGCCATAATACCGTTATCGCGGATAATCCATTTAAAAGGAGCCTTTTCATCAAAGGCTTTTTTTTCTGCCCATATGCGCTCGCATGATAGGCTGTTCGGTCTTTAGCAACGAGATTACTGTAGGCGATTTTTTGTTCGATTGCCTGTGTAAGTGATAACGCAAACGGGGCACTGTCAATCACCAAAATCGACTCTGTGTTTAAAAAACTAGACCTCGCATCTAAGTTATATGTCCCAATAATACTCAAGTAATCATCAATCACCATTGATTTCCCATGAATGGAATAGGGGCCTTCATATTCATACAAATGAACGCCTGTTTTCATCAGTTCCTTTTTCGTGCTTAAATATCCAGCAAAGGCTAACGGATTTGGTGTCGCTGTAAGAGAATTCGTGACCATTGTCGTTTGAATCTCACTACCTAAGGGGGTGAGTCCGGCTTTCATTGGGCGTGTTGGGATGACATAAGGCGTTTGTATAAGCACAGAACGCTTTGCCCGGTGCGCAAGATCGTTCAGTTTTTTCAGCACAAGCGGCCGCTTATTGAAGCGTTCTACAGGATTTGTGAAAAAGGCAATCTGTTTCACTGAAGTGGCATCTGCTACCCAATCAAAGGAGGACATCACAAAAGGTTCTTTTGTGCGCACTGCTTCTTGATAGGATCTGAGCAGCTGTTTTCTTAGCTTTAACCCTTTTTTCGCTTTTGGCTTGGAGAACACCTCTTTTGTTCTTTTCGTAAAATCATGATTCCATAGATAAACGAAATATTGCTCCATTTCATCTAATACTTTTCCCTTTTTGGCGTTATAGAGCAGCACATCGCGGTCAAAAGCAAAGTCTTTCGGCGGCTGATCTGCAAAGTATTTATCACCGATATTTCTTCCGCCCATCACAGCCACTCGGCCATCTGCTAGTAGCAGCTTATCGTGAAGCCGATTATGCCACGTCCAAGGCTTGAACAAACGAAAGGGCTCATAAAAACGAATCGACATGTTCGGATGATTTGCCACCGCATAGCGCAAATGCTTCAGCGGCCCGCGCAAACTGTGGCAGATGCCATCTAACAACACCTGGACTTTCACACCTCGATCAGCTGCTTCAATTAAAGCACCTAGTACCCATTCGGCTGTTTTTCCCTTTTGAATGGAATAGTAACTGAGACGGATCACCTTCTTTGCCTCACGAATCATTTGGATTCTAACCTGACCAGATTCAAACCCATCGTCAAGAAGCATCACTTGATTTGTCCCCTGATCGTCTCCTGAGATAGAAGAGGCTTTATAAATACAATGTTCTTTGCATGTTTTTCGTATCGGTAAATAAAACAACACAAATGCGGTCAAAAATACATAGACGACATAGAGAAGGATGAGAAAAAACAAGAGATGAAGCATAGGTATCAGCTCCTTTCACACAGACACAACTTTTCCTTAGTGTATGTCAAAAATCAAATTTCACTCATTTTGGCTTCCACATCAAAATATATGATAAAAGAATCATCTTGTTTTTATTGGGCATTTAATTATAGTATGAAATGAGTAAGGGGGAATCGAATTGAATGAACCACTATTTAACATTCCAAGCGATGTGTATCAAACGTTAAGTGAAACAGAACGTTATTTACTCCATTATATTCACCAGCATCTAGAGGAAATCTCCACCTTATCCATCGTCACATTAAGTGAAAGAGCGAATGTGTCGACAGCCACAATTGTCAGATTGATGAAAAAAATTGGTTACAACGGCTATACTTCCTTTAAATATCGATTGAAACAAGAAAAGAAAATGACCGATGCAAGTGATCAGCTAAAAAACATCGATGAAGACATCAAACTAGCGATTCGGAAAAATGAAGAAGAGGTTTTAAAGACGATTCAGCTGCAAAGTATTGGGCAAATTGAAGATGCCGTTCAAAAAATACATAATGCGGACAAAATTTATATTTTCGGCAGAGGCTTCTCAGAGATGATTGCCAAAGAAATGACCATCAAATTACAGCTCATCGGAAAAACATGCGAAGTACATGACGATCCGAATATCATTCGGCTGAAATCGAGAGACATCAGTAAAAACGAACTTGCGATCTTTGTTTCATTAAATGGCGAAACAGCAGAGCTCGTTGAAGCGTGTCAAAATCTCAGCATGAAGCAAGTCACGACCATTACCGTCACGACAAGAATAGATTCTACATTAAGCAAAATATCAGATATGACTCTAGTCGGATATAAAGGCGAACAATCTTTCTTCCCAGATTATGAAGTCAGATCGCGCCTGTCTCTTCATGTCATTGCCCGCATTTTACTAGATGCCTATGTGATCCGAATGAAATAACCGCTAAAGAAGCCTTCGAGACTTTGATCTGGAAGGCTTTTTATCATGAAAACCTTTACACAACCTGAAAACATTTTCACTCCATCGTATGAGATACTTTCTTTAGAGAAAAGAAAGAAGGTGAAACCAATTGATTTATACCTGCACCTTAAATCCTGCTATTGACCTATATATTGCATTAAAAGAAATGAGGGCAAATGCAGTCAACCGCACAGAAGATGAAGATTATCAGCCGAATGGCAAAGGAGTCAATGTCTCCATTATGCTAAAGAAATATGGATTCACCAGCACTGCATTAGGATTTATTGCTGGGTTTTCAGGCTCTTATATTGAACAATCCTTAAAGGACCTTTCCATTCAAACCGATTTTATCTCGGTTGAAGGAATTACACGCATTAATGTTTTTATTAATACGACAGAAGAATACAAGCTCGTGAACCAAGGACCTGCGATTGAAGCAAAAGCGCTTCACGCCTTTCGTGAAAAAATAGCGGCCATCCCGCAGGGGGACATCCTTATCATGTCAGGCAGCCTGCCAAAGGGCGTACCCGCCAGCATTTTTTCAGAAGTAGCAGCTATTTGTCATCAGCACAACGTCAAGTTTATTTTAGACACAAGCTCCGCAGCAGTTCTTGAGACGCTTCAATACAAGCCGTATTTATTAAAACCGAATGAAGAAGAAATCGCTGCTTTTTTCGGCAAAATACATCCTATGTCAGAAAAAGAACTCATTCAATCAGGAGAAAAACTCATTGAGATGGGTGCAGAGCAAGTGCTTATTTCCCGCGGAGAAGAAGGGGCTTTGTTCATTACGAAAGACGTCATCTTAAAAGGAAACGCACCGACAGGCACTGTGGTAAACACAGCTTGTTCTGGAGATGCAATGCTCGCAGCCTTTCTTAGTAAACAGCTTGAAGGTCATTCACCTGAAGAATGCTTACGTTACGGCATTGCAACGGGCGCATCTACTGCATTTTCTAAAGGCTTAAGTGATTTACATGACATTCATTCATTAATTGAGCAAGTACACATTCACAAGATATAAGGGGGAATCAGATATGAGCCGTAAAAAAATTGTCGCTGCAACTGGCTGTCCAACAGGCATTGCACACACGTTTATGGCAGCTGAGGCATTAAAAATAGCTGCTGAGCAATTAGGGGTCGACATCAAAGTCGAAACACATGGTCAAGTAGGAATTGAAAACGCTTTAACCGATCAAGACATTCTGGAGGCCGATGGGATCATTGTCGCAGCTGACAAAGATGTGAATACAGATCGTTTTCACGGCAAACCACTTATTGAAGTGCCTGTAGCGAAAGGCATCCGCACGCCAGAAGAACTGATCCAAGGCATTATCAATGGAGATGCACCCGTTCATCAAGTGAAAGGAAGGGCTTCTGGAACGGAGAAAACATCTGCTCCTTCATCCTCTCAACAAAAGACGACGAATAAATGGATACACACGATCTACAAACATTTAATGAACGGTGTATCACACATGCTTCCATTTGTTGTTGGAGGCGGGGTCTTAATTGCCATTTCATTTCTATTCGGTATCTACTCTGCTGATCCTCAGCATGAAACGTATCATCCGTTTGCTGCCTATTTGAAAAGCATTGGCGGACTCGGCTTTAGCTTAATGGTGCCTATTTTAGCAGCATTTATCGCTGATTCAATCGCCAGACGCCCAGGGATGGTTGTCGGGTTTATCGGCGGCCTGCTTGCAAACGACGGAGGCGCTGGATTCTTAGGTGGTATTATCGCAGGTTTTGCAGCAGGATATATCATCGTATTCCTTCAATTCCTGCTTCAAAAATTACCTGCATCACTTGACGGTTTAAAATCAATCTTCATCTATCCTGTTATCGGTATTTTCTTGATTGGAGCTGTGATGACACCACTATTAGTTCCGATCACAGGCCTAAATAATTCATTAATGGATTTTCTCTCAGCTGTTCAATCCACGAACCCGCTGCTCTTAGGTTTAATTGTTGGAGCGATGTGTGGATTTGATATGGGAGGTCCTTTTAACAAAGCAGCCTATGTCACAGGAACGGCTTTACTTGCACAAGGTAACCTTTACTTCATGGCAGGTGTGTCCGCAGCATGTATCACACCGCCGCTTATCATTGCGATTGCCACAACGATTTTCAGAAAACATTTCACACCGCAGGAACGAAATGCAGGGGCAATCAACTATATTCTAGGGGCGACACATATTACAGAAGGGGCCATCCCATTTGCGGCAAAAAACCCGATCGTTGTCCTGCCAATTATCATGTTTGGCTCAGCCATCTCTGCTATATTGACGTATCTATTTGGCGTACAGGTTCCAGCTCCGCATGGTGGATTCCTTGTCCTTCCAGTCGTCACAGGTGCATTTCAGTGGGTACTATCCATACTGATCGGATCACTTGTAGGTGCCATTCTATACGGACTTTACCGTAAAAAAATAGACAAACCCGCAGTTTAATAGGGAGGAAGAGAAATAATGGACCATATCTATATGAATCTTCATGAAACAGCTTCTTCACAGGCTGGCGTTTTCGCAGCCATTGCTGACATTGCCTACAAAGCAGGTATTTGTACATCACAAGAGGATGTCAAAAAAGGCTTAGCTGAAAGGGAAGCACTGAGCACGACTGGATTTCAAGATGGATTTGCCATTCCACATACACAAACAGAAGCCATCACAAAACCAGCACTTGTGATCGTCCGCACTGAAACAGGCATTGAATGGGACGCTTTTGATGGGAAGCCATGCTTTTTCTTCTTATCCTTACTGATCCCCAAAAATGAAGCGGGCACCACTCATCTAAAGGCTCTTTCTGCTCTTTCACGAGGATTAATGGATGAAGTGAAACGACAAAAGCTGCTGGAAACAAGAACAAATGAAGACATGCTTACTGTTTTAGAAACAGATATTTTAACGAGAGAGGATGTTTGATTATGCCTTTACTTTCAACAACACCGATGCTTGAGGCTGCGAAAAAAGAAAAATACGGAATAGTTGCATTCAATGTACATTCCTTTGACAGTATTTATTGGGTGCTCGAAACGGCCGCAGAATTAAAATCACCTGTCATTTTGCAAACAACGGTTGGAACGGTTCAATCACTTGGAGCAAAAGCGATTGCAGATACAGTCAAAGCGGCGGCTGATCAATATCAAATCCCAATCGGTCTGCACCTCGATCACTGCACGGACTTTGATGTGATTCTCACCTGTATCAGGGCAGGATATACATCCGTCATGATCGATGCATCCATGCATTCATATGAAGAAAATGTACGCCGCACAAAAGAAGTCGTAGACCTCGCATTAAAAGTAGGGGTGAATGTCGAAGCAGAATTAGGCAAGGTAGGCGGCGTAGAGGATGATATCGTCGTCGATGAAAAGGATGCTGAAAAAGCCATTCCATCAGAATGCCGTCAATTTGTAGAAGAAACTGGGGTACCTACTTTAGCGCCTGCGATCGGTACCGCTCACGGCATTTATAAAGGAGTACCGGATATTGACTTTGACCGTATTGAACAAATTGCAGCGCTGGTCGATGTTCCCCTTGTGCTGCACGGTGGTTCCGCTGTTCCGGATGAAGACGTCAGACGATGTGTGGCACTTGGTATGGCAAAGGTCAATGTCTCTACTGAATTGAAAAATGCGTACTCTGAAGCCATCCGTGATCATTTCTCAAACGAACCTGAAAGCTTAGATCCACGTATGTATTTACAAAAAGCAAAGCAAGCAGCAAAAGACATGGTCACATCGAAAATACGTATCGTTGGCAGTGAGGGCAAAGCCCATCCTCTATATCAGTGAAACGAAAAAAAGCAGAGCCGCTAACGCTCTGCTTTTTCACATTATTCGCTTTCTTTCATTTCATTTGATGTGCGTACTCGTGCATTTCCCATAAATAGGACCGTAATCGCTGCAAGGGCAATAGGGAATAACGCAATCAAAAATACGTACGTAATGCTTTGTGACATCGCATCGATGACTTTATTTAAAATATCAGGCGGAATTTGTGAACGGGCACCTTCTTGGAATATGGCTTGTGGATTGCCTATTTGAGAAGGGGCTCCTTTCATTCCGCTAATGGCTTCTGCTAAGCGATTCGATAGGACATTGGTTTGAATCGTCCCAAAAATCGTGACACCAAGTGTCATCCCAAGTGATCTCATAAATGAATTGGTTGAGTTTGCACTGCCTCGGTAACGAGGGGCAAGATCATTCATTGAAGCTGACGGCAGAAGGGAGAAGCTGAAGCCGACACCAAAGCCTGATATCATCATAAAGATTGTGAGCCAAAGTCTAGCTGTATCTGGTGACATATTGGCAAGAAGCAGCATCCCAGCAAAAAATGAAATAACAGAGATCGTCATAAGACGTCTGAAAGGAACTTTCGTCTGCATCGTTCCGCCAATCATACTGCCAATCACAGATCCTATCATCATCGGTGTTAAAATAAACCCTGCACTTGTCGCAGATTCACCATACACCGCTTGCACGAAAATAGGAATAAAGACGGCAAGAATAATAAATGTCCCCCCATATAAAAACGCCAATATTTGAGATGTCGCAAATAAACGATTTTTAAACATCCAAAAAGAAATAATCGGTTCCTCCGCTTTACGCTCAACAATAAAGAAGATGGTACCAAACACAAGAAACACGGCAAAAAGTGTGAGGATTTGCACCGAATCCCACGCATAAGATTTACCGCCAAGCTCAAGTGCGAACATTAAGCTCACAACTGCCACGACAAGTGTAATAGCACCTGACCAGTCAATTTTTTGCTTGCGATGTTCTAGCGATTCATGATAGTATCTGGCGATCAAGAACACACTAACAATACCGATTGGCACGTTAATATAGAAAACCCAATGCCAGCCGATCGAATCTGTGATAATAGCTCCTAACAGTGGTCCTAGTACACTCGATAAACCAAATACTGCACCAAACATACCGGACATTTTTCCGCGCTTTTCAGGCGGGAAGATATCAAAGATGATCGTAAACGCGATCGGAAGAAGGGCACCGCCTCCAAGCCCTTGAATGGCCCGGTAAATAATGAGCTGATCCATCGTTTGTGCAATACCGCACAGCGCTGATCCAATTAAAAAGAAAATAAGTCCAAACAGAAAAAAACGCTTTCGACCATACATATCAGAAAGCTTTCCGTAAATCGGCATTCCGGCCATTACTGCCACCATATAAGAAGCCGTCACCCAAGCAAATTTATCAAAACTGCCCAAATCTGCTACGATGCTTCCCATCGCTGTTGCAACAATGGTATTGTCCATCGCTGCCATAAAAATCCCTAACAGCAAACCGATGACAACAAAGCGAGTGGATGCCTTGCCTTTATCCACATGATTCATTTCATTTACCTCCTGCTTACGTTCTCTCCTTATTTTTGCTATGATCAACTTAAATATAAAGGAAGAGAACATTTATCTTGATGATCAAGATAAATTGATTTTAAAGGGAGGAGAACAAGTTGTCAATAAAGAACGACGCAGAAGACAGAGCAGACCTGATCATACATACACTGAGGCGCCTCGCGACACGAACGGTTTTATTCCATCAAGCGGCCGCGCAATCGCTCGGCCTTTTCCCAACAGATCTCAAATCAGCCGATTTATTAAACGAACTCGGCCCCCTCACAGCAGGGGAATTAAGTGAAAAAACAGGTCTTAGCTCAGGTGCGGTCACAGCTCTTATTGACCGTCTTGAAAAAGCTGGCTACGTCAAAAGAGAAAAGGACCCAAAAGACAAGCGAAGAGTCATCATCGTTCCATTAACGGCTGGGAAATCACAAGTAAAAGAACTCTTTCAATCTTTATCGGCATCAACTAAACAGCTCACAAACGAATACAAACGAGAAGAATTAGACTTAATCATTCAATTTATTAACGAAGCAGCAGATATTATGGAGCAAGAGCTGCGATTGTTTAAGTCTAAATCGTAAGAAAGCGCACTGATGCGGGTGTGCTTTTTTATGGAAAAATGGACTCAAAGGCTGCACGCTTTTTTTGAAGATGGTTTAGCTGAAAGTATAACTGATGATAAGAGGAGGACTGAGCTGTCAAAGATAACTGTCTTGGGCTGAAAACATAGATGAGGCTCTGACTGAAGCTGATCTGAAGGCTTTGATTATTTGTCTTTAGATTTAAGGGACGAACATCTCTTTTTGAAATTCTAACTACAAAGAAAATTGAAAGCACATAGAGTTGGGAAGAGTAAAGCTCCTAATCTTAGACGGAGTTAACCACAAAGCCTATTTATCAGACATTCCTGATTACGGAAAGACTAGTATTCATTCAAAAAACGGAGTACCTATAAAGATACAATATGATTAAGGATATAAAATAACATGAGTATTGTTATAATATACCTTATTTGTTACGATTTATAGGATTTTTGGTAACCTTTCGACAGCACTTGGAATCATCTGAGTGCTGTTTTGTATTTGAAAAAAATTAATGGTAAAATACATCATGTTTCTCATAATATGTTTAAAAGAGGTGCGATGATTTTGAAGAAGAAACTTACACTCCTTCTAGTAGCATTAATTCTAACTGTGGTATCTATAACATTAATAATAAATAAAAACAAAACTGAGAAATTTAAGAATGAAAATTGGGCCTATGAATATTTAAAAATTAATAAACTGCATAACCAGAAAAAACTAACTGGAAAAGGTGTTAAAGTAGCATTAATTGATTCAGGTGTTTCATTAAAGCAGGAGGTCAATGTTAAGAAAGGGGTAAACGTTTTAGATCCCAAAAGATCATATCAAGATAATCATGGTCATGGAACTCATTTAGCTGGAATATTAACTAGTAAAGACATTGGTGTTGCGCCAAACATCGATTTATATGTAATTAAAGCCTTGGATAACAATTTAAATGGTGATATTAATAATGTAATAGAAGCAGTGAATTATAGTATTGAAGAAAAGGTTGACATTATTTTAATGTCATTTGGCACTTTAAAATATTCCAGAAAACTGGAATCTGTAATAAATAGAGCTTTAAAAAATAATATTGTTGTAATTTCATCGGTTGGGAACTATGGGTTACAAGAAAAGAGCGAGATACTCTACCCTGCTAAATTTGAAGATGTTATTGCTGTAGGAGCTTTAAATATGAACGGTGATATATGGAAAGGGACAACTGTAGGTAAAGGATTAAATGTGTTACTTCCGGGGCAGTATATAAAAAGTTATTCAAAAGATGGTTCTTTTTTATATAGTAGTGGTACTTCAATGGCAGCTGCCTACATGGCAGGTCTTGCTGCTCTCTTTTTTGAAGAATATTCTTCTTATAATAAACACACAATCTCGAAAAAAATATGGAAAAAAATCAAAAATTTAGATAAAATAAACGGGTATTCAGTTATGAATACAGATAAATTTTTTTGAGAAAGTAGGGTTTATATGAAGAATAAGCTTATTCTAGTAGTACTGTCTTTTATTCTATGTTTTTCGGCGGTGACTCCAGTATATGCTGAGAGCGTAACTTCACAGGATAGTGAACTTGTGGTTAGTGATCAATTGATTGAACAAGTATACGAGGATACCGGTATAGATGTTTCAAATGTAGATGTATCAAACTTTAATAAAGAATTTGACTTTCTTTTGAATGATCCAGTATTTATTGAATTAGAAGAAACTTTAGCGTTACAGAGTCAGAATGCTGAATTGAAAGAAGACAGTGTAACTGGTCAGTGGATACCGGTGGTGGCTGCTGCTTTAAGATTATTAATTTCTCAAGTTGGAAAAAAGGGAATGCAAAAAGGATGGAAAGTAGCTAGACCATATGTGCAGAAAGCATTAAAGGCGCCTCAAAATTATATTATTGATGGCCCTGGATCAGGAGGGCGCATTATACAGGTACGTAGCAAAAAAACCAAAAAACCACTATTCAGACTAGATTATGCACCTATAAAACATGGAAGACCTGCTGTTCTGCATTATCATGTTCCACCTAATCTAAAAGATCATCATGTTATTTTCTAAAGGAGAGATCAACGTTGCTTAACTTAGACGATACAATGCATTTGCATGTAGGCTATTATGAAAATGATTTAGATTATGAAGGTGTGTTTTTTAAAAGTTTAGATTCAGGGAAATGGTTATTGTTTTTTGATCAAGAAAGCTATGGTATAAAACTTAAACAAAAATATGAAAAATATGATGATTTTGGTTTGTTGGTTGGAGAGTATAATATTGATGATGAATATATTGAGGATAAAGGGGATGAATTGTTCGAACGGTTTCTAAAAGAAAACGGTATTATTAAAGCATAGTGTTTTTGTGTGATACGTTACAATAAAACAACAGGACAGCTTTATCTGTTTGAAGACGTTTATGTAGACTTTAAAACTTTTGTTGAGGAATATATTTATTACGAAGGCGATGCGTTTTGGGAATAATATAAAAAAAGTGTCCATGTTTATGGGCACTTTTTCTTATTTGTATCGGCCGAGAAAAAGGGGACCTTTTTCCTAAGTGGATCATCGTATGATAGAGGCAAGCAAAACGAACGTGAATATTTTGTCCAGAAGAAAGAACCTGCGGACACTGATGCAGTACATATGTGTGAATCAAGAATGCCAAAAGCATTGTGAAGGATCAAAAAAGGCATTCAAAAAGATTTTTCAGGACATTCATGGCCTCATTACAAAGGTTTTCTATCACGTAAAAGAAGACAAAGGACTCTTTGTGTACAAGTCTGAAAGCACACTCATGCGGGTGTGCTTTTTCTTATGGCAAAAGAGCACCCAAAAGCTGCACTGCATTTGCTGAAGACATTTGGGCTTCTTTGATGCATGTGAGTTGATTAAACTTATAACCAAAGGAAAGAAGGGAGGAATTCCAACTGTATTTAACCAAAAGGGGCACGACTTTACTATCAATGCTGATTCACACGACATCTTATTTATCAATTGAAGATTTACAGAATCGACTGAATGTCTCTACTCGAACCGTCTACTCTGAAATCAAACGCATGAATAGCTGGCTGGAAACTCAGCAGCTGAGTGGTATTCAGCGAAAAGATCAACTTGGCTACTACTTACACCCACATGAAAAAGAAGTCATTATTCAAAAAGCGAACACCATTCTCGTTGGCCATGATTATGAACCATGCGTAAAGGAAAGAAGAGCCATCCTGCTCTTATCCATTGCATGCAGTGAGAAACGCCTAAGAATTGATGATTTTATGAAGATGATCAAAGTGAGCCGGAATACATTGCTTGAAGATATGAAACAGCTAAAAGAAGCACTTTCAAAGCAGCAGCTCACGCTTCACTATCAGACAGCCTGCGGCTATTTGATTTCAGGAGAAGAAAGAGCGATTCGATTGGCGCTGAAACCTTATATTCATTCCATTCGCACAATGATAAAAAACGAAAAAGCGTTTCCATCTTTTTGGTTAAAGGGGCCCATTTCATATAAGCGGTTAAAGCATCTCCTCGAGAAGTCAGAACAAGAGCTTAAGCTCGAGTTTGCAGATGACATGCTGGATCAGCTGTCTTTGGATCTCTTTTTCTACTTCAAGCGGATGAAGCTAGGACGTGCTGTACACCTTTCAAACGAAGAAAAGCGTACATTGCAGGAAACAGATGAATGCTTGGCGGCTATTCGTTTCATGGCACAAATTCAAAGGGAAACAGGTCTTCAAGTTCATGATGATGAAATCTATTTTCTTAGCACTCTATGGCTCAGCGCCAAGAAACAAAAGCTTCCATCAAGTAAAAAACCAGAAGAGCATCTCATTCGCACCATTGCCAGACAAATGATTTTTGACTTTCAGCGGTATGCTTGTATTTCCTTTCAAGAGTACGAAGCCTTGGAGCAAAACTTGACCATGCATCTCATCCCGGCCTATTACAGACTCATCTATCACATTGATATCAACAATGAATTAACAGAATCTATTAAAAAAGCACAGCCAGAGGTGTTTGACATCACTCAAAAGGTCGTATGCCATTTAGAAAAGGCGACTTGCTCAAAGATCAGCGACCATGAAATTGCATATGTGGCGATGCATTTTGGTGGTTGGATGAGAAGAGAAGGGATTTCACCAATTGTGCGGCGTTCTGTATACATTGTCTGCGGCGAAGGAATTGGCACAAGTCACATGCTGAAAACACAGCTTATCGAATTAATCGGTTATATCGAAGTACGTGAACTATTATCAAAGCGTTCATATGAAGAAATGTCATCCATTGATGTTGACTTTGTTGTGTCAACAACACCTATTTCGTTTAAAGGAAAACCCGTTCACCTCGTTCATCCCATCCTCACTGCCTATGAGAAAAAAACCTTGCTTCAATATGGAGAAGGTGCAGAAATCAGGCTTGATGAGAAAAATGTGGACGCTTTATTCAACATCATTCAGCAGCATACCATCGTACAAAATGAAAAAGCACTGCTTCGTGATCTTAAAGAGCTACTTCATCCCGCATATGTATCCCATCAGAAAGGGTGGAAACCAGTGTTAAACGATTTATTAACAGAAAAAACCATTCATCTCCAGCAAACAGCAGATACTTGGCAAGAGGCCATCACAAAAGCAGCGCAGCCTTTACTCGATCAAAATGCCATTCAGAGAGGTTATGTGGAGGCCATGATTCAGTCTGTGCATCAAAATGGACCTTATATTGTGATTGCACCACAAGTAGCCATTCCGCATGCCAGACCAGAGGACGGCGTGAACAAATTAAGCATGTCACTCATGTCATTCGAACGGCCCATTTTTTTCTCTAAGGATGAAAAAAAACAGGTTCGTCTCATCATTGTGCTAGCAGCCATTGACAGTATGACCCACTTGAAAGCACTCAAACAGCTGACCATGCTGTTAAGTGATGAAAAACGGAGAAAACAACTGGTTGAAGCAAAGGAATTAGCATCGGTGCAAAAACTAGTTGATCAATTTTCACAACTATAAAGGGAGGAAAAAGAGAATGAAAAAAATTCTTGTTGTGTGCGGAAACGGATTAGGAAGCAGCTTTATCGTAGAAATGAATGTCAAAAAAGCATTAGAAGAGTTAGGACTTGTAGCTGAAGTGGATCATACCGATCTCAGCACAAGTAAAAATGAACAGGCCGATCTATATATCGGAGCAACAGACATTATCGATCAGCTGGATGACGGCACAAGAAAGGTCGCTGGATTAAATAACTTGTTAGACCAGGAAGCCATTAAAGACGTCCTTCGTAAACACATATAAGCCACAAAAAAGGGGGATTCACATCATGATAGAACTGATCATGAACGATATATTGGGCACACCGGCAATTCTCATCGGTTTGTTTGCACTGGCCGGTTTACTTTTGCAGAAAAAATCAGCCGCAGATACCGTGTCAGGCACCTTGAAAACAACCATGGGTTTTTTAATATTAGGAGCGGGCGCCACGGTCGTGTCTGATTCACTTGGAGTTTTTCGAAAAATGTTTGAAGCAGCCTTTCACATTCAAGGGGTAGTCCCAAATACAGATGCCATGGCGGCCATTGCCCAAAAGGAATTCGGTACACAGACGGCTCTCATTATGATTTTTGGCATGCTGGTCAATTTGTTATTGGCAAAATTCACGCCCTTTAAATACGTCTTTTTAACAGGGCACCATACCTTGTATATGGCTGCAATGCTCGCAGTCGTTCTCTCGACAGCCGGAATGCAAGGAGGATTTCTTGTGACCACCGGTTCGATTATATTAGGAACAGCTATGGTCATTGCACCGGCTATCCTTCAGCCATTCACAAGGAAAGTCACCGGAAGCGATGATCTCGCGCTCGGACACTTCAGTACCTTCGGTTATTTTACAGCGGGAATGATCGGCAAATGGATCGGTCGTCCAGAGAAATCAACGGAAACCATTCAAGTGCCTAAATCACTCGGATTTCTAAGAGATACATCTGTTGCCATTTCGATCACGATGGCTTTGCTGTTCTTTGCGATTGCACCGTTTGCAGGGATTCCCTTTATAGAACAAATTAGCGGGGGCACGAACTTCGCTGTCTTCATTCTCATTCAGGCTATTACCTTTGCCGCTGGTGTATACATTATTTTAGCCGGGGTGAGGATGGCAATCGGTGAAATCGTGCCTGCTTTTAAAGGGATTGCCGATCGTTTTGTGAAAGGGGCAAAGCCGGCACTTGACGCGCCAACCGTTTTTCCATTTGCTCCAAATGCAGTCATTATCGGTTTTTTATGCAGCTTTGCAGGAGGCATCGTATCCATTTTTCTTTTACCTTTGTTTGGTTTAACTGTCATTGTCCCTGGTCTTGTCCCGCACTTTTTTTGCGGCGCTACAGCAGGAGTGTATGGTAATGCAACAGGAGGCGTAAGAGGTGCTGTCGCTGGGGCCTTTGTGAATGGATTACTTCTTTCCTTTTTACCTGCTTGTTTATTACCTGTGTTAGGGACCCTTGGCTTTGAAGGGACAACTTTTGGAGATACAGACTTTGGTATCATCGGAATCTTAATTGGATTGATCAAGCTTTTATTTCAACTTTAAAAAAGAGGAGCCTGAGAATGAAAGCCATTTTTTCACCTTCACTAATGTGCATGGATTTAACGCACTTCCGCGAACAAATTCATATACTCAACACAAGAGCAGATCGATATCATGTCGACGTCATGGATGGTCATTACGTGAAAAATATCACCTTATCGCCCTTTTTCATAGAACAGCTTCGAAAACTAACAGATAGACCAATTGATGTTCACCTTATGGCGGAATACCCCCAAGAATTTTTAATCGATGCCTGCATTGATGCAGGCGCAAGCATGATCTGCTTACACCCAGAGGTCGTGCAAAGAGACGTTTTTAGAATCATTCGGCATATCCATCAAAGAGACTGCAAGGTCGGCTTTGTCTTAAATCCCGCCACACCAATTGCAGCGTTAGATTCCTATCTACATTTAATAGACCGAGTGACGATCATGACGATTGATCCAGGCTTTGCAGGTCAGCCTTTTATTAAAGAAATGCTTCAGAAAATTAAACAGGTGAAAGAGATAAAAGAGAAGAGAGGATACACGTTTTCAATTGAAGTAGACGGCTCTTGTAATGAGAGCACGTTCCGGCTGCTTGCTGAGGCTGGAAATGAGATCTATATCATCGGCAACTCAGGTTTATTTGGACTTCACAATCAACTCGATAAAGCTTGGGAGACAATGAAGCAATTGTTTGCAAAAGAAACAGCCTCAATTGAATCACGTTAGTAAAAGAGGATGTAATCCATCCTCTTTTTTACGCAATTTTACTAAAACACCACAATCTCACCAAAACATACCCAAATATAAAATAAAAAATTACAAATCCACAATTGAAAGCGCTTTACTTATATGTTATCCTTCAAATATCTTTAGTAAATATTTAGTCAAAATCTAAGAGGAGTTTGCCTATGACCACACTCAAAGATATTGCCCATGATGCAAAAGTGTCCGTATCCACTGTATCCCGTGTGTTAAATGGCGATCAAACACTTTCCGTTTCACACGCAACAAGACAAAACATCCTCGACATTGCAAAGAAGCTAAACTATACCCCAGTGAGAGCAAGAAAAGCCGATCAAGCAGAAGAAAAACCTCCATCTGAATCCCCAGTCATCGGTATCGTTGTCGCTCAATCCATTGACGAAGAATTAAATGATCCCTTTTTTTCATCGATTAGAAAAGGAATTGAAAAAGAATATGCCAAACAAGGGCTGTCCACCCTCCATACCTTTCGCCTGAGAAGCATGGATAAAGGCGCGATGCTAAAGGGTATTGACGGTTTGATTGTCATTGGACGAATCAGCCCCGATACAGTTGAAAAAATGACAAACCGAATGGAACACATTGTTTTTATTAATCATTATGCGGATGAAGATTTGTATGATTGTGTACATGTTGATTTTGTAAGAGCGGCAGATCGAGCAATTCGCCATCTGCAATCGCTTGGCTATACACATCTAGGCTATATTGGCGGAAAGGAGCGGGAGCATTATTTCGAAGGAAACGCTGTGATTGAGGACGAAAGACAAACGACGTTTATGAGAAGAATGCAGGAGGCAGGATGTCTTCATCTGGATGACATCCACATTGGGGAATACTCCATGCAAGAAGGCTATACGCTTATGCAGCAAGCCATTAAAAAAGGAAACCTTCCACAAGCCTTTTTTATCGGAAGTGATTCAATGGCGATCGGTGCAATGCGTGCGCTCAACGAAGCCGGTCTGCGTGTTCCTTTCGATGTATCCATTGTTGGGTTTAATGACATTGAAGCTGCTTCATTTTCAAGTCCGCCGCTTACAAGCGTAAAAGTATACACAGAAGAAATGGGGGAAGTCGGCTTGAAGCTTTTGCTTGAGCGAATAAACGGAAGAAAGCTCCCTCTAAAAGTCGTCGTGCCAACAAAACTCATCGAACGGGGCAGCACATGTCTCATCCATGAAAGGGGGTGAACCAAGATCTCAGCAAACAAAAAAGAGACAAAAAAGCAGAAAGCAAGCTGCTTCACATGATGGCCAGATCATGCGAAGAACAAGGCAGCCTGCCGTTATGCTCTCTTATCTCTTTGAAAAGAATAGAATTCCAGTATAATGGACTTCTTTTGTTTCCGCAACTGCATGAATTCTACCGATTATCGTCTGAATTTTCAGTGATCAAAAGGAGGAAACCATGAATAAAAAAATCATGCTGCTCACTGCGGCCTTTGTCTTGACCATTTTTTTGTCTGCTTGCAGCAATAACGGTACGTCTGAAGCAAACGGAAAGGTCACCTTGACTCTCTTTTCGTCAATGAGCAACAGCGGGGAAAGAAAAGCGTTTGAAGAAGTGATTCGTGAGTTTGAAAAAGAGCATCCACATCTTCGAATCGATGCCAACTTCCCAGGCAACAGCTATGAAGATACGATTCGTGTCAAAATGGGGGCAAACGATATGCCGGATCTGTTTGACACACACGGCTGGGCCAAACTCCGCTATAGCGAGTATGTCGCTGATCTAAAAGAGATGAATTGGGTCAAACAGCTTGATCCTTCACTCGATCAGATTTTAAAGGATCAAGATGGCAAAGTATACGCATATCCGCTGAATCAAGCAAAAGACGGGCTTAGCTTTAATGCCAATCTATTAAAGGACTATGACATTGAGGTACCTAGAACACTTGATGAATTCCAATCGGCTTTGCTGACAGTGAAGGAAAAGAGCAAAGGAGAGGTTGTGCCGCTCTGGATACCAGGAGGAGACAACTCAAATATCGCCCAAGTCTTTGATGAACTAGCCACACCTTTATTAATCACCGATCCAAAACATCAATACGGAAAAGAACTTGAAAACGGATCTTTTGATTGGTCTCACTATACACCGCTTGCACAGTTCATGAAGGAGCTGAAGGATCAAGATCTTTTAAACAAAGATGTCCTGACAGCGAAACTATCTCAAGCACCTGAACTGATGGCACAAAACAAAATAGCCTTCACCTTTGTCGGAGGTTCTTTAGGACCTGAAGCGTCAGAACTCAATCAATCGATCAAAGTAGGCACGATACCTGTTCCTGCCATTCATGAAGGAGATGAGCAAAGCTGGATTGGGGGAGAACGTTTTACTGTCGCTGCCTGGAAGGACTCCAAGCATCTAAAAGAAGCAAAACAATTCATCGATTTTCTCGCAAAGCCTGAAAATGCGGAAAAAATCGCAGAAGGCACATCCTCTGAAGCAGCCTTAACGCATGTAAAAGCGAAAAACTATTACTCTACGTTTTACGATCAATACGAACAGGTGAAGATTGAACCTTACTTCGATCGAAAATACTTACCAAGCGGAATGTGGGCTGTCATGGCAACGACGGGTCAAGAATTATTAGCAGGCTCCATCACACCAGAACAATTATCGAAGAAGATGGAAGAGGAATATAAGCGTCTGAAAAAACAATAGCAGGCCCATGCTGAAACAGGAGTGAAGCCAATGAATGACATCACAAAAGCAAAGCAGCCAGCCGCATTTACCTCTTTACCAAAACAAAAGATGCAAAAAAGCCGGAATTCATCACTTTGGTGGATGTACATGCCAGCTGTACTCGTCGTCAGTACCTTTATCATTTATCCTTTTTTGAACGGCATTCAGCTATCTTTTACGAATTGGAACGGGTTCTCACAAACTTATGAATGGATTGGGCTTGATCAATATAAACGTCTGCTTCAAGACCCAACGACATGGCTTGTTGTCAAAAACACGCTTCTCTACGGAATTGGGAGTACAATCTTACAAAATATCATTGGACTTGGATATGCTCTTTTATTAAATCAAAGCTTAAAGATGAGAGCGATCACAAGAACAGTCATCTATTTACCTGTCATGATTAGTCCGATTGCGATGGGCTATATTTGGTATTTTGTGTTTGCTTACCAAGGCGGTGCCTTAAACGATGTGGTGACGTTTTTTGGATTTGACCAAATGAATGCGCTTGGCAATCCGCAATTAAACACATGGATCATTGTGCTTGTCAACACCTATCAATTCGTCGGAATTGCGATGATCATTTATTTAGCAGGCCTTCAAAGTATTCCTAAGGATTATTATGAGGCGGCACAATTAGACGGCGCATCAAGCCTCCAGCAATTCAGACGGATCACATTGCCGCTGCTTATGCCGTCTATCACTATTAATGTTGTGCTTAATGTCATTGGCGGGCTGAAACTTTTTGATGTCATTGTGGCACTAACAGGCGGCGGACCTGGAGATTCCTCGCAATCGATGTCGACCTTTATGTATGATCTGTATTTCAAACGTCAGGATGCAGGCTATGCAGCAACGCAAGGAGTCTTCATGGCGGTCATCATCCTTGTCATTAGTGTCGCAGCACTGATTTATTTCAAACGAAAGGAGACCGAGGTGTGATGGATAACGCCTTTAAACACAAAAAGAGATGGTACACCTTCCTCGCACTTTTGGTGACATTGCTTCACCTCATTCCATTTTATATCTTGGTGACGACATCATTAAAGGGGATAGGAGATTTCAGTTCAAAATGGCTGTTTCCGAAAGCGCTCCATCTTGAAAACTTTCGCACGGCATGGACAGAGGCTCAGCTTGGCCAGTCCTTTTTGAATACAGTGATGATTACGTTTACCTCCGCTGTATTACTCATCATACTTGGATCTCTTGCAGCCTATCCGCTCGCAAGAAGAAACACAAAGCTAAATAAAGCAGTTTATGTTTTATTCATCACCATTATGGTCATTCCACCGCTCACAGCCCTTGTCCCGCTCTATAAAATGGTCGTTCAAATCGGGATGATGAACACCTATCAAATCGCTATTTTAAATAATGTCGCTGCTTTTTTGCCGCTAACCATTTTCTTATACGCAGGCTTTATCCGGTCGACCATTCCAAAGGAGCTTGAAGAAGCAGCCCGTATTGATGGAGCGGGGACACTCAGAGTTTTTTTCACTGTCGTTTTTCCTCTTCTGAAGCCCATTACCGCTTCTGTTTTAATCATTGCCTGTGTGTATATTTGGAACGACTATCAATTTGCCATCTTCTTTTTGCAAGATAAAGAAATGCATACACTCACAGTCGCCTTATCCCATTTTTTTGGTCAAAATCAGCATCAGCTCCAGCTCGTTGGTGCCGCTGCGCTCATTGCGATGCTGCCAATGGTTACGATGTTTTTACTGTTGCAAAAATATTTTATCGCAGGGCTTTCACAAGGCTCTGTCAAAGGGTAGTTCAATAAGGATGTAAAAAGGAGAGTCGTCAATGTCTAAAATTACATTTATCGGTGCAGGGAGTACCGTGTTTGCTAAAAATATATTAGGAGATTGTTTGTTCGTCCCTGCACTTAGCGGCTTTGAATTCGCATTATATGATATCGACCACAACCGGCTGAATGAATCAGACACGATGCTTCGGCATTTAAAAGAGAACTACGGTGCAAATGTGACCATTAAGCCCTATCACAACCGAAAAGAAGCCTTAAAGGATGCGAAATATGTCATCAATGCCATCCAGGTTGGAGGCTATCGGCCAAGCACTGTGATTGATTTTGAGATTCCGAAAAAATACGGATTAAGACAAACGATTGCGGATACGGTTGGCATCGGCGGCATCTTCCGCTTCCTTCGAACAATTCCTGTGATGTTTGATTTTGCAAAGGAGATGGAAGAGGTTTGTCCAAATGCTTTATTATTAAATTACACAAATCCAATGGCCACACTGACAGGTGCGATGCTGCGCTATACACCGATTCAAACGGTGGGTCTTTGTCATAGTGTGCAGGTGTGTACAAAGGATCTATTTGAATCACTTGAAATGGATCATGAAGGCATTGAAGAAAAAATTGCCGGCATCAACCATATGGCATGGTTATTAGAGGTGAAACGGGACGGAAAAGATTTGTACCCAGACATCAAAAGAAGAGCGAAAGAAAAGCAGCAAGCGCGGCATCATGATATGGTACGTTTTGAGCTGATGGATAAATTCGGCTACTATGTCACAGAATCCTCAGAGCACAATGCCGAATACCATCCTTATTTTATCAAATCACGCTATCCAGAACTGATCGGTCAATTTAACATTCCGCTCGATGAATACCCGAGACGCTGCGAGGAACAAATCAACAACTGGAATACAATGAAGCATGACCTTGTGGGCAATACACAGATCACACATACTCGCTCAAAAGAATATGGTTCTCGTATCATTGAAGCGATCGAAACGAACGTTCCCTTTAAATTTGGCGGGAATGTGCTGAACACAGGAGGACTCATTCACAATCTGCCTGAAAAAGCGTGTGTCGAAGTACCATGTGTTGCAGATCGCAGCGGCATCATGCCTTGCTATGTCGGAGAGATACCTGAACAATTGGCTGGACTCAACCGGACCAATATCAGCTCACAGCTCATGACAATCGAAGCAGCAATTAGCGGCAAAAAAGAGCACATTTATCAAGCGGCATTACTTGATCCACACACAAGCGCTGAACTATCCATTGATGACATCATCAAATTATGCGATGAACTCATTGAAGCACATGGTGAGATGCTCCCGCATTTTGCAGAACCGAATCAATATGCTGCATCAACCAACTTACAGAAATAAACCAGCCTCTACCTGATGCAACGCGCATCAGGTTTTTTATGCTGCAAAAAGAGGATTGACTGAAAGCGTTTTTAATATTATGATTTTTCTAAAGTTAACCAAAAGTTAATCGAAAAATCACCATGAATGAATCACATTCGGGAATCATTTCTCACAAACAAAGGGATAGGGCGTCAACCTTTCACACGTTAGAGCAAGCTTTTATCACAACGTAAACCAAAACGACAATAATATTTGACAAAGAGTGTATACAGATGGGCGCCCGTTAGATGAGACAATTACAACCATACACATCCTATAAGCATGACATTCTTTCATAAAAAGGAGAGAGGGAACATGACCAAAACAGATGTACAAATGTTGAAAAATTATATTGGCGGACAATGGATTGAGGCAGAAACAAGTCAAACAGAGGCAGTATATAACCCAGCTACTGGCGAGATCATCGCAGAAGTGCCGCTTTCAACAAAAAAGGATGTCGAACGTGCAGTACAGGCAGCAAAAGAAGCATTTACCACTTGGTCGAAAACACCCGTTCCCCGCCGTGCACGCATTTTATTTAAATATCAGCAGTTACTCGTTGAAAAATGGGATGAACTGGCTGAACTCGTAACGCTTGAAAACGGAAAAAGCATAACAGAAGCAAAAGGAGAAGTGCAGCGAGGGATTGAATGTGTCGAATTTGCCGCTGGTGCACCAACCTTAATGATGGGAAAACAATTACCAGATATCGCATCTGGACTCGAATCTGGCATGTACCGCTATCCGATTGGTGTCATTGGCGGCATTACGCCATTTAACTTTCCGATGATGGTCCCGTGCTGGATGTTCCCGCTTGCCATTGCCTGCGGAAATACGTTTGTTTTAAAACCTTCAGAACGAACGCCCATTCTTGCCGCGCAGTTAGCCGAGCTATTTGAAGAAGCGGGTCTTCCAAAAGGTGTTCTCAACATCGTCAATGGGGCTCACGATGTCGTCAACGGTCTGCTTGAACATCAAAAGGTCAAAGCCATTTCATTTGTCGGCTCTCAGCCAGTCGCAGAATACATCTATAAAAAAGGCACAGAGCATGGCAAACGTGTCCAAGCACTTGCAGGTGCAAAGAATCACTCCATTGTCCTCAAAGATGCAGATTTAGATGCGGCAACGAAACAAATCATTGGTGCTGCCTTTGGATCAGCGGGAGAGCGCTGCATGGCCGCGGCCGTTGTCGCGGTGGAAGAAGAAGTGGCAGATGAGTTCATTCAAAAATTAGTTGATGAATCGAACGAGCTCGTCATTGGAAATGGAATAAATGAAGATGTCTTTCTTGGTCCAGTCATTCGAAAGGAACATAAAGAACGAACGCTTCAATATATCCAGTCAGGGATTGAAGAAGGAGCAAGCCTCATTCGTGATGGTAGGAATGACCTTGAAACAAAGGGAAAAGGGTATTTCGTTGGACCGACGATTTTTGACCATGTCACAAATCAAATGAAAATTTGGCAGGACGAGATTTTCGCCCCAGTCTTATCAATTGTCCGTGTCTCTTCACTAACAGAAGCGATCGACCTGTCCAATCAATCAAAATTTGCGAACGGTGCCTGCCTTTACACGGACAGCGCATCAAGCATCAGAGAATTTCGCGAAAACATCGAAGCAGGTATGCTCGGCGTCAATATCGGTGTGCCCGCACCAATGGCATTTTTCCCGTTTTCCGGCTGGAAGGATTCTTTCTACGGGGACTTACATGCGAACGGAACAGACGGAGTAGAGTTTTACACAAGAAAGAAAATGGTGACCGCTCGTTATATGTAATCTACATTCATTGAATAAGAAGAAAAAATGCAGTTCCAAAGTGGAGGACTGTATTTTTTTATTGTCTCCTAGTCAAAAAGTAAGGGTTTTCATGATGGTTTTAGCAGTGATTTTCCCTAGAAATCATCCTTTGTATTCATTCTTCATCAGCTCATATCAACATAATTTGAAATTGGGCGTAAACCCCAATATTAGGAAGATGAAAACAGGAGGAAAATGACACGATGAGGAAGAGGATGAAGTGCGGTGTAGGTTTTTTGATTCTTGCTTTGGTGCTGAGCTGTATACCGGTATATGATGCGAGTGCAGCAAGTACCCCCATTGCAAAACGAGTAGGAAATGCAAATCCACTCATAGACCATCACCTGGGGGCGGATCCGTTTGCGCTCACCTATAACGGAAGAGTGTACATTTATATGTCGAGTGATGACTATGAATATCACAGCAATGGAACGATTAAGGATAATTCTTTTGCGAATTTGAATAGGGTCTTTGTCATCTCTTCGGCGGATATGGTGAACTGGACAGATCACGGAGCGATTCCAGTAGCTGGCGCAAATGGGGCCAATGGCGGGAGAGGGATTGCCAAATGGGCAGGCGCTTCCTGGGCTCCATCCGCTGCGGTGAAAAAGATCAATGGGAAGGATAAATTTTTCCTTTATTTTGCTAACAGCGGCGGAGGGATTGGCGTCTTGACAGCAGACAGCCCGATTGGACCTTGGAAAGATCCTATCGGAAAAGCGCTCGTCACGCCAAATACACCAGGGATGTCCGGTGTTGTATGGCTTTTTGATCCAGCCGTATTTGTAGATGATGACGGAACCGGTTATCTATATGCCGGAGGAGGCGTTCCAGGCGGTTCAAATCCAACGCAGGGACAATGGGCCAATCCTAAAACAGCGAGAGTTCTGAAACTAGGACCTGACATGACTAGTGTGGTTGGCAGCGCATCAACCATTGATGCTCCTTTTATGTTTGAAGATTCGGGTATGCATAAGTATAACGGTACCTATTACTATTCCTATTGCATCAATTTTGGCGGCTCCCACCCAGCAGATAAACCACCTGGTGAGATCGGTTATATGACGAGCTCAAGTCCAATGGGCCCCTTTACGTATAAAGGACACTTCCTGAAAAATCCGGGTGCATTTTTCGGCGGCGGCGGTAACAACCATCATGCTGTGTTCCATTTTAAAAACGAGTGGTATGTCGTGTATCACACGCAAACGGTGAGCTCTGCCTTATATGGGGCAGGGAAAGGCTACAGATCTCCCCACATTAATAAGCTTGTCCATAATGCTGACGGCTCCCTTCGAGAGGTCGCAGCCAATTTTGAAGGCGTTAAACAACTTTCCAACCTGAACCCTTATCAGCGGGTAGAAGCCGAAACATTCGCTTGGAATGGACGCATTTTAACAGATTCCTCCTCAGCACCTGGTGGGCCAGTCAATAACCAGCATGTCACAAACATTCAAAACGGTGATTGGGTGGCTATCAGTAATGTCGATTTCGGATCGAGCGGTGCCAGAACCTTTAAAGCCAATGTAGCATCCGCTTCAGGCGGACAAATAGAAGTACGTCTTGGCAGTCCAGACGGCAAAATTGCCGGAACACTCAATGTCCCTTCCACAGGCGGAAACTGGCGAGAAATAGAAACGGCAGTGAACGGAGCAGCAGGAGTGCACAACGTATTTTTTGTCTTCAAAGGAAATGGTGCCAACCTATTCCAATTTGATTCCTGGCAGTTTACTCAAAGGTAAACAAAATCAGATGCTGCGGCATCGATCACTGGTTGATGGGAGAGTGGGAAAATTTGATGTCCATAATCAAAAAACCAATTTGTACTTTATTGGTCTGCTGCACTATGCTGTCTGTCATGTTCATAGGGCCTGGGGTAACTGAGGTTTCAGCAGCAAGTGATGCGAATATTAATGTCAATGCGGAAAGACAAGTGATTCGCGGCTTTGGCGGAATGAACCACCCGGCTTGGATTGGTGATTTAACCGCCCCTCAAAGGGAAACCGCCTTTGGCAATGGGCAGAATCAATTAGGATTCTCCATTCTACGAATTAATGTAGACGAGAACAGAAATAATTGGCACAGAGAAGTTGCTACCGCCAAAAGAGCAATAGATCATGGCGCTTTAGTGATCGCTTCGCCTTGGAATCCTCCAAGCCATATGGTGGAGACTTTCAACCGTAATGGTGCGTCTGCAAAGCGGTTGAGATACAATCAATACGCCGCATATGCTCAGCATCTGAATGATTTTGTGACATACATGAAAAATAATGGTGTCAACCTCTATGCCATTTCTGTACAAAACGAGCCTGATTATGCACACGAATGGACATGGTGGACGCCTCAGGAAATCCTGCGATTCATGAGAGAAAATGCCGGCTCCATTAATGCACGCGTGATTGCACCAGAATCTTTTCAATACCTTAAAAATATATCAGATCCTATCTTAAACGATCCGCAGGCGCTTAGAAATATGGACATTCTCGGTGCCCATCTGTATGGAACCCAGATCAGCCAGCTTCCGTATCCTCTTTTTAAACAAAAAGGAGCGGGGAAAGAGCTGTGGATGACAGAGGTATATTACCCGAATAGTGATAACAATTCAGCGGACCGCTGGCCTGAGGCATTAGGGGTGTCAGAGCATATTCACCATTCGATGGTGGAAGGTGATTTTCAGGCGTATGTTTGGTGGTACATCCGCAGATCATACGGTCCTATGAAGGAAGATGGAATGATTAGCAAACGTGGCTACAACATGGCGCATTTCTCCAAGTTTGTGCGTCCAGGGTACGTCAGAATTGATGCAACGAAAAGCCCTGAACCGAATGTTTTCGTCTCAGCCTATAAAGGGGACAATAAGGTCGTCATTGTAGCGATTAATAAAAACAATACAGGCGTCAATCAACACTTTGTCATGCAAAATGGAACCGCTTCACAAGCGTCAAGATGGATTACGAGTAGTAACAGCAACCTTCAGCCTGGAACTGACTTAAATATATCAGGTAATCAATTTTGGGCTCATCTCCCGGCTCAAAGTGTGACAACATTTGTGGTCAAACGCTAAAAAAACACCAAAAGCCAATTTTCTCATTAAAAAAGAAAATTGGCTTTTTTCTGTGCAAATAGAAAGTTGATTTTTCACGATGTCTACACTTTGGGTATAATAATAACAATGACTTCAGGAGAGTGATCATAATGCCAAAGCTTCAAAGCAAAGTATTGATTATAGATGACGAAAAAGAAATTTTGGAATTAATCCATACAGTATTAACAAGAGAAGGCATTGACCGGGTGATAACAGCTTCAACTGCCCGTGATGGGCTCACGCAATTCCATCAAGAACATCCCGATCTCGTCATACTGGATATTATGCTGCCAGACGGTGAAGGCTACGATATTTGCAAACAAATCAGAGACGTCTCGCATGTTCCGATTATCTTTTTATCAGCAAAGGGAGAGGAATCAGACAAAATTGTAGGACTTGCCATTGGCGGCGATGATTACATTACAAAACCTTTCAGCCCAAAGGAAGTCGCCTACCGGGTAAAAGCCCAGCTGAGACGCTCATCATACTTACAGCCTTCTCAAGCTGATCCCGTGATCAAAAAAGGGCCATTTGAGTTAAACGAGCAGCAAGCCGAACTGACGAAAAATGGAGCGGTGATTGAGCTCACACCGAAAGAACTTATGCTGATGACCTATTTCTTGCAGCATCCGAATCGCGTGATCAGTAAAGAAACGCTTTATCAAACCGTTTGGGGAGAAGATTTCTTCGGTTCTGATAATACGGTGATGGTTCATATACGAAGACTTCGGGAGAAAATAGAGAATTCCCCATCTACACCAGAGTTTCTCGTGACGGTCAAAGGGCTTGGCTATAAATTTGTTGTAAAGGATGCGTAAGGATGAAATGGCGATTAACAGGCAGATATATGGTCTCTGTCATTATCGTGACCATTATCACGGTCTTTATCAACTTATTTGGATTCATGATCTGGCTTGTACTACAAGCAAGCAGCCAGCAAAACGAAGAAAATACGCCCGAAACCTTCACAAGAACATTTGAACAATACATAACCTTTTCCGATCAAGGCATCACTGTGAACAAAGAAGGACAGCAAGCCTTAAAACAACAAAATGCGTGGATTCAAATATTAGACGAAAATGGACAAGACGTCTATCATGCACACGCACCTAAAGGAATAAAGAGCAAATATACACCTATAGAAATCGTGAACATACATAAATATAAAGATAAGCAATTGCTATCGACCATTTATGCCGGCGGAAAAAAAGGAAAGGGCAGGGAATACAGCTACTTTATCGGATTTAAGAACCCTGCCATCGGAAAATATTTATTCTCGTTCGACACGAAGGACTTAATATCAAGATTCAATATCGGAACGATGATTTTATTATCGATCGATGCCATCATTGCCTTATTCATTGGATACTTATTCAGCCGGCAGCTCATCAAACCGCTCGGCCGTGCCATTCATGGAATCCAGCGGCTCGCAAACGGAGATTATACGACAAAGCTGCCAACTAAGGGAATATATAAAGATGTCTTCTACAATGTCAATCACTTATCAGAGCAGCTCGCTTCAAGCCAAAAAGAAAAAGACAAATTAGAGCAAATGCGGGAAGAGTGGATCAGTCATATTTCTCATGATATTAAAACACCATTATCCTCTATTCAAGGCTATGCAGAAATCATCAAAGATCCAAATTATCCTCTTTCAGATCAAGACATCAGACATTATGCCAGCATCGTAGAGAATAAATCACTGTACATCAAAGATGTCATGGAGGATCTAAATTTAACAACAAGGCTGAAAAATAACGACGTGATGCTGCATAAAGAGCTAGTGAACATTGTGCCGTTGCTGCGGGAAACGTTAATTGATATCCTAAACGATTCGAGATATGCAGAACAGACGATTGAGCTGCAAACGAATGTAGACAAGCTCATGCTAAATATTGATACGATCCTCATACGAAGAGCGGTCACCAATCTCATTTTAAATGCCCTTGTTCACAATGATTCTGATGTGAAAATCATTGTACAGCTGGAACAAAAAGAAAATACCCACATCACGATTAAAGATAATGGCAAAGGAATCGAAGAGGCAGAGCTAGAAAAAGTGTTTGACCGCTACTATAGAGGGACGAATACAGGAGGGACACATGCAGGCTCTGGTCTCGGGATGGCCATTGCAAAGGATATCATCCAAAAGCACGGCGGGGATATCACGATACGCAGTATGATAGGGGAAGGAACAACGATTGATATCCAATTACCCGCATGAATGGACATACAAAAAAACGGTTCTGATCAATCACAGAACCGTTTTTCCCATCTATTATTCTGAAAACACTTTAATGCCTTTGACAATGTTCCAAATGAAGAAGTAGATCGCCACAAGGAATGTCACAGCATACGTTGCAATTAAGAACGGACCAGCATGTCTGATATCGTTCATGCCAAGTAAACCTGAACCAAGGATACCAATGCCAAAAATCAAATAAGGAATAAAATGTGTCCATAGCGATTTTTTCGCATGATATTTCACTTCGTCCTTCCCTAAGAAATAGACGATAATCGGAAACAAAAATGGCGCAAAAAAGATACTGAAGTAACATAATGAAGACAAAATTTTATTTTCTCTCAAACCTTTTCACCTCTATGATTGATTTAGAAGGGGGAGAATCATTCGACTCAGCCCTCACTTCCTTACAAACCCATTGTACAACCTCAATCTTAACTTGTATTAATCCGAACCTTACAGCAACCTTAAAAATGTTAAACAATCGAACGATACATGAAAGATAAAGGAAATACAAGTTATGGAACTGCTGAGTCAAGACATAGAACCTGATACTTTAAGAAGGATTGTCCATCACAAACACGAAGAAATTGAAAGGAAAATTAAACGCTTCCGTCAAATTCAAGACCTTTTATCTAACTTGTTAAAGACCTCTGATAAAGAAATACAAGTCTACCTCGAATCATTTCGTGTGATACATCAGGATGAACAATAAAACAAATGAGTGTGGAAATTGTTAATGGAGAACGTTCTGAAGAAAGTATTCAATTTGAAAAATTATTCGCTTCCCAAAGTAATAAAGAGAGTTTTTCTAGTATTGAAAACACAAAGAAATTTCTTGATCAAAAAGGAATAGAAAATACGAAGCCTTATGCCATTGGAGATGATGTGAAGTTAATTAGTGAGATAAAAGAGCAGACATTCGAAGGCATGCAAGTTTTCACTTTGAATGACCAAACGTCACAAAAACAAAAAGTCATTCTATATATACATGGCGGCGCGTGGACAAATCAGCCTTTGAATTTCCATTGGTGGTTCATGGATAAGATGGCGCAATCACTCAATGCGAAAGTTGTGGCTCCTATTTACCCAAAAGTGCCTCATTATAGCTGCCAGGATACCTATCTGAAAATCCTAAACCTATATAAAGACCTTCTGAAAACTGTTGAAAGTGCCAATCAATTGACGATCATGGGAGATTCAGCTGGCGGGAATATCTCACTTGGTCTGGCGCACCTTTTAAAGAAGGAAGGTCTGCCGCAGCCGAAGGATATTATTTTATTATCTGCATGTGTTGACATGAGCTTAAGCAATCCTCTAATGTTTGAATATGCAAAAAAGGACCCGATTCTAGGTCCTGAAGGAATGGAAGTCATTGCAAAGATTTGGACAGCTGACAAAAATGTAACTGACCCATTGATCAGTCCCATTTACGGTGACTTTAAAGGACTTGGGAAGATTACTCATTTTATTGGAACACATGATATGTTATATCCAGATGCCATAAAGCTTGATGAAAAACTAACAGAACAAGGAATTGACATAAAAACCCTTGTTTATCCTGAAATGCTTCATGTATTTGTTGTCATGCCAATCCCTGAGGCACAAGATGCTCAGGAGAAAATCATTCAGGTAATCAATCGTTAGGGGTTGAGTTCACACAAAAAGATGCAGAATGATTTGATTGAAATAGTCGAAAGTTTAGTGAATGGGCTGCTTACTGGAAAGCAGCCTTTTTCAATTCAACATGAAATACATTCAGATAGTCAATTCACTTCGGGTTAAGTAATCCTTAAATTCCAATTTTTGTTTAAAACATACATATTTCCTATTAATATAATGAATGTTCACTTCTTCACTGGAGTTGACGAAGTGTCACCACTCCCTCAAACGTTATTTCAACTAGCTGATATTCGCTGCCTGTAAAACGCGGTCATTGAATCTACATTGATAAAAAGTACAATCGATAAACATAGCATTCTCCAATGTCATTCCTCTCATATCGCAGGAGGAGAATTCGCAATTGGTGAAAACGGCTTCGATTTTGGCAATGCCCACAGAGCGCAAGTCGGAACGAATAAAGGTACAATGATCAATCGTACTACCGTTGGGGTGAAATCCGTCCGAGCAAAGAGCGGGTATCTATTTCAATACAGCTTGACATGTGAATCAATTATCGATATGGTGTGAATGAGTTCACATTTTACATAAAGGAGTCATTTATGCCAAAAAATACTTTTTTTCGATTAAATGAAGCAAGGCGTGAGGACATATGTAATCGTGCTATGCATCTTTTTGTTGATCATCTTTACGAGGATATAACGATGAAGATGGTTTTGGATCGTTTGTCCATGCATCCCGGAACTTTTTATCGGTATTTTGAAGACAAAGATGACCTTTATTGTCTCTTAATACGACATGTGACCAAGAAAAGAGCTGCGTATTTTCATAACAACAATGAAGATTCTCTTTTTCAATTTTTCCTTACTGGCTTATTTGACAACACTAATGGCATTGCGACTGAGCCATTGAATGAACTGGAAATCAAACTCGTTGAAACATTTTTACACATTCCAGAGAACACCTTACTAAAAGTATATTTGAATGTGCTAAAGGGCGAGTCATTCCCCTTAATCAAGGACATGTTACGCCGCATGAGGGTTGATGGATATCTACGACCTGATATTGATGACGACCTCATTTCTTTTATGTTTGAATCTATGCAGTTTAATTTAGTCATGTTTTTTAGGGAATTCGATATTAAGGATTCTAACCTGCAGCATAAGATGAGCAAGTACTTTGCTGACTTTATGGGTCATGGGCTGCTTAGAGATGATAAATATGCTGAAGTTGTTAGCGATCTCAAGAAAGCCAAGGAATAAGGATGATGAACTGAAGATTGGATGTAACCATTTTACAGTTTTGAAAGCACTTATATCGCCATGTGTATTTCACATTCGCACTTTCATTTATTAAGGGGGAACAAAAGGATGAAAAGGTATGACACATTCCCAGAACCAATCGGCAGCTATACCGCCGCTCGTACCCAGATGGATTTTGAGTACACAGCATCAGATGACTCAAAAAGAGAATTGACCGCGTTTGTGTACTATCCGTCCGATAGCAGCGAAGGGAAGACTCCATCAACGTACATGTTTCCTGAAGTCTACGAAATGCTTCATGAGCAGCCACTTGTCACTGAGTATCTGAAAGAGAAGAATTTTTTCTCTATCGATATCAAGACTCATTGTTACGACGACCTTGCTCTTTCTGGGAAGAAAAAGCGCTATCCAGTGTTATTTTATGTTTGCGGCGGGGGCGGTTCACCGGAATGGGGGACAGCCATCTGTACAGACCTGGCAAGCCTGGGTTATGTTGTCGTCAGTATCGGCCATCAGAATAGCACAATGTATAAACGGAAAGATGGGAAGCTGTTGAATGTATCAAAGGATTTTTCGGATGTCATTATGGCGTTTTCTGAAGATCCGGAGATGATGGAGCTGGCTGGCAAGATGAAGATGCGGCCTGATGATGAAACGGCCATTGAGATGTGCCGTAACGTCCTGGCTCTGCCAATCATTAATCAGTTAACATTATATAGTGAACGACAGGCAGAAGATGTAAGGTACGTAGCCGATCATCTTCACAAACTAAACTCTGAAGAATTGGATTCTATCTTTCATGACAGACTGATGCTTGACGTCGGCATGGGCATCGTCGGACACTCTTATGGAGGACCTACGGCAGCGGTTGTTTGCAGGGATGACGACCGGTTTGCCTGCGGGATTGGCTTGGATAGCGGGGCATTCGGCCTTCTCGACAGCGACCTCAATAAACCCTTTTTGCTACTGTTTTCTGAACCGAACTATCATATGAATGCGATCATTGGCGCTAACAACAGCATGGTAACCTATTATTTCTCCGTTGATCGTGCTGCACATTTAGATTACTGTGACATCGTGTTTACCGGCGTAGATGAGCAACTGAGAGGCACAAGGGAGGCGGTAGAGATGCGAAATCTTGTGACGGACTATACGAAGACCTTTTTTGATCATTACATCCTGCAAAATGCTGCACGTGTGGAAAGCCTGTCATATGATGGCGTAGACTTAATCAAGAAAACCAGCAACAAGTGAGATAACGGAGAAGCTGCTGATCAAAGCCGTTTCAAGCGCCAGCTTAAAGTTGAATATCTCAGCTTTTCCGTTAAATACCAAATGCTGATTGTTTGGAAAAGAAGAGACCGTACTAAAAGATCTGTATTCCAAACAGCTTGTAGTGAATGAAGAGAAAAAAATGTAAAGTGGATCAATCCATCATCTTGATGATTAAATTAAAAGGGAACCATTTCAATGATTGCTCATATTAGCCTACAAATACTTCTCCCTCCGGATAACGTATTGGGCTTTTGGTTCGTTTCATAAAGATAAATACAATGGTCAGAGAACCTACTCTGCCAATAAACATCAGAATCGAAAGAATCACCTTACCTAAAAACGTTAACTCCGGTGTTAATCCCATAGGTCAAATGAGTGCATTGGCGCTTTGATGATCCAGCAAAAGCAGAAGGAACAGAAGAAGAGAAATGGGCATTTTCCCAAAGGGTGAGAGATGAAATTGGGGGCTGATTACAGCAGTTTGCTGTGACTGAAAAATATAGTTTTACATGATAAGCCATATTGAATCAATGGCTTATTTTTGTTTCGATCAATTGAAGACGTTCAGGCAGCTAGACTTTAAAAAACTTGATATTTAGTAATAGCACATTTACAGCCATCTTGAATGAAACAGGAAGATGATAGCAGACAAGATAAAAACATTTGATCCAACTCAAAAAGATATCTAGTGAATAAACGCCGCAAAAAACGATTTTTCATTGTTCTAATGAGCGATTGAATTGTTTTCGAAAAACTAGGCATGAGACAGCAAATACTGCGAATGCGCCTGCTGATCCAGCAGCAAACATCAGCTCAAATTGTTCTGGTTTGGATTTGAATAACAAAGGGACAGAAAGAATGAGAGCAGCACCACTAAAGCTCAATCCTAATATCAACATTGCCAATAATTTATTCATAGAAACACCTCGCAGACTCAGCATTGAAACATTAGGAACCGACTGATCTAAGAATCATGTTATGATTTGAAATCCTTTAAAATCCCTAAATCGAAGTGTCCAATTTATATCCTATGGGTGTCGGATGATTGGGTTCATTACAATTAAAGCACACATTCATGAAATAAACCATTTTAAACGAACACTGTTCTTTACGAACTATGTTCGTTATAATATAAATGAGATGTGGTTTTACACTACTTCCATAAAGAAGAGGAGATGCATACGATGCAGGCATTATCTAAAAAACAAAAGCAAATCGCTATCATTGGAGGAGGACCAGGAGGGCTAACACTCGCCTTAATTCTGCAAAATTACGGTATACAAACAACCATCTATGAACGGGAGATGCATGACAAGAGTCTTGAAAGAGGAGGCTCACTGGATATTCACGAAGAAACAGGTCAAAAAGCCTTAAAGGAAGCAGGAGTTTATGAGAAATTTCAAAAGAACGCTCGCTATGAAGGAGAAGATTTCCGGTTATTTGATAAAGCAGGAAGAATTTATCTAGACGAAGAAACTGAATCACATGAAAAAGGCACTCGGCCAGAAATTGATCGTGGTGTTTTGTGTGAAATGCTGTTAGATCAAATTGATGCTGAAAACATCAAATACGGATATAAACTAGATAGATGTGTTTCAGTAGAAAACGGCATGACAGAACTTCATTTTGAAAACGGGGTTGTCGAGACGGTTGACCTTTTGATTGGGGCAGATGGTGCATTTTCTCGTGTACGTCCGCTGTTAACAGATATTGATATTGAATACTCCGGGCTCACAATGCTGGAACTGAATGTCCTCAACGTAGAGGTGAACCACCCTGATTTAGCTGAATTTAATAAACGTGGTAAGATGTTTGCTTTAGCAGATCACAAAGGAATTATTGGTCAGTTAAACGGAGATGGACGAATAAAAGTGTATGCAAGCCTTATGGTAGAACGCAGCTGGATCGAGACTTGTGGCATTCCATTTAATCAAGCGAATGAAGCGAAAGAACCATTATTAGAGTTATTTAGTGATTGGGATGATCAGCTGAAAAATTATATTCGTTATGCAGAAGATGTCATCATTCCAAGACGTATTTATACGCTTCCTGTCGGTTTTAAATGGAACCGTCATAAAGGAGTAACGCTTATCGGTGATGCAGCCCATGTCATGACACCATTCGCAGGTGAGGGTGTAAACATGGCGATGTTTGATGCAATGGAGCTTGCACTTGCTATTGTCCGAAATCCTAATGATATTGAAAAGGCTATTGAAGAGTACGAAGAAATGATGTATGAATATTCATCGGAAAAGGCTCAGGAATCGGAGAATAGTTTAAAACTGTGTTTTTCAAAAGACGCTGCGGTCAAGCTTGCAGATATGATGAATTCTTTTCAAGTAAACGGTGATTGATGCTCAATTTACTATTTTACTTTGACATGTTATAAAGAGAGTATGAACAATTCAAATCGTCATATTATAAGTCGCCGGTCTCGGCCGGCTAAAGAGCCCTTAAGCCGTGAGCTTATTGTTAAAACTGCCTATTCGCTTCTTAAGGAGCAAGGGATAGAGGGCATGAGTATGCGTAAGGTGGCTAAAGCATTGGATACGGGACCTGCATCCTTGTATGTCTACGTGAACAATTTTCAAGAACTAAGTGCTTACGTATTGGATTATGGTCTCGGCCAAATGGTTTATCCAGATTCAGTGGATGGCACATGGAAAGAAAAGTTATGTGAAATATTGCATACTTATTTCCTGCTGCTATTAGAAAAACCTGGTCTTGCTGAAATTTCTCTTTCCACCATTCCACAAGGAACGAACTTTCTTCAGTTGACCGAACATATTCTCGCTGCATTGCATGAAGGCGGGATCAAATCTACATCCGCTGCATGGGGAGTAGACCTGTTACTGTTATACGTATCTTCCGTAGCTTACGAAAAGGTCTCTTGGAAGAAACAAGGCTCTTCGCAGATTTCAGACACAAAAAAAGCATTTCATGATGCAGACAAAACGCGTTTTCCTTTCATTCATAGTGTAAAAGAAGAAATGTTTGCAGGTGATCCCGTATCAATGGAACGGTTCCGATGGGGAATTGACGTCATTTTGTATGGAATCCAGAAAGAAAGCAATTAGAAAGGAGCACAAGCAAAAAGCAGTCAATGGCTGCTTTTTTTATATGGTTATTTTCACATTTGTGATCTTGTGAGCATCATGATATATAAATAAATCTATATATATTGCCTTTTTATATAAAAAATTATATAATTTAATGGAATAAAAAAATGAGGTGCTTAGGCATGGAACATATGAAGAATTTATTAGAGAGTTATATTCCTTTAGCAAAATCTACTGCAAAAATGTTTGGACCAAATTGCGAAGTGGTTATTCATGATTTAACGAACCCTCAAGCATCTGTCATGTTTACAGTAAATAACCATGTGACAGGAAGAGAAATCGGCCAATCATTTGATCATCTAGTAAAGACTGTATTACAATCAGAAGATTTTAAAGAAGATTATCTGGCTGGTTATACATTTGTAACAGAAGGTAAGCGTACGATTCGTTCTTCGACTTCATTAATACGTGATTCAAAGCAAAAGGTGATTGGTGCTTTCTGTATCAATTTTGATGTTGAAGCACTAAATCAAATGCAGCAATTTATGGATACTTTTCTTTCTACACAAGTGGAAGCTCAAGAGAAAGAAACAACATCAAATGATGATCTTGAAAATGTGGAAGAAATAGTAGATCAATTGATTCAACAAATCATTCAAAACAGTGTTCATCCAGTCATGAAACGTCATGAAAAAATTGAACTAATTAAATTTATGGATGAAAAGGGCATCTTTTTAATGAAAGGATCTGTTGAGAAGGTCGCATCTATGTTAGGCATTTCCAAAGTAACCGTCTATAGCTATTTGGATGAAATCAAAAATAAATCGAGGTAAGGAGTGTCAAAATGAAAAGCATACTCGAGGTAGGAAATCTAAAATCAAACGGACACTATGCATTCGCAACCATTCATCAAAACACGGTTTATGTTTCAGGACAATTTGCCATCAATCCCGAAACGAGAGAAAAAGAGTTCGGCCCCATTGAAGAAGAGACATTACAAGCGCTTAAGAATGTAGAGATGATTGTAGAGGCTGCTGGAAGTAAAAAAGAGAAGATCTTGCGCATGACATTATACATTTCGAATATTCATTTATGGGACAAAGTAGATGCTGTTTATACTAATTTTTTCGGTGAACATAAACCAGCACGTACTATTGTACCAACGAATGAATTACATTTTGGTTTCAAAATTGAAATTGATGCCATTGCATATATTTAAGATATTTTTTTGCCTACTCTATATAAAAAATTATATTTCATATAAAAAAATATTCGAAGGGGTAGATGATTGATGAATCAATTGATTTGTAACCATTGCGGGAAAAAGTATGAGATGACACCAACTCTATGGAAATGTGATTGTGGTGGAGTATTAAATCTGGTGAAAGATACTCCGAAAATAGATGTTGCAGCTTGGGATCACTATCCAAACTCATTATGGCGTTATGTTGAAACCATGCCATTTTCAAAAGGTTCTAAGACTTGGGAAACTGTCACAATGGGGGAGGGTCAATCACCTTTAATCGTTCTAGATCCTAATGAGCCAAACACTTATGTAAAAGTTGATTATATGATGCCGACCTTATCCTTTAAAGACCGAGGAGCCGCTGTTTTGATGACAAAAGCTAAGGAACTCGGGGTATCAAAAGTGATTGCTGATAGTAGCGGGAATGCAGGAACGGCGATTGCAGCTTATGCAGCACGTTGTGGTATTGCCTGTGACATCTATCTAAGCGATGAAACTTCGCCTAAAAAGGTCGCTCAAATAAAAGCACATGGAGCAACGATTAAAGAAATTCGCGGTACACGAGAGGACATTGCAGCTGCGGCACAAAAGGCAGTAGACAATGAAAACGTTTTTTATGCAAGCCATGTGTATAATCCTTATTTTTTTGAAGGAACAAAAACATATGCCTACGAAATCTATGAGCAACTAAAAGGAGCACCTGATACTTTAATCATTCCGGTTGGAAACGGTACTCTCCTCCTAGGTGCATATTATGGCTTTAAAGAGTTATTTGAAAATGGTCTCATTCATAAAATACCGAAAATCGTTGCCATACAAGCGAAAAACTGTGCACCACTTGTGAAAGCTTATCAAAATGCGAAAGGATTAGCATCACCTGTGACGAATAAAGGGACCTTAGCAGAAGGGATAGCAATTGCAGCCCCAGCTCGCTCCAAACAAATTTTAGAAGCTGTACAAGATACCAATGGTACGTTTATTGATATTAAAGAAGATGAGATTCTAAATGCACGCTCTAAACTAAGTGAGAAAGGATTTTATGTGGAAGTGACATCTGCAGTTAATTTTGCTGGCTACATGAAATATCAAAAGGAATCAGAAGAAACCATTGTCATACCTCTTTGTGGTGCAGGGATTAAATCAAAATAACCCTATTAGAATTGTCTCTCTTTGAAAATATGGAAATCCGCCATTGCGAAGCAGATTGGTCTTACACCGACTTCCATTTGAAAACTATCAAGATGACATCATTCCATTGCTGGATCTTTAGGATTCTGATAGTTACTTAATACCAGATGTGTGTAAGACCGTTGCAGTTAGATTGCGTCAACTAATCCGCACTTGGCCTGATGATGATATAGATAAAAAGAACGCTCTCTATTTGGTAGGAGGAATGGAGCTAGCGCATCAACAAAATGAGCCATTGGGATTTATATAAGAATAGGAATTGTCATATGACAGACCATTGAAAGAAATGTAGATCCATTTTATGCTTTATAAACAATAGTCAAATAAGGATTCTACAATAATCAATTTTTTTGATGAATAAAAAATAAAAGAAAAAAACATTAATCAATAATTTTAACGCGAATAAATTTTTGTTCAAATCATATAATCAATTGATTATATAAGTATTCAGTTATATAATATTGGAGGATTTGATAACAGGGACCGTCACCAATATTTAAAAGAGGGAGGGAATCATTGTGACTTCAGATGTTTCAATTGGTTTGTTACATATGTCGAATTGTTTAAAAATACTCAGTGATCAAACAAGACTCATTATGATGAAATTGTTTTTGGAGAAGGAATATTGTGTTTGTGAACTGGTAGATATGTTCGAAATGAGTCAACCAGCGATTAGTCAGCATTTACGAAAATTAAAAAAAGCTGGATTTGTTCATGAGAACAGAAAAGGGCAGTGGCGTTATTATTCAATCAATACACTGTCTCCAGAATTTGAGACGATTCGTATCATCTTAAATCAAATTGATAAAGAAGATGACCTTTTAAAAAGTATACAACATAAAGCAACAAACATTTCTTGTTCGTAAGGAGGGATGGGTTTGAGTTTTGCCGTTTTATCATTACTCATATTTTTGTTAACTTTGGTATTGGTTATTTGGCAGCCAAAAAATTTATCCATAGGGTGGTCCGCATGTGGAGGGGCCGTTTTAGCATTAATCGTAGGTGTTGTGAATGTTGACGATGTGATCACCGTGACAGGCATCGTTTGGAATGCGACTTTAGCTTTTGTTGCCATTATCGTCATTTCACTCATACTTGATCGAATCGGCTTTTTTGAATGGGCAGCATTGCATATGGCAAAGGCTGCAAAAGGCAGTGGGCTGCGTATGTTTGTGTATGTGACCATCCTTGGTGCAATCGTCGCTGCTTTATTTGCAAACGATGGTGCAGCACTTATTTTGACACCCATTGTTTTAGCCATGGTCAGAGCATTACACTTCAATGAAAAAATTGTATTCCCTTTTATTATCGCGAGTGGGTTTATTGCAGATACAACTTCGCTTCCCCTTGTCGTAAGTAATTTGGTGAACATTGTAACAGCCGACTATTTCAACATTACGTTTATTGAATATGCATCCAGAATGGTCGTTCCAAACCTTTTTTCATTGCTAGCGAGTATCACTGTACTGTACCTTTTCTTTAGAAAGAGTATACCTAAACGCTATGATCTGACTGAGTTAAAGCACCCTAGTGAAGCAATAAAAGATCCAAAGATGTTTAGATTATCTTGGTATATATTAGCTTTTTTATTGATTGGTTATTTTGCAAGCGAGTTTTTATCTATACCTGTATCGGTCATAGCTGGTGTGATTGCCATTTTATTCTTGGTCATTGCACAAAAAAGCCCTGCTGTTCAAACAAAAAGCGTTCTAAAAGAAGCACCATGGGCGATCGTTTTCTTTTCCATAGGTATGTACGTTGTTGTCTATGGCATGCGAAATGCAGGGCTCACTGATGCTCTTTCAAGCGTGATCCAAGCTGTAGCAGATCAAGGTTTATTGGCAGGGACTCTTGGTATGGGATTTATCGCAGCAATTCTTTCATCTGTCATGAATAATATGCCGACGGTCATGATCGATGCATTAGCCATATCCGGTACCGATACACAAGGAATGATGAGAGAAGCGTTAATTTACGCAAATGTCATTGGTTCAGATTTAGGACCAAAAATTACGCCCATTGGCTCCTTAGCAACACTACTGTGGCTCCACGTCCTTTCTCAAAAAGGTGTGAAGATTTCCTGGGGGACATATTTCAAAATAGGAGTCATTTTAACTGTACCAACACTATTCATCACGCTTTTAGCTTTGTATTTCTGGCTAATGATTATACATTAAAGGAGACGATCAACATGTCAAAGAAAACAATTTACTTTTTATGTACCGGTAATTCTTGCCGCAGTCAAATGGCTGAAGGTTGGGCTAAAAAACATCTTGGAGATGAGTGGAAGGTCTATAGCGCTGGTATTGAAGCTCATGGATTAAACCCGAATGCTGTAAAAGCAATGAAAGAAATAGGGATTGATATATCTAATCAAACGTCTGATCTGATTGATCAGAACATATTGCAAAATGCTGACTTAGTCGTCACACTATGCGGTGATGCAGCTGATAAATGCCCGATGACTCCACCTCATGTCGAACGTGTCCATTGGGGCTTTGATGATCCAGCAAAAGCAGAAGGAACAGAAGAAGAGAAGTGGTCATTTTTCCAAAGGGTAAGAGATGAAATTGGAGATCGATTGAAACAATTTGCTGAGACTGGAGAATAATATCTTTTATATTGTGAAAGGAGACATCAATTCAGTGGATTGCGATGATCGAGTATGCAAAAATTCTATGGGATTGGCTAATAAGTCAAGCAAAGGAAAATGAGTGTGAACAATTTCATTTAGATTCTGGTGTTCATAGGCATGATGCACATAGATTCTACCTTAAAGTTGGATTAGATATTACTTGTCACCATTTTCAAATGTCTCTTTAACAAATGGAAGGTCAGCATCGATTAGGTGGAATTAAGTTATATTTAGAAGAAACAAATGCATTCATTAATGTGCCATTTTTAGCTTTTCATTATTTGGAAGATGAAGAAGAGATCAGTTTATTTGATACTATCAACACTAAAGCTAAAGGTATAGGGTCTTCTTTAAGCCAATATCTAAAAATGGACTCAGAAGATTTGAGTTGGGTGGCAGCACGACTTATTATCCAACCAGACAGTCCATTTCATGATTTAGGAACAATTGTAGGCATGAGAACAACTTCTAAATGCGTTACTTTACAAACACATTTATAATACTCTCGTCTATTTAACAAAGCAGAACAAACTATCTGAGTTGTCAAAAGAAAAATTACTTAGTTGATATATATAACCATACCAAAGAAGAAAAGGAGAGAAGAAGAATTATGGAGATAACGCCTGTAGTATTAATAGGAGATAGAGTAAAGATACAACCTATGGAAGATTATCACGTACAGGAATTATTTGATGCGGGAAACAATCCAGATATATGGGCACACATGCCAATGAGGGTTCAATCGATTGAAGATATGAAGTCCCTTGTGAATGGAGCACTTCAAGCGAGAGAGCAAGGAAGCGAATTTCCTTTTGTTATCTTGGATAAGAATTCGGGGAAAATTGTGGGAAGCACTCGTTTTCTTAATATATCCATACCAAATCGTAACTTGGAAATTGGTTGGACATGGCTGTCTCCAACTGTTTGGCGAACTAGAATAAATACAGAATGTAAGTATCTTCTTTTGAAACACTGCTTTGAAACACTTGGGACAATTCGTGTTCAGTTGAAAACAGATAGCAGAAATGTGCGGTCTCAGCAGGCAATTGAACGGTTGGGTTTGGTAAAAGAAGGGGTGCTTCGAAATCATATGGTGATGCCTGACGGTTATTTAAGAGACTCTGTGTATTACAGTGTAATCGACCTAGAATGGGTGCTAGTGAAGGACAAATTGGAGAGTATGCTACAATAATCTCGTATTTTCGAAGTGTTGCTTATAAAACTAAAGGGTGCTTTGACTTAACAAAGGAGGTAGCTGCGGCACCTCCTTTTCTTATTGAACAAACGGAGCAACTAACTTTACTTAAACAATTATGACCCTAACGAAAGAGGCAGTTGGAGATGGATAAGAGGGACTGTACCATAATGGATCCACATTTACCTTCTAGTACATATGAAGCTATGAAGACGAAATCTTATTCATTTCTTTTTATTAGTTTACATAATATATATTCTAGGAAGTTATAAAAAGAATGTATTTCTTTTGTCTCAAATCTAAGTATACTTATCTTATTGAGACAAAAAAGAAAAAATCAAAATCCTTGTTTATTCGCGTTTATTCGCCAGATTTTAATTCACCAAGATATTTTATGATTTTCGCAGGATTTCCGCCAACCACGACGTTTGCTGGAACACTTTTTGTCACAACGGCACCAGATGCTATGACAGCATTGTCGCCAATCCATACGTGGTTTCCAATGGTGACTGGTTTGCCGAATTCAATGCATTTTGCACGTTCTATGGTAATTTTGCAAACGTCTAATAATACTGCATCAAAATTTGCAAAAAATGCTCGCCAACCTCGATATTGTATCCGTAATCGCACTGCAGCCTTCCTTCAAAAACGACATCATTTCCGCAAGCGCCTAATAATTCCTTTAAAATGGATGTTCTTTTTTCTGGCTGATTGGTTTGCTGGTATGCAAATGTCAATTGTCTCGCTCTTTTTCGATCTGCAATTAGGGTTTGGTCACACTAGATACATAATGTTCTCCTTGGATCATTTTTTCCTTTTCACTTTTCATGTTGATCCTCTCCTCCCCTTCTATTTATCCTGATACATCATTTGGTAACCAATTGACCATTCGACATATTCCAAATGACGTCTTAACCTGTGATAGCGCTGCCTTTAAGTTTGTTTGTACATTTCTGGCTCAATCCCGTCTCCTTTCACCGACATGCTTCCTCCCCATTATGTTTATTTTAAAGAATTGGGAAGGCAAGATTTATTTTGACTAGAATTGGTCATGTTCCTGCCTCAAGTTATTTACGAATCAGCTCATCTCATTTATAATCGAGTAGATTTGTTCAGTTACAGATATATCTTTAAATGTGAGGGATTAGATGGAATTAAAGTGGTATAAAGCGATTATAGTTATTTTCACGATGTCTGGTATTTCCATCTCTACATGGTTTTCACGGACACCGGAAGTTAGAGATTTATTACAAGCCAATACAGGAACGATGGGACTTATTTTACTTGGCTTATCCGTTGGTTCAATTGTCGGGCTTATTCTTTCAAATGTATTTGTTCGAAAAAAAGGCGGCCGCGTGGCGATTGTGATTAGTGCTTTTTTGATGTTCCTTGGATTCACCACTCTTGCCATTGGTTCAACACTCTCTTCTATCTTTGTTGTCACTGCCGGTCTATTTCTTTTTGGAGCAGGCTCAGGTATGTGCAATGTGGCGATGAACCTAGAAGGGACAGAAATTGAATACAGTATCAAGAAAACCATTTTGCCTATATTGCACGCTTCCTTTAGCATTGGCACTTTAATTGGAGCAGGAGCTGGCATTCTTTTTATTCATCTAGGGGTCTCTGTGCTGAATCACCTACTAGTCATTGCCCTTCTTTTCTTTCTCAGCATCTTGATTTGCACACGGTTTATTCCGCACGGTACAGGAAAGGATCAGCATGAGAAGCAGTCAGATACAATAGATGATACTCAAACGCCATGGCTGAACAAACGAACGGTCTCTCTTGCGATGATCGCCTTATGTCTTGCGTTTGTCGAAGGGTCTGCCAATGATTGGATTCCACTTGCGATGGTGGATGGCTACCAGGTTTCACATTCCATGAGTACAGTCATCTATGCTTTATTTTTATGCGGGATGATTAGCGGCAGACTAATCAGCGGACGTTTGATCGATCGTTTCGGCAGGGTGTTATTGCTAAGAATTGCGATTTTATCAGCCGCCGCCGGACTATTTCTGGTCATTTTAAAGATTTCACTTGTTGTATGTATGATATCGATCTTTTTATGGGGACTTGGCGCTTCTTTAGGCTTCCCGCTAACCATTTCTGCAGCTGGTGATGATAGCCGGTACGCCGTGAAACGCGTCAGCATTGTGACCTTATCAGGTTATACAGCCTCTCTTTCTGGGCCGCCTATATTAGGGCTGCTTGCCAATCAAGTAGGACTGCTTCATGCCTTTATTTTTGTTTTATTCGCCATATGTATTGCAGGAATCTTTACAAAAGCTGTAGCAAAACCGCGTTCATTACAAGTTCACTAAAAGTGTCTGATCCTCGATCATGGCACTTTTTTTAAATTTAAAAAATAAAATTGAAACCTTTCATGAAGTGAAACAGTCCTATAAATGTCCTGATGTTTATCGCTTTTTTAAAGAGGGAAAGTAAAAAAATAAGACTTTTCAAATAACAGAAAACGTGGTAAGATCATGAAAATAAACAGGAAGGGGTGAGAAAAATGAAAAAAAATATGCTGCTAAAATTAGCTGTCTTATTCATAGCACTCGCAAGTTTTCATTTGTTCTCAATGCCTCATTCCGTTCAGGTATACCATCATGCAAAGGTGGTTGCCGATCAAGAATCACATGAAATGAAAATCGCTCAGACAATGGGCGATGAAAAGAAACAAAAACATGTGAGCGCAGTATTTGCCGCATTTACAGTACTGCTGATGATTGGCAGTATGACAGCTGGATTTGCACGCATCACTCATACTGATCAATTTGACCGGAAAAAGAAGCATTTACTTGCAGTATTCTATCAATCTTCTTATTTCCGACTATCTCGTGTTTAACCCAACCATCTAAATCAAAACAAAAATTGGGAGGTTTTACACGATGTTATTTTTCTTAAGAGTATTTATTCTAGGTCTATTCTCTGTCACTTCACTTTCTCTTTTCGTCTACCAAGGAATTGAAGTAGTGCACGCCATTACAAGCATGTTTGGCAACCACGAGAGCTAAATGACCCGTATATAAAAGAAACCCCCTGTTTATTACAGGGGGTTTTCGTTTGCTTATTTATTGTCATCTGGCGCAGGTTGAGGTGTGACAAGGACATGTGTTACTTCTCCCTGCTCTTCCTCATCTACAATAAATGATCCATTGCTATAGCGGTCATTCGCTCTTAAAGTAGAGATATCAAGCGGAATCGTTGTACCCTTATCCGTATCAATCTCAAGTGTATCGTGCAGTGATGCAGCAATAACAGCCACAATACGGTGTGGGTTTTTCTTTAATTCTCTTAGCATCAGAACTCCGCGTTTGGCTCTAGATGTTTTATCAAATTCAGAGAGGTTCATTCGCTTCACAGCCCCTCTTTGAGTCGTCAGCACGAGGACATCGTTTTTCGGATCAATGATCTGACCAGAGACTACTTCGTCCCCATCCTTCAAGTTGATTCCTTTGACACCAGCCGCTCTCGGACCAACAACACTTACTTCTTCTTCATCAAACCACAATCCATAGCCATTTTTCGTCGCAATAAACAATTCCTGCTGTCCTGTTGTCACATGGACATCCACGAGTTCATCGTCTCCTTTTAGGTTCAAGGCGACAAGCGGTTTCGAATAGCGCTGCGCTTTATATTGAAGAAGCTCTGTTTTCTTCACCATTCCGCCTTTTGTAAAGAACAGGAGATACGACGTTTCATCAAATTCTTTAATTGGAATAGCTTTTTGAATTGATTCATCACGATCAATTGAAATGATATTTGTAATATGCTGCCCCATGTCTTTCCAGCGTATGTCTGGCAGCTGATGAACTGGACAATAAATATAGCTCCCTTTATTCGTGAACAATAGGAGGACATCCGTTGTATTCATTTCAAACTGATGAATCAGGCGGTCTGTATCCTTCATGCCAAAGTCCTTACCGTTAGATGCAGCATAGGAGCGCTGGCTTGTCCGTTTGATGTACCCATCCTTCGTCACCGTGACGTAAACATCCTCTGAGGCGATCATCACTTCAAGGTTAATCTTAATTTCTTCGATTTTTTCCTCAATGACAGATCGTCTCTCATCAGCATATGTCTTTTTGAGCTTTTTCAAACTGTTTGTAATGACCTTTAGCAGCTTTTTCTCGTTACCTAAAATGTCTTCAAGTTCTGTTATACGCACATCAAGCTCACTAGCTTCGTCTCTTAATTGCGTAATATCCGTATTCGTTAAACGATATAACTGGAGGGAAACAATCGCTTCTGATTGTGCTTCTGTAAAGTCATATTTCTCCATCAAGTTGTTTTTCGCATCTCGCTTATCATTAGAGGAGCGGATTGTGGCAATGACTTCATCTAAGATGGAAAGCGCCTTAATTAATCCGTCTACAATATGGTGGCGTTCCTTTGCTTTTCGAAGCTCATATGCTGAGCGGTTCGTCACCACTTCTTTTTGATGGGCAATATATGCATCAAGTATAGTTGTCAGCGTCATTAAGGTTGGTCTACGATTATGAATCGCCACCATATTAAAGTTATATGGAATTTGCAGATCTGAGTTTTTATATAAGAAATTCAAGACACCATTTGCATCTGCTTCTTTTTTCAGCTCTACCACGATTCGAAGCCCAGTTCGGTCAGTCTCATCTCGAACCTCTGAAATTCCTTCAACTTTTCTTTCAATTCGGAACTCGTCCATCTTTTTGACAAGATTGGCTTTATTCACTTCATAAGGAATTTCTGTGATCACGATTTGCTGGCGTCCGCCGCGGATGGTTTCAATTTCCGCTTTTCCGCGAATCATAATCTTTCCTTTTCCTGTTTCATAAGCCTTCTTAATGCCGTCGACCCCTTGAATGATACCGCCTGTTGGGAAATCTGGACCTTTGATGACTGTCATTAAATCCTCAACCGTACAATGCGGCTGTTCGATTCGTTTAATGACACCATCAATCACTTCTCCCAGATGATGCGGCGGGATATCGGTGGCATAACCTGCTGAAATCCCTGTTGATCCATTCACGAGAAGGTTTGGAAACATCGCTGGTAAAACAACTGGCTCCTTGCTTGTATCATCAAAGTTTGCGACAAATTCGACCGTTTCCTTGTCTAAGTCCTTTAATAGCTCTGAAGCAATGGCAGAAAGCCTTGCTTCCGTATAACGCATGGCAGCAGGCGGATCTCCATCGATACTCCCGTTATTCCCATGCATCTCAATGAGCACATTTCGTACTTTCCAATTCTGACTCATTCTCACCATCGCTTCATAAACAGATGAGTCACCGTGCGGATGATAGTTACCAATCACGTTACCGACTGTTTTCGCGGCTTTACGGAAGTTTTTATCTTGCGTGTTTCCTTCTGCGTACATCGCATATAAGATTCTTCGTTGTACAGGCTTTAGTCCATCTCGCGCATCTGGAAGCGCACGGTCTTGGATAATATATTTACTATAGCGACCAAACCGGTCTCCGATCACTTCTTCTAATGGTAAATCATGAAATCGTTCTTGTTGTGCCATGTTTAAACCTCCTCAGCTAGCGACAAGTTTTCATTTTCAAGAATGTTGCTTTCCTCATCAAGTCCAAAGGCGACATTCTTTTCAATCCATTTACGTCGTGGTTCTACTTTGTCACCCATCAATGTCGTGACGCGGCGTTCCACACGTGCAGCATCGTCGATTTTGACCCTGACAAGTGTTCTCGATTCTGGATTCATTGTCGTTTCCCATAGCTGGTCGGCGTTCATTTCACCTAAACCTTTATAGCGCTGAATCGTGTACCCTTTTCCAACTTTCTTCAGTACGTCATCCATTTCTTCATCAGACCATGCGTACTCAATGATTTCTTTTTTCCCTGAGCCCTTGCTGACTTTATATAAAGGCGGTAGTGCAATAAACACTTTGCCATGCTCAATCAGCGGCTTCATATAGCGGTAGAAGAACGTCAGTAGAAGCACTTGAATATGCGCTCCATCTGTATCAGCATCTGTCATGATCACGATTTTGTCATAATTGATGTCTTCTACATTAAAATCGACACCGACGCCTCCACCGATCGCATGAATAATGGTGTTGATTTCTTCATTTTTGAAAATATCAGCAAGCTTCGCTTTTTCTGTGTTGATGACCTTTCCACGAAGCGGCAGCACCGCTTGGAATTTACGGTCACGCCCTTGCTTTGCTGATCCGCCCGCCGAGTCGCCCTCTACTAGGTACAATTCGTTTCTTGCTGGGTTTCTAGATTGAGCAGGTGTTAATTTTCCGCTCAGTGTTGCTTCGGACTTTTTCCGTTTCTTGCCGCTCCTTGCTTCTTCACGTGCTCTTCTAGCAGCTTCTCTTGCCTGCTGCGCTTTAATCGCTTTTTTCACAAGAAGAGTGGCTGTTTCCCGGTTTTCTTCAAGGAAATAAGCCAGCTTTTCAGAAATAACAGCATCAACAGCCGAGCGAGCCTCACTTGTCCCAAGCTTTCCTTTTGTCTGGCCTTCAAATTGAAGCAGTTCTTCAGGAATTCTGACAGAAATAATTGCTGACAGTCCTTCGCGAATATCAGTGCCTTCTAAATTTTTGTCTTTTTCTTTTAGAAGGGCTACTTTGCGCGCATATTCATTAAAGGCTCTCGTCATCGCCGTTTTGGCACCAGACTCATGCGTACCGCCATCTTTTGTTCTGACGTTATTGACGAAAGAAAGAATATTCTCCGAGTAGCCGTCATTGAATTGAAAAGCAAAATCTACTTCGATGGATTGATGCTCTCCTTCAAATGAGACCACTTCACTCAGAACATCTTTTTCTTCATTTAAATAAGCAACGAAGGCTTCAATGCCCGTCTCATAATAAAAGGTTTCTTGTACATCATGTCGTTCATCAATCAGCTCTATTTTTAATCCTTTTAATAAAAAGGCAGATTCTCTTAAACGTTCTGATAAAGTATCGAAGTTATAGGTCGTGACACTGAACATAGTTGGATCAGGTTTAAAATGAATCAGTGTTCCTGTTTTTTTCGTTTTTCCGATTTTTTCAAGTGATGTGGCAGGCTTTCCGCCGTTTTCAAAGCGCTGATGATAAATAAAGCCGTCGCGTTCAATTGTGACAGTGAGCCATTCTGACAGCGCGTTTACTACAGATGCCCCAACTCCGTGAAGCCCACCACTTGTTTTATATCCGCCTTGACCAAATTTTCCGCCTGCGTGAAGGACCGTTAAAATGATCTCAGGTGTCGGTTTCCCAAGCTTATGCATACCAGTAGGCATCCCGCGTCCTTTATCCTGGACGGAAATGCTGTTATCTTTATGTATTTTGACAACGATATGATCTCCATGGCCAGCGAGTACTTCATCGACAGAGTTGTCTACAATCTCATAGACAAGGTGATGAAGACCGCGTGAATCCGTAGACCCAATATACATCCCTGGACGTTTACGGACCGCTTCAAGTCCCTCTAGCACCTGAATAGAATCATCGTTATAATCTACTTGCTGCTTTTTAACCAAATGCTTAATCCCCTTTCACTAACAAACATAACCGGCAAACCATCAAATGATCTCTCTAGATTTTAATGATGATCATGCTGCTCATTACTGTCCACTTTAATAAGCTGCATCATCACCATGCATGTGTGAATTAACAAAACATGCTCTTTTGCACGGCTATGAGAATGTTCTACATTCTGCAATCAGAACTAGAAGTCCATTATAAACAAGACTGTTTGATAAGCCAAATGCAATCATATGATGGTTTTCATAAAACAGAACAAACGTTCTACCTTTATCTTATCGCTCTTTTTCTTGATATGCAAGGTCACCGCTATGTCCCTGTCGCCTTATTTTATCGCTTTCTTCTAGAATCGCAAATATATTTCTGCAACAAAAAAGCAAAAATCCTTGAAAACCAAGGATTTTTGACGATTTAATGAGTTTTTGTCATTGCATGAGCCACCTTGATACATAAATCCATGATGGCGACCTTGCCATTTTCCTCAATCAGCCTTTTCGCTTCCTCGTGATAGATGCCTTGCTGCGCCCAAAAAACAGGTGCGTCCATTTCAAGAAATTCTTCTGCCACCTCGGGCAAAAACTCTGAACGTCTAAAGACATTGACGATATCAACAGGATCTTTGATGTCCTTTAAAGAAGCGACTGCTTTCACACCAAGTGCTTCATCAATCGTTGGGTTCACCGGAATGATCTCATATCCGGCATCTTGCATCGCTTTAGACACCATATAAGACGTACGGTGCGGCTGATCTGATAATCCAACAACAGCAATTCGTTTACTGCTCTTTAATATACGGCCAATTTCTTGTTTCGTAGGATGATTCATCCAAACACCCCTTTTCCTCTATTTTAGCGAACTTCTGCTTAAAAACAAAGCTGAATCCATCTGCTTTTGATTTTTTCAAAAAAAGATCCCCATGTTTTTCATAAGATCATGTTAAAATGTAAGACAAGAGGGAGAATATAAAGGAGTTATGCAGATGTTAATTGCTTTGATGTTTATTTTGGCTTATCTTCTCGGCAGTATTCCATCCGGTCTCATTGTCGGGAAAGCTGCAAAGGGTATCGATATCCGTGAACATGGCAGCGGAAACCTAGGTGCAACGAATGCATTTCGTACACTTGGCATAAAAGCAGGGTCTATCGTGATTTCAGCTGATATTTTAAAGGGGACCCTTGCTTCTGCTTTACCGTTTTTCATGCAACTGGACATTCATCCCTTATTAGCAGGAGTTGCTGCTGTTATCGGTCACAGCTTTCCTGTCTTTGCAAAATTTAAAGGGGGAAAAGCAGTCGCTACATCTGGCGGCGTGTTATTATTTTATACCCCATTCTTATTTATTACGATGATCGCTGCTTTTTTCTTATTTTTATACATTAGTAAATATGTTTCACTATCATCTATGCTGACCGGCATCTATACATTCATTTACAGCATATTCACCAAAGACGTATTCTTAATCATTGTTGTTGCCGTTCTTGCTGGTTTTGTGATCTACAGACACATCGCCAACCTCAAACGAATCCTCAACAAAACTGAACCGAAAATCAAATGGCTCTAGCCGTTTCATAAGTTTCATTCTGTGGTAAAAGGAAAGAAAAGCTGTTTTTTGCATCCTGCATTTTAAAAAACAGCATGACTTCAAAAAGGGGCGATCACATTGAAATTAACAATAAAAGAAGATGCACTCAATTGGTACAAGGATGAATTAGATTTAGAAAAAGGTGATCAAGTTCGCTTTTTTGTGAGATATGGCGGGTGCAGTAATGTACAAAAAGGCTTTTCTCTCGGCGTCGCAAAAGATGAACCTCAAAATGCTGGGGCAACCGCTGAAATAGAAGGTATTACTTTCTTTGTTGAAGAAAGTGATATTTGGTATTTTGACAACCATGATCTGCATATTGATTATAACGAGTCCGTGAAAGAACCAGAGTTTCATTATGAATAAACAAAAAAGATACCTCATCCCTCGGGTATCTTTTTTGTTTTATCCTTCAATATATAGCCCATACTCATGAATGTTTCCTAAAGACCGCTCCTTTTGCAGGATTCTTTTTTGTGGTTCACCAATCAAGTCAAAGTGTGGAAACCCTGCGCGGTCATGAATCCATTCTTTTTTGAGTCCATGTTTTTCTCCCCACTCAATTAACTGCTTCATATCCTGACAGGCTGCTTTAGTGACGGTATTGGCATGCGGGAAACGGTCATCAAGCCAATAATGGGTTAAAAAGGCCAGTTCTCCTTGCTGGACAGCTGATTTCCACGCATTTAGATCGCTTCTTTTAATACCAAACGCCATGAATTAAACCTGCTTCTTCGACTGTTCGTATACTTTGTGCCAGGCAGGAAAAGCTTTTCTAAATTGAATAGGTCTAAAGGTTTCTTTGTCTACACAAATATGTGAGGTTGTCCCTGTAATCGCTGTTTGCCCATCAGGCTTTTGAATTTCGTAGCCATACACCGTTTTGAGTCCATTGTATTCTTCAATCCATGTATGAACTGTCGCTGTTTCACCGTACAGCAATGGTTTTTTATATTGCACCTGTAAATCTATAACGGGTGCAAGAGCGCCGTCTGCTTCTAGCTGCGCATAGGAAAATCCTAATTCTTTAATCAGTGCTGTTCTGCCGACTTCCATCCAGATTAAATAATTGGCATGATACACGATGCCCATTTGGTCTGTTTCTGCATAACGGACTTCTATTTCTTTTTTAGATACATACACGTTTTCATCGCTCTCCTATCAAAACCTAAGGTCTCTGCCATTTTACCACAATCGAAATGGTTCTTCTAAAAGGAGGCAATAAAATAAACCAGGAATCCCTGGTTTATTCGGTATAGCCATTTTTTCTTGCTGCTTCTTCGTCCTTGATCTCAGAACGCATGGCATCAATACTCATTTTTCTATTTTCATTTTTTTGCTTGATCATCTGTTTTTCTTGATCTGTCGAAAGGGCCATCGCTGCTTCAGATTCATCGATATTGTCAAGGGTGTTTTCGATCATATCTTGCAGCTTTTCAACATTATCAGAACGATCATCTGGATTGGATTGATATGACTTTCCATTCATCATGATACCCTCCTTATTCGCCCTTCGTCTGTATGACATCAGGCTGTTCATTTGATTTATTATGCATCTTTTTTCCTTTATTACGTTTGTATGCTACAGGTTTTGTCCCTAAATGGTCTGGTGTAAACTGCGCTTGTTTATCATGCTCTCTACCCATCATTCATCCCTCCCTCTTCTTTAGGATGAACGAAATAGGATAATTCATAACTTATTTCTGTCTAAAACGCTCTTCCAACTTTTCTTCAAGCTGGTTTAAAAACTCCTCATTGCTTAATAATTCTTTTTTATTTTCAAGTACAAGCTCTTCAAATGTACGGCGTTTTCTTCTTCTCATTGCACTCACCTCCAGTGTTTGTATTTCATTTTCGCCAAAACATTTAGAAAATAAGCAAAAAAGCTGAATCATTATAGACCCAGCTCTTGCTCAATTTCTTTTTTTGTCAGCATTTGATGCTTTACAGACACGATTCTTCCTTTTTCATCTAATATGTATGTCGTGGGGTATGAAAGCACCTGATATCGTGCTTGAATGCCTTTTTGATCCAATAAAATAGGAAAGCTCAGCTTTAATTCATCTGCAAATGCTGCAACATGATCTACACTTTTTTCAGTGGTCGTCAAATTCACCGCAAGTACTTCGACCTGATCATATTCGCTTCTAATTGCGTCTAGATCCGGCATTTCTGTCCTGCATGGCTTACACCATGTCGCCCAAAAATTGACGAGCACCTTTTTCCCTTGGTAATCAGATAACGAGGCCGTTTGACCATCTAGGGTTTTAAGTTCAAAATCAGGGGCTTGATCCCCTTTTTCAAGACCGATTGCGGGCTCTTTTGGTCCAAGTAAATTCCACGCAAGTAAACCAATCAACACAAGTAAAACAGCGCTTGCCATTCCTTTTTTCCACATGATTGATCCTCCACTATTTTAAAAAAGAAGAGAAAGCTGTCTAGGCGCCTTCTCTTCTTTGCTGTATGAGTATTAGTTGCTTGCCAATTTTTCACGAAGTACCATTTGAAGGATACCGCCATGACGATAGTAGTCAATTTCGACTTCACTATCAAAACGAACAACCACTTCAAATATTTTCTCATTGCCATCTGTATCAATTGCTTTCACAGTGACAAGATCACGTGGACGAACTGTTTCATCAACATGAACTTCAAATGTTTCTGTTCCTGTTAGACCATGAGTTTCTGCACTTTCTCCGTCTTTAAACTGTAAAGGAAGTACGCCCATGAAGACAAGGTTACTTCTATGGATACGCTCAAAGCTTTCAGCTAGAACAAATTTAATTCCAAGAAGGTTTGTTCCTTTTGCAGCCCAGTCACGTGAAGAACCCATTCCGTAGTCTTTACCTGCTAAGATTGCAAGACCCGTACCATCTTCTTTATATCGCATGCATGCATCATAAATGGATGTCACTTCACCAGTTGGCCAATAAGTTGTATATCCGCCTTCTGTTCCTGGTGCGATTTGGTTCTTAATACGGATGTTTGCAAAAGTACCTCTCATCATGACATGGTGGTTACCACGGCGAGATCCGTATGAGTTAAAGTCTCTAGGCGATACGCCTCTTTCTTGCAAGTATTTACCCGCAGGTGTGTCTTTACCAATCGCTCCAGCAGGAGAAATATGGTCAGTTGTCACAGAGTCACCGAACTTGGCAACGACGCGCAAGCCTTTAAGCGGTTCAACCTTACCAGGTTCAACTGATAGGTTTTCAAAGAATGGCGGGTTATCAATGTATGTGGAATTTTCATCCCATTTGTACAATGCATCATCCGTCGTTTTAATTTCATTCCAGCGGTCATTGTTGTCAAAAACAGTTTCATACTCTGAACGGAATAACTCAGGTGTGACAGTGCTTTTGACGACGCTGTTGATTTCGTCCATTGATGGCCAAATATCATCGAAATAAACGTTCTCACCATTTTTATCCACACCGATAGGGTCTTTTGTTAAATCAATATTCACCGTACCAGCAAGTGCATACGCCACAACTAATGGTGGAGATGCAAGGTAGTTTCCTTTCACAAGCGGGTGGATACGCCCTTCAAAGTTACGGTTACCTGATAAAACAGAAGTGATCAGCAGATCATTTTCAGAGACAGCATCCTCGATTTCTTGCGCAAGCGGTCCTGAGTTTCCGATACATGTTGTACAGCCATACCCAACGATGTTAAATCCGAGGTCTCTTAAGTATGGAAGAAGTCCTGAGTTCACGAGGTATCCTGTCACAACCTTAGAACCTGGTGCTAGTGACGTTTTCACGTAGTTTGGCACCTTCATACCAAGCTCACTTGCTTTCTTCGCAACAAGACCTGCTCCGATTAAGACGTATGGATTCGATGTATTCGTACAGCTCGTAATCGCTGCAATCGCAATCGCACCTGTCTTCATCACAGCTTTTTCACCATTTGCAAGATCAAATTCAATTTGTTTATCCAGCTCCGATTTTTCTAAGCCAAAACCTTGGTTACCAGCTGGGCTTTCAATGTGCTGATGGAACGTCTCTTTCATTTCAGAAAGTGGAATCAAATCTTGTGGACGCTTTGGACCAGATAAGTTTGATTCAATTTGAGAAAGGTCAATTTCCACAACATCCGTAAAAATTGGCTCTTCTGCATCTGGCGTATAGAATAAGCCATTTGCGCGAGAATATTCTTCAACGATATTAATTTGCTCTTCATCACGTCCAGTAAGGCGAAGGTAAGCAAGAGCTTCCTCATCTACTGGGAAGAATCCGCAAGTAGCACCGTATTCAGGCGCCATATTCGCAATCGTTGCACGATCCGCTAACGGCAGTTGTGCAACTCCAGGTCCGAAAAATTCAACGAATTTGTTCACTACGCCTTTTTCACGCAGAACTTGTGTCACTTTTAATGCAAGGTCAGTTGCAGTCGTTCCGTTTGGAAGCTCTCCAACTAATTTAGCACCAATGACTTCTGGTACTGGGAAGTATGAAGGCTGACCGAGCATACCAGCTTCTGCTTCAATACCGCCAACGCCCCATCCAAGTACGCCGATACCGTTGATCATGGTTGTATGAGAGTCAGTACCAACCAATGTATCTGGGTAAGTGATGATCTCACCATCTTCTTCAATCGCATGAACAACACTTGCAAGGTACTCTAAGTTTACTTGGTGAACAATCCCTGTTGCAGGCGGAACAGCTTGATAGTTATTAAACGCTTTCTTTGCCCAGCTAAGGAAGTTATAACGCTCTGCGTTACGTTCGAATTCTAAATCCATGTTAATGTTTAAAGCATCTTCAGTTCCAGCTTTATCAACTTGTACTGAGTGGTCAATGACAAGGTCAACTGGAATTTCAGGGTTGATTTTATCCGGATCCCCGCCTACATCTGCCATTGCTTTTCTTAAAGAAGCAAGGTCAACGACGGCTGGTACACCCGTGAAGTCTTGTAAAATAACACGAGAAGGTTTAAATGGAACATCAATTTCTTTGACCTCGGCAGTTCCCCATTTTGCCAAGTTTTCAACGTGTTCCTTCTTGATCACTCTACCGTCTACTTGGCGAAGCACTGATTCTAAAAGTACCTTAATGGAATAAGGCAGCTTAGAAACATTTCCGATTCCTTGTTTCTCTAGTGCTTCTAACGAATAATAGTGATACGTTTTCCCATTTGTCGAAAACGTTTTTCTAGATTGAAAAGCGTCTTGTTTAGCGACTTGCTGCTGTTTCGACATGTCCAAAATCCCCCTTTTGATGATCAAGATCAATTTCAATTCTCAGAAAAATCGTCGTATTTCACCACAATTTTCTCACAATTTCATCTTAAAACAAATTCATACATAAGTAAATAACAATGCTTTTATTAAATTCAATAAGTTTAGCTTATCATCAGGAAATGATTACTCTTCATAAACCAAGCAGGGCGGGATCATACTACAATTGAGGTGATAGAACATGACAAAACGCAAAGCAAATCATGTGATTGACGGCATGAACGCAGCCAAAAGCCAAGGGAATGGTGCAGGTTATATTGAAGATGACCAACTCGTTTTAACAGAAGAACAAAGACAAAACAATAAAAAACGTAAAAAAAACCAATAAGAAAGGAGCAATCACCATGACGAATAAAAACACAGGAAAAGACATCCGTCAAAACTCACCTAAGGAGCATCAAGGCGGACAGCCTGAGCCATTATCAGGCAGTAAAAAAGTGAAAAACCGCAACCATACAAGACAAAAGCACAATTCTCATCACGATATGTAAATATTCTCCTCTCATCCCGTGGCAAAGCGGGATGTTTTAGGTCTTTCACACATTTCAGTTCTCAACATATCATTTATTATGAGATGTGATGGAGGAGTGTTTATGGAGAATGAAAAGCAATCGAATTCCTCTGATTTTCTAGAAATAGATGATTGGCTCAATGTTTTAATGGATGATCCATTTGCCTGGTATGATGAACACCTCCCAATTGACCTTTATGAAACAAGCCGTGATTATATTATTGAGATTGATGTATCCACCCTATCGATCACTGATGTAAAGCTGACCTTCGCTGGACATGAGCTGACTCTCGCTTACACGGTACAAAAGCCAAATGATGAAGGCGAACAGCCAATTGAAAAAAGTGTCATGCTCCCTTTTTATTTGAACGACAAAGATATTGAAACAGAATACGAAAACCGAATCATTTCGATAAGAATTAAAAAAAGTTCTGACCATCCAAGCGGGGCATTTTCCTTTCAAATCCCGCACTTCAAACATTAAGAGCCCACCTTCATTTGGTGGGCTCTATTCCGTTCGTGTCAAGTCAATACCTTTTGCGAACCACCATGGCCAAATAGTAGAGTCGCTATATGATAAGGTATTCTCTTTCTACTAGATGGTTTGGGTCTTTCTAGTAAATGGGCAGTTATTAATGAAAAAAGGCGTTCATAGAGATGAGAGACATACATTTTTGTTATTTTCTTCTATCATCTCTTCATGTAAAATAAGATAAGAGACGAGGGGTATAAGGAGTGAGAACATGTTAAGCGGCTGGTTTTTGTGGTTCATTTTATTTTGGGGTACGGTGATGATCGGATTACTCGCAATCGGTGGCTTTTTTATGTTTCGCAAATTTTTAAAACGATTGCCGAAGGAAGATGGGAAATCAGAGCTTGATTGGCAGGATGAATATATTCAAAAGAGCCTCCACCTATGGCGGGAAGAAGACAAAAAGCTTTTAAATGAACTCGTATTACCTGTTCCAGAGCTGTTTAGAGATGTAGCCAAAGAAAAAATTGCGGGAAAGATTGGCGAGCTGGCTTTAAAAGAACAAGCTGCCAGCATTAATTTAGATTTAATCATTCGCGGCTATATTATCGCTACCCCAAAGCGGGATCATAAGTTTTTACTGAAGCGCCTTCAAGAAAAAGACATCGATCACACGCCATATGAATCGTTATTAAAATAACCTCCTTTATCAAAAGGAGGTTTAATTCATTTGAACCTGCTGCGGATCTAATTGCTTAGACAGCTTTCTAAACGACAAATACATAGCAACGCGCCAAGGTACGATCATGCCAAAGGCAAGAATCCAAAACATCCCGCTTAGAGAACCATAATCAATAGAAGAACTCAGGATGGTCTTCATCCCGATACGAAGAACAAGAAGTCCAATGAGAATAAACACAAATGCTTTTGATCGCTTTAAATAAATGTCATTCCCTCTAATTTCAAACTTCGATGTTTTGATTAAAAAGATGGAGAAAAACATCCCCACTGTGATCGCCTCTAGAAATTCAGCCCCAGTTACTCGAAACATAGGAACAAAAAACATTAGTGCCCCAGTGCTCATGAAAATAGGAGGTAATATAATTTTTTTTGCGGTTGCAGGTTTTGCAGATGACTTAATGCGAATAAACATGACGGCTACCGCCATACATATCGCAATTATAGAAGAGATCAAGACCATCATATCAAATCATTCCTTTATTCTTTAAGGTCAGCCTATGTATAATATACTCCAATTGACGAAAAAAAACCATTCGCCGCGACTGTAGAAAACGATTTCAAAAGCCTGTAAATCCGCCGAACAATGAGGAGAACATGATGATAATCCATGTCAGAAGATCAAAGAACAGCAATATCCCTACCACAATCATAATGATCCCGCCAATTCTCATGATAAGCTGCTGGCGCTTTCTGATCCACGTCATTTTCGTGATGAAAAAGGATAGAACAAAAAACGGAACGGCAAATCCGAATACATACGCAATCATATATGTGACAGCCGACTCCGGATTGTTACCAGCAAGTGTGATAACAGCAGATAAAATAGGTCCTGTACAAGGTGTCCATCCAGCGGCAAAGCCCATTCCGATGAGAATTGACCCAAAAAAACCAGCAGGACGATTTTTGAACTGCATTCTCTTTTCCCCCATAAGGAAAGAAGGCTGGAAGACACCAAGAATCATAAAACCAAAGAAAATAATGAGAATGGCTCCAACCTGGCGAATTGCTTGATGGTAATCATAAAAAAACTTCCCAACATACGATGTCCCAAAGCCAATCGCAATAAATATAATAGAGAATCCAACTAAAAAGAATAAGGTATGAAGCAGACTTCTTCTTCTCAGCATCACCTTCTCAGATTTCACTTCATCTATACTAACGCCCGTAATATACGATAAAAAGGCTGGATAAAGCGGCAGACAGCATGGTGAGATAAAAGAAAGAAACCCTGCTCCAAAAGCTAAAAAGTAATTCAAATCTGTCAAAAGAACACCCCCTTCTTACAATATACAATAAGAGATGACAAAATCATTTCATTTTTTTTACATCCTCTCAATAAAGATGGTCTATTCTCTTAAAACCTTATATAATTTAATTTGACATCAAGATAACGAATCCTTTAAATTTGAAAATAAACCTTAAAATGGATATAATAAAATCGATTCTTTTTATCAAGATTTGCATGAAAGGAACATGACTTTGGTAAAAACATCATTATTAACTCAAATCGAAGAAAAAAGAGAAGAGCTGATGAAAGTTGTCTTGCATAATGGGATGACATCAACAGTGACCATCGAACATAGCCAGCAGCTAGATCATCTTCTCTTACAATATCAACGACACTTACACTCAAACTCAGCCAACTAATCATATCTCATGATATCTATCATGCTGCACGATTTTTAGAACAGTTGATATGTGACCATAAACGAAACAAAAACCTCTGATTACAGGGGTTTTTTGTTTTTAACAGGAGGCTGACGCAAAAATAAAAACCACCTTCCCTGCTTCATTCATGCAAGTACAGTGGTTTTAAAGCGTCTGATGAAGGTGAATTCAATAAAGATAGGACAACGCTTGTCCATTCTTTATAACCATGTTCCATCTATGATCATAATATCGTACGTATTATTTCGCTTGGTTGTTCATGGCTTTCATCATTTGATTGATTTTCTTCTGGGACGGTTTCATGCCCATTTGCATCATCATCATTCGAAGCATTTGTTCATTAATTGGTGGATTCTTTTTCAAGTAGCTCATCATATACTTACGAGCAATAAAGAATCCGAGTGCAACTCCTGCAAGCAGTGCAACAACGCCTACAAGGATGACAACCCATAAATCCATAATTCTTCCTCCTTCATGTTGTCTCGTATAAAGTGTACTAAACAAAAGGCTATTATACAACATTTCACGTTCAATTTTATTTTTTTAAACAAAATTCCTCACTTTTACCGGATTGAGCCACCCATGCTTCTTTGAACCAAAGTCCATCGCAAGAAAGCAAGGACTAATTTTTCTCAGCACTTCAAAAAACACCGCTTCTGCCTCGTAACTGCCGGTGGCAGACATTTGGATATAACGGTCTTTTATAATAAATGCAGCCGTTCCTTTTCCATCAGGTAAGGAAGCGCTGTATATCGAGCCAATTTGTGTATAGTGAATGTTCGTTAAGTTGTTCATTAATCGCTGGTGCATATGAAAAGCAGGGATTCGTTTCGTCACGTAATCCACTTGTTTCACAAGCATCACCAATTCATCTTCCGTGCGGTTCGTCCAGTGTAACGACTCAAACAAATGAAACAAAATCGATTCTCTGCCAAAATAATGATGTGCAAATTCATCCTCAATCCAATAAATATAATAATGGCGTTCCATGTCTATCCCTTCCTTTCACATTTCGTCAATCTCGTATATTGCTTGTATTATACAAAAATGCGAAAGAAAGAATTGTCTATATATGAAGCAAGAAGAAACTAGTTTTGTCAAAAAAACAAGAAAAAAGAAAAAAGTTTGCAGAGCGGATGAAAATGCTCTGCAAACAGATGGAAAAAAGCATGATGCTTGGAGACTGGTTATTTGTTCAGCTTTGCTTTCACACGGCTGACCACATTGCTGACAGTAAATCCGTATTTCTCAATAATGGTTTCACCTGGTGCAGAAGCGCCAAATTTATCAATGGCAATCACGTCACCATCAAGACCAGTGTAACGCTCCCAGCCAAGTGAAGCTCCCATTTCAATCGCAATACGAGCCCGCACTGCTGTAGGAAGGACTGATTCTTTGTATTCATCTGACTGCTGATCGAAACGATCCCATGCAGGAAGACTGACAACAGACGCGCGGATCCCTTCTTTTTCAAGTGCTTTTTGCGCTTCAATCGCTAAACCGACTTCAGATCCAGAAGCGAGTAGAAGTGCTTCGGGCTGTGCATCAGCAGCTTCAACGACGACGTATCCACCTTTTTCTACTCCCTCATACGCCTTCTCTGGTGCTTGGTCAATCGTTGGAAGGTTTTGACGAGTCAGAACTAGTGCTGTCGGTTTATCCGTTGAAGATACAGCAAGTTTCCACGCTGCAGCTGTTTCGTTTCCATCCGCTGGGCGAATAACAGAAAGATTAGGCATCGCACGTAATGAAGCAAGCTGCTCAACCGGCTCATGCGTCGGACCATCTTCCCCAACAGCGATACTGTCATGAGTAAAGACATAAGTGACTGGAAGTCCCATTAAGGCAGCAAGACGAATCGCTGGTCTTAAGTAATCTGAGAAAACAAAGAACGTTCCGCCGAATACACGAAGGCCGCCGTGAAGTGCCATACCGTTTAACGCGGCACCCATTGCAAATTCTCTGACACCGAACCAAATATTCTTGCCGGCATAATTATCTTTACCAAAATCGTCTGTGTTTTTAATCGTTGTTTTGTTTGAACCTGCAAGGTCAGCAGACCCGCCAATAAAGAAAGGTACTTGCTTCGCAATGCCATTTAATACTTCGCCTGAAGAAGCGCGGGAGGCAAGACTTGAACCTGCTTCATAAACAGGAATCTCTTGTTCCCAATTCTCAGGAAGCTTTCCTTCAATCGCAAGCTTCAGTTGAGCTGCAAGCTCAGGGTATTCTTTTTCATATTGTTCAAATAGTTCATTCCAAGCTGCTTCTTTTTTCTGACCAGCGTCTTTTACAGCTTCTTTGAAATGATCGTACACTTCAGAAGGTACATGGAAATCTTCTTCAAACGTCCAAGAGTAAGCTTCCTTCGTCAGCTTGGCTTCATCGCTGCCAAGCGGTGCACCATGCACACCAGACGTTCCTGCACGGTTAGGCGATCCGAAACCAATCGTTGTTTTCACTTCAATCAATGTAGGTCTGTCTGTACTTTGTTTCGCCTTTTCGATAGCAGCCGTCACTTCTTCAATGTTGTTGCCGTCTTTCACATAGAGAACTTCCCAGTTCATCGCTTCAAAACGATTCTTCACATTTTCAGAGAATGAACGATCTAGGTCGCCATCTAATGAAATATCATTTGAATCATAAAGAACAATTAAACGGCCTAAGCCTAAATGACCAGCAAGTGAAGCAGCTTCAGAGGAAATTCCCTCCATTAAGTCCCCATCTCCGCAAATGCTGTATGTATAGTGATCTACAACATTAAAGTTGTCTTTGTTATACGTTTCCGCAAGATGTCTTTCTGCAAGTGCCATACCAACTGCCATGGCAATCCCCTGCCCTAAAGGACCTGTTGTAGCATCTACGCCCTCTGTATGTCCAAATTCAGGGTGTCCAGGTGTTTTGCTACCCCATTGGCGGAATTGTTTTAGATCATCGATGCTCAGGTTGTATCCGCTTAAATGAAGCATGCTATATAGAAGCATAGAACCATGCCCCGCAGATAAAACAAAACGGTCTCTGTTAAACCAATTAGGGTTTTGCGGACTTACGTTTAAGTGATTCGTCCATAAAGCGTATGCCATTGGTGCAGCACCCATTGGCATTCCAGGGTGACCGGAATTCGCTTTTTCAATTGCGTCTATGGAGAGAGTACGTATTGTTGCAATAGATTTCAATTCAATCGTTTCCATATAAATCCCCTTCCGTATCTTGTGTACACCATTATCATAAATCTACTGTCCTTTTTTCACAACTATTTCACGCTGAAAAAGAGTGATTTTGTCACATTTAGTTTATCGATCACCTAAAAAGTTATGCAAATATGAAAAAAGATGAGAATATACTTCCCATCTTTTCAAAATTTAAGAAATCACAGACTTAGTGAAGATTTTGATCTCTTTCTCTTTTTAATTTTTCTGGTGTGACATCGTTTCCTTCAGGATCAACGATTTTCACGGTTTTAAGTGTATTTTTCATAGAAGAACGAAAAGCTTTTAAATACTCTTCTCTCAATAGCTTTTGTTCTGTTTTTTCAGCGTCTGATAAACCGGTCTCTTTCGACTTTTTTGAAAGCTCATTGATTCTTGCAAGCTGCTTTTTAGAAATCATGACAAACTCCTTTAAAACATTTTCTCTACATACTACTAAATATCAATCATTTTGACAACAAATCAAGCTTTAGGTGGTCAGACCTTTTTCATATTCTTGATACCTTCTATGGACCGTTGCTTTTGAAATGTCAAAACCTAGTGCCTGAAGAGTTGCTGCAATTTCTGCGAATGTCATGTTGTTTTTTCTTAATCGAACAATTTCTGAAATCGGCACTTCAATACGCTCACGGCCAGGCGCATGATCCTGCTGTTTTAAATTCAGTTCGGGCTGATACCCGCGCTCAACAGCTCTTCTCATTCCCCGCTTGATTTTCAGGTTATGAATTTTTCGTTGATACTCTTCAACTACTCCTACGATCTCAATAACCATTTCATCTGCTTCTGAAAGCTCAAGCTCGCCTCTATGAAACGTACTGTACACCTTTACGTTCTCTTTAAAAAGACAATGAAGAAGCGCAATTTTTGCTTGTCCTCTTCCGAGACGCGTTTCATCCTGGATAAGAACGGCATCAATTGACTCTTCTTTTAGTGTAGCTAGCATATCAAACACACCATCACGATCTAGATCATATCCGCTTGCTTTTTCTTTGATGACTTTCACCACATTCATCTTGTGCATAGCAGCTAAAGCCAGCAGTTCTTCTTCTTGTCTCTTCAGCGAGGTTTCCTGCTCTTCTTTGACAGTGCTTACTCTCGCATAGATGATTGCATTCATGACTTCAATCGACCTTTCTATTGTACTGTTGCAAGTTGATATACGACTGGATGCTCTTTTTTGACTGGTATGACAAGAATGTCACCAGGCTGGATTTCCGTTGAAGCAAGATCATTGTGTTCTGTGACCCAGTCAATAAACGCATTTTTGTCGATTGATTTGCTGTCGTTTACTTGATCAGCTAACCCCCAAAGAGTATCACCTGATTGAACCTCTATTTTAACATACTGATTTGGATCATTATGGCTTGTGACTGCAATAAGTGAGAGAAATATGCCAACGATGAATGAGAATACCCCAATAAAAATAATAGATTCTTTTAACCTCATAATGTCATCTCTCCTAACAGAATATGTGTTCGCTCTTTCTGTCACTCATTATAAATACGAACAAACGTTTCTGTCAAACGTTTTTTTCGAACCTATGTTTGTACTGTTAGGAAAAACATGCTATAATTTCTTTAAAATTGACGTTTTGAGGTGCAAAAGATGACGAAGCTATCAAAAAGACAACTCGATATCCTGACATTCATCAAAGAAGAAGTAAAAAGTAAGGGCTATCCCCCATCCGTTCGTGAAATTGGAGAAGCTGTCGGTCTAGCATCCAGTTCAACGGTTCATGGACATTTAGCTAGACTAGAAACAAAGGGCTTAATTAGAAGAGACCCGACAAAACCTAGAGCGATCGAAGTACTAGATGAAGAGGAAATGAATATTCCTAAGAGTGCTGTAATGAACGTACCAGTCATCGGAAAAGTAACAGCAGGCCTGCCTATTACGGCTGTTGAGAATGTAGAAGAATACTTCCCTCTTCCAGAGACTTTTGCAGCACCAGATGAACAAGTATTTATGCTTGAAATTATGGGAGAAAGTATGATTGATGCAGGAATTTTGGACAAGGACTATGTCATTGTGCGTCAGCAAAGCACCGCTAACAATGGAGATATTGTCGTCGCCATGACAGAGGAAGATGAAGCGACAGTGAAACGTTTCTATAAAGAAGATACACACTTTAGATTACAGCCAGAGAACCCATCTATGGAACCGATTATTTTACAGAATGTAAGTATACTAGGTAAAGTGATTGGCGTATTTAGAAATATTCACTAAAAAAAGCCGGTATTTCATCAGCTGCTGATGAGAACCGGCTTTTTCTTTTATGAACAAGAATATGCTAGAATACGCGAGCTTGGGAAGGAACCAAATGTAAAGTTTGGCCAAATAAAGCCAGTTGTCCTCCCGAAAGGCTGTGAGGATAGGACATACATTAAAAACACTTGACCGTTTCTCATGAACACAATCGTCCATCTTCTATTACATCCCGCTGCAAATTGAACAGATTGCTGGCCTCCACCTGTTTGCCCTGAAATAAGTGACTGCATGCTTTGAGGCTGTGATAATGCTTGCTGATACTGCGAAATGATATGCTGCGGCGGAGCTGGCGGAGCTGATCCGCTTGATCCGGGTCCAGTGCCTCCTCCTCCGATTGGAAACCCTGGAAATCCTCCAACTTGAGGAATAGGGAGTGATGGCCATCCTTGCATCTGCCTGTCATATGAGTACCCATTCCACATACCTTCATACGGATAATACATATTCAACACCACTTTCTTAGACATTCATCACGATAGTATATGTCATAAATGAAAAAGCGTGTTGAACGTCCAAACAAAAATTTTTCCAAAAAACGTTTTGTTCTTCTTTAGAACGGTTAAATAGTAGATATAAAGAAAAAATAAAAAAATGAAAACTTTTTGTCTCCCTCAAACGTTATATATATAGAAAGAAAAGAAATAAAAAACATTTAGAATTAATACTTGTAATATCACTGTAATTATTGTAACATTTGTAACATAAGAAGTTTTCATTGAGAAAAGGAGGCAATCGCCTTGAAAAAATTATTCGTTTTATTAACTGCTATTATGCTTATGATCTCATTACAATCTACAACATTGGCCGCTTCTAAAAAACCAGCCGCTTTGACAAATAAAGAAGCGTTACATATTGCCCTTGACGCACGAGAACACTTTTGGAGTGCGATGTCAGGCTACAAAATTAATGAACATTCCGATTACAAATTAAAATCATTTAGCTATAAAGACATGACATACAACTATCTTTCTAAAACATTTGATACAAAGAAAAAACTAAACAGCTACCTATCTCAAGTTTTCACAAAAGATGCCATCAATCAAGGTTTAAAAGACTACCAGTTCATTGTTCATAAAGGCAAAATGGCTGTTCCAGTCGGTGACGGAGACAACATGCTTAATTGGGATAAAGCCACACCTAAACTTGTCTCTAAAAAACAAACGGTCCGCACATATGAATTCACCGTCCCAACACTTGATGGACGCAAAGTAAAACGAACTGTTACGTACGAAAAAGTACAAAAAGATTGGAAAGTCACAAAAATTGACGCTGTCATCTAAATCAAAAACCAGGCCATTCAATCGGCCTGGTTTTTATATTGGAGAAAATTCAGTCATGCGATCCAGCGCGTGAGCAAGTGATGATGCCGTGCGAAATTCATTAAAAGGAAGCCCAAGCTGCACGGCTGTTTGGGCAATTTCTGGTCTGATGCCTGAAATGGTCGTCTCTACTCCAATTAACCGAAGTGATGTGACAAGATCAAAGATTTGATGAGCCACCATTGTATCAATAATGACAACGCCCGATAAATCAATACATAAATGCTGTACGCCTTTTTGCGAGCACTGTTTCAGCGTATTTTCTAAAATCATCTTTGCTCTCGCTGTATCAATGTCACCTACTAACGGCAATAACGCAATATGATTTTTTAAAACAATGACAGGTGAGCTCAGCTCGTAAATCATGTCTCTTTGTGCCACGAGCTTCCTCGTTGTATTTTTCACATATTGCTGGATAAACACATGAATTGAAATATTAAACGCCTCTGAAATTAAATCATACCAATAAAAGATGCGGTCAATATCAATTTCATCTTGACGCTGTTTAATAAATTCTTTTAAGTAATGAAGGACTACTCTTTGATTGGACATGTATTCTCTCACAACATAATCTAATGGTGTATTTAAATGCTTCGGGTCACTGGCTAAGTCTTCAGACCACTTTTTAAACTCAGTATGTAAATATGTCTTGTCTTCAATAAGAGCACGTATAAAATGCTGGTAATAATCTTGATTTTGCCGTTTCAGCTCTGCTATGATGCTGGAATCTGTTGAACGATAGATTGATTCTGGATCATCATCCTCAATTGATTCATACCAAGTTTCAGTCAGTTTCTCTGCATGTTGCATAAAAAAATCGTATAATGCACGGTTCTTATCCATAAGCATATGTCCCTTCACATTTTCTTCTTGACAGTCTTTGTACCTTAAAGATCCATTGTACCACTGAATCTTTTGTCCCTGCTAGCTCCAATACGCTCTGATCATCAACAAAAAAGGCACCTACTCACAGGTGCCTCTCATCCAGTTTTATTTCACAATAAATAAAATTCTTTTCCCATCAGGATAACCGCTGATCTGGTGTCCAACCCATGAGCCTGCTCCCCTATTATCAGATGGGCTGACATATTGAACACTCGCACCTTTTCCTCCCTCAAGACAAACCGCCATCGGCCACTCATCCCGGTCAAAGCCAGGTTTAGTCGGAATTCCTTTTAATGATTCTTGCCTGCGGGCATCTGCTCCATTTCGGTCTATCGTACACACATCTGAATGCCCTTTTCGAATGGCTTCTTGAATATGGCTGCCTGTTTCAGGGTACCGTTCCTTTGGAAATTGAATGACATGATCATATCGATCCGCACCTTTTGCCGCATGTTTCTCCCCAAATCCACCTAACAACGTGCCCATCCATATCACAAAGCATAAGGCGACACCAGTGATCCAGCCTCTTCTCATTTTCAAAAGTGTGAGACCTCCTCATTTTTCTCAAGCAGAATCTTGACTTAAAGGAAATGTGTTATTTTAATGTATGAGCGGTTCACGAATGACATGTGAAAAAAATGATGAGGCTGAGAACTCAATGAATCTCTCAGGTTAGACAGATAGAAACCAGTGATTCTATCCATATAAAAAAGCTTGTCCCCTATGAAGGAAACAAGCTTTGTGCTCTAGCTTTTATTGCGCTTTTGCATAGTTGATAAATTCAACAAAGGCAGCTGTCGCTTTTGGACCGCCATTAATCGTTCCGTTTGAATACCCTGCGTTATGAACCCCAACGATTTGCTGATTTTGATCTAGCATCGCTGAGCCTGAATTTCCGCTAAATGTATCAATCGTATAGTATGCGAGATTTGTATCTTCTCTTGTCACAGAACCTGACATCTCCCACTGCGACACCTTGCCAGTCGATCTCATTTTATCACCTGGATATCCAGAAATTTTAATCGTTGTCCCAGTTAAGTTTGTCACCTGACGGATAGAGCGGTAACCGACCGTATTGCCAATGTTCGTATCTGTTTTGATCACGGCAAAATCATATTGGCTCGCGCCTGTATTGATATATCCGCTTGGTACATAGAACTCCGTCATGTTTGCTGAGCCATTCACCGCTGTACTATCGTTCATGCCTGGATACACCGATCCTTTTGCACTATAACTTCTCGATGCTGTATTGTACACGCAGTGCCCGTTTGTCAAAATTTTGTTAGGGGCAATGAGTGTCCCCGTGCAGCTTGAGCCGCCAAATGTAATATAAGCAATTGAATTATATGGTGCCACTCTTGTGTTTGCTACTTTTGTTCTTCCATCGTCTCCAATGACGACTTTTGTTTGAAAGTCTTTTAAATATTTTGAGAGTGGTTTTACTTTTTCGCCAACAGTAGAAGAAAGATCATCCACTTTGTCAAAGGATGAGGGGGATTTCGTATCATTGTGGAAATCACTTGAAGAGATCACCTTTCCATCAGAAGTCACCATGTCATAATCAGACGTTAGTACTGAATCCGATGTGGCATGGGCAAAACTAGGCACACTTAAAGCACCAAAAACGAGTAGAGAAGGGAGTAACATTTTCACCTTTTTCATCATATTCCTCCTTTATGTCCTATATCAAAAATCATACGATTGTTTCATATTGGAGTAAATGAGAGAATATTCTTATTTTTTACAAAATATTTCATTTTTAAATTAGGTGTTTTGTATCTTTCCAACCTTCATTCTATTGATCTCTCTCTATGAAATAGAAAAAACCGCCTAATTGGCGGTCTTCCTAATTTTTCAGCTCCACACATCTTTTACATATCTATTGTCATTTGCAAGGGTTGTCAGCCAATTTTCAGCTGTTTCCTTCGAGCAATGTTTCTCGTTTTGATAGAGGTCGATAAGCGTAGCCTCTACGTCTGGTGCCATAACTTTTCCGTCCCCGCACACGTAAAGATACCCACCTTGGTCAAGTAACTTGATCAGCATGCCGCCGTCTTCTTTCAACAAATGCTGGACATATACTTTTTGCTCTTTGTGACGAGAATAAGCCCGGTGGATGTGAACAACTCCTTTTTGCGCTGCAAGCTGCATTTCCTCAAAATACAGATCATCTTCAAGAGGGTGACGACAGCCAAAATACAGGTGAGCTTCGCCTAGTGGTTTTCCTTCCTTCTGCCACACTTCTCTTGCCTGAACAAACCCTCTAAATGGAGCGATTCCTGTACCCGGTCCGATCATGATCATCGGTACTTCAGATGAAGGTGGCAGCTGGAATCCTGCCTGCGCTTCGTGGAGGAAGCAGGCGACTTCTTCTCCTGCCTGCAGACCGCATAAATAGTTTGATGCGACTCCGGCATATTCTCCGCGGCCGCTCCACGCTTTACCTTTCACAACCGCCACTGTGATACTGACTCTTTTTTCTTCGACTTTTGGTGAGCTAGAAATTGAGTAATAGCGCGGCTTCAAACCTGGTAAAAGTGCTAAAAAGTGCACAAACGGCAGCTCACACGCTTCATATTGATCTAATAAGTCCAGCATGGTTACTCGTTTCTTTAAAACGGCTTCTTGATATGCTTCACCAGCCATTTGCTCAAGCTCCACGCGGTGAGGCGGACAAACTGTATATGCTGCGAGCTCTCTTAGCTGCGTACGTGTTGCAGGCTCTTGAAGCTCAACATGTGACGCAAGTAATTCTCTCATTTGAATCGGCTGATCTAAAGGTAAATGACTTGCTTCTTTCTGAGAAGAAAGCTTGATGTGCTGCTTAGGATCAAGATTGAAGCGATTGATCACCCGCTGCACGAGTGCATCACTATTTTTCGGAACAATTCCGATATGATCCCCTTCTTTGTATTGTTTCCCTTCAGGCAATTGCAGTTCAATATGTCTTGTTTGCCGCTCACTTTTTTCAGATTGTAATTCCTCATTTTTCAGTACAACAGCTGAAAAAGCACCATACGTTTTCGCCACAGGACGTTCTACTAGCTCATTTGTATAAACAACTGATAGTTTTGGCTTTTCCTTACCTTTCTCTTGGAAGGTGAACTTAAATTCTTTTGCAAGCTGCTTGAAGACCGTTTTCTGGAATGTTTCTTTATCCTCATCCATATCTCCGCCTGCATCGCCTTCTCCTAAATCAGCTACACGCTTTGCACCTTTACTTTCAAGTGCTTCATCAATGAGACGAGGAATACGCTGGTACGTACTCGCCCAATTTCGATCTCCGCATCCAAAAACAGCAAATGTCACGTTTGATAAATCCTGCTCTTCATCCTGCGTGACCCAATCCACAAATTTTTTCGCATGGTCAGGCGGATGTCCATTGTATGAAGCAGTCACGATTAAGACTGCACCTTTATCTGGTAATTGGCGTGTATAGTCATCAAGCGGAGCAGTGGTCACGTCAAACCCTTTTGCTTTCCCGTCTTCAGCAAATTCGTTTGCGATTTGCTGCGCCGTGCCAAGATTTGATCCATATAGAACAAGCAGTGGTGTACCGTGACTGGCCACTTTTGACTCATCAGATTTTGTGCTTTTTTTCGTCTCTTCTTTCGGTGGTGCCATAAAGAGTTGCTGCTTCCTTGGCCGCACTTTGATTTTAAAATCGTTTGGCTTAATCGTCAGAGATTCTTTTAAATCAAGTTCATATGATGTGTGATCAATCAATTCCAGATTGTGCAGGACCATCGCTAGCACCATAGTGGCTTCATGAAGGGCGAATTGCATACCAATACATGCACGCTGTCCATTCCCAAAAGGCTTGTAGGCATGCTGCGGGATCTTTTCAGGGTGTAGAAACCGCTCTGGTTTAAATTCTTCCGCATCCTCTCCCCATACCGCTTGATCACGATGTAACTTAGGGAGCAGCACGGAGACACTTTGATTCTTTTCAATCGAGTATTTCCCTCCGATGACGGTGTCCTCTTTCGCATAAAGAGAGAACGTAGGCGCTGTTGGCCAGAGGCGAAGTGATTCATTTAAAACCATACGAGTGTAATTTAGTTTTTGTACCTGCTTAAATGTTGGCAGTCCGCCTTGCAGCACATCATCTGCTTCTTGGACGGCTTTCTTTAATTTTTCTGGATTCTTTAATAAGAAATAAATCGCAAAGGATAGCAGCCCGCTTGTTGTTTCGTGCCCAGCTATTAAGAAGGTAATGATTTGATAGCGGATATTTTCATCTGACAGGCGCTCTCCTGTTTCAGGATCCTTTGCATGCAGCATGAGGGACAGTAAATCATCGCCCGTTTTATCTTGTTTTTTTCGTTCTTGAATAATGTCATCTACTAATTGCTTCATAAAATCGACATTTTGGTCAAATTTTTTTCTTCTTTTGATCATTAGCTTATCTGCAACCGGCAACCGGCTCGCCTGATCCATCGCTTCGTTTAAACCATTCAGCATACTTTCGATGAATGGATGCTGATTTTCTTTATAAAAGCTGTTAAATCGAAAATCAAAACCGCAAAGTCCGATCGTATCTAAAGTAAGCTTTGTCATATCCTCTGCTACTTCAATTTCTTCATCACGGCCTGTTCTTTGCCATTTTTGTACAAGCTGTGTGGCAATATCGAGCATCATCTCATGATAGCCCTTCATGGCCTGCTGGCTAAACGCCGGCATCAAGATGTGGTGAGCCTTTCTCCAGTTCGGTTCTTCTGTCCAGCTCGTAAATAACCCATCTCCTGCAAATGCTCTTACTTTATTGAGACTGCTCCCAATGTATTTATCAAAACGGCTCTCATCACATATTTCTTGGACAAGTTCATGGCTGGAAACAAAAATACTTGTTGCTTTTGAAAATTCAAACTGAAAGATCGGTCCTAATTCATCTGCAAGACGCCAAAAGGTTTGAGAAAGCTCCCCCTTTTTGATATGGGGAATATTTTTAAAAGGTCCGTATGTTTTTGGTTTTGGAATGATTGATGTTTGTTGCATGTGCCCACTCCCTTTATATCATTAAGAAGCAACGCTAATGGCGCGCCATAAACATTGCTCAATGTCCTCTAGAAATTCAATCGTTGGCTCTATTTCTTCTGCAAGAATTTGTTTATGCAGCTGTACAAAGGCACCAAATACAATCGATAAAATGGTTCTACCTGAGAGATTTGGATGAATCCCATCCTTTTTCCCTTCTTCAAAGATAAGGAATAGCTCATGTAACAAAAGCTGCATTTTCTCTTTGCTCGTCTCGTCTAAGTAATGGGATCGTTTATCAATTTCTAAGAAATATAGCCCGCTTGGATTCTCCTTTGTAAATAAAACCAAGCAATAAAATACATGCTTAAAGTACGCCCGAATACTTGCCTTTGGATCTGGACTGTTTGTGTTCATTTTTTCGATAAATGCAGAAAGGCTGCGCTGGTACAAAATATTAACGAGGGCCTCTTTACTGTCGAAATAACGGTAAATGGTTCCTGCTCCGACGTTTGCTCTTTTTGATATCATCGGCATCGTGGTCCCATCAAAGCCCCGTTCAATAAATAAATCTAGTGAAGCCTTCATAATCTGTTCTTGTTTATCAGTCACTGCTGGCACTTCATCCCCTCCTCATTTCAGGAATGAATGTTCATTCCGCATGCGGTATATTATATTAATATTTTAATTTCTTCTATATATACTTAAACACACTTATTTTTCTCCGTCATCACATTTTCTGAAAATAATAATAATTGAGAAATGATGCCTAGTCAGACAGCATCCAAAGGACTTAGAAATCTTGGCAGATATGTGTCATGCGGGTGACCTCTGCACTACACGTTCATTCTTGATCAATCGGAGACTGAATATGGCCGTCATATGTATCAATATGTTTGCTTTCCAAGAAGACGTGCTCCACCAAATAAAATCGCAAAAGCAAACATCGTTCGAAGAATCACTTCAATATGATCAGGCATATATGGGTCTACCTTTCAACTGCATCAAAAAAAGCCTTTTCCTTAGAAAAGACTCATGTTTAGACTATGCATTTATTTCATCATTATTCAATTGGGCAGCATCGCTTTGCTCAAATTGTGTTCGCAGCTCAATAATTGAGCTATTCCTGACATCATTGGCATCTTGCTCAAGAAGCCACGTATAAAATCTAGCTTGCTCCGCTGTTTGCAATGCCTGCATATATTTTTGTGTGGAACGTTTCTCGGCGACACGCTGCTTAATAGCACGCATCTGCTTCCAGAATTGATAATAAGGAAGCTTGAGCTTGGTCATAAAGCCTCTGTCATCCTCAATGACATATCCCTCTTCTTTAATAGAGTCGTCATGAGATACTGCCTGATACCATTTATAAAAAGACGTCCAATTATGGAACACAGCCACTTCCTGCTTGCAGGACATTCCAAGCTGTTCGCTTAACCTTTTCACTTCAGTGAATGGTGCTTTTTCATAGCTTAGCTGACGCTTCACAATATCAAGCAAAATGAGTTGATCTTGATCATATGTGATAATATGTGGGTCTTTCTCTGGTAAAATGACTTCAAACACAAGAGATACATTGTTGTCACGTACGTATGATTTGATGTAGTCGACCTGCACATCGTCAAAGGTTGCATAAAATAGCTCTTCGACCCAGGAAGCATGCTGATTTTGTTTCACATGAGATGTATACGATTTGGACGTAAACACCAATTCATCATCCATTTCGTTATACCCAACCGTTCCTAAATATCCATTTGCTTTATCATAGACGGTAACAGGGAATTGAAGATGGTTCACTAGATGATGCATTTTTGTCTCTGGACGCTCGTCAATATTAAAAAATTTGTTGTAGCTTCTTGAAACAATCTGCTTTGACACCATATTGACAAACAAACCTCTTGCCTTCACATTCACATCATCCCACTGCCGTTCACTAAAAGCTTTTTTCGTAAAATTAAAAGATGAAATATGGTGCGGAAGCTTTAATTCCTGTACATATTCATGCTGATCTAAGTGAGCTAAAAAGTCATCCAGTGAGATATCTGGTTGAAGAGCAGCCGATGTTTTTTTCTCAGAAGCTCTATAGACTGGGTTGTCAATTTCATGAGCCTCAATCCCGTCAGCTGTGATTTTCAAGACCCTCAGCTGCCCCCCGAATTCAACCTGGCCTTCTAGATTATAAGATCTTTCCGCTGCTTGAATTGGCAGCCTGTATAAATTACGATGCCCGTGAATTTGAATGACATCTAATCCAGCGGTGTTTTGAACAAACAAGTGGTCAATGTCATCTGAATATTCACCTACACCGTGAATGAGCTGCTGGGTTGAGACATGCAGAAGCTCTTCTGGCAAATGAGCAAGCCCCCCGTGGGTAACAAGAAATGTCTTGCTATGGTACGTAAAATAAGTAAGCTGATGAAATGTTCTGACAAACTTCCGTACTTCTTTTAAATCAAAGTCTGCTGCTTCGATTTCAGGTGCAGTATGCCGGTTAAACATATTGCTTCTTACTTTCTCACCATGTGCAAACCGGTATAAATGCTGATCATGATTGCCCTCAATCACGATGACATTCCGGCATTCTCTATGTGCGAGCATCCATTCTAATACTTCCTTGTTTTCTATTCCTCTATCAAGCAAATCACCTGCAAAGATATAAAGTTCGTTTTCTTTAATGTCTCCTTGTAAATAGGTGGTCAGAGCGGTATGACAGCCGTGAATATCTCCAAAGACATGAATGGCCTCATATTGATCGAAGGATCGAGGCTGATAGGTTATCACTTGCGGATACTCCTCAGGCTGCAAAACAGTCACCCATGATGGGACCTTTTCTGTTTTTAACCGCTCGTTCATTTGATATAAAACAGACTCCCGCACAACTTTGTGAGGTTCCCGTGAGCGATTTTGCAGGAGAGCTGTTTCAAGCGGCACCTGCGTGAAATCGACGACATACACCCTGTAACGATACGATGTGGCTAACGATTTATATTGAGATATCGATTTGCTTGAAATATGTGTCGCATCAATCACAGTAAAGTCTCCGTGTTCCATACGTGCTGTAAGCAATTCAAATAACAAAGACCAGACTTTGTGGTCATGCTTGCTTGAAATTTCTGGTTTCCCATTGACAGATAACTGCGGCGGCTGGGTCAAAAGACGGATCTGATCCGCTGATAAAGTGTAGGGCTCTAAGCCTTGATCTTTGATCCAAGTTGATTTACCTACGCCTGGGAGACCTCGTAAAAGGACTAAAGTTCTCATATTGGTTCTCCTTTAATGAGTGATATTTTACCTATTATAGATAAATTATGGATAAATCTCAATCTTTTATTGATTATGGTAATATATAGATAGAAAGGGAGGTTTTACGTATGTCTAATGGAGAGAATATGGCATTCAATCTTGGAGATTTTTTATTTCAAGTGTTCTCTCTTCTATTCATTACTGTTATCGTGACTATGATTGTCACCTCTTTTCGAATGATCAGAAGAAGACGAATGGAATTGAAGAAGGTTGAGGAAAGATTGAACAAAGTGATTGAAAAAAATGATTTAAAAGAGTAAAAAATCCGGCATTTAACCGGATTTTTTTGGTTTCATCACAATTCCTTGACGCTGCTGCATCAAAAAGAAAAAGACGCCTAAAAGGACAAGAAGACCGCCACACATTTGAAGCAGTGTAATCTTCTCTCCAAGCAGCCACACAGCAAGACTCGTGGCCCCAACAGGTTCGCCAAGTATACTCATTGAAATCGTTGTGGCATTGACGTAAGTTAAAAGCCAATTATTAATGACATGAGACATGGTGGGAATGATGGCAAGCAATAAAAAAATCCCCCACTCTTTACCCGGATAGCCTGTAAAAGGAGTTTGCTGCATTAGGTTGAATAGAATTAAAAAAAGACCAGCAAAACCAAACACACAAAAACTATAAATCCAATGAGATATTTTCCTTACAGCCTGTTGACCTATTAATAAATAACAAACAACCGCGATCACACTTAAAAAGGATAAAATGTCTCCTAGGATGGCTTCCTGGCTATGACCTATGTCTCCCCATCCAATCATGAGTGCACCAGCAATCGCTACACACATCGTCAAGAGTGCGGGCAGCGTGGTTCGTTCACGGAAAATGAGAAAGCCGCCTAATAAGGAGACCATCGGCTGAAGGGCGATAATAATAGTAGAGCTTGCCACAGTCGTCAGCTTCAGTGAGCCAAACCACAACACAAAGTGGAGTCCTAAAAAGAAGCCTGACATACATAAGAAAAACCAGTCTCTGCGCTTTATTGAAAGAAATTCTTTTTTACGTGGCAGGATAAACGGCAGCATAAAAGCCGCGGCAAAGATCATTCGATACATGCTTAAAATAGCAGCAGGTGCATTTGACCATTTCACAATGATAGCAGAAAACGAAATGGCAATAATTGAAATCACAAGCGGTAGTGCAATTGATTTCTTTTGAGCAGTTGACTTCATTTCCATAAGCAGCTTCCTTTACATCAGCAGTAGATGAGAAGTTCATCTTGTATGTCGTCATCTTACTATGTCCAATCTGCTAGAGGCAAGATGATTTTAAAAATTGTGTGAGCTTTTTTGCATGAAAAAAGCTTTCATCACGAAAGCCCTCATTCATCATCTATTAACAGATAAACGGCCCGAACTGGACCATGAACACCTACCACTAAATTCATCTCAATATCCGCAGAGTTACTCGGACCTGATATGAAATGAATAGCACCTTTCGCCTGCTCCCCCTCTTCTACCGAGCGATTAAGAGCCGAAACAGCCTGAATCATCCGCGGAACCACTGTGCTTTTTTCGATACACACGATATACATCATCGGTAAAAAATGCAGCGCTCTGCCTTGGCCTTGATGGGATGAAAGGACGACTGTACCTGATTCTGCTAGGGTGTAATCACTGAATACAACCGAATATGTCGCTTGTTCTGCCAGCCTGATATTTTCTTCCCTTGATGCCTCAGCATTCCAGCTGGTGACTGCGAATCCTTCGTGCTGCAAGCTGTCAAACATCGGATGAAATCCATATTGTTCAAAACGATGATCGCCCGATGTCATCACAGAACCCTCTCCATACTCTGTCATCAATAATCTTAATACAGAGGGCGCTTCCTGTGGTGTTGTTTCGACCACTCTTGTGTGAATTCGTTGACATTGCTTCTTCAGTTGCTCGACTAGTTCTTCTTTAGACAAAAGTCCGTTTGTTTCCCACTGGACTTGATGCTTCCAAGCTGGACGCTGAATAGATGCAGACGGGGAGGAATCTTTACCTAATTGCTTACGGATATGAGCTAAAAACGACTCTCGGTGAGAAATGGTTCCCTTCATCACTGCTCCTCCTTCTGTCTCTTTTTAAACCAATCCCTGAATCTTTCTTTACTTGGAGCTGGCAGATCACGAATATCTGTCCAATTCTTTAAAGGACCTATTCCTTTTGAAATCTGTCCGTTTGAAGCCATACGATTCATCAATACAGGGGCTGCTTTTGTTCCGAATTGATACATTCCGGGAGTCGATGCGCCCATACCGAACATTTTCATCGCCATCATTTCAGTTTTAGACGCTCTCCCCTCTTTTTCAACGATGACTTGTCGATGTTTTATTAATAACTCGTGAAGCGGGATCTTTACTGGACAAGCATCTGTGCAGGCTGCGCAAAGGCTTGATGCAAAGGGGAGCTCTTGGTAGTCATCATAGCCGCCAAGAAGCGGCGAAAGAACAGCGCCAATTGGCCCCGGATAAATCGATCCGTATGAATGTCCGCCCACATGCCGGTAAACTGGGCACACATTAATACAGGCTGCGCACCGGATACATTGGAGAACAGGCTGAAAGGCAGTACCTAATATATTGGACCGCCCATTGTCCACAATGACCAAGTGAAATTCTTCTGGTCCATCCACTTCTTCTTCTCCTTTTGGCCCGACGACAGAAATATAACTTGTTAATTTCTGACCAACTGCACTTCTGCACAAAAGACCAACAAGGACATCCAGTTCCTCCATCGTTGGAACAATCCGTTCCATGCCCATAACGGAGATATGTGTCTTCGGGATAGCCGTGACAAGATCCGCATTCCCTTCATTTGTCACAAGGCAGATGGAACCTGTATTGGCGACAGCAAAATTACAGCCAGTGACACCAATGTCAGCTTCGAGGAATTTTTCACGTAATATGGCTCTCACAAAACTCGTCATGTCTTCAGGTGTCTCTGACATCTCATACCCTAGCTTCTCATGAAATACTTCCCGTATTTGTTCTTTCGTCATATGAAGAGCAGGTGCCACAATATGTGAAGGAGGTTCATGATCATCTACTTGCAGAATATACTCGCCAAGATCGCTTTCCACCACCTCACAGCCGATCTCTTCAAGCGCTTGATTCATTTCAATTTCTTCTGTGACCATTGATTTTGATTTAACGATCTTTTTGGCCGCTTTTTTCTGTGCCACATTTTGTATATACGCCGATGCCTCTTCCTTTGTTTTTGCAAAAAAGACATGTCCTCCACGTGCACTAACGCTTTCACTTAATTGGTATAAGTAGTCATCAAGATGCGTCAGCGTATGCTGCCGGATTTCCTCGCCAAGTTCTCGCCACTTTTCCCAGTTGCCAAGCTCTTCGCTCGCAGATAGCCGCCTTTCATACAGGCGTTCCTGCGCTGAGGAAACAGCACCTCTCATGACAGTATCTTCTAACCCTTCCCCGATTCGTTCTTTAAAGCCCTTCTCTCCAATTTTCATACTCATTTGCCGTTCCCCCTCTTAAAGTCAGCGGCTATTTAATACTTCTGCGATATGCATCACTTGAATGGGCTTATCAAGACGATTCAGCCTCCCGCCAATATTCAGCAGACATCCGCAGTCAGCACCAATAATGTATTCAGCGCCTGTCTCCTCTATGCTTTGGACTTTCTCATCGACCATTTGCTCAGAAATAGGTGTCATTTTTACTGAAAAGGTTCCTCCAAATCCGCAGCAATTTTCTGCACGCGGCAATGGTGTCATCGTCAAATCTTTGACATTTGACAACAGTGTGATAGGTGCTTCCTTAATTCGCAGCAGTCTCGTCATATGACAGGATGTGTGATAGGTTGCGTTTCCTTTCAGGCTCGCCCCTACATCTGTGACGTGTAATATATCAACAATAAACTCGGTTAATTCATATGTTTTCTCAGTAAGTGCCTCAGCTTTTGCTGACCACACTGGGTCTTCTTTTAAAAGATGAGGATATTCTAAAAACATCGCCTTACAAGAACCTGACGGCGTCACGACATATTCAGCTGATTCAAAGGCTTTGATCATGTTTTTTGCTGCTTTGATGGTTTCTTTTGTATAGCCGCTGTTAAAGGCTGGCTGTCCGCAGCACACTTGTGCCTCTGGAAATTCCACCTCTACACCGAGCCTTTCTAGTACTTTCACTGTCGCCTTTCCTACACTTGGCTGCATGGTGTCAATTAAACAGGTAACGAATAAATGGACTTTCATCGGCGAACTTCCCTTCTTTGCTGCAATTTGATTCATTAATTTGGTCATCTGATGACGAAATAACAGACCCTATTTTCATTTTAATCCCAAATTTCTGAAATTTCAACGAAGTGATTTGTCTAAATTTGGACATATGGCATGTGTAGCTTGAATGAAAAAAACGCCCTTTTGATAGGGCGCTTGAGAAGATTTATTTTGAAATCAATTCACGAATTCTTTCTTCGATAGGTGTTAAGGGCCGGCCTAATAATGTTTCGAAATCACGGCTTTCAACAGCTAAGGCACCATCGCGAATGCCGCTTTGAATGGCTTTGACGAACGGAACAGCTTCTTTTGGTACACCATTTGAAGCTAAAAACTCTCCAAATGTGTCGACATCAATTTGCTCGACTTTGATCTCTTTTCCGCTTACCTCACTGACAATGTGTGCAAGTTCAGTATGCGTCCGAAGAGGTCCTGACAGCTCATATATCTCCTGGTCATGTACAGGAAGTGTTAACGCATTTGCGGCCGCTTCTGCGTAGTCATTTCTTGTTGCCCAGCCAACCTTGCCATCACCAATTGGACTTAAAAATGGTGCGCCGCTAACGGCTGCTAGAATCGTATCTTTTTCGTTTTCTACATACCAATTGTTTCTTAAAAACACATGAGGAATGCCAGAGGCCACAATCGCTTCTTCTGTTTTTGCATGGTCATGTGCAAGGACAAGCTGACTCTCTCTTGCACTCACAACGCTTGTATAAGCAATAAAGGATACACCAGCTGCTTTCGCCGCTTGGATGGCAGCCGTATGTTGCTGCACGCGGTCTCCTTCTGCAGTTGAAATCATCAAAAGACGGTCAATGCCTTGAAAGGCTGCCTTAAGGGTGTCTGGCTGAGTAAAGTCTCCGTGGCGTACATCCACCCCAGCTTCCTTCAAATGTGCTGCTTTTTGCGGGTTTCGAACACTGACCGCAATTTGTTCAGCCGGTACCTTTGTAAGCAAATGCTGGACGACGAGCGATCCAAGTTGTCCTGTTGCGCCTGTTACTAATAATTTCATTTGTTTGACCTCCTCATTTTGTGATTCGACGGTGATGTTTTGGTACAGCTTTACGTATCCGTTTATTCGTTATAACCATCTCGATTACAACAACTGGTGTAAAAAAAGCTCAAGTTCAGCCTGAGCTTCTTTTATTCTGACTCTGTCAACAATTGCTGGATGGTCACTTGTTTGAGGTGATTTTCAAGCGCTGCCTGAGCTTCTTTTAGTTCACTCCTCAGTCTTGTATCCATTGCTTGACCAATCGGACATGCGATGACTGGCTGATGGAAGTTAAATAAATCTTCATCCTCGCTTACATCGACAGCACGGTACACATCTAACAGCGTGATTTCCTCTGCCGGCCTTTTTAAGTAAGCACCGCCTACTCCGCGGCGTATCTCAATAAGTCCCGCCCGTTTGAGCATTGCCATCATTTTTCGAACAATGGCTGGATTTGAATTCACACTTTCCGCAATAAAATCCCCTGTACACTCTTTTGGAACACCTGCAATAAATGACAAAATATGAACAGCAATCGGATACCTGCTGCTAATTTGTTTCACAATCTTTCACCACCGTTGTAATCAATATAGTTACAATGAGTGATTTTGTCAATCAATAAACGGATTTTTCTTTCTATCCCAGTCCTCATATGTCATGATATTGTAGTCTTCTGCTGTATCAAGTTCAAGCGGGGCAATGCATTCAAGCAAATTCTCATCTGGGTCAAGAAAATAGATCGCTGCATGAAATTGCGGCGGATTATCCAGAACTAAAGGCTGTTCCTCTTCTGAAAAACCAAACATTGGGTGAATACTGATGCCTTTTTCAACAAGCCAAGCCTTGATCTGTTCGATACTGGACGTTGTAATTTGAAAGGCAACGTGCCGAGTCGAGGGATGGTATGGAAAGGCATTTATATCTACTTTCCACAAGCCAAGCCAGCTCTTTCCTTTTTCAATCCATAAAAAAGCAACTCGTTCATTTTCGTGAGCAAGTGTCAATTCCAATTTTTCATAAAACGCAATAGATGCCTTCAAATCACTCACAGGTAAATGGGCTTCATACAAACCTTTTATCATCATCCAAACCACTCCTTTTCTCCCTTCTATTCTGCGGGATTTGATGAGATTCCGCCTCAGCAAAACGATGTATTTTATCCCATTCATTGGTTTGAGAAGAATGATATGTTTGATCCATTGCAGATGGGGGAAGGTGTTCAAATAAAAGAAAGGAGCGTTTCATATGCCTTGGACGATGAATGATTATCCGGCTTCATTTCAATCGTTAGATAACGTCATTCGAAAAAAAGCGCTTGAGATTGCCAACAAAATGATACAGGAAGGCTATGACGAAAATAGAGCCATCCCAATTGCGATCAGTCAAGCGAAAGAGTGGAAGAAAAACGCAACGGAGAAAGAGATAAAGAATTTCTCATCTCATGGTTCTGTCAAACCTTCTGAGGGCAGCAGCTCTGCAAGACCAGAGCTCATGGATCATGCGCAGCATGTCGTCAAGCACGAAGAAGGCTGGGCGGTTCAAACAGAGAAAGCAAAACGAGCAAGTGAGGTCAAAGAAACGAAACAAGAAGCAATTGACCGGGCAAAGGAGATTGCATCTAATAAAGGGACTTCTGTTGTTATCCACAGAAAAGATGGAACAATTCAGGACGTGTTAAAACCGCAATAAGACCGCCCGTAAGCGGTCTTTTCTTATGCATTCTTTTCTTTTTTCGCTGGTGCTTTTCTTTTTTTAGGTGCTGCTTTTTTCGCTTTGGCTGGTTTTGATCGATCGATTGAAGCCTGTAGAGCCGCCATTAAATCAGTCACATTGGATGCAGGATCTTTTTTGCCTGTCGTTTCTGGCTGAACCGTATGTTCTCCAGATATTTTATCGCCAATTAAGTTCATCAGCTGTTCTCTGTATTCATCTTGATATGCCGCTGGATCGAATGTCGTGGTCAGCTGCTCGATTAAAAGGAGCGCTGTATCTAACTCTTTCTTTACAATGTTCTCCTCTTGGGGGATATTCGGTACATCAGATACTTGTCTAATTTCATCAGGGAAATGAATGGTTTCCATCAGCAAAATATGTTCATAGCACCTAACGATTGCTAATTGCTCCTTTGAGCGGATCATAATTTTTGCCACGCCAATTTTCCCAGATTCCTCTAAAGCTTTTCTTAATAATGAATAAGCCTTTGCTCCGCCAGTATCTGGTGATAAAAAGTAACTTCTTTCATAATAGATTGGATCAATCTCTTCTATTTTCACAAAATCAATGATTTCAACCGCTTTTTCTTCATTTTCTTTTCGCAGTTTTTCAAGCTCTTCCTCGTCTAATTCAATAAATTTATTTTTCGCATACTCGTACGCTTTGACGATTTGTTCTGGTGCCACCTCTTCCCCGCAGTTGGCACAAACCTTTTTATAGTTAATGGGCGTGTGACACTCTTTATGCAGCTGTCTTAACTTAATATCTTTGTTCTCTGTAGCGGTAAACAGCTTAACTGGAATATTGACCAATCCGAAGCTAATGCCGCCTTTCCAAACTGTATGCATCGCGTCGCCTCCGTTCTTTTCTCCTTACTATGCAATGTTTTCGTTAGACTTATGTATGCGAATGAAAATTTCATCCCACTCTAAGAACACATCATATGAGGAAGTGACATGACAATGAAACCTATGCGATTAACGGCGGCACATGATATTCCTACCGGTTCAGACTGGGTGTATGAATTAAAATATGATGGCTTTCGGACCATCCTGATGTGGGAGGAAAACGAGATTCTTTTAGAAAGTAGAGCCGGAAAACGATTAAACGAACAGTTTCCTGAGGTTATTGAACAGTGCGAACAATTAAGGGACCAGTTTGCTCCTTTTTTACCACTTACGTTTGATGGGGAATTGGTCTTTTTACTGGATGAACAGCAAAGCGATTTTGCGAGGGTTCAGCAAAGAGGCAGGCTGAAAAACAAAGAGGCTATTAAGCTGCAGGCTGAGCGGTTTCCATGTCATTTGATTGCATTTGATCTATTAAGATGCACAGGGAGATCCCTTGTTGATTTACCGTTGATGGATAGGAAAAAACAGTTACAGCAAGTTTTCCAAGAAGCAAAACTTCCGCCAACTGTTCAGCTGGAGCACCCTTCCCTTCTTCAACTTATTCATACAGACACAAATCATGAATATATGAAAAAGCTGATGACGACGTATTTAGCAGAAGGACTCGTTGCGAAAAAAAAGACGAGTAAATGGCACGACAATACCCGGTCAAAAGAATGGCTGAAAGTCAAAAACTGGCGCTATGTCTCTGTCATTGTGACTCGTTTTGATAAAGAAAATGGCTATTTCCAAGGCTGTATTTATCAAGATCATCATCTCACCGAGGTTGTCCAATTCAAGCATGGGTTTTCTAAAGAAGAAGAACAAACGCTGCGTACACTCTTTCAAACAAAAGGCCAGCTAAAAGGAGCATCAGGATATGAAATCCCTCCTTCTATCGTCGCCAGCATTGCTTGTATATCCTTTGATGGATCCGCCTTAAGAGAGCCGCGTTTTTCTTCCTTTTTACTAGATACTGACCCAGCAGCGTGTACGTTTCAGCAAATGCTCAAACAGCTGTATCCGCTCCCTGCCGTGATTGACGTCACTCATCCTGAAAAACCGATTGTGCCGGCTCTTCATCTGAACAAGGCAGATTACTTACTTTATTTGAGACAAGCGGCTCCCTATCTCTTGCCCTTTTTACGTGAAAGACGACTTACTTTAATTCGGTTCCCCCATGGCGCTGGGGATGAATTCTTTTATCAAAAGTCGACACCTGATTATGCACCAGATTTTGTGTTGACCGATCAAGTTGATGATATTGCTTACACGGTCTGTAATGACCCTCAGACGCTTCTTTGGCTCGGTAACCAGCTTGCGATGGAATTTCATATTCCTTTTGAAACAAGGGATACGGACCGGCCGGTCGAAATCGTCTTTGATTTAGACCCGCCATCTGTTAACGAGTTTCATCTAGCCATAGAAGCTGCCAAGCGAATCAAAGCGCTTTTAGACGGGCTCTTTCTTACAGCCTTTATTAAAACAAGCGGCGGTAAAGGACTGCAAGTGTATATTCCATTAAAGAAAAATGCCTTCACATACGAAGAAACGAGATCATTCACCGCGTTTATATGCCAATTTTTATGTGAACAAGCTCCTGAGCTATTTACTTTAGAACGTCTTAAGAAAAAACGCGGCAATCGCTTGTATTTAGACTATATTCAGCACGATGCTGGAAAAACAATCATCGCGCCCTATTCACCAAGAGGAAATGAGCTTGGACTTGTAGCGACACCGCTTGAATGGGGCGAACTCCATCACGATGGCCTTCATCCTTCTTTGTTTACCATGCCAGCTGTTATAGAGCGTCTAAAGGAAAAAGGAGATCCATTCCGCCGTATGAGGCATCTTGTAAATGATGACACTTTCAGACAAGTCTTACATCGGCTTGAAGACATTATACCGGCACATAAGATGGACATACGCGGTCATTAAGCGTTACACTTATTCATTAGAGAGTAAGAAAGGGATGACCATTTTGACCGCACATTCATTTCGAAATACAGCACTAATCTTCTTGTGCCTTTCCGCAGGTATTGTAGATGTGATTGGCTATTTGAGCCTAGGGCATGTGTTTACAGCCAATATGACAGGTAATATTGTGCTGCTTGGCATTGCAGCAGGAAGCTCCTTGCAGCTAACAGCCCTTCATTCCATCACTGCACTGAGTGGATTCGTTCTAGGGGTTTTACTTGCTGTTGTGATAGGCGGAAAGCATGAGAAAACGTTTTGGCCAAAAGCCGTTACACGTATCTTTATCATAGAAGTCATGATACTACTTCTATTTGCTCTCATGACCATTTTCCCTTATACACAAGGTGCTTATTTTATGCTCATTATCCTTTTAAGTATGGCCATGGGCCTGCAGACAGCGGCCGCCCGCAAATTAAATGTGGCTGGCATTTCCACAACGGTTCTAACGAGTACACTCGCTAACCTATTTGAAGATTTGGCTCAGCGCATTTCACACCGGGAAAAAAGAAAAGCTCCTATACAGCATGTCAGTTTCATGCGAATAGGCTCTATTGTCTTTTACTGCCTAGGTGCCGCTTTAGCGGCATACACAGATGCGTACGACCCGTTTATCATCATTTGGCTGCCTATCTCTATCCTTGGGGTGATTGTGATCACTGCTGCATTGAAGCACTTTCACCAATTGAAATAGCCAATCGTTAGATGGCTATTTCAACGTTCACTCATAACTTCTCACATAAAAACCAGGAGGACGCCCCATAATGAACGTGGAGCCATACGGATATCCAGAAAATGTCCCGAATCCCCCGTATCCAGGGAAACCGCCTAAACCAGAAAACACACCAGAGCTCACATAATACCCGCCAAAGCCGATATGAGAACCAACCGATCCGATATGTGCTCCCCCACCGCTAAAACCGCCTCCATGAAAACCTCCATAAACTCGTGGATACATACAATCACCTGCTTTCGTCTAACAACTCATCACATCATATGCATGACAAATGGAGCGGTGTTCCGACTTTTTCTTTTACTTCTATGTACAATAGACCAATTTGATAAAATGTGAATGAAAAGTCCTGCAAAAAATTAAATTAAGCAAAGAAAGGTGACCTTTTTAACTTGTTGCGCTGCCCTATGTTTATTTAGAATAATGGGGCAGGTAACAAATTTGCACACCCCCTTTGTTGCGAATTCTTCTTATTAAACGTTCTTGTAGCGTTTAATAAGAAGAGCCTATTAACAACATACAAAAAACCCTTGCTGACGATGATCAACAAGGGCGAGAGATAAATGGTGGATTAACCACCAATGATTTTTTCTGCTACTTCGAAAGAACCCGCAACGTTTTGAGTCAGAACTGACGCAGCGATCGCTAAACCTACAACGAATAATACTTTTAAACCTGTTTTCATCTTAAATCAACCCCATTCTTTTCATATGTAAATCCGCTTCTAAACTTTTGTTCAAGTAAAAAACAGACTGCTCATAAAGTGCTTGCTTTTCACAATACTTAGCAGCAAAATGTGAAAGCTCTTTTACTTCATGATATTCATTCTTCTCTTCTAACTTTCTTAATTTCTCATCAATTTGCTGAAATCTTTGTGGTGCATTCGTTAAGTAAAGGTCATGGACGATGCCTATTTTCAGCTGAAACACTTCATGAGAAGCATCTTTTATTCTGGCATACGCAGCCTCTATATATTGGCTTGCACGCTGCTTTTCACCAATCACACAGAGTTCCCGGCTGATCAGATACGTAGAATGGAAAAAGAAATCCGACTCATAATATTCTTGATGGGACAGTGCTTTTTCAAGATGACGTATTGATTCTTTCGGTTTGTTCCAAAATGAATATAAAATGGCTACATTGTGATGGAGCTGAGCCAGCATAAAGTCATCCTGCTCGCTTGTCAAAACCTCTTCCGCCAGGCGATAATTTTCAAGCGCCTCTTCATACCGGCCGATCTCTGTTTGATTCGCCGCAATGAGAGAGTATGAAAGGGCTGTTCTTCTTTCATAATGCTTGTGCCGTTTATAGACGTGAAGTGCTCTGCGGATATAGCTTAATGAGAGCATGATATGACTAAGCCGGTAGTAAAGCCAGGCCACCTTAAAATCGAAATCAGCACGTTCGATCTCACTTGGAATTTTATCTAAGAGCTTTTCAGCACTTTGATACATTTGCAATGCAACCTCGTAATTTCCTTGATGCTGCTCATACACACCCTCATAAAAATCAAAATAGTAGGCAAGTCGGTTAGACAAGTCATCCTCTTTTTTCCCGTGATGACCTTCTATACTTCTCGTTGAAACACTGCCCTTTTGCCCTCTTAAATTGTACATGAGAATGTGATGCCTCTTCTCAAGAAGAGAATAGTACATAAGGATGTCCGCATCGTCAATTTCCTCTACCGCTTGTTTCGCTTTAGCAAATAACCGTTCTGCCTCATCTGCATGATCTTTTTTGATTTCCATGTTCCAGTCATTTAATAATGATGCCAATTCCGCAACAGGAATCTTGCTCATTCTACACCCCCAATCACCTTCAGCTGCATCACATGATTTCACTAAATATGGAACTTCTATTAGCAATTGCTAATTAAGTCCATTTGAGATCATTTTAATATGAATCTCTCGAATCTTCAATAACCGTTTCCATTGAAAATGCGTTTCTTTCTTCTAGTCAATGATGTTTGTGTAAAAATTCCGCCTTTTTTCGGTTTTAAAGTAACCAATCATCTCGTAATGAAATGAAAAAGCCCTTTTTTGGGGGCTTTTTGTCCTTATTCCAATCGTATAATAGTAAGTGCCGCTCCAACCGATCCTCCCCCAAGTAACACTATTGCTGCGACTAAACCGAAAATTTGGAGAGAAATCTGGTTACCTGCTGCAAGTGTTGTAATGAGTGATACGTTGTAGGTAGATGCCGATAAAGCGGGTGTTAATATAGAACCAGGAATGGCAGATCCGCTGTTAATGATCCTTGTTCCGGCAAGCAGCGCTACACTTGTGTTCACTTGATATGTGATGAAATAGCGGCCTGAGACAGGCACTGTAAAAATCGTATTTCCACCACTTGCCGTAAAACCATCTAAGCTCTGATTATTAGGCAAGGAAACCGCTGTCCCGCCTAAGACAACAAGCACTGTACTTCCCGACGTATTGGACGCGTACATTGAGTTAGCGGTCACAATTGTGCCGGTTTGACCTGTTACTCCTGGTGATCCGGTTGGGCCGGTTGATCCTGTTGCTCCCGTTGGACCTGTTACTCCTGTTGGGCCCGTTGATCCGGTTGTTCCCGTTACTCCGGTCGAGCCGGTTACTCCGGTTGGACCCGTTACTCCGGTCAGGCCTGTTGATCCTGTTGTTCCGGTTACTCCGGTCGGGCCGGTTGATCCGGTTGTTCCGGATACTCCGGTTGGACCCGTTATTCCGGTTATTCCCGTTGGACCTGTTACTCCTGTTGGACCTGTTACTCCTGTTGAACCCGTTACTCCGGTCCGGCCGGTTGCTCCTGTTGAACCCGTTACTCCGGTTACTCCGGTTGCTCCCGTTGGACCTGTTGCTCCGGTCGGGCCGGTTGATCCCATTGATCCTGTTGGACCTGTTGGGCCGGTTGATCCTGTTGGACCTGTTGCTCCGGTCGGGCCGGTTGCTCCCGTTGGACCTGTTATTCCTCCACACATATTAAGTTGGGCGCACATGCCTCTCACTTCTTTCAAACTGTGGAATCTTTAAGACATACACACTAATACTGATAATTGAGAGAAAAAGAAACGACAATACTTCCAGTCGAGGTCCCGCCAGTAGCTACAATCCCAATGGAGTTAAGATCACTGAGCGTAATGGATCGACTCTCTCCTGGAGGTACAGTGAAATCTGGAACAGCCGCACCGTTGACCTCTAATGTCACAGTTGGTGCTACAGCCACGATTCCGTTGTTTTCCACCATAATGGTCCCGTTTATGACAAATGGTGTTCCATCCGTCCAGACGACAACTGGATCCGCTGCTGCTGCTAAATCGACTGTGAAGCATACCGCATCATTCACAAAGCCTGTTTGCTCATTACTACACCCGCCTAAAATAGCCATTTTAACCCTCCTTCAACCTATTCTTGATAGACTATGATCTAGTGTTCTATGAAGATTGTGCGATTATCCCAGACTCAAAGCCTTATTTTTTTCCTTTGTACCATGTTTAATTGAATGTCTAAGCGCGCTTGCACGTTTTCAGTGGCTTGTTTCTTTAAAATCAACATCATATCTTTTACAGTAATCGATCGACTTTCTCCTTTTTGGACACATATGTCATGACATGCTTTTTTTGTTTGAATGGTAATAGAAACTGGCACTTCTTGATCATCATGATGATGCAAAACCACTGTTGCTGTATTTAGTAATCTTGTTCCATTACGCCAGATTTCAACCGAACTGGGGGATGTTGAAAAATCAAGAAGGAGGTGGTGAGGTTCTATGTTCTTTAAAATGAGCGCATCATATACTGGCAGCTCTGCTTCAATCATTCCGCATAAAAAAGAAAGATCAACAAGGATCTTTGAACTGGATCGATACAAGACTTTCTGACAGCAAGTCGACCTCATGCAGCATGGAACAAGGAGCTCTAACACCACACAATTCTGTTCTTCATTGATGGAAATCAAAGAAAAATAGCAAGTATTAAACACACTTCTTTCAACGAACACCCAGGAGTAGAAAGGTTCCCCATTTTCCATGATGAGCAAAAAAGGAGAACTCATTGAACGTTTGTGAGTAAAGCCTTCATTTTTTGTTTGATTAATTATCTCTTTCAGTTTACTCATCAACAGGTTTGTCACTTTCTATCAGCCCAATTCAATGCTGTATACAAATCCATATGGTCTTTTATCATATGTGCCTTTGACTATTTTGTGCGATTCGCGTAAAGATCAGCGGCAGAAAGAGAACCCATGGAACTAATCGCAAAATTTACCGAACGAAAAGTCACTTTTAAAAGCTGTTCAATTCATCTATTACGATATTACGTCATGCTCCGCCAAAAACGACGCCAGTTATACGCAAATAAAAAAACAAATCAATAAAGCTTTAAAAGTGTTAAAAGGTTTATTCATACATTGTGAAAATTATCACCTTATATAAATAGGTAAATTTAAGGTATTTTTACAAAATTCGACACAAAATGCTTTTTCTCTTTGATACTATTGAATTAACCTATTTACAAATAATAGGTTAATTCAAATTAAGGAGTTGTTTTGTTTGAAAAAATCAACATTAAAAAAAGCTGTATTATCTATCGCCTTTTCTGCAACAATGTTATTTTCTATGAATACTGCAAGTGCTGCTCCGTTAGAGTGGGTCAGAGATGCTTATCCTGATCAGTGGGATTACGTATTAATTAAACAAAATGGGGTAAGTTACACTCAAGTTTGGACAAGTAGTAACAGTTATTTCCTTGTAAAATGCGAAGTATTATCTAACGGAAAATGCTTTGTTTCAAAATAAAAATATTTACAAAACGACTTCCAATTTTGGGGTCGTTTTTTACTATAAAGTAAAAAAATTCTTCTAAACGGGAGCTTTATATAAAACCTCATTGAGAGCGTAAGCTAGGTTTAGGTAAGTCTTTTTTAACATGTATACAATCTTTCACTCATACTGATTTCATTATTTATCTTTTAATGGTTAAGGATCATCTCTTCCTTTAGATTTTCCTTTACAATAACCCTATTAGCATTTTACTATATATCATATGATCAATAACTTCCGCGCCTCAGTAGCTCTAGAAGGGAAGAGCGCCGTAAAACAAATTGTAGCTGGCGGGTCGCAAGGCAAGGGTTTCAGAAGCACCGAAAAGCACACGAGCTGAGACAGGTGAAATTCCTGTCGGTGAAATTCCGTAGGGAAGCGTGTTGCCCCTAGCCTATGCTTACGAAAGGAGTGCGGGTTCGAATCCCGTCTGAGGCTTATTAGGTCGATGGAATTGGAGGATAAAACATCATGCATGTGTTTGAAGAATATGTAAGCAATATCGGTAATCCAAAGCTGAAGCAGCGCACACAAGACATTTTACAATGGATTTTAGACACATTCCCTCAATTAGAGCCAAGAATTGCTTGGAATCAGCCCATGTTCACAGACCACGGCACATTTATTATTGGGTTTAGCGTAGCAAAACATCACATTTCTGTCGCACCAGAAGGTAAAGGAATCGATCACTTTTCAGCTGACATTGTACAAGCGGGTTACGATCATGGAAAAAAGATGTTTCGCATGAAGGAAAGCTTGCCAGTTGATTATCCTCTCCTAAAAAAAATCATCGAATTTAATATCGAAGACAAAGCGGATTGTTCAACGTTTTGGCGAAAATAAAAAGCACCCCGATCTGAGCCATTAACAGACCGGGGTATTTTGCTGCAACATGTTATTTTGTTCTCTTCCTTACAACTTTCTGCTCAAGCCACTCATAACATGACAAAATGGTATTAACGCTCCTTTGGCATATCGGCAAATATACAACAGCGACCGCTGTTAAACACGCCATGACAGCACCTGCTAAGACATCAAATGGATAATGGACACCTACCCAAATCCTTGAAAAACCAACGGCGCACGCAATGATCAGCCAATAAACATGGCGTTTGTGAAAAAGCCAAAAGATCAGACAAACAGAAAAAATAAAGATGGTATGATCACTCGGAAAAGAGTTATTTACTTCCTTTTGAATCAAAAGATTGACATGGCTCATTTCGGCAAAGGGCTGCTGGTTGGAATAAAAAATTCCTGCAATTTTGCCAATTAACTCTGCCAATATGAAAGTAAATCCGGCAGATACGACCACCTGCCTATTGGTTCTGCTCCGATTTTGAAACCATATGAACAGACACATGAGCGCTGCTAACAGCACTGTATATTCAGCTAGTCCAATGAATAACGGATTCAAGTAACCATGATCGATACTGAGCTGATTCACCCACCTAAATAAATTTTCATTAAATCCCTGCATCTCATTTCATCCCTTTTTCCTCGATTTATGACAAGGATAATTGAAATGAGATGACCGCTCCATCGATCGAACGAACAAACCATGGAATCATATGACATGTTTGTCACTTTGCTGTCACCTGCACATCATTCACTGAGTGCTCTATAGAGAGTGATGCTGCTCCCATTCCTTTTTTAGCAAAGCATATTGATACGTATTTTCATATTTAGGGGTGCCGTCCTCATAAGTAGTAAATGAAATAAACTCAAGAAAAAGGCCTTCTTTCCGCATGCCTAATCGCTCACATAATGCCTGTGAACGGACATTATCATCTTCTACATAGGCATAAAGCCGCCTTGCTCCCTTTTCTACAAATAAATAGGTCAAGAATGCTTCAGCACTCTCACGTGCATACCCCTTTCCTTCATATGCTGCATTGAAATTCCAGCCGATTGAATACGTATCAGGCTCCTCTTTTAAATGAAACAACTCACCGATAATTAGTTGACTTTCTTTTAAACAAACCGCTACATATGAATGATCTTCTTTTCTCTTTTGCACTTTAGCCACAGCTTCTTCTAATGAAAAAATTCGATCACTAAGAAAACAATTTACTCTTGGATTAGACAAGTACTCCAGCATCCCTGCCGCATCTTCATCGCAAAACGGTCTAAGAATTAAACGATTCGTTTCTAATTGATTCATAAATGACTCCTCTTTGCATCATTTCGTGTTTTCTAGTCTCTCCATATTTTAGATGACATGCACCTGCTTTGACAATCAAGTTGTTGTGAAGTGTCTTCAAATAAACGAAACTCATAAAAAGCATTTTTGCTATTAAATAATTTGATCAAAACTGATAAAATAGAACATAAGTTTGCATTTTATTAAAAAGGGGTTACTTGATGTGATCAAAACAGTGGATGGTAACATTTTAGAGGCAAGTGAAGACATCTCTGTCATCAGGTGAACTGTAAAGGGGTCATGGGCGCTGGATTAGCCAAACAAATCAAAAGCAAATACCCCAATATATACAAAGATTATAAACAATTATGTACAGAACAAGGAGATGACTTGTTAAGCTCCGTTCAACTCATCACAACTAATGACGGAAAAACAATTGCCAACTTATTTGCTCAAACTGGATACGGTAGAAAAAGAATGCAAACGGACTACGATGCCTTACGCAGCTGCTTACAAAGCCTAAAAGACACAGTAACCCATTCAAATGAAAAGAAAAACCAAACTTCCATCGCCATTCCTTACGGGATCGGCTGCGGATTGGCGGGCGGCGATTGGACGATTGTGGAAGACATGATTGAAGAGGTATTGGGTGATTGTGAAGTGACGGTTTATTGGTTTCGATAAAGTGAAAAGAAAGATTTAATTAGAAAAGAATATTGTGTTTTTCGATATTTTTGCTTTCGTGAATCGGTTTCTTTGACATGCTAATCAATACACAGTTGATTCCATATGTATTGATTTTTATTTTGTTGCTAAGTGTGTCTGTTTTGTTATTGATTAATAGGGGGCATTATTGAATAAGAGCACCATTTCAGCTTGGAATGATGCTCTCAATATGTTCTCTAGTCTTTATTTCTTTAATCTATCAAAACGAATTTTATAACATCTCTAAAAGTTACTCCAATGTAGAGAAGTATTTTTCTAAATGTTTTTTACCAGAATTACTTTTAGGTATAATACCTAGATGATTATATTTCCAAATAGTTTTTCTTTCATGAGGGTTTGTATTCAAAAGGTCATCATAATTAAATTCTATATTAAAATGCCCCGTTTCATCAAATATCATTGTGAAGTTTGTCCAAGGTTCTTGACCATTTTGTTCAAACTCTCTCTTAAGTTCTTGGATACAGTCAACTAATTGATGCCATCTTTCTTTGTATTCATGTTCACTCACTTCAAAAAGTTCAGTGATCTCATGACTATATACCAGTTTACCCTCATTTTCTTTAGATGAAAAATAAAAGTAAACAGTTTGAGAACCTTTAACTACCTCACCATATAAATACACCTTTCCCCATTCAATTGGTATTGTTCCCACTACAACATCAACTATCTCTTTATATAAATGTTCTATTTTTTCTTCATTCATTACTTTTTACCTCCATACACATTGTCGAACCTTTTGATTTCCCATTCATCATCACCGATTTTATATTTAATATCAAAAGTTTCTGGGCGTAGAGAATCCGCTTTATAGTTAGGTGTAATCTTCACTTTAACTTCATCACCATTTTGAAGAGCATCAGCCCAAGTATTTTCAAGCTTTTTCCACTCACCTTTGTTTAAATTCCCATTCATCGGCACAAGATTATCAATATCTCCAGATCCTTTAAAAATTGAAGCAATTAAATGCCCACCATCATCATCTAGTAATCTGTCAGGCTTCCCTGAATTGGATTGGGCATATTGGTTTCTTTTGATCTCTCCGTATTTTAAATCACTTGCTTCGACTTTGACAATCCTTCCGTAGTGGTCGGTTGTGTAGGTGTACCCTTGCTTTGTTGAATAAACGACATTGGGTTTTAATACTTTTTTACGTTTCCATCTCACATAGTGATCTCCGTAACTGACAACGGTTGGCGGTGATTTTGGTGCTGGTAATCGTCTGCCTGTCTTAGAGATTCCGTATCCTGAGTTGTTGTCTAGACGCTTTGCCATGGAGAGGAGTTTATTTTTAAGATTTTCTCCGTCAAATACATTGTACGGCAGCTTGGGTCCGCCAGCCATTTGAAACTTTGGTGAATATGGCAATAGGCTAGGAATGGAGACTCTGTCTAATGATTTTGCTCCTTGTTCAAGCCCTTTCTTCACCGTAGTTTTGGCCGCTGTTGTCCCCGTTTTTGTGATGACTCCTGCCCCTTTAGAACCAAAGACGATTTCTGCTAGTGAACCAGTCGCATAGGCAAACCAGTGTGACCGAGAATACGCATCACCATCTATGACTTCTTTTTGGAATGAGTCTGAAATTGATTTTCCAATTGCTTTCGATGTTTCAATTGGGTGAGAAACAGCCGTTACGACCGATTCAACGGCACCCCCAGGGTCTGTTACAAGATCGTAGATGCCAACTACTGTATCTTTGGCCACATCATATAGACCCACTGCAGCACCTTTTACACTATCAACGAATACCTCTGATGCTTCTTCCTGCGCTTTAATTTGAAGCAGCTGGCTGTAATACATTTTTTGATCGTAAGAAAGATTTTCATATCCAATTTCGTCTACAATCTCAAAGTATTGATCCACTGACATGTTTGATGGATCATTGAGCTTTTCTTTCAATTCTTTGATTCTTCGTTTCTCTTTTTCTTCTTTTTTTAATTTTAAATATGCTTTCACTTGAGCATCGATTTTATCATGATTCTTGTACACATCTGTCTCATGAAATGCTTTTGCATCATAATACATGGGCTGAGCGTTCTTTCCTTTTCCTGTAGCAGCCATCATTTTTGTATAAAAAGTTGCAAGATGTTTCTCAATCGCTTCTGATTTTGCGTATTCTGTTTTTAGGGCATGATCTAATGTATGTACAGCCTCAATTGCATCTTTTCTTTTTTTGTTCGCATCATCTAAGTGCTCGTCTACCTCTTTGCTGGAAAATGTCTGCAATTCAATCAAATCACTAATATCGTCAAAAATAGCCGTAAGGGCTTCTTTTTGTTCCTTCACCATATCTTTATTGTTCTGAATGCCCTGCTTCAATTGAGCGTCTAAGAAGTGCTCGTCAATAAATGTACTACCGCCTAATGATTCATCATCAAGCTTTCCTTTCACTCCATCTAAAAAAGCCTTTTGCATATCGATAAAATCAAGATAAGTGTCCGTGTATAGTGCAAGATCATTATAAAAAGCTTTGATATTATCTGCACCTTTTCCAGTAAACTCGTCACCTAATCCCGATACACTTTTTAATGCTTTTTTCACAAGTTTCATTTCTTCTTGAAGCTCATGATAGGCCTTTGACCTTTGTTCTACAGCTGATAGTAAAGATGGAGCATCTAATATTTTCATATAAAAAAGACTCCTTTTATGGCGTATTCATTTACTAGAATACCATAAGGAGTCTTATACTTTAATCCAATTTATCTATTTTTAACCATTCAACCCCGGAGCTGGTCTGTAGAGGTTGATTTTATGATCCTGCACCTCTTGAGGAAAGTAACACTATATCACTTTTAGCATCTGCCTGGGTATGTTGTAAAATAGGCATTCCAAGTATTGTACCTATCAGCAAAGCAGTAGTAATAATCACCATTATTTTTTTCATGATCATATGACCTCCTTTCCTATAAGCGTACAAGATTTTAAAGCCAATTCCAAGAAGTAGTTACTTTCTTCATAAAGATTTAACTTTTTATATATGGAGGCAACATCAGGAGCTAATGCCTCTAAATCAACATATGCTTTTCTTTCTTCCAAAAGATATAGCCCTTTCTTGATGTCCTCATAGCTTTCCCGTGGTGTTGTATAACATTTCTCAAGGATATTGAATTTCAAAATAAAGTTTGTGTTCTGCTGTTCTTTAGAAAAGGTTTTCCCCTCAGCAACCCAACTTATTGCCTGATCCAACTGATTTGATTTATAGCTTGATCTTGCAAATTCATACGCACATTGTAAGTAAGAAACAGGAGCTGACTGTTTTAGATCATCTGCGGAAATTGCTTTGTTGAAATATTCAATTGCTTCTATATGGTGGTCATCCTGAATTTTGAGAAATCCTAAATCATAATAAGCCAACGCTAACAATCTCTTATCATTCTTCTCAATCAGTCTATCGACACACTCCAAAAGCATTCTTTCAGCTTTGTCTAGTCTACCATCATCAATCAAATTCAGTGCCAACAACATATTACAGTTTATGGTCTGTATGCTGTAGCCTTCATGACCTTTGTAGATATCCTTGGCTGTTTGTAGATGATGGTGAGAAAGGAGCGTGACCTTGTTGAAATAGTAGAGTGTGCCAATTTTATAATGGAACTCAGCCTTTTCAATTTCATCATGTACCTTGTCCAATTGTCTCTCAGCTACTCTGAATAGGACTAGAGCTTCTGAATAGTTATTCTTTGCACTCTCATACATACCTTTGAAAAGATAAAAGTAAAACCTTAGCATGTCATCTGTTTTGACTCTTTCACTTTCTGTTATTGTTGGTTGCCTCACTAAATCTTCCATAAGTACCTTAAATCTGTAATCAAGAATATTGAAATAGAGTAAAACATCTTGATTTTCTTCCATTTCGCCTAACATTTCTTGAATCTCATCCCTCAACTCTACTGCTTGTGAAACTTCCCTCTTTTTAATATGTAAATACCATTTGTTGAGTGTGTTTGCTACATCTACAGAGGAGATCAAACCTGACATCCCATTACCCCCTTGCTATCATTTACTTTGTATAATTTTAACATGGCATTTACAACATATGTAAAGTCGAAGTGTTCATTTTAAAAGTTTTCGGTATCCCGCAAAATGCAAAAATACTTATCTATAAAAGGTATGTTTTATGTAGAGTGCATTAAAAGAGGAACGACATGGCAGTACAGAATTAAACATATGGATCCTGTAACACAAGAAGTAACAGAGCTTTCTAAAGGTGAATTTAGTACAAAAAGAAGCGCAAGTTGCTGCTTCAAAACATAAAGAATTGCTTAGAAGTGATATTGAAGTTGGTGGCGTAGAAATAACTTTAAAACAGTTTCTTTAGGAACACTAATTCTCTTTTTAAACATAGGTTTACACATCGTTTTCTTCTTTTCTGAATATAATTTGACCAAAATAAAAACCCCTGAAACCATTGGTTCCAAGGGGTTTTCTTTATTAATACTGAGACATATACTGATCGCGTTCCCATGGGTGCACTTGGGTGCGGAACATATCCCATTCGATTTCTTTTGATTCGATGAAGTGTTCGAATAGGTGATCGCCTAGTGCGTTGATCATGACTTCGTTTGATTTCAGTAACTCAAGTGCTTCTGCAAGTGTTGCAGGCAGGTCAGAGATGCCGTTTTCAAGGCGCTCTTCTTTGTCCATGACATAAATGTTTCTGTCGATTGGTGCTGGTGCGGCTAGTTTATTTTTGATTCCGTCTAGACCTGCTGCAAGTAATACGCTTAGTGCAAGGTATGGGTTTGCAGATGGGTCAACGCTGCGCACTTCTACACGTGTGCTGATGCCGCGTGATGCAGGGATACGGATCAATGGACTGCGGTTTTGTGCACTCCATGCAACGTAGCAAGGTGCTTCATAACCAGGTACAAGACGCTTGTAAGAGTTAACCGTTGGGTTTGTGACCGCTGTAAAGCTTGTTGCGTGCTTGACGATACCTGCGATAAAGTGTCTAGCAGTCTCGCTTAATTGTAAATCTGCTTTTTCATCAAAGAATGCGTTTTTGCCATTTTTGAATAATGATAGGTTACAGTGCATACCAGAACCGTTTACACCGAACAATGGTTTTGGCATGAATGTCGCATGAAGACCGTGCTTTCTCGCAATCGTTTTGACAACGAGTTTGAACGTTTGAATGTCATCACAAGAACGGATAGCGCCAGCATATTTGAAATCAATTTCATGCTGTCCAGGTGCTACTTCGTGGTGAGATGCTTCAATTTCAAAGCCCATTTCTTCAAGCTCAAGCACGATATCACGGCGGCAGTTTTCGCCTAGATCTGTTGGTGCAAGGTCAAAGTATCCGCCTTTATCGTTTAGTTCAAGCGTTGGTTCGCCTTTTTCATCTAATTTAAATAAGAAGAATTCTGGCTCAGGCCCAAGGTTGAAATCACTAAATCCTAGTTCTTCCATTTCCTTTAAGACACGCTTTAAGTTATTACGTGGGTCTCCATCAAATGGCGTCCCGTCCGGCTTGTAAATGTCACAAATAAAGCGTGCAACTTTACCTTTTTCTGCTGTCCAAGGGAAAATAACAAATGTATTGAGATCTGGGTATAGATACATATCTGATTCTTCAATACGTACGAAGCCTTCAATAGATGAACCGTCAAACATACATTTGTTATCGAGAGCTTTTTCTAACTGGCTCACAGGAATTTCAACATTTTTAATCGTTCCGAGAATGTCTGTAAATTGCAGACGAATGTACTTTACGTTTTCCTCATTTACTAATTTTACGATATCTTCTCTTGTGTATTTTGCCATTTCGTAAAACTCCTCCCCTACAAAAGGTAAAATTGTATAGCAATGCTTTTGCTAATTCGTTAACGGAAGAACCTTGACATATCCCCCTGCCTAAAGGTCGTTCCTTGTTGGAAACGTCCAGCCTGAATGAGTTCCTTCTTCAGTAGCTTCCTGAGTTCATCATCTGTCAAGTTGTGCTTGGCTGTGGTTTTCTCCTCGGTCTTTGTGTCAGACGCTGGATTTTCTGCCTCAGCTTTGGCAAAAAGTTTTTTGATTCCTGCCATGTTTACACCTTGTTCGATGAGGTTTTTAATTTCTAGTAATTTATCAACATCATGGAAAGAAAATAATCGGCGATTCCCATCACTTCTTGCTGGAAATACTAATCCATTTTCCTCATAATAGCGAATTTGCCTTGCAGATAATTCTGTTAGCTGCATGACAATCCCAATTGGGAATAAAGGCATTGAGCGGCGAATGTTATCACTCATCTCAACTGTCTCCTCCTCTTTGCTTAAATTTATTATATCTCATGTTATATTATGTGTCAACACTATGTTAGGAATATTAACATGGATTTTTTTATTGAGCAGGTATGTCGATAAAACCTTGTTCTAATAAGGCATCTACAGCACTGCAAATCGCATTTTTCACATGGGCATACGTGAGTCCGCCTTGAACGTAGGCTGTATAAGGCGGTCTGATCGGTCCATCGGCTGACAATTCGATACTAGCTCCTTGGACGAAGGTGCCCGCTGCCATGATGACATCATCCTCGTAGCCCGGCATATAGCTCGCATGCGGTGTGACGTGACTGTTGATCGGAGATGCATATTGAATCGCCTGGCAGAACGCAATCATTTTGTTAGGATCGCCAAATTCGACTGATTGAATCAAATCCGTTCTTTTCGCATTCCACGCTGGGTTCGTTTGGAATCCGAGCTTCTCAAGAAAACGAGCCGTGAACACTGCGCCCTTTAAGCTTTGAGCCACAACATGCGGTGCTAAGAAAAATCCTTGATACATTTCCTGGAGCGCATACAGCGATGCACCCGCTTCACTGCCGATGCCCGGAGATGTCATTCGATAAGAGCAAGCTTCTACCCATTTTTCTTTTCCAACGATGTAGCCGCCTGTTTTGGCAAGGCCGCCGCCTGGATTTTTAATAAGGGAACCTGCCATAAGATCCGCTCCCACATGACATGGCTCTTGTAATTCAGTAAATTCACCATAACAGTTGTCCACAAACACAATGATTTCTTCATTGATCTCTTTTACAAATGAGATCATTTGCTCGATTTCTTCTATTGTAAAGGAGGGTCTTGACGCATAGCCTTTCGAACGCTGAATGCCGATCATTTTTGTTTTATAGGAGATTGACTCTTTTACTTTGTCATAATCGACGGATCCATCTTGTCTTAAATCAATGGCCTTGTAATCAATCTGGAAATCTTTTAATGAGCCTGTCCCTTCTTTGCCGCGGATCCCTACAATTTCTTCTAGCGTATCGTATGGTTTTCCTGTCATATAGATCAATTCATCGCCAGGTCTCAGCACACCAAATAACGCAATGGAAATCGCATGTGTGCCGGAAATGATCTGCGGACGCACAAGGCCGCTTTCTCCTCCGAAGACATCTGCGTAGATCTTTTCTAACGTGTCTCTTCCCATATCATCATAGCCATATCCAGTTGTCGGGTTAAAGTGAGAGTCACTGACTTTATGCTTTCGGTAGCTTTCAAGCACCCGCCACTCATTTTGTTCGCTCTTTTGATCAATTTGCTGATGCATGTGTAAAATGTCTTGTTCTGTTTCTGCTGCTACTTTTTCTAAAATACTGCCGTGTTTTAATGTATGAAACATCTTGATTTAATTCCTTTCTTACAACATATACTTCTTGATTTGACCTAATATGGTCTGCTCCTCACCACTAAACCCGGTGATGTCATAAAGTTCTGCTTCTTTTTGAAATTCTAGTGATTCTACAAGCGTTTCTGATTTTAATGCGGAGATGAGCTTTCCTTCATACGCTGGAATCTTCACATGATATGGCTTTAAAAAGTTTTGTTTCAGTTCTGCCATAATATCCGCTTTTAATCGTTTCACATCTTCTTCGTGTCTCGCACTGATTAACAGATGACGATGCTTTGAAGATGGGATGAAATCCGGTCTGATTTGATCTTCTTTGTTATAAACCGTCAGCATTGGAATACGATCTGCTTCTAATTCCTCTAAAAGCTCATGAACCGTCCGTTCGTGACCTTCGTAATCCTCATTAGAAGAATCAATGACGTGAAGCAAATAATCAGCTTCCTTCACTTCTTCAAGAGTGGAACGAAATGCCGCAATGAGTGTTGTTGGAAGGTCTTGGATAAAACCAACGGTATCTGAAATCAGCACACTGTAGCCAGATGCTAATGTCATCTTACGTGTCATTGGATCAAGTGTCGCAAACAGCAGATCCTCTTCATGACTATCTGCATCTGTTAATTGGTTAAACAAAGTAGATTTTCCGGCATTCGTATATCCGACAATGGCAATTTGGAACACCCCATTTTTCTTCCGGCGTTCCCGGTATCTTGTACGGTGTTCTTTGACTGTAGATAATTGCCCATTAATTTCGTGAATACGGTTTCGAATATGGCGTCTATCTGTTTCAAGTTTTGTTTCACCTGGACCTCTTGCGCCAATTCCGCCGCCTTGTCTTGAGAGGCTGATCCCTTGTCCGCTTAGTCTTGGCAAGGCATACTGAAGCTGGGCAAGCTCTATTTGCAGCTTCCCCTCTCTTGTCCGAGCTCTTTTTGCAAAGATGTCTAAAATCAATTGTGTACGATCGATAATTTTCACATCTAAGGCAGTTGCCAAAGCTTTCAGCTGACTTGGAGACAGTTCATCGTTAAAAATAATGACATCACATTCGAATTCCTCGCAAAGCACTTCAAGCTCTTCTACTTTCCCTTTACCGATATATGTTGCGCTGTCTTGTCTATTTCTCTTCTGCGTCATTACGCTGACAGCTTCACCGCCAGCCGTTTTGGTTAAGGAAGCTAATTCTTCCATTGAGTATTGAAAGCGTTCATCCGTGACATGCGGCAATTGACAGCCGACAAGGATCGCTTTTTCTGTCATTTCATGTTCATTCAACGTCAGTTGTTTCCTTTCTGTACTTAAGTTTTCAGTAGTACCATCATACCAAACACATCACACGTATACCACTATTCGGCTGGTTTATTTTAGTATCTCTTTATAAAAAGGATACGCCATTTTAAGTAGGCGTATCCTCTTTCATTTGCAGATCGTGACTTTTAATCGTGAGCAAATCTTTTTTATCATAATGATCCACAAGCAGGAGTCTCATCGCTTGGGTTCGAATGGCCTTTTCAATCGTGTTTCGCACAAAGCGGCCGTTGCTGAATTTTGCAGGACTCGTGGTGCTTTTAATGTGCATTAAGTAATCTCGCAGCTTCCATTCAGCTTCTTGGGTAAATATATATTCTCTGTCAGCCATCATTCGTTTGGCAATGTCCATGAGCTGATCGACGGTATAATCAGGAAAGCTGATATTGATTGGAAATCTGGATTGCAGCCCAGGGTTTAATGATAGAAAATGATCCATTTCCTTAGAGTAGCCAGCAAGAATGAGAATGAATTCGTGCTGTTTGTCCTCCATATGTTTTACTAGGGTATCAATCGCTTCTTTCCCAAAATCCTTTTCGCCTCCGCGGGCAAGAGAATAGGCTTCGTCGATGAACAAAATGCCGCCTAGTGATTTTTTAATTAACTCCCTTGTTTTTTGCGCAGTATGACCAATGTACTCTCCGACAAGATCTCCGCGTTCCGCTTCAATTAAGTGCCCCTTTGAGAGGACATTCATTTCAAAGAAAAGCTTCCCGACAAGTCTTGCAACCGTTGTTTTCCCTGTGCCTGGATTCCCTTTGAACATCATATGAAGCGCTTGTTTGCCTACCTTTAACCCTTGTTCCTGCCTTTTTTGATTGACAAAGATCCAAGCATAAATCTCTTTTATGTTTCGTTTCATTTCATCCATACCGACAAGGCTGTTCATTTCACGCTCTATTTCCCGTAAGATGCTGTGCTTTGCCTCATTTTTCTGCAAGGCTTCTAAGTATTCTGCCTCTGAATCTGCATCAACCAATACTTGCTTTTGTCCGTTAAGTATAATATTGATTTGGCCGTTGTTTTTATATGTGACAGCTCGCTCCAACGTATTCACCTCTCGCTCTTCTCTCTTTATTCTATTCGGGTGGAGCTGTAATCGTGACAATCGCCCGCTTAAGCCCAAGTTTGCTGTCAAAATGACCCGAGATACCGAATATTGTAGGGATTTCTGCGGTTTCCCAGGAAATGATGTGCTATTTCCATTGTATTCATCCAATTTAGGCGGACAAACCAACAATTTGTTTTTTCTTAGAAAAATGTAGCTTTCTCATCACAAATTGTGCAGAAAAGAGTCTCAATATTGTACAGGCAATTCTTCTATTTTCTCATAAAATAAAGACGAGGTGATGAATAGATGGTGAAAATTTTTATTGATCCTGGCCACGGAGGAACAGATTCTGGAGCTGCTGCAAATGGACTTTTGGAGAAAAATATAACACTGCAAATCGCGATTTTACTGAGAGATATGTTGATTAGTGATTATGATGACGTTTCTGTCCGCTTAAGTCGTTCAATTGACCAGTCCGTCACTTTGGCCCAGCGTACAAATGCGGCAAACAGCTGGGGAGCTGACTATTTCGTGTCTATTCATATTAATGCAGGCGGGGGCACAGGTTTTGAAAGCTTTGTGTATCCTGGCGTTTCAGCACCGACCACCACGTATCGCAATGCCCTTCATGATGAAATTGTTCGCTCAGTGGATTTTGCCAACCGCGGCAAGAAAACAGCGAACTTCCACGTTCTTCGAGAAACTTCTATGCCCGCTATTTTAACAGAGAATGGTTTCATCGATACGACAGCTGATGCCAATAAGCTCCGCAACGCGACCTTCCTTCAAGGCATCGCTCGCGCTCATGCCACTGGATTAGAGAAAGCCTTTCAGCTGAAAAAAAAAGCAGGTAATCTTTATAAAGTACAGGCTGGGGCTTTCAAGGTGAAAGCCAATGCGGATGAATTAGCAGCCACACTTAAATCCAAAGGCTTTGACGCCTTCGTTGTATTAGAGGGAGGTATGTTCCGAGTGCAAGCTGGGGCTTTCCGCACAAAACAAAATGCGGATGACCTCGTCGCAAGACTAAAGCAGGCCGGTCACGACGCATTCGTTTTCCAATAAGCTGAAGCTGTTATAACGAAACAAACCGGCTCAAGTCTGCTGCTGAGCCGGTTTGTTATTTATTCATTTATGCTAAAATGTTCACGACAAATTGAGACCATGTTTCAAGTCGATCGAAGTATTCGGGCTTTTTCAAATCGGATGCTTTCATCCATTTTCCTGAGATTTGATCTGTTTCTTTCACTTCTACATGAGCACCCGGCGCTAATTCAAGTGCTGATAACAGGCCAATGTGCACACGGCCGACACTGTTGTCATCATCATTAATTAAACCAAGGGTTTTCATCTCAAGCTTGTCTTCTTCTTGAATAGAAAGTTCCTCGTCCAGCTCACGATCCGTATTTTCCTTTAGAATTTCAACAAAGTTTTTCCCTTCGATGAAATTCATGTGACCACCAAAGCCAAGAGACAACTTATGATGCAATCGAGTCTCTCCCCCGCCTTGAAGCCTTTCATATACATACACTTCGTCCTCACGCTTAATCACGACATAAGGAATCGGCTGCTTGAAGTCAGGATTTTCTTCCGCATCGCCTCTGCGCATCTGCTCGAAGTGCTCTTCGATTTCTTTCATAATGGTGTTGATTGTTTTCTCTTCACTATTCACACCATTAAACGCAAGCGTTTCGTTTTGGAACACGCGTGTGCGCGGTGCAACTAGTATGATTTCATCCATTTTTCCCATGCTCGGTAACCTCCAGTATGTAACGCATTGTATGAAATGGCAAAAAGCCAAAACGAGTGATGCGTTTTGACTTTTACGCCTTACTTATGATTCATCTCCAAAGAAGAAGTCATCATCTTTTAACGGCTCTACAGTTGCTTTTTTGTAGCCGTTCCCTTTCATTGAGAAGAAGTCATGCGACTTTGTTTTTGTATTGAGTCCGTTCAATACAATTGGATTGATCTCTTCTTCTTCAAAGTAAGGGGCAAATCCAAGGTTCATTAACGCTTTATTGGCATTGTAACGAATGAACTTTTTCACATCATGTGATAAATTGACTTGGTCATATATATCTTCCGTGTAATGAAGTTCATTTTCATAAAGCTCGTTCAAGAGGTCAATCGAGAAATCATACAGCTCTTTTTGCACTTCAGGTGTTTGTTTGTTGTAAATTTCTTGCGCTAATAACCCAACGTACACACCGTGAATCGCTTCATCACGCAAAATCAAGTTGATGATTTCACCACTTTGCATGAGCTTTCCTTGTCCATAGAAATAAAGCGGGTAGTAAAAACCACTGTAAAATAGGAAGCTTTCTAAATAAACAGAAGCAACCATTGCTTTAAAGAGGGAAATCGGATCGTCCTTTTGAATCGAACGGTATAAACTGACAATCATATCTGCTTTCTTTTGCAAGAATTTATTTTTCTTGACCCATTCAAACACTTCACTGATCGTTTCAGTTGGTGCGAGGGTCATGAAGATATTTGAGTATGATTTTGCATGTACCGCATTTTCCATCATCGCCATAAAGTTTAATACAGCTTTACGCTGATGGCCGTCTACATGTTCAGCCACAATCGGCATCCCTGTATTTCCTTGTTCTGTATCAAGTAAAGTCAGGCCAGCAAGTACCTTCATGTACGTATCTCGCTCTTTTTCACCTAAATATTTCCATGTTAAGAGATCCCCGTTTAAGGAAATCTCTTCAGGAAGCCAGAACTGCTTCACATTTTGGTTGTAAAACATTTGTGTAAAATCGTCTTCGTGTTTTGACCAGTTGGCTGCATCATAAATTTTTGTCACGTTAAACTCTCCTTTAATCAAACAACACAAGAAAGACAGCCTTCCTGCCCTGTATCCTTCGTTCTTGCATAATAAAGTGTCTTAATGCCTTTATGGTGTGCATACAGATCGATACGGTTTAAGTCACGCGTTGTCATCGTATCTTTCAGGAATAGTGTAAAGCTGATTCCTTGATCGACGTGCTGCTGAATCGTTGCGATCATATCGACCACTTTAAACATGTCCATATCGTACGCTTCTTTATAGAAGAACCAGTTCTGCGCTGAAAGACCTGGCATTGGGTAATAGGTTTTGCTGTTGCCGTATGTTCTTTCTTCGATACGTTCCATAATTGGCATAACAGAGGCTGTGGCCGATTGCACATAAGAAATGGAACCTGTTGGTGCAATACATAAGCGGTAGCTATGGTACATGCCATTTTCCGCTACAAAGTCTTTGAGTGCTGCCCAGTCTTCTTTTGTTGGAATGTGCATGCCTTCAAATAGTGCTGCTGCTTTTTCTGTTTTTGGTGTGAAATCATTCTCCACGTATTTATTGAAGTACTCACCCGTTGCATAGCCAGAGCCTTCATAACGATGGAATGTTTCTCCTTTTTCTTTTGCAAGCTCACTTGAGCGTTTAATTGAATAATAGTTCACCATCATAAAGAAAGTATTCGCGAAATCTCTTGCTTCTTCACTTTCATAGGCAATTTGGTTTTGAGCCAAATACCCGTGAAGGTTCATCGCGCCAAGTCCGATTGATTTCATCGCTTTGTTCGCTTTTCGAACAGCCGGTGCATTGCGAATGTCTGTTGTTTCAGACACAAGTGTTAGTGAGTCTGTTGCAAGTTTGACCGTTTTTTCGATCGATTTGTTTTTCATGACATTCATGATATTTAATGAACCAAGATTACAAGAAATATCAAGACCGATTTCATCTTCTTGATCATAGTCCGTGTAAGAAGAGACCTCTGAAGCCTGAAGCACTTCTGAGCAAAGGTTTGAGAATTTCACTCGTGAAATATGGTTTAATGCATGCTCTCTATTCACATTATCTTGGAACATGATATATGGATAGCCTGATTCTGAGCGAAGAACAGCCAATTTTTCAAGAAGCTTTCTCGGATTGACTTTTTCTTTTTTGACTTTCGGGTTTTCTACAAGCTCATCATACATTTCTTCCATGTCCATCTCATCAAGATGCTGTCCATATTCTTTATAGACTGTGTGTGGATAGAAGGTGTAAGCTGTTTTATCTTCTCTTGCCAGCTCGATAAATTTGTCCGGGATGACAACACCGATGGACAATGTTTTCACACGAACATCTTCATCAGCAGAGATTTTTTTTGTATCTAAGAAATCATTGATATCTCTGTGGAAAATATTGAGGTAGGCACTGCCTGATCCTTGTCTTTGTCCCATTTGATCTGCATATCTGAATGCATTATCAAGAAGCTTCATCACGCCGACGACACCTTTTGTCGCGTTTTCAACATCTTTGATTGCTTCGCCTTTTGCACGAAGTTTTGACAGGTTCAAACTGACGCCGCCGCCTAGTTTTGAAAGCTGCATTGAAATATCAATCGCTCTTGAAATATCGTTTAATGAGTCATTCACTTCAAGCAAGAAACAGCTCACAAGCTCACCGCGTCTTTTACGTCCAGCGTTTAAGAATGTTGGTGTACTTGGCTGGTACTCCTGATTGATCATCAGTTCTACAAACTCAAGGGCTTTTTCTTTATCTCCGCCCGCAAAGAAAAGCGCTACAACTGAAATGCGGTCTTCATAGCGTTCAAGGATTTTCTTTTTATCATTTGTTTTCAGTGCATAGTCGTTGTAAAACTTAAACGCACTCATGAATGATGGGAATCTAAATTTCTTCGCATATGCAGCTTCGAATACTTCTTTAATATCTGCCATGCTGTATTGTCTTAAAAATTCTTCCTCATAGTAGTCGTTTTCTATTAAGTAATCAATCTTCTCTTCTAAGTTGTGAAAGAAGACCGTGTTTTGATTAATATAATCTACGAAATAACTATGTACAGCTTCTTTGTCCTTATCAAACTGAAACTTTCCTTCTTTTTGAATCATAATCTCGTTATTTAATTGTATCCACTTTGGAACCTGATTTTGTGACAATTCTTTCTACCTCCTGTGTAAACAATTCAACATCCCTTTTTGTTCCGCTTAGTTCAAAGGTGTGCAAAATAGGAACTTGATATTGTTTAGAAATCGTATCGGCGCTTTTGGCAAAATTATCTCCCCACACTTTGTTTCCACTCACTGCAACACCTAGTAAAAGGTGGGCATTTTTCTCTAAAAAGGATTGAGTGGTACTAGGGACTTGTCCAAATCCTGTCGTAAAGGTGACGAGAATAAACGGCGTATCCAAAAACTCTTCTCCAGTCAATTTTCGTTTGTCTGTAAAAGGGGTCTTGTCCAAAAAGCGTTGAACATTTCCTGTTTTTGAATCAAATACGATTTGAATCAATTCCATCACGACCTAGTTTTTAGTATTGTTGATCATTTCGTTATTCACTATATATAGTATACTATGTTTTTTCAAAACACAACATATAGATGTTCGAAACGAAAAAAATCAACCAACCCGGCCGAACATTCATAGCCGAACTCGTACGTTCAAATAAATAGAGCAGAACAGGATCTAAAAATAGACTGCTCTACTCTCTATTCAACTGAAACCGAAATCTATCATAACACGAAAAAAAATCGCTTAGTAGACTAGACTTTTTGTTTTATTTTTTGTAGGCATCGCACTGTAAATCTTCTGACACTTCTGTAATTTCCACTTCAACACCTAATTCTTTTAGCACCGCTTCAAGCGCAGAGACGATTGAAGCTTCTCTGACTAATTCTTTCCCATTTACAGAAACGCTTGTTCCATATTCGAAACAGGAGTCGTCTTCACAAGTTTGTTCCCAATGATTAATTTTAATTTTGTGTGTCATGAACTCATCCTTTTCTGTCTAGATGTCTGATGCATGATTATAGTGTAGCGACTTCACATTCATTTGTAAATTCACGTGCTTACTCTTCTACAGAATCGTCATCATCATCATAATCTTCGTCCCACTCATCTATGTATTTTGTTTTAATAAGAGTCAGTTCTCCCTCTTTTTCGTCAAACCGGTACACATGTACTTCATCATCTTTCACAACAGCAAAGTGATTATTTTTTAGAGCAACAGCTGATTGTAAAAGACCTTCTATATGTCCATGATCATCTTGATTAGAATAGTTATGCCAGCTTTCCTGCCTGGATTCAATGTTTGAAATGGCGCACGATCCAAATAAGACAACAATCCCAATTAGTAGAAGGATCACCCTAATCCTTCTTAATTCAAGCTCTGCGTTTTCCATATCGCTTCCCTCACCTTTCTCCATATCCAATAAGGGATTATACGCAGAATAGGCAGAAAAGTTTCATGGCATGCAAAATAGCCCCTCTGCACTGACAAAAAACGTAGCGGGTTCCGGCCGGTTTATTCGCAGATGCATGGGGCTATTAGGTGGAACTATCCTATCCTATTCTAATTCTAGATTCACATTCTTTTGAGGTGCAAATGTAGAAATGGCGTGTTTATAAATAAGCTGCTGCTTCCCTTCTGTTTCAAGCAGCACCGTGAAATTGTCAAATCCTTTCACTTGACCGCGAAGCTGAAAGCCATTCAGTAAGAATACTGTGACAAAGGTATTGTCTTTACGAATTTGATTCAAAAATTGGTCCTGAATATTAATCGGTTTCATGTTTCGTCCTCCTTGATTCTGATAACTACAGTTTCGCTTTAAGTCCAAGCTTTCCTGCTATATATGCGAAAATTTCCTCTTTTTTGTCTGAAAAGTGGCAAGGCGGTGTCATGTCGAACCAAGTGACATCCATTTTATTACGGAACCACGTGAACTGACGCTTCGCATATCTGCGGGAATTTTGCTTTAATTGCTGGATAGCTTCATCAAGTGAGCAGTCACCTTGAAAATACGCATACAGCTCTTTATAACCAATCGCTTGAACCGATTGACAATCCTTCAAGCCAGATTGATAAAGTGCGCTCACTTCCTCAATTAAGCCTTCATCTATCATCATATCAATTCTTTGGTGAATGCGCTCGTACAAAAGCTCTCGATCCATTTTCAGCCCAATGAAGGCTGTATCATAAAGAGGAACTTCTTGATGACCACTTTGCATCTCCGACATTTTCTGACCTGTTGTATGGATCACTTCCAGCGCCCGGATCACGCGGCGGACATTATTCGGATGAATGGCTTTTGCAGCATCAGGGTCTAATGCCTTTAGCTTTTCGTGCAGCTGAAGGGGGCCATGCTGCTGTTCAAACAGCGCCATTTCTTCTCTAAAAGCAGGATCACTTTTCTCATCGGTAAATGTGTAATCATATAAAACAGATTGGATATACAAACCTGTTCCGCCGACGATCATTGGTGTTTTCCCTCTAGCGGCAATCTCTTTGATTTTCACACGGACCAGCTGCTGAAATTCAGCTGTAGAAAAGGATTCGTCCGGCTCTTTAATATCAATTAAGTGATGCGGGACACCATCCATTTCTTCAGGGGTGATTTTAGCTGTTCCAATGTCCATTCCTTTATAAATCTGCATAGAATCACCACTGATAATTTCTCCATTAAATGCTTTTGCTATATGAATGCTCAGTTTTGTTTTCCCGACAGCCGTCGGTCCTACTAATACAATCACTGGTTGTTTCGTTTTTTTCATAACATCACTCTCTTTTACAAACTGCCTACAGTATAGCATAACTTCTCTTTCTCTCCTATATACGGCCTATCACCAGCCGAGTGGTTCATTTCCGACCACTTCATATGTCTTCCCTTTTAATCGGTGCGTATGCGTCGGCCGCTCCTCGTCCGGACTATAGACAACTCCTCCGTACGGAATGGGGACAGAATCGTTATAGGCAGAAAACGTGACTTCCTCAATCTCGTGATAGTGCGTACCATCCAATCTTGGAATTGCCGGCCCTGTGACGCCGTAGTATCTGTGGAAATGCCCTCTCTCAAAAGAGGTGATCCCGCGATAGAAATGAGTATGCTGATCGGTATTACTTCCATTGACAGGCTGAGAAATGCCTTCTATTAAATGATAATGCTCTTCTGTTACATCCGTTCGTGCTTTATAGGCATGAGCATGCGGCGGGCATTTTGCCCAATCAGATGGATACAGGCCCATTTTTTACATTCCTCCTTATAATAGGCGTTCACCCAAACACATATAGGCCAATCGAATACACTGATGTCAGTTACAGTGATTTTATGTGAGAGGAGCCTTTTTTTATGAATTATTTTGATGCACCGCCATTTATGCAAGAAGACATGAGAAGACCTTTTGGTTTTGGCTTTGGACGCCCGGGTTTTGGGTTTGGGAGACCTGGATTCGGTTATGGTAGACCCGGATTCTTCGGACCTCCATTTTTAGGTGGTTTTGCTGGAGGTCTGCTTGCTGGGTCTCTGCTTGCGCCAGGCTATGGCTATGGGTACCCTTATCCGCCTCCGTACCCGCCATATGGACCATACCCTTATTATTAAATATGACGATTTAGCGAAATCAAATGAATCGATTGACACACTCGTTTTTGATGGGTTAACATTTACTTTACCGACCGTTCAGTAAAGTAGGTGTTTTTTTTATGTCTAAAACCAAAAAAGAGCAAATCTTTGATGCAGCTGCCCGCACGATCTTAGAAGAAGGATTAAGCCAGCTTACCCTTCAGCAAGTGGCAGAGCATGCACATATGACCAAAGCCGGCCTGCTTTATCATTTCGCAAGCAAGGAAGAGCTCATCCAAAAAATGAATGAGCATGCGATTCTTTGCTTTCGTCAGCAGCTCGAAACGTATCAAGAAACTTACAAGCATGAAAAAGCGCCTTATGTCCGTGCATATATATCGGCCACATTACATGATCTTGATCATCAAAATACGACTCAGCTATGTACAAGTATGCTTGCTACTATGTCATTTGATGAAGTGTTATTGAACCCTTGGCGTGATTTTTATGCAGAGTTCAAAGCGAAAGCAGCTGATGAAATCAATGACCCAACATTGAGCCAGCTGATTCGTCTTGCTTGTGATGGAATATGGTTTTCAGAAATGTTTCAGCTTGAACCGCTGAACCGAGAGGAAAAAACCCTTTTACTTCATCGGATTTTACACCTATTAGAGGAGGGATCATAATGATCCTCGGATATCTTTTTCTAGCTGTGGCGATTTTTTCAGAAGCGATTGGCGCCGTGATGTTAAAATTCTCCAACGGCTTTACTCGCTTTAAGCCGAGCGCTGTCGTTGTTGCTGGGTATACACTTGCCTTTTATATGCTGTCATTGACTCTGAATATCATTCCGCTTAGCATGTCTTATGCAACATGGTCTGGGGTTGGTACAATCCTCACGGCTATTTTTGGCGTGCTTTTTTTCAAAGAAACCTTGAACCAAAAAGCAGTCATTGGGATGGCGATGCTTGTCTCAGGAGTCGTACTTTTAAATATGTCATAAAGGATGTGAGAGATCATGAAAGGAATGCTCTATTTAACAGGAGCCATTTTGACGGAGGTTTTTGGCAGTACGATGCTGAAGCTTTCACAAGGTTTTTCGCAACTGCTGCCGAGTATTGGGGTCCTGATCGGATTTGGCTGCGCCTTTACCTTCCTCAGTTTGGCACTTAAAACCATTGACCTTTCGTCTGCTTATGCGACATGGTCTGGCGTTGGAACAGCACTCACTGCTCTTATCGGACTCGTGCTGTTTAACGAAACCATTCACATAAAAGGCTTCATCGGCCTTGCACTTGTGATATGCGGCGTGATTGTCTTGAACCTGTCCAAAAAACAAAAGGAAGAAAACAAAGAACAAATCGATCAAACCGAATGGACGTCATAAAAAAAGTCATTTTCTCCATTTAATAAGAGAAAATGACTTTTTTGTTTTTACCCGCCAACTTGAATGGTTTCTTCTAAGGAAATGGCCACATTTCCTTGAACAGCTCTTGAGATCATACATGAGCTTTCGGCTTTATGCGCGAGCTTGCGGGCCAGCTCAATATCTTGCGGGGAAGCGGATTGTTTGAGGATGATGACAGGCCGGTGAATGATTTTTTCATATGTAAACACACCATTGGTCACATCTACGACAGCCTCAGAACTCATCGTTAGATCCTCTTTCTCTAATTGGCTCCGCTCCATCATAGCGGCAAGTGTAATAATATAACACGTAGCCGCTGCACCTAAGAGCATCTCATCTGGATTTGTTCCAATGCCGGGACCGTCCATTTCTTTTGGAATTGAAATCTTCGTTTTTAACTGTTCACATGAGATTGTACCCACATCGTTACGCAGACCAGGCCAGCTCGCCTGAAGATGAAAATGATGACGCGCCATATTCGTCTCTCCTTTTATTATCACTTTTTATAGTGTAACAAGAATTCACGCTGCTTGTCTTAACATGTGCACCATCTTTATGTATATTCCTCATCCAGCACTGTCCGAATCGCCCTGACATACCGGTAGAACGTCTCGTTTTTTGTACTCGACCGCCGCCGAAAGTCAAAACTGTCAAATAAAGCTTCACGCTGACTTCTACTAATCTCTAGCTGTACACTTTGCCCTGTTTTTGTAAGATTATTAATATTATGATTGCTTGTTCCGCTCAGGGTTGCGTGTGCGACAGCCAGTTCAGCAGAAAATCCGTTCCGCTCTAATGAGTTCACAATTTTTTCTGCACGGTCGTAATCTGTTCCGCCAACGAGAGTATGGTCAATTCCTTCCTCACCTTTGTATCCATGAACTGCTAAGATATAATCGTGTGCTTTTGCCTGCGCGACGCCGACTGGCTCATCAAAGTTTGTGCTTGTAATATGAAGTTCTGACGCATTCTCTCTTAAGCCTTCAAACAAATACGTAGAGAAATCATTATCGAAAAAATGGACGATCTCGCTCACGCCGCCTTCAATCCTCCCGCCATGGGGTGACATCACTAGAAGACGGCTTCCAGGCACTGGGTTGGCTGTAATCTGATAGCTGCTTGTTGATTCGTTTTCTTCCAGTTCTTTAAAATTGCGATAAATATCATTTGAACCGCTTTCGTCTTCCCCACCTGATGACACTGGCTCATCATGTTCCTGTGCTTGCATTGTATAATAAACGCCCCATCCGATCGCAAGCAGGAGAAGCAAAGCAAAAAACTTCTTCATTCCCGTTCTCCTTTAACAGATTTCTAAGCCGTTTCTATGATTTATATTGAATCATCATTTCTTTTCATTTTTTCCACTTTTTCTCTTCAAATTTGATCATAACACTCTAGATCATGAGATTCCTCAAAAATAAGATAATTGCATTTATATACACAGAAACGCCTCTCCTCTTTGAAAACAGAGTTAGAATAGTATGACAGACAAATGAAGTTATGTTTAAAATGGCCTAGTTCTATCCAGTCTGTTTTCTTTAATTCGGCTTGTATTTATATGGATTTGATTTTTTTCCTCTGTGACAAGTCACATTTGTATGAGCATTGACCCTGTTTATCCCTCCCTTTTTTCTGCAAAATCGATTGTTTCACCGGTTCTCTTTGAAGAACTCTCCCACCTATCATCGGCAGATTCTACATGTTTTTCACCTTTTTCTATTATTTTACAAAATGTAAGCGCTTTTCTTTTTAAAGAGAAATCAGTCAGCCGCCAATATGAAGAAAAGGAGGGGCATGAATCCGAACCAAGCAGCTCTCATTCTCATAACGTAATAGTGTACAAGAATGGATAGCTAGAATGGAGGGCATTACATGTTTGGATTTTCTATGGTGCAAATGGTCAGAACACAAGCTAGTAAACTGGATCAGCCTTTAAGAGAAACCGTCCTTCACCTTTATAAACCTTTTAAATGGACGCCATGCTTTCTTCATCGTTTCTTGGAAGGAAGATTAAAGAAGAGAAAGAAGCTTCGTGTGATCATTGAATTTAAGGAAGGTGCGGTCGAAGCAGGTATTCAAAGCGCAAAACAGTTCATGAAAAAAAATAGAAAAACAAAAATTAAACGGCACTTTTCACATATCGACTGCTGCGCTGCTGACCTAACACCGGCTGCTTTAGAGGAGCTGTTAGCGAATGGTGAGCATATTCGTAAAATTTATTTAGACCGGAAAGTTCATGCACTTCTGGATGTGGCCACACAAGCAAGTCATACTGATGAAGTCATCCGAAACGGTACAACCTTAACAGGGGAAGGTATTACGGTCGCTGTCATTGACACAGGGATTTATCCGCATGAAGATCTAGAAGGAAGAATTCGCGATTTTGTGGATTTAGTCAAGCAAAAAACAAAGCCTTATGATGATAACGGGCATGGCACTCACTGCGCTGGAGATGTAGCTGGAGACGGAGCTGCCTCAGATGGCTTGTACAAAGGACCTGCTCCAAAAGCTAATTTAATTGGCGTGAAAGTGTTAAATAAACAAGGGGCTGGATCACTTTCTACTATTATAGAAGGGGTTGAATGGTGCATCCAGTTCAATGAAGATCATCCTGATGATCCGATTCATATTATGAGTATGTCACTAGGCGGAGATGCCCAGCGTTATGATGACGAACAAGACGATCCGATGGTGCGCGCTGTCAATGCTGCTTGGGATCAAGGCATTGTTGTATGCGTCGCTGCCGGAAACTCTGGTCCTAACAGCCAAACGATTGCGAGCCCTGCCGTCAGTCAAAAAGTTATTACGGTTGGCGCTTTTGATGACCGGAATACACCAGAATCAAACGATGATATCGTGGCACCATTTTCGAGCAGAGGCCCTACTGTTTATGGTGAAACAAAGCCTGATATTCTCGCACCAGGAGTAAACATCGTCTCTCTTAGATCACCAAGGTCCTTTCTAGATAAACTCGATAAATCAAGCAGAGTCGATGACGATTACACGACGTTATCTGGCACATCTATGGCAACACCGATTTGTGCTGGTATTTGCGCTCTTCTTTTAGAGCATTCACCAGATTTAACGCCCGATAATGTCAAAACCCTGTTAAAAGAAAATACAAGTAAGTGGTCTGGAGATGACCCGATGATTTACGGAGCAGGTGCCATTGACGCAGAAAAGGCCATCAAAGAATAAATTAAAAAAGCCCTTTACGTTGATTCGTAAAGGGTGTTGTTTGTCTGTTATTACGTGTGAAGTCTTTCATCTACTTGAGCAGCTGACATGTTATGCTTCGTTCTCATACATCTCATCTCCTTTTTGAATGTGCGTACGCGCTTCGATCACAATCTCAAAAAAAGTGGAAGATTCCTTGTACATGTCGCGTTCCTTATAATAATTAGCCGCATCAAGTGCTAATTCCTCTAAATCAGCAAACATTTTTTTGCTTCGCAGACCAAAAAGGGCCGACCTTAATTGCTCACAGCTGTCTTTTTCTATATAAAGCGCCTGCAAAAATTGGAATTTCAACTGATAAATTTCATCTTCCAATAAACAAGCCTCTTTCATTCCTTTACGTATAGCCTCGCCCGCCCGCTGGATATCTCCGAGTTTAAAACAAGTAAGGGCAAGTGAAAATAATGATTTGATCATCGTGGATGCTTGATCTTTTTGATAAAGGGAAATGGCTTGTTCAAAAAAGACAGTCGCTGTATGATACGTTCCCATACTATAATGACAAGCACCTAAGTTATTAAGAGCCATCGCTTTAAAATAAGATGTGCATTCTTGCCGTTCCATCACTTCACAGACCTTTAACGCTTTTTCTAAATAAGGAAGCGCTTTTTGGTGCTGACTCACATCAATCCAATTACCTGCCATGACAAAATCACATTGAATGCTTCTTTTTCCATAAAGCTGATGTTTCTTATAAATGTCTCTCGCCTTTTTAGCATAATGCATGGAGAAATAAGTTTGTTTCATATGATAGTATACTTCAGCGATTTTATAGTAAAATTCCGCTTTTTCAATCTCATCTGTCACTAAGATCAGTTGATGTTCCGCATGCTTGTAATAGGAAATAGCCTCGATATACCGGCGCTGGATAAACGCATACATTCCATGGAAAAAATGAAAGTAATAGCCGAGCAAGCCTGTCATCTCATCTTCTCCATCTTCCATTTCTTTCGGAAAAGACACGGCTTGAAGCGTTTCACTCCCTGCATGGACTGGCGTTAAATGCTGAAGCATCATTTGATGGCGAAAATCCATTAGAGAATAATATAGAAGTAAATCTTGATCCTCTTCCATCTCATGAATTTCTTCTTCAACAAGGCGCTTCATATCGTTTGCTTGTTCGACTTCAAATTTGCAAATATGCGTGTACCATTGATTGATCTTTACACCTACTTCGGAAGATGGTATTTTGTGTGCCATCCACTTCAGCCCCATTCTATCATATCAAACTGATAACTATTATTTTACATAATTTATGTTTTTAAGGCAAATTGTAAGTTATTACATAATTTATGTTCATTTCGCATATTTCTATCTTTTTTACCAAGTTTAAATGGAGTAATTTTGCCCATCAAAACGGTTTTTCTACGAAGATGGGTCAAATTCTCTTAATACTTCTTTTAAAGCACTGATATAACGTCTGAATGCTTTTTTCTTTCCTTTTCTCGTATCAAAATTGTCAAAAAAGGCTTCCCTCTGCGCCGTACTAATTTCTAGCTGAACACTTTCACCACTCGCATTTCGATTATTAATATTTTTGGGATCTGTTCCTGAAAGCCGTTCGCCTTCTTGCACCATTTCTGCAGAAAATCCTCGATCCTTTAATTCTCGTACAACTGCTCTTTGCATTTTTTCGTTTGTCCCGCCAACTAGCGTGTGTCTTTTATCACTTTTATAGCCGTGGATGGAAATGGAGAAGGGGTACGTTTTAATCATTTGAACCAATATCGGTTCATCAAACTTGGTGCTTGTAATATGCAAATCACGATTATTGTCTTGTTTTGTTCCTTCAAACAAATACGTAGAGTACTTTTCTTGAAATGCTTCTACAATTTCACTTGTTCCTGGTTCAATTTCCCCTCCATGAGGAGAAAAGACGAGTAAATCACTTCCACCCTTTTCGTGAAATTCTATTTCATAGCCTTCTCTTTCATGTCGGATAAGCTGTTTAAAGCTTTCATATTGATCCCCTTTTTTTCGCTCTTTTTGATACTTTTCTACCTCTTCTTGATATTGCTTTTGCTCTTTTTTTTCTTGAACAGAATGGCTGCATTTCACCATTAAAAGAGCACACAGGATCAGAAAGATGAATCCACATATCAGTAGCCTTTTCATTTCACCGCTCCTTTTCATTCTCTTAGGTGTCATCTTATCGCATTATTTTACTATCAATGGCTAACAGAATTCAAAGGTTGTCCGGCTCATTTGAACGAATCAGGAGAACTTACCTGTTTTTTATGCTGCCCTAGGTATTTCTGACTTCTTTGAATCATTCATTGCTTGAATAAAAACTGCATCGTATGACCTTATTTTAGCTTTAGTTAAAATCACCTACAAAAATGGACATATTCTTCTGATTTCAAACAAAAAAAGCCGTAAACAAAAGGTATGCCCTTCTGTTTACAGCCAATTACTGTATATCCATCATTAAACTCTTAGTTCATTCTCTAAAGCTGAAAGGACTTCATCTTGCGACAGTCCTTGTGCAAGAGAAATCTCACTCACTAACATGCCTCGTGCATCTTCAAGCATCTTCTTTTCACTTGAATTTAATGCTTTCTTCTGATTGCGTCTCATCAGATCTTTGACAACGTCTGCACCATCTTCGATCGCACCTGTTTTTAGCTTTTTCAGATTTTCATCATATCTTTGCTTCCAAGTAAGCGTGTCGTCGTTTGTTTCTTCTGCAAAATTGTTCATCACAACTTTTAGCGTTGCTTGATCTGCTACCGGACGTATACCTAGTTGATTGATTCTGCCTCTTGGGATCATCATCTGCATATTCGGCATTTGAATCAGAAAATATTCCTCCGTCTTACCTAAAATCTCTTTTTCTTCCATTCCTTCAATCACACCGGCACCATGCATAGGATAAACAATTTTATCACCTATTTGAAACAAATCCGCCACCTCCGAAAGTATTCACATTATGATTATAACACATTTCATCGGTGGATAAAAATTTATATTCTATCATGTTATTTTAGCACTAGTCAATTCTTTTTATTTGAGTTTTTCAGAAAAAGCCTTTTTTTACAAAAAAAGCGCCATCATCCAGTCCCCTTGTCTTATTCTTGCATATACTAGCATTGAGTCACATTTAGGAGGGATGACAATGTGCAAATGCAAGTGCAAGTGCAAACATTCCCACTCAAACTGTTATAAAAAGCATGACGATCATTGCCATGAGGATCCATGTAAAGAAAAAAAGTTTCATCATAAAAAAGATAAATGGTTTGAGAGCGATTTCTGGGATACTTCTAGAAGCTACGATCCCTATTACTGTCCTAAAAGTGTCTGCAGCAGCTGTAAGAAGCGTCGTAGAAGAAGACATGGCTTCTCATATTAGCAATTGACGCTTTCACCTGTTTTTCGTTTTCCCGGCTGAAAAGCCGGTTTTTTTCATATGGATAGGCTCATGAAACGGATCATGCTCATAGGATATGGCAACCTGACATAAAGGATGAGATATCAAATGAACAATATGAATAGCCCAATGAATCATCATCACCAAGAAAATCCCTATCATACATTTGAGAATGTGTATACAGCCAATCATGAGCATGTGGTCGCGCCAAACATGCAGGATCCTATGAATATGCCAAAGCATGATCATACCGGTAAAAAAGATATGTACAGCGGACACTATCCGCATCATCATTCAACCTATTCGCCGTTTCCAAATCAGCATGATGCCTTTTCACATGTTCCAATGAAAGATCACCATCATCTTGGCCACTATGGTGGATACGGAATGATGCCATATCATCCATACGGATATCAAGATATGCATATGATGATGCCAAATCAGCAAATGACAGGCCATGGTTATGGAATGAACCAACCAAATGCGTTTTTCCCCCGTTATTACTAAACAAGTGTCAAAATAAGGGTATAATATACCATTTAATACCATATAGGAATATGGTAACCTTGTAGGTAAATAATGGGTGTAATCATCTATTATTTACCTATATTCAACAAGGGGGAAGGAAGAAATGAAAAAAACATGGACAATGATCATGATGGGAATGCTTACACTGGTCATGGCACTATCGGTACCGATTGCCGCATCCGCAGAAGGAGTCAAAACGGAGGAAGGCAAAGCATCAACGAATGCAAGACCAGCTGAACTTTATGCAAAAATTACAGGTACAAGTAAGCAGGAATGGTCTTTTTCTGACATTGAGCTGACATACCGCCCAAATTCTGTTTTAAGTATCGGTGCCATTGAGTTCACATTGCCTGCAGGCTTTCAAGCGACAACAAAAGACATCTTCAATGGAAAAGCATTAAAAGACAGCTACATTTTGAACAGTGGAAAAACTGTCCGCATTCCAGCTAGAATCGATTTATTAGGAATTTCACAATATAAATTACAACTTTCTCATAAAGTACTTCCTGCTGCAGGTACATACACGTTCCGCGCAGAAAACCGTGCGCTTAGCATTGGTTCTAAATTTTATGCAGAGGACACCCTTGATATTCAAACACGACCAGTTGTGGTCACACCGCCAAATCCTTGTGGATGCTAAATAAAAAAGCGCTCTTATAAGAGCGCTTCAGATTGTGACAAAGGGCTAAAATGATTTTTATTTTAGCCCTTTGTCTTTTTTTCATTTGATCACATGACCCGTTTAAACATTTTTTCCATTTCATATGTCGAGTGATGAATGATGATCGGCCGGCCGTGCGGACAAGTGAAGGGGTCCTTTGTCTGCCGGAGTTCATCTAATAAGGCTTTGATTTCATCATGACGCAAATGGCGATTTGCTTTGATAGAACCTTTACAGCTCATCATGATCGCCGCTTCTTCTCTCAATTTTTTGATATCAACACGCTTCTCATCTAGCACTTGCTCTATAATCTCTTCGATCAGTTCAGCCTCTTCCCCTTTTGGAAACCACTGCGGATGCGACCGAACAATGTAGCTTCCTGAACCGAAAGGCTCTAAGAAGACGCCCACTTTCGTTAGTATCTCTTTATGCTCTTCAATAATCAGCATATCGTTTTTCGAGTAGTGGAATGTTAATGGGACGAGCATTTCTTGCACTTCCTGCTTGATCTCTCCTACCTTCTCACGATAATACTCATACTTGATTCGCTCCTGGGCCGCATGCTGATCGATAATATAAAGCCCTCGTTCATTTTGAGCCAAAATATATGTGCCGTGCATTTGCCCGATGGGATACATGACTGGAACACGTTCGTTTTCTGAAATGGTTTCTGCAACATCTTCTCTCAGTACCGACTCTTCATATTCTAGTGAAGCGGCGGATTCCTCTAACTGAACACGCTCAGATGGAGCATCTTCATAAAATACGGGTGATGACGCCTCAGTCTTTTCCTGCTCAGGCGTCCCATATGTACCCGTCTGACTTGTCTCGTATACAACCGATTCGAGAGGCTCCGGCTGATAGGATAGCGGCGTTTCCGACACGCTTGTGTTTATTTTTTTCGCATCAAAGGTTAAGGATTGCTGCTCATTTTTGATAGCTGGCATTGGTGCTTTCTTTGGTACCGAAGCACTTGGAATGAGTTGCTGCTTTTGAAATACTTCCTTAATTCCTTGTTTGATTAGCTCATGAAGTTCCTGCTCTTTACTTAGTCTCACTTCAAGCTTCGAAGGGTGAACGTTCACATCCACTAAAATGGGGTCCATCTTCATCTCAATAAATGTAATCGGATGGCGGCCAATCGGCAGCAGGGTGTGATACCCTTCATGGACCGCTTTCACGAGCGGAAAATGCTTAACATATCTGCCGTTTACAACAGAAGACATATAATTCCGTGATGCCCTTGTCACTTCTGGCAAGGAGATATATCCTTTCACTTCAAAATCAAGTGATTGCACGTGAAGCGGCACCATTTTTTTCGCAACAGCTGTCCCGTAAATGGCCGCAAGCACATGCCGCACATCCCCGTTTCCATTCGTCTGAAGCAGGACTTTCCCTTGATGTCGCAAGCGAATCGATACTTCTGGGTGAGCCAGCGCAATTCGATTGACGACATCCGATATATTGCCAAGCTCCGTATGAACGGTTTTCATGTATTTTAAGCGGGCAGGCGTATTGTAAAATAAGTTGGTAACGACAATCTCGGTACCGCGGCGGCCAGAGGTTTTTTTCTCTGAAATGATCTTTCCGCCTTGCAGTACCAGGTGCGTTCCAGCTCCTTCACCAGTACTTGTTTTCATTTCTAGATGAGAGACAGATGCGATACTTGGCAGCGCCTCTCCCCTGAATCCGAGCGTTCTGACACGGAACAGATCATTTTCATCTTTGATTTTACTCGTTGCATGGCGCTGAAAGGCGAGCTTACAATCTTCAGCATCGATTCCAACACCATTATCAATCATTCTAATAGAGGAAAGACCTGCTTCTTCTACATCGATTTCAATCACTGTACTGCTTGCATCAATTGCATTTTCCATAAGCTCCTTTACGACAGAAGCCGGACGCTCGACTACTTCACCTGCAGCAATTTTATTGGATAGGTCATCGGATAACTGAATAATCTTTGCCATTTTGCTCACCTCACCTTATATTATAATTTCTTTTGCAATTCATATAGCTTTGTCATCGCTTCGAGCGGGGTCATGTCCATTAGGTTGAATGACTTTAATTCCTCGATCACCGCTTGATCTTTCTGTTTTAGAACTGGTTTAGTTTGCGGTTTTTCTTCTACTTCAAAGAAAGAAAGCTGCTGTTTTTCCTCGGTCTTTTCTGTTTTTGGGGCTGCAGATACGTGCGGGGTCACTTCATGTGAACCGCTCTCAAGCTCCGTCAAAATGGTCTGGGCCCTATCGATGATGGCATCAGGCAATTCAGCAAGCTGAGCTACATGAATACCATAGCTTTTATCAGCTGCCCCCTCTTTGATTTGATGTAAGAAAACGACCGTGCCTTCATGCTCTTCAGCACGTACATGGACATTTTTCAGCTCGCTTAATTGAGACTCCAGGACTGTGAGCTCATGGTAATGTGTAGAAAATAGCGTTTTGGCACCAATATGATCGTGAACAAATTCAATGATTGCCTGCGCAAGAGCCATTCCATCATAAGTGCTTGTCCCGCGTCCAATTTCATCAAATAAGATCAAGCTGTTTTTCGTTGCATGCACCATCGCATTTTTTGCTTCAAGCATCTCTACCATAAAAGTACTCTGACCAGAAATCAAATCATCTGCCGCACCAATGCGTGTAAAGATTTGATCAAAGATCGGAAGGGTCGCCTTTGATGCCGGCACAAAGCAGCCAATTTGCGCAAGAATTGAGATAAGCGCCATTTGTCTCATATACGTACTTTTCCCTGACATATTCGGTCCAGTAATGAGTAAGGTTTGCCGGCCTTTTCCCATATGGCAGTCATTTGGCACATACTCCTGATGATCCATCACTTTTTCAACGACTGGGTGACGGCCATCTATGACATCCACCTCATCCTCTGAGAATTCCGGACGGATATAACGGCGCTTTTCACTGACAGTCGCAAAACATTGGAGGGCATCCAGCTCACTCATTTGTTTTGCGAGCAGCTGTAATCTCGGAATATAGACTTTCACTTGTTCCCTGAGAGCTGCGAATAGTTCATATTCCAGTTCGCTTATATTTGATTCTGCCTCAAGAATCAGCGCTTCTTTTTCTTTCAATTCAGGTGTAATATACCTCTCTGCATTGGCAAGCGTTTGTTTTCTTTCATAACGCCCTTCCTCCAGAAGATGCGTATTCGCGCGTGTCACTTCGATATAATAACCGAACACTTTATTAAACCCGACTTTTAAGGAGCGAATGCCTGTGTATTCTCTTTCTTGCTGTTCAAGCCGTGCAATCCAGTCCTTCCCATTTCGGCTGGCATCACGGTATTCATCTAATTTTGCATTGTAGCCGTCTTTAATTAAATTGCCTTCTTTTAACGTCATCGGCGGATTCTCATATAGCGCATCTTCTAATAAATCAAGTAAGTCACCACAAGGGTCAATATCATTCGCTCTTGATTTCGCCATTTCCTCTGGCAATGAATGCACAAGCTCTTTAATGGCTGGCACTTGTTTTAAGGATTCTTTTAACTGAATGAGATCACGGGCATTCACGTTGCCAAATGCGACACGGCCAGCTAAACGTTCGAGATCATATACTTGCTTTAACCGTTCTCGCAGATCCTCTCGTTCAAAGAGATGATCCATCAAAATTTGCACCATTTCCTGACGCTCTTTAATTTGCGAAAGGCGAATTAACGGCCGGTCGATCCATTGTTTGAGCAGCCTTCCGCCCATCGCTGTTTTTGTTTCATCTAGCAGCCATAATAAAGAGCCCTTCTTGCTTTTTGAGCGGATCGTCTCTGTTAGTTCAAGATTTCGTTTTGAGTAAAGATCAATTTTCATTGTTTGTTCGAGCTCAAACACTTGAACTTGCTGAAGGTGATCGAGACTTCTTTTTTGCGTTCTTCTTAAATAGGCATATAATGTCAAAAAGGCCGATCTTAGTTGCTCGCTCAGGCGGGACACGAGTCGCTCAGCTTCATCGATCAATTCATCACTATCTTCGTATGAAATGGTCGCTTGGCACCGTTCCTTTAAGGTCTTGACTGTTTCTTCATCCAGCTGCTTTGACACCACAATTTCTTTTGCACCGACAGAATAAATTTCAGACACGACTTCATCTAATCGATCAATGAACGCCGCCATGTTTTCACCGGTAGATAAATCGGAAAGTGCAAGTCCATATCCATTTTCAAACTTTGTCACAGAGGCAATGAAGTTGTTTTCATTTTCACTTAATCCTTTACCATCCATCACCGTACCTGGTGTAATGAGTTGAACGACTTCTCTTTTGACTACACCTTTTGCCGTTTTAGGATCTTCCACCTGCTCACAAATCGCGACTTTGTAGCCTTTTGAAATCAATTGTTCTATGTATGCAGAAGCAGAATGATAAGGAACACCGCACATTGGTATTGTCCCGCCATCTCTGCTTGTTAACGTAATTTCCAATTCTTGTGCCGCTTCTTTTGCGTCATCAAAAAACATCTCATAAAAATCGCCTAAGCGAAAAAATAAAAAGGCATCTTGATACTCTGCCTTGATCTTTAAATATTGCTGTATCATGGGCGTATAACTTGCCATATTTCTAATCCCTCACTATACTACATTCGAATTCATACCATCTTCCATTATAGCATAAAAAATCACCTTTTTTCTCCTAGATAAGGGCACAAAAAAACTAGGGGGATATGCGCCCTAGTCATGAATTATTCTTCTGGATCACCCGCTAGGAATTCTGGATGAATATCCTCTAACTCCTCATCCACCTCTTCTTCCCACTCGTGATCATCTTTTTCTTTCCAGCTTGAATTGACCTCTACAACAATTTTTGTTTCTCCTACCACTTCAGCAATGAATTCACGCTCTGCCTGAACGATAATTTTATTGCCGTTTGGTGAAATGGTCACTTCTAGGCAATTGGGCTGCTGCAGCACTTTTGCAATCACTTCATGCTCATCATCAAGGAAATTTTTATCTTTATATCTCAGTTTGATGATGTCTACATATTTCACCCGTTCTGTGACGACTTCTGTTTTTGTGTTATCAGCGTAAGAATACCATACGTTAATATCAAAGGTTCCTTCAATCTCAACAGTTTTACCGACCTTTTCAGCATCATACTTATGATTAATGATCCAACCACCTAGGATGCTGGTTGGTTTTTGCGATGGAGAAATGGTGTGTGTGCTTTGGGTGAATTTCCTCCCTTTTGCAACCACCGCTTTTGTAATAATCTCTCTGTATTCAGACATTTCGGCATGCCTCCTTGTTCTTGATCGTTTTATCTTATGCTGGGCATTCGTCTAGTGTGTCACGATTTTGAACTTCATGTTCAATTAAATTCATTTCTGTTTCAGTGTATGCATGGTCGCCCATAAACTTGCCTTGAAAATTGGAAAAGTTGGAGAGTGAGAGTTTGGGGTTGACTGTAATGGTGTCATTTGATGTAATAAAGATAGTAGCCCTTCTTTATATAAGGAGGAGATCTTATGAAACAATTTAATATTATAATAAACATTTTTGGATTTAGCATTGAGCTTCAATTCAAATCTTTTAATCTGTAAAATCAATTAATTTTTAGTTTATAACGTATCACTATAATATTTTGAATAAATAAATCAATACATTTTTTACGAAATACAGGGCTACTGCATCAACATTTTGTTGTTGATGCAGTAGCAAAATACAAATTACATATATTCTATATAATAAAAACCCCGCATCTGCGGGGTTTTCTCATTTAATGGAGCAACTTGGTGATGAGTTTTTCACTTTTGAACCGGTTTCTCCTAATAAGAGATCACCGCCGGTTGAAAGAATGATTTCATCTGTTACTTGATTAGAAATCGTATGCGCTACGAGCTGAAGCAGGGAATTGACTTCCACTTGTGATTCTTTGAATTCTTGAATCACCGGGATTTCATCCAGTTCTTCTTGCAGGGCATCGATTTTTTCTTCCACTTGCTTTAAGGCTTCATGTTTGCCGTAATGCTTTAAATTCACAGCTTGTTTTTGAAGCGCCTTAATTTGATTAATAATCGTTGAAATTTTTGTATTTTCATTGATTTGCGCTTCTGCTTTCTTGAAGAAATCAACTTCTTCTGTTTCAGAAATCATTTTAGCGAGCTCTCTTGCACGCTCGACAATCTCTTTTTTTGAATAAAGCGTCATTTTAATTCACCTCGATAGCTTCTCCAACCATTTCTCCGTCAAGAGACCAAGTTTTGGCTTGTGTGATTTTCACTTTGACGATGTTGCCAATCGCTTCTTTTGGTGCTTTAAAATTCACAAGCTTGCTTTTACTTGTATATCCGGCTAGGATTTCAGGGTTGTTTTTACTTTCACCCTCTACTAATACTTCGACAGTCTGCCCTTCATATTCCTTCATTTTTTTCGCGGAAATTTCATTCACGAGGGCATTCAGGCGCTGCAGACGTTCTTTTTTCACATGCATTGGCACGTTGTCTTGCATTTTCGCTGCTGGTGTTCCTTCTCTTGGAGAGTAAATGAACGTATAAGCGGCATCAAACTCAACCTCACGATAGAGGGAAAGTGTTTCCTCAAACTGCTCATCTGTCTCATTTGGGAACCCAACAATAATGTCCGTTGTTAATGAAGCATTTGGCATGGCTTCTTTGATTTTGCGCACAAGATCAAGATAACGCTCACGGTCATATTTTCTCGCCATAAGTTTCAAGACAGAAGAACTGCCTGATTGAACTGGCAAATGAATATGATCGAGAAGGTTCCCACCCTTAGCAAGCACTTCAATTAAGTGATCGTCAAAGTCACGCGGGTGGCTTGTTGTAAAACGGATACGCGGAATATCGATTTTACGCAGCTCATCCATTAGGTGTCCAAGACCATATTCCATGTCTTCAAAATCTTTTCCATACGCATTCACGTTTTGACCAAGAAGGGTAATTTCCTTATATCCTTCTGCCGCTAAACGTCTGACCTCTTGAATAATTTCATCCGGGCGGCGGCTTCTTTCCTTACCGCGCGTGTAAGGGACGATACAGTATGTACAGAATTTATCACAGCCGTACATAATATTCACCCAGCCCTTAATTTTTCCTTGGCGGGCTCTCGGAAGGTTTTCAATTACATCGCCTTCTTTTGACCAAACCTCGATGACCATTTCTTTTGAAAGATAGCATTCAGATAACAACTCTGGCAGGCGGTGAATGTTGTGTGTACCGAAAATCAAATCAACAAATGGATGTTTCTTCAAAATACGGTTGACGACAGATTCCTCTTGCGACATACATCCGCAGACACCTAAAATTAAATCTGGCTTTTCACGCTTTAATGCTTTTAAATGACCAAGCTCTCCGAACACTTTGTTTTCCGCATTTTCACGAATCGCACAAGTGTTTAATAAGATGACATTTGCATCTTCCGTTGAGTTTGTTGGCTCATAACCAAGCGCCATAAAGATACCAGCCATCACTTCTGTGTCATGCTCATTCATTTGACAGCCATATGTGCGAATATAAAACTTGCGGCCGTTCCCTAACCCTTGAAACCGCTCGTCAATTTGAAATTGATTGTATTCGACTTCTTCTTTACCCCGTTTTTTTGCTTCTTTTAAGGAAGGCGGAATGTACACAGCTTCAAAATACTGGCTGTAGTCCTTCTCGGATTTTTTGTCCGATGAACTTACTTGTCCGCTCGCTTTTCTCTGCTCTTCATTCATGAATTTGTACTCCTTTCAAACCAAGCTCCACCCTACAGTATAGACTATTTTGTGATGAATTGAAAATAAATTCATATGTGCCATCACTTTTCAATCCACACGAATTCTGCATGAATATTGAGTAGGTTTCAGATGTAGATCGTCTTTGCCTAAAGGGTTTTGTATTTCTTTGACAATTTTCATCTGCTTTGTACCGACACTCTCAACTAAAGTAATCACATATGATTCTTTTTCCTCTTCTGCTACCATTCTTTCTTGTTCAGATAAGAAAAATGGAAAGTCTTGATGAGTCAGTTTAGATCCTTTTACTTCTATGAGTTTCTCTTTTCCATCGGGGTAATAAGATTTGATATCAAATCCATGACCATCTTCCGTTTCAGCCACCCAATTGACAGCTTCCGCTAATTGTTCCTGACCCGCTGCTTTTAATTGCTCTACTTCCATATGATAAACAAATTTCTCAGCTATTCTACCTGTCTCTTCGTTTTGCTTTGCTCTTTCTTCTCTTAATTGTTTATAAACATCTCTATGAATGATTCTTTTTCTTTTTATACTTTTTTTATTTTTTGTGTCTATATGAAGATCAGGACTCGAATAAATTTCGAAAATAAAATCATAAAAAAATTCATTCAAGTTATATATATCTTTTAAAAATTTATGTTGATTAAATGTATTGATATTATACCTTTTAAATACCAATGAACCTGCTGCATACTTTTTAGGTCTATCAGATTCTCCTAGATAAAAATCTCCTATTTCAAATCCATTTAAATTAGCACTAGTCTTCAATTGTGGTTTTAGTCGTTCTCGCCAAACTTCTGCTTCATATTTAATCTTTTTGAGAGATAAATTTTCAGTACCTAATCCAATCGATAAATAAAAATCTTTGCCGTTATTAGCGAATAAAATGACTATATATAATCCTTTTTGTGTAGTTGTTTTATTTGTTTTTTGATTCTTTGTTAAGAGCTGGTCTAGAAATGCTATCCAAATAGACTCCGCAACTTTTCCATTTCCTGTAGATGCTTTAATATCGATCCTATCCAAATTCCTCATATGACGTTTTTCTAATTCACATTGAATTTTGTTTGGTATTTCTTTATTAAACATTTTGTGAAAAGGGTGATTCTTATCTGTTCTTGCATTGTTCTTATAATCTAAAAATTGCTTATAAAACTCATCTTTATTAAATAACATTTCTCTCATCACTTACCTCAAAAGATCTTTTTACATACATTATACATAACAAACGGTAGATTTGATGAAATATGGAAAGAATAGTGCAAAAAAAGAGAGCCTGCGCTCTCTCAATCAAGTATGTTCAGTTTTTTTGCTTCTTCTTCGATCACCGTCAGTGCACGGTCTAGTTCTTCTTTTGTGTGCTCTGCTGTGATGATGGCTCTAATTCTCGCTTTTCCTTTTGCCACAGTTGGGAAGGCGATGCCTTGAGCAAACACGCCTCGCTCTATTAAAGCCTTTGAAAAGCGGAAAGTAAGGGCTTCGTCTCCAATCATAATTGGAATAATCGGTGTTTCTGTCGGAGCAACTTGAAACCCAAGGCTGACGACTTTTTCTTTGAAATAGGCGGCGTTTTCCCAGAGTGTGCTAATTCGCTCTGGTTCATCTAACAGCACTTCAATGGCTTCTTCACAGGCTCTAGTCACAGCTGGCGGATGTGAGGTGCTGAATAAAAACGGCCTTGCTTTATGCTTTAAGTAGTCGATTAAAACGGCTGATCCCGCTACATAGCCGCCGAGCACTCCGACAGCCTTACTAAGTGTCCCAACCTGAATGTGCACTCTGCCGTCGAGTTTAAAATGGTTGACTGTCCCGCGGCCATTTTCACCAAGCACGCCTGAGGCATGCGCATCGTCTACCATCACAAATGCATCATATGCTTCTGCGAGCCTCACAATCTCAGGAAGTGGCGCAATATCTCCATCCATCGAGAACACACCATCTGTGACGATGAGACGCACGCGGTAATTCATAGATTTCTTTAAAATTTTCTCAAGCTCTTCCATATTGGAATGACCGTATACCTTTTTATCTGCTTTTGTTAATCGGATGCCGTCAATGATTGAGGCATGATTCAGTTCATCTGAAATAACAATATCATCTTTTGTCAGGATACTTGATAAGACCCCTTGGTTGGTCGTAAAGCCTGATTGGAACACAAGGGCTGCCTCTGTCTTTTTAAATGCAGCGAGCTTTTTTTCAAGACGTTCGTGCATCGTCATTGTGCCGGCGATGGTTCGTACAGACCCTGTGCCAGCACCAAATTCATCAATTGCCTCTTTTGCCGCTTTCATCAGCCTTGGATGTGAGGTGAGGCCTAAGTAGTTATTTGAGGAGAGCTGTATGACAGATTGTTCATTTAATGTCACAGTGGATGATTGTTTTGAGTCGATCTCTTTCAATGTTTGGTGGGTGCCTTGCTGCTTCATTGTTTCCAATTCATCTTGTAAATACGTGAATTCTTTCATCATTTCTTCCCCCTTTGATTTGATGCCATCATCAGTACGACCTTTCCGCACGTACCATTTCTCATGAGTTCAAATCCCTTTTCGAACTGTTCAAATGGCAGCGTATGGGTGACAACTGGCTGGACATCGATGGTATTCGTTCTTAATAACTCAGATACTTGACGCCACGTCTCAAACATTTTTCTCCCCGTGATTCCTTGGACGGTTAATCCCCTAAAAACAATTTGATTCGTAATATCAATTGTCACTGGCCGTTCTGGCAAGCTTAGTATATTGACTTTCCCTCCATTTGCACAAGCTTCGAGAGCTTGATTAATGGCAACTGGATGTCCTGACATCTCGCATATCACATCTGCTCCTTCCATCCGTGTGAACTGCTTAATCACCTCAACAGGATCATCTTTTCCAATATCCACAATATGGTCTGCCCCCATTTTTCGGGCAAGATCCAGCCTGTATTCGTTTTGATCGACGGCAAACACTTGAACAGCACCGGAAGCTTTCGCGACGGCGATCGCCATTAAACCGATTGGTCCGCAGCCAAAAATCGCCACTGACTTACCTGAAACAGGTGTATGCAGCACTGTATGAACGGCATTTCCAAGCGGCTCTTGGATAGATGCAAGCTCTACTGGCATTTGAGCTGGATTGTGCCACACATTTTGTTCAGGTACTTTGACATATTCAGCAAAACAGCCGTCAATGTCTACCCCTAAAATTTTTGTTTCACTGCATAAATGCTGCTGACCGGTTAAACACATATAGCACTGATTACATACAACATGCGTCTCTGCCGATACAAAATCCCCTACTTTTGCACGTGAGACTTGCTTCCCTACTTTGACAACTTCTCCTGTAAATTCATGTCCAAAAATGTAGGGCGCTTTAACTCTTCCCTTTGCCCAGTCATCCCAGTTATAAATATGCACGTCTGTTCCGCATATCGAAGTGGCTTTCACCTGAATCAATACTTCATGATCATTGATTTCTGGAATCGGCATTTCCATCAGTACCGCCCCGTAAGCGCTTTCTTTTTTAACAATTGCTTTCATCGTTCCACACATGACGTACAACCCCTTTGTTAAAAAACTTCTCCCAATGAGATTTTAACACGTCTTATTTTAGACGTAAATACCACTGTCTACTGTAAAAAGACAAATGAACACTCCACATATTTTTTGGATATTTTTCTAAAAAAAAAAGCAAATCCCCGTAGAGAAGGAGATTTGCTTTTTGCGTCACCGTCTTTTTGAAACGGCAATATATAAGGCTGGCACAATGAAGAGTGTGAGAATCGTTGAGAAAAAGACACCCGAAACTATGCAGATTGCCAGCGGCTTAAAGAGCGGATCATTACTTAATGCTACAGGCATAAGGGCAACCAGTGCTGTAAATGCTGTTAGTAAAATTGGCCTAATCCTAGCTCTTCCCGCTTCAATGACAGCTGTCTGTTGATCGAATCCTTGCTTACGCCGCTGCTCAATAAATTCGAACAAGACAACCGCATTTCGGACCACGATACCAGCTAATGAGACAATTCCCATTGTTGCCATGAAGCTGAACGGTGTTTGTGTGACAAACAGTCCTATTACAGCTCCAGATATCGCTAAGTAAACCGTACCTAGAACTAACAATGGAAGCATCAATGAATTGAACTGAAAAGCGATGGTCACATAAATGAGCAGCAAGACAACCCCAAATAAGAGACTAATTTCAATAAAGAACTGGGTTTGATCTTCATTTTCTCCACCTTGAGAAATGGTTAGCTCCTTCGCTGCATCCGTTTTTCCTACTTGATTGACGACTTCTTTCATGTCATCTTTAAACGACTCTGACGTGCCAGGGTACGCCTTCAGCGTAATGGTCGGAATTCCATTTTCATGTGGAATGCTTTCGTACTGCTCTGTTTCTTTTTCTTTTACATATCGGCTAAGCGGCTCGAGTGAAGGCATACCACCTTCATTTGAATTGACAGGCACTTTTATTTCTTTTAGCTTTAATCCATTTTGGTGTGTAGCCATATCCTGTTTGACCACTAGGTCGATATCATTTGATCCTTGTTTAAAGCTGCCTAATGGCATGCCTTCTGTCACTAGACCGAGCTGTTTGCTGACAAACTGAGCGCTGAGACCATCCTCTGCCATTCGGTCACGGTTTAACTCAAAGGAGATGGTTTTTACCGGCTGATTGACATCGTCAGTGATCAAGCTCGCTCCTTTTTCTTTCATTTCACTTGTGAGCGTTTCTTTGATATTAATGAGCTTTGCAAAAGAGTCACCCGCAATGGTTACTGTCACAGGCGCACCGGTTGGCGGCCCTTGAACAATGGTTTTCATAAAAATATCAGCATCTTTGAATTTCTTACGCAATGGCTCTGTCATACGATCTATCAATTGTTTACTCGTCATTTGATCATTGTCTACTCTCACGACAACTTGACCAGTATGATCACTTGAATTTGAGATACTTTCATTAAACAGGTTCGGTACACCGCCGCCTGCAAAGATCGCCGTCTCTTCAATGCCTTTCTGCTGTTTCATCTCTTGTTCTATTTTCTCTAATGTTTCATTTGTTTTGTCTAATGTTGTTTCACTTGGAAGAGTGACAGTGACAACCACTTCTTTTTTATTCGCTGCAGGGAAAAATTCAAATGGTGTGACGAAAATCAGTAAAAAGGCAAGCGTTGCAACGAGCAAACCACTTAGGCCAATAAGCAGCGGACGCTCCACAATGTTCGTCAGCACACGGTCTGCATAAAAATCAGCTAATTTTTTTAACGGTTTGCCTAGGAATCCTGGCTCTTTTTGAATTTTCTTGTTCTTTCTTTTTCGGTTCACGGTATATTGATAGACTGGCACTAGTGTCAGAGAAATCACCATAGACGCAAGTACAGTCGTGACTAGGACAGACGGTAATGCTCGTATAAATGAACCGTTTGCACCTGATAAGAAAACAAGTGGCAAGAAAGCAAACACAACCGCAAGTGTTGAAGTCAAAATAGACCCTGCAACTTCTTTCACACCTGCAATCGTTCCTTTAAGCGGACTTTCGTATTTTTTCATCTGCCTTAAAATATTATCGTTGACGACAATGGCATCATCGACAAGTATTCCTAGGGCAATGATAAAGCCGATAATCGAAATCTGATTGAGGTCTACTTGTAAAAATGGCAGCGGAATCGTTCCGATTGTGATCGATAATGGGATGGCAAGTGAAACGATGAACGCACCGCCAATGGTAAGACCAAGTGTGGTGACGATAATGACAGCGATGACCGCAACAATGGCTTCTTTTATCAAATCATTAAAAATAGCATCCACATCACTTTTTTGTGAATAGTAGTCTACCCACTCCACACCATTTGGAAGCTGCTTCTCTTTCTTAATAACATCACTGACTTTGTCGTACATTTTAGGAATATCCAGCCCGGGTTTGATATTGACTGTAAATGAATAGGCGGGCTTTCCGTTATACGACACAATGTCACTTTTCTCTTTTTCTACTTCTTTTAAGCTGCCAAGCTGACTGATTGTGACCGGCTCACGGTTCGTTTTGGAGAAAAGCTCAATCTTTTTCACTTGATCCAAACGGTCATAGGCATCAATGGACAGCTTAACCTTCTCGCCGCCTGCCCGAATGTCGCCTAGTGGAGATGTGTCAAATTCCTGATTGATGGCATTTGTGACATCCGTTACATTTAACCCTTCATCCTCCAATTTACTTGAATCTAAGTTTAATACCGCTTGTTTGTCATTGAATCCTTTGATGACGACACTGTCTACCCCTTTGATGTCCTCAACCTTTTCCTTCAACGCACGCAGCGATTCCTGACTTTTTGCCAAGTCCGTTAATTGACTCGCCACAACCATATAAGAACCAACCGGCACGTTGCCGAACTCATCCTTTACATCCGGCTCCATCACTCCATTAGGAAAGGACGACGCAGCACTCCTGGTTTCATTCTTAATTTGACTTGCCACCTTTTGAAAGTCGGCTTGATCATCAATTTCAAGCACAATATTTGAAAAACCAATGGCAGAAACAGAGCTCGTTTTCTCTACACCATTGATATCAGATATGGCTGATTCGAGCTTATTGGTTACATTACTTTCCACCTGTTTTGCATCCGCACCAGGAAACACGGTGGAAATCGTGACGATATTCGCTTGGAATTCTGGCAGTTCTCGTTTAGGGAGCTGCGCGAATAAATAGCCGCCAGCAATGAGAACAATAAAAAATAAAATAAAAACAAGCTTTCCTCTTTTCAAAAAAGCTTCAATCATTATTTCACCTACTTAAATATTTATTTTTGATGAAGTATTTTTAACTTCATCTTAATTTATCATTCTGGTGAAAAAATGCAAGCTCTAATATGTCATTTTTATCTATTTCATGAACTGAATATGTTATATAAGAAATGTATAGTGGTAAACAAAAACAACCTGCTCACATGATGTAAGCAGGTTGAAAATAATAAAATTAGAATTATCGCGGCTCAACAATCAATTTGATTGCTGTTCTTTCTTCTCCATCGATAAGAATGTCAGTAAAGGCTGGAATGCATATCAAATCCACTCCGCTTGGTGCAACAAATCCCCTTGCTATGGCTACAGCCTTGACCGCCTGATTCAGCGCTCCAGCGCCGATTGCTTGTATTTCCGCTGCACCGCGTTCACGTAAAACGCCTGCTAATGCTCCTGCTACTGAATTCGGATTTGACTTTGCTGAAACTTTTAAAATTTCCATTTCTGCTCCCCCTTAAATTTACAATGGATAAGTGAGTGTTCATTAGAACAATCTTTGTTAGATGATGCTATTTTTTGAAAATCCATCCCCAAAATGTTTTTCAAAAATAGCAGGCTACCTACCATTTTTACTATATTCACGATAGAGGGCGCATATTCCTTCTTTCTGATTAATATTTTTCTGAAATAAATATGTGAACATTTATTCAAAGAAAATATGGTCATCATTTATCAAAATTCGATCAATTTTGACAGCTTTTTTCGACTGTTCGTCAATTTCTACGATTACTGCACTTAGTGTTGTGCGTCCTTCTGCAATCTCAAAACGGACTGGAAGACTCGTTTTGAATCGTTTAATAATCGTCTCCCGATCAACACCTAAAATGCCATCATAAGGTCCTGTCATTCCCACATCTGAAATATACGCAGTTCCTTTTGGCAAAACGCGGTTATCTGCTGTTTGAACATGTGTATGCGTTCCAACGACACATGATGCACGGCCGTCTGTATACCAGCCCATCGCTTGCTTTTCACTTGTGGCTTCACCATGAAAATCAATAAAAATGAACGGTGTACGTTTGGATGCTTCCGCAATTAACTCGTCTACTTTTTGAAACGGGCAGTCAATTGGCGGTAAAAAAGTGCGTCCTTGTAAATTGATGACGGCCAGTTCTTTTCCTTGTTTTTTTATAAACGTAAGACCTTTACCAGGTGTGCCTTCTGGGAAGTTCGCCGGACGAACCATGTTGGCTGCGTCATCGATGAAATCAAAAATGTCTCTTTTATCCCATGTATGGTTGCCCATTGTAAGCACGTCAGCTCCTGCTTGCAGCAGCTCATGATAGATTTTTTCAGTTATCCCTTTCCCATGAGCAGCATTTTCTCCGTTGACAATGGTAAAGTGGGGCTGATATTTCTTCTTCAACTTTGGCAAGTATTCTTTCAGTGTGTCTCGTCCAGGTGAACCGACGATATCTCCAACAAATAATATTTTCATGCGCTTTGAACCCTTTCTCTTATAAATTGACTTCTTATCAGTGTTGCATATTTACACAAAAAAATAAAGCGGCGCTAAGCGCACCGCTCTATTTTGCATACTCTACTGCGCGAGTTTCTCGAATGACCGTCACTTTAATGTGACCAGGGTAATCGAGCTCGTCCTCAATCCGCTTACGAATATCCCTTGCTAGACGGTGAGCTTCAAGATCATTAATTGAATCTGGCTTCACCATAATACGTACTTCACGTCCAGCCTGTATCGCAAACGATTTTTCAACACCTTCATAAGATTCAGAGATATCTTCTAATTTCTCAAGTCTCCGAATGTAATTTTCAAGCGTCTCACTTCTTGCACCAGGGCGTGCTGCAGATAATGCATCTGCTGCCGCAACAAGAACAGCGATAATAGATGTCGGTTCTTGGTCACCGTGGTGAGAGGCAATACTGTTGATGACAACAGGATGCTCTTTATATTTCGTCGCAAGCTCAACGCCAATTTCTACGTGGCTTCCTTCTACTTCATGATCAATGGCTTTTCCAATGTCATGCAGAAGACCTGCTCGTTTTGCAAGCTTTGCATCTTCTCCAAGCTCTGAAGCCATGAGACCTGCAAGATGTGCAACCTCAATTGAATGCTTCAGGACATTTTGTCCATAACTTGTACGGAATTTTAAGCGACCGAGAATTTTGATGAGATCCGGATGCAGACCGTGAACTCCGACTTCGAATGTCGTTTGCTCACCCATCTCACGGATATAATCATCGACTTCACGGCGTGATTTTTCCACCATTTCTTCAATTCGTGCAGGATGAATGCGGCCATCCTGGACTAGCTTGTCCAGAGCTATCCTCGCTGTTTCACGTCTAATCGGATCAAAGCCCGATAGGATAACAGCTTCAGGTGTATCATCTATGATCAAGTCAATACCTGTTAACGTCTCTAACGTACGGATATTTCGTCCTTCACGTCCGATAATACGACCTTTCATCTCATCATTTGGAAGATTGACTACAGATACCGTCGTTTCAGCTACATGATCAGCTGCACAACGCTGTAACGCAAGTGAAAGAATGTTTTTCGCCTTTTTATCAGCCTCTTCTTTCGCTCGGTTTTCAGATTCTTTCGTCATGACTGCAATGTCGTGGGAAAGCTCATTTTCAACTTGATCCAGAATGATTTGTTTCGCTTCATCTCGAGTTAAACTAGAAATGCGTTCTAACTCGGCTTTCTGCAAACGAATCATATCATCCACTTTGCTTTCCATCTCTTCAATATGTTGTTGTCGTTCATTCAGAGAATGATCTCTCTTCTCCAACAGGGACTCCCGTTTATCTAAAGATTCGTCTTTGCGATCAAGATTTTCCTCTTTTTGAAGTAAACGGTTTTCTTGTCTTTGAAGCTCATTACGTCTTTCACGAACTTCTTGCTCCGCCTCTACACGAAAGGAATGAATTTCATCTTTCGCTTCCAAGAGCGCTTCTTTCTTCAATGCTTCCGCATCACGCTTTGCATCCTCAACAATTTGTTCGGCCATGTTTCTTGCGCCGGATATTTTTGCTTCTGCAATGGTTTTACGAACAAAGTAGCCAACAACTAAACAGATTAGGCTCAGCAAAATGGAGATGATCGTAAACATCGTAGGCGACATATTTTCACCTCCTCTTGCTATGAACTTGGTTTTACAAATAAAGTGTCGGCATGTACATTGTTTTGTGTCTCAACATACAGGGCCTTCACAGGGAATGAGATCCTCACTGCCCTTGTCAAGTTTAAATTAGTTATCAATCATGTTAAGAAAAACAAGTGATACATTCCCATTGTAATTGTGTCGGAAATACTTGTCAAGCTAGTCAGACTGAGGCGTAAGTCGTTATTTCAAGCAAAGACAGAACTTTTGACCTGCTAGCTGTCATGTAAATGTAAAAAAAAGACGCTTTTCAGCGTCTTTAGCGTGTAGACAAACCCTCGCATTCGGTGTCAGGTCTGCGCTCCGGTGCTCACGAATGTTTAATTCGCTCCGCTCCGGTACTCGCCCTTCCTAGACTTCAAAGGTTTTCTATCACGCTGAAAAGAAGACAAAGGGCTAAAATAAAGATCATTTTAGCCCTTTGTCAACCATCTAAGACGCTTTTCAGCGTCTTTTAGTCTTTAAATTTCCAATTCCTCTTGTCCTTCTTCTTCTTCAGCTGCTTTCACTCCGTTTGTGTCCAAACCGTAGTGCTCTCTAATTTGTTCTTGAATCATGAGAAGAATATCTTTGTTTTCTTTAAGGAACTGTTTCGCATTTTCGCGGCCTTGCCCAAGACGTTCCTCTTGATAAGAATACCAAGCACCGCTCTTTTGTACGATATCTAGTTCGCTTCCAAGGTCGATGATTTCTCCCTCTTTTGAGATTCCTTCACCGTACATAATGTCTACTTCTGCAATACGGAATGGCGGTGCTACTTTGTTTTTCACCACTTTAATTCTCGTTTTATTCCCCATAATGTCATTGCCCTGCTTCAGCTGTTCAGCACGGCGCACTTCTAAACGAACAGACGAATAGAACTTAAGCGCACGTCCACCTGGCGTTGTTTCAGGGTTACCGAACATGACCCCAACTTTTTCACGAATTTGGTTAATAAAGATGGCAATGGTTTTCGATTTATTAATGGCACCTGATAGTTTACGAAGTGCTTGGGACATCAAACGTGCTTGTAAACCAACATGTGAATCACCCATGTCCCCTTCAATCTCTGCTTTTGGTACAAGAGCAGCTACTGAGTCAATGACAACAATATCAACTGCACCACTACGGACAAGAGCTTCTGCAATTTCAAGTGCTTGTTCTCCTGTATCAGGCTGAGAAAGTAACAGCTCATCAATATTGACACCTAGTTTTTGAGCGTAAACTGGATCGAGCGCATGCTCTGCATCGATAAATGCAGCTTGTCCTCCCTGCTGCTGAACCTCAGCAATGGCATGAAGTGCTACTGTCGTTTTACCAGAACTCTCTGGACCATATACTTCAATAATACGGCCGCGAGGATATCCACCTATTCCAAGTGCAGTATCAAGTGCTAACGAACCACTCGGTACTGTTGAAATGCGTGTATCTGTTTGCTCTCCTAGTTTCATAATAGAGCCTTTACCAAACTGTTTTTCTATTTGTTTAAGAGCCATATCTAAGGCTGCTTGACGATCACTCATTCTATTGTTTCCTCCTTTATCAATTCCACTATCTATACTATACCTTGTTTTACGTCATTTGCCAAGAAAAAAACGAACACATATTCGATTTTTTCTTGGCAGATTTTTAAGAAAAGAGTGATTTCTATTAGAAAAAACACTCTTTTATAAAGGAGTAAACCTAACAAAAAACAAAATTAACTCTCTTTTAATAAATTGAGCAAGTGATGCAGACCGTATTTCACAGCGCGCTTTCGAATGCCCGACCGGCTTCCTGTAAACATCCATTCAAACACGTCTGTATGGTCTTTCGTAGATAGCCCAATGAACACTTTTCCGACAGGCTGTCCCTCGTGGGTATCAGGGCCTGCTACACCCGTAAAACTAATGCCAATATCACTTCCCGCGAGCTTTCTAGCACCTTCAGCAAGCTCTAGAGCACACTCTTTGCTGACAGCACCATGAGAAGACAACGTTTCCTCCCGGCAGCCAAGCACCTGCTGTTTGACTTGATTTGTATAACAAACGACACTGCCGCTAAAAATCGACGATGCACCTTCAAGATCTGTCAGCCATTCAGAAAACATTCCGCCAGTCAGGCTCTCAGCCGCTGCCACTGTTTTCCCGTGTTCGTGCAAGGCCTTGGAAGCTTCACGGACAAGTGATGTATCATCATACCCGTAGAAGTACTCACCTACCCGCGCTAAAATTTTCGCTTCTGTTTCTTTTAACAGACGCTCCGTTTCTTTTTCATCCTCATGCTTAGCCGTGAGCCTAAGTGTCACTTCACCGTCAGATGCGAGAGGTGCAATCGTCGGGTTGGTTTGAGCATCAATTAAATCTTCTAGGTCTGTTTCAAGCTGTGATTCACCGATTCCGAAGAAGCGGAGAACAACAGACACGATTTTTTCCTTTAAACCCAGTTTCTCAGAAATCAGCGGCTTCGCCTCGTTCTCAAACATCGGATGCAGTTCACTTGGCGGTCCAGGAAGCAACATATAAAATGTATCGTCTTCTTGAATAAACATACCTGGGGCCATCCCAAACCGGTTTACGAGCACATCAGATCCTTCTAGAACGAGTGCCTGCTTACGGTTATTCGGCGACATGTCTCGTCCAGTCTTTCGAAAGTAGTCTTGAATGGATTCAAATGCTTCTTCATTTAGCACGAGCTCTTTTCCGAGCGTACTCGCAATGGTTTCTTTTGTTAAATCATCTTTGGTTGGTCCAAGACCACCTGAGAAGATAATAAAATTCGATCTTTCCTGCGCCACTTGAATGGCCCTTTTTAAACGCTCTGGATTGTCACCAACTGCTGTGTGGTAATAAACATTCACACCAATTTCAGCTAGCTGTTTGCTGATAAATTGTGCATTCGTATTCGTAATTTGCCCTAGCAAAAGTTCGGACCCGACTGCAATAATTTCTGCTTTTCTCTCTGACTTCAAAGCGTACACGTCCTTTTTAGTTAGAATTCTTTAAAGCTTCCCAGTTTTTTGCAAAGTAATCCCAGCCTGACACAACAGTGAAGAACACTGCTACCCACATCGCAAGGTCACCAAACGGGAATGATACAAGTTCAAATGGCAGGTTATGCAATAGAAGTGCTGAAATCGCAATGATTTGCGCCCATGTTTTCACTTTTCCAAGCATATTAGCTGCTACCACTTCACCGCCTCCGGCTAATACAAGCCTTAGACCGGTTACAGCAAATTCACGGCTAATGATCACAATCGCCATCCATGCCGGTGTGAGGTTGTATTGAACAAGTATAATTAAAGCAGCTGAAACAAGCAATTTATCTGCAAGCGGATCTAAAAATTTACCAAAGTTTGTCACTAAGTTCAGTTTACGCGCATAGTACCCATCAATCCAGTCAGTTGTCGAAGCGACAATAAACAGAATTGCTCCAACAAGATGCGTCACTTCGATGCTGACGTTACCAAAACGCGCAACACCCCAATCTAAAGGTGCAAGCATAATGATCATAAAAACAGGGATCAAGGCGATCCTAGAAAGAGTTATTTTATTCGGTAAGTTAAACATGAAATTCAATCCTCCAATAAGCCATTTTTTTATGTATATATAATAGTAGGAACAAAAGAAAAGTCATCTACTTGCTTAAGATGACTTTTCCTTTCCTTTATTCACAATCACAATGTTTTGTGTCATGGTGTTTTTAGGGTCTAATTCGTACTTAAGCGTTTCGTCATTCACCTTGATATCAATTCCAGTCGCATTGCCTAGACGGATATCGACCTGAGAGAGCTCAGACAAGTCTGTTTTAAACGATTCGCCATCTTTTAGTTCACCCATCTTCAGCACTTTTCCAGATTCGTCTCTGACGCGCAGCCATGAAGCTTTTGTTGCAGAAATGGTTAACTCCATCTCATCTGCACCTGACACTTCATACGTTGTCGTTGAGCCTTCCGTATTCGTTGCCTTCAAAGAGACCGTTTCATCGTCTTTGGATGAATCCTTTGATGAGTCATCTTTTTTAAGTGATTTTTCTTGATCATCTGACGAAGCTTTTTCTTTTTTCTTTTGATCCTTTGCAAGAGATGAATCCTCAGATACTTCATATTTAGATTCTGACTGCTGAGGAGCCGTCTGATTGTTCTTCTGCCCGCTATCATGATTGACCGCCTGCACAATTACATAAATGATCGCGATGACCACAAGGACGCCTCCAATAATCAAGATGGTCGGCAGCAGCTCAAGCACCTTCGAGGCAGGCTTTGGCAGCTCTCTTTGCGGCTTAATATTTGCTAATTTATCAGATACTTCATCGTTATACGTGCTCGGTACATCTTTACGAAATTCTTCGAACAATTGTTCAGGATTTAGTCCAACGGCTTCGGCATATTGTTTAATAAACGCTCTGACGTAAAATTTACCTGGAATAATATCATAGTTTCCTTGTTCGATTGCTAGCAAGTAGCGCTTTTGGATTTTGGTCACCGTCTGAAGATCCTCCAGCGACATCCCTTTTTCCTCTCTGGCCTCAATGAGCCGTTTTCCCAATTCAGTCAAAACAAACACCTACCATTACCATATTAAAAATCGAAGCCAGAAAAACCAGAATGATCAAACACTTGTGGTTCTTCAGCGTGCTCATATGTAATCTCTTCATCTGCACTATTACGCAATTCAATGATATAGTCGAAATCATCCATTGTATATTCTGAATTTTGAATAAAGATGTCTGGATGCTCAACCACCTTCGTTGCCGGCAGTCTCATAATTTCTCTTAAAAGCTGCAAGTGCTTCTCAGAACCTCTTCGCGTCGACACAATCCCATCAATAATAAAGACGTTATCTGGGCTGTATTCATCCGCAATCAGCTGACTTCGGATCGTCTGTTTCAAAAGAGTGGACGATACAAAAAGCCATCTCTTACTGGCACATACACTTGAAGCCACAATTGATTCTGTTTTTCCGACACGCGGCATCCCGCGAATCCCAATCAATTTATGTCCTTCTTTTTTAAATAGTTCAGCCATAAAATCTACAAGAAGACCAAGCTCGTCCCTTTCAAAACGGAACGTCTTTTTGTCATCCGCATCACGCTGAATATATCTGCCGTGACGAACCGCTAAGCGGTCACGAAGTTTTGGCTGTCTTAATTTCGTTACTTTTATCGTTTCCATTGTATTTAAAATTGATTCAAGGCGCTTAATTTGATCTGTGTGGTCACAGCGCAAAAGCATTCCGCGTCTTGATACATCAACACCATTAATTGTCACAATATTAATTGAAAGCATCCCCATTAGAGAAGAAATGTCTCCTAATAGTCCGGGACGGTTTACCTGTATCTCATATTCAAAATACCATTCGAGCTTTGCCAAATGATATTACCCCCTTCATTGTGGCAAATTTTTACCTTCCTTTATCATAAAGCATTTTCACATTTTTAGAAAGCACAATGTTGCTAAACGGTTAAAATAAAAAGAGAGGCACAAACGACCCCTCTTTTTGTTTAGTGCGAGCTATTATTTTCAACCAGCTTGACCATCATATTGGCAATAGCGCGCTGCTCATCTTCTGATGCAACGCTCCAAAGGTCAGCAAGTACTCTTTCTTGCTCGTTCTTTGCTTCAACTTCGTTAGCTAAATATCCGCCAATTTCATACGCAAGGTTATTGATGGTATCATCTTTTAAACCTTTATCCTGCGCATGATTTAAACGGTCACCTAAAAAGTTTTTCCAATGGTCCCAGTTCTCAAGTACTGACATGTCGATTCCTCCATTCGAAAAGATGAATTACAGCCATAGCTTTTGTCATGGAGAGACGAATTATACACGTTTTTTAACAGTACCAGCCGCCATTAACGGATAAAATTTGACCTGTCATATAACTTGACTGCTTTGAGGCGAGAAACCAAATGACATTTGCAATCTCCTCAGGTGATGCAAGCCGGCCAAGCGGGATTTCTTCCTCAAGCATTGCAATATCTTCTTGTGTGAAGCTTTTCATCATGTCTGTACGGACAGCACCTGGCGAAACAGCATTTGCTCTAATTCCACTTGGGGCAAGCTCTTTTGCCAGACCTTTAATAAACGCATTTTGCGCTCCCTTCACCATGCTGTACAGCACTTCACACGATGCACCTGTTTCTCCCCATATCGAGCTTACTACAACAATATGACCTGCTTTTTTTTGAATCATGGCTGGCAATAGGTGTTGGGTGAGCTCATATGGACTTGTGACATGCAGCTGCACCATACTGGCTAATACATCTTTTTCTGTATCTGTCACTAATCCGACATGACTTTTACCGCTATTTAATACAAGAATATCTGGGGATACAGGCAGACGGCTGACGAGCTCATCTGCTCCGCCCATTTTAGCTAAATCCGCTTGAACGACGTGCGTCTGAATATGACATGTTTCTTCCAGCTGAGCGGCAAGCTGCACGGCTGCCTGTTCATTTTTGTGATAATGGAGCATCACGTGGCAGCCTTTTTGGGCAAGCTTTTTGGCTGCAGCCTGCCCAATCCCGCCACTGGCACCTGTTATCAGCGCCCAACGACTCATCACATGGATTCCTACTTTCTATTTGAAATATCTATTCTTTTCGTTTAAATGGGAACCAGTTAGCTGATCCGAACAATTTCACCATCACAGGTACGAACAATGGTAGCACAACAAGTGCGTACAGCAAAAGTCCTGTTAGAACAAGTGTTGCAATCTGCAGGAGAGACAGCACTCCTGAAGGAAGCATTGCTGCAAAGGTTCCTGCCAAAATAACAGCAGCAGACATAATGACAGAGCCCATATTCTTCATTGATTCGGTCATAGCAAACTGAATGTCTTTTGTTTTGTATTCATTGAACCGCTCCATTAAGAAAATCGAATAATCGACTCCGAGCGCCATTAATATGACAAATCCAAAGAATGGAACAGCCCAGTTAATGCCCGGGTATCCGAAGAAATGGGTGAAAATAAATTCTGTCATCCCGATAGCTGTAAAGTAAGTCAAAATAAGTGAACCTACCAAGTACAGCGGCATAACAAGCGAACGGAACAGGATCACCAGGATGAGGAAAATACCGATCATCATGTAAAGAACCGTCTTATTGAAATCTTGGTCTGACAGCTGTTTTAAATCAGCGTTCATACTTGATACACCTGAAACGCCGAATGATGCATCTTTTAGGTTCGTTTCAGGAAGTGCCCGCTCGACAGAAGCTTCTACTTGTTTGATCGTCGACAAGGCTTCATTGCCATATGGATTTTTTTCTAAAATGACATCAATTTTTGTCATCTTGCGGTCATCCGACATGTATGAATCAAATACTTGCTTGAATGCTTTATTTTTCAGCACGTCTTTTGGGATAAACCAGCCGGCCATGTCTTGATCTGGTGCATTTTTCAGTTCGTCTAAGTAGTCACCTGCACCCATTAACCCGCTTGAAATTTTCTCCAGTCCACTTGCGCTTTTGTTCAGCCCATCTGTCAGCTTGGTCAGGTCATCACCAAAGCCGCCAATCTTTTCTTTCATTTGTTTTTGACCATCAATCACTTTGCCAGCTCCATTTGCAAGCTTCGGCATATTATCAGCTAACTGTCCTTGACCTTTAGACGTTTGATCAAGTCCAGTTTCAATTGCGTCTAAGCCAGCAATGAGCTCATCGATTTGACTCGTCAAGACTTTCTGCTGCTCTGAAGCTTTTGCGATAAAGGCATCCGCTGCTTCAAGCTGTTTTTTGGCTTCTTTTGCTTGTTTGGCATAGCTGTCTGCCTGTTTCGCCCCTTCTTGCAAGGTCGTAGAAAGTTCATTATATGAAGCTTTGATGGCTTGATACGATTGATTTTCTTTTACCTGCGGAATTTGTTTTTCGAGTGTACTAAATTGTTTATTTGCTTGTGTGATTAATGCTTTTACATCCGCTGCGGCAGAGGATGACGTATCAACTTGCGCTAATGCTGCCTTTAATTCTTTGGAAATGCTTTTATACAGCGACACTTGCTGATTCACTTGTGCGACTTGAGCCGTTAATTCCTTTTTCGCACTTTTAATTTTTTCTTTAATCTCTGCTACACCGTTTTTGTTTTGATCGATTCCGCTTTGCAGTTTTCTTAACATTTTCTCGACATTTTGAATGCCTGTTTGTACTGATTCAGTGCCAGAAATCAGCTGGTTAATGCCTTTTCCAGATGATTTGATCTGCGGCGTTTGATCTTCAATAGATTTACTCATTGTCGTCAGTGCATCTTGGATTTTTTTCAAGCCTTCATTGCTTTTATCAAGTCCGGTATTCAGCTCTTTGGCTTGTGATTTCACGTACAGATCACTCAGCCCTTTACCGACAGGACGTGTCGCACTTCTCACTTTACTTACGCCATCTGTTTGTTCAATTGCACGGCTGAGCTTTTCAACGGCAATCAATCCTTTATTGTTGTCTAACAAATCAGCTGATTTCACGACAATCGTTGCCGGCAGTGCTTCTCCTGGCCCAAATTTGTCAGAAATGGTATTGAATGCATTGACTGATTCGTATTTATTACCGATTTCATCTAAGCTGTTATACGAAAGCGTTCCTTTATACATGAGAATGGGCGGAAGCGTAATGATTCCTACGATTAATAAACTAAAAAGTGGTTTCTTAAAGGAAAAGCGTCCTGCTGTTTCCCACATTTTTGACTGCGGATGAGCAATATCACCTTTAATCGGCCAAAATAACACTTTTCCTAAAACCGCCATAAAGAACGGAACAATCGTGAGAAGCGCCACAATCAGCACAGCGACACCAACTGCTACTGCAACAGCTGATTTATAGAGCTGGAATTGCGCCAGGCCTATACAGGTAAAACCGATCAGCACAGCAATTCCGCTGAATAAAACGGTCTTTCCTGCTGTTTTATACGTAATCAGAATCGCCTCAATTTTATCTTTACCGTGTGCGATCTCTTCTTTAAAGCGGCTGAGAAGCAGAATGCAGTAGTCCGTTCCTATTCCAAACATGATCGCGACCATGAAGATTTGGGTAAAGGTCGAGAGCGGGAAGTCGAGATATTTGACTAAATAAGCCACGATGGATTGACTCACCAAGTAAGACAGAGCTACTGCGACTAACGGAACGAAAGGCGCCACAGCTGATCTAAAGACAAGGACAAGGACGATGAGAATAAACCCAATCGTAATGAACTCTGTTTTCTTCAGACCTTCTTGCGAGCTTGTGATCACATCATCATCAATTAATGGCTGTCCTGTCATTTCAAATGTCAGATTTAAGCTCTTCAGCTTTTCATTGACTTTTTCTTTAAAATCAGAAGCTTTGATTTTGTTTGAGTCATATGTAACTGGAACAAGAAGCGTTGTTTCATCTTTAGAGAGCATTTGTTTTTTGATATCTTTATTGGCTTCAAAATAAGAAGTGATGTCCTCTACATGAAGATCTTGATCTTTTTCTATAATCTCCATTGCCTTTTTTAAAGATGTTTCTCTTTCTTTTACGATGTTCTTTTCTTGAAAGACAATGACGATTGATTTTTCTGTATCGCCGTTTTCAGACATTTTCTTTAATAACTGATCCGCATATGAGGACGGATAGCCGTCTGGTACAGAAATTTGCCCTTTTTCTTTTGTTAATTGCGCCATATTAGGAGCGGTGATGAGTAACACTGCCGCTAATACGATCCATAGAATCGTGATCAGCCATCTACCCTTTATGATTGCTCTCATTAGTACTTTGTGCCTCCTCTTCGATGATCACTTGATAGATCTTTTCATATGTTTGAATAAATGATTCCATTTCTTTTTCTTCCAGCTTTTCAAAATAAGATCGAACTAGATCCTGAAGCTGCTTTTCCATTCGGCTGACCACGTCTTTGCCCTCTGGCGTGACGTATAGGTGAACATTTCTTCGATCGGCTTGATCGTGCTCACGGACAATATAGTTTTTCGTAAAAAGACGATTTGTCATGGAGGTTACAGCACTTTTGTTCACATTACATACATTTGCAAGGTCAGTTGATGTACATCCAGGATGTAAATTGATGTATCGAAGCGAGTAATACTGATCAAGCGTCAGCTCTTTATCAAGCTTTTCCGTGATCATACTCGATACCTTTTTTTCCATCATGAGATAGACGTCTGCATATCTCTGAATGAGCTGTGCAATTTTATTTTGTTCCATACGCTGCTCCTTTTTAGTTTAAGTGTTTAACTATTAAAGAGTTTAACTAACGAACAAATTGATTGTCAATGAAAATCCTCACTAATAACATGCTTTTATCAATTAGACATAAAAAAGACAAACTCATTTGATCTGAGTTTGTCTTTTTTTATTTATTTTGTTTTCGGGACGACTTTGAAAACGGACATCCGTTCTTCATCAATTTCTTCCTCTAAAATTTGCTGAATGTCGGCTAATTGGATTTGTTCCAGCATGGTCACGACATCAAATAAGCTCATGTCTAAAAATGCATATCGAGTGAATTGGTTCGCAATGTATTCGGGAGAGTTCATGGCTTTTAAAAAGCTGCCGATTTTCTTCTTGCGCGCTAGCTCAATTTTTTCTTCTGACATCAGGTTCTTTGCTTGAAGAAGGGTTTCTTTTAATTCTTTTGCCAGTTGATCAGGATCATTTGTATCTCCGCCAACGGACGTGAAGCCAAAGCCGCCTTCTTCCGTATAATCGTAGCTGAAGGTCTCATCAATTAAGCCTTTTTCATACATTTGTTCATATTGTAAGGAGCTTTTACCAAACAGCGTCTCTAAAATGAGATTCATCCCGAGCTCATGTTTTAGCAGCTGATTTCCTTTTTTATGAGGATTCTTTGTTTTCAACCCGAACATACATTTCGAGCCTTGTACGTTCATAGGAAGTTCGTATTCTTTTCGGTACACACCTTCAGGCTCATTGATGTCTTTTCGTTTGATCTCTGGCTGGTCTGTAAATGGCTTTTTCGCCTGATTCGCTCTGACTTGATCTAATATTTGCTTTGGATCAACGGGACCGACAACAAATAGAAGCATATTGCTCGGGTGATAGAACGTTTCATAGCATTCATACAAATGATCTTTTGTAATCGGAGCAATACTTTCTACTGTTCCAGCAATATCAATTCTCACGGGATGCTCTTGATATAGATTTTCAATCAGACCGAAGAATAAACGCCAGTCCGGATTGTCATCATACATGTTAATCTCTTGGCCAATGATGCCTTTTTCTTTTTCGACCGTTTTTTCAGTAAAATAAGGCTCTTGAACAAAATCAATGAGTGTCTCAAGGTTTTGTTCGACATTTGAGGTACTTGAGAATAAGTAAGCTGTTCTCGTAAACGTTGTAAAAGCGTTTGCGGATGCTCCTTGCTTACTAAATGTATGAAATACGTCTCCATCTTCTTTTTCAAACAGTTTATGCTCTAAGAAATGGGCAATTCCGTCAGGCACTCGAATCATGTCTTCTTTGCCAAGCGGCACAAATTCGTTATCGACAGAGCCATATTTGGTTGTAAAGGTCGCATAGGTTTTGTTAAACCCTTGCTTTGGCAGCACATAGACGTCAAGTCCGCTCTCCATTTTTTCGTGATAGACCGTTTCTTGCAGCTGGTCGAATTGAATTGTTTTCACTGTCATGAAGCACCCTCCGTTCCTTTAAGAAAATAGGTCGTATCCCATTCGATTTTCTGACCCACTTTGATGATGTCCTCTTTTGTCACTCGGTCTAATGCTTCTAAAAAGGAATCAAGGGTTTCCCCTGTTGGCACAACGGCATGCTGATACAAATATTCTGCTGTCCCATAAGATGTATCAATCGTTTCAAGCAGCTGATTTTTGACGACAGCCTTTGTTTGGTCAATCGCTTCATCTGAAAAATCACCTTTTTGCATTGCTTCAAATTGTTCTTTAATGATGTCTACTGCCTGCCGGTAGTTGCCGACTTCAATTCCTGACATGACCATCATCAAGCCTTTAAAGCTCTCAAGTCTAGACACAGCGTAGTACGCAAGACTTGCTTTTTCCCGAACATTGATGAATAGCTTCGAATGCGAGAAGCCGCCAAATATGCCATTAAACAAATGCAGCGCCGGATAATCTTCATCTGCAATCGTCGTATGCGTGCGAAAGCCGATATTCAGCTTGCCTTGCTTCACGTCCTCTTCATCAATGACTTCTTTTGCTTCTTTTTGCGTTCTTGTTGAGTCAGCGTGTTGTTTGACCGGTTCTCTATCACTTGTTTTGAAGTATTGAGAGACCATTCGGCTGATGTCTTGTTCGTCAACATCTCCCACAACATAAAGATCAAGCTGATTTGATTGAAGCGCATGCTCATAAGCTTCAAAAAGCGAGTGAGCTGTGATCGTTTCGATATCTTCCATTTCTCCATTGACGTGCAGTGCATATGGTTCACCTTTGCACATTTCCTGCACAAGCCTTAAGTTCGAGTAACGCATTTTATCATCATACACTGCTTGAATTCGCTGTTTTAAAGTACGTTTTTCTTGATCTACATATAATTGACTAAACGCTCCATCTTCAACATACGGATGGAATAGTAGATCAGATAGTAAAGCAATTCCTTTTTCTAGTAAAGGGGTTTGATCCTTTAAATATTTTTCATTCGCCATTTCCAGGCGGAAGGTAATGATGTGATTTTCCCCTTTTTTCGCCATGTCTGCCGAAACAGTTGCACCATAAAGCTCATCAAAATAAGCACGCAATTCTCCCGTTTTCGGCATTTTCTCTGTTCCTCTTAACAGCACATGCGGGAAAAGTGAACGCATGGTGACATCATCTTTCGATAGAGGCGCAAGCATTTTAAAAAGAATTGTGACCGTTTTAAATTTTTCTGTTTTGACAATATGAGTATGAAGACCAGGTGTGTCTAGTGTCTTCTCTTGTAAGTACGTCATGAGAAACCTCCTTTGTTCATCCTATTTATTATGTATTAGAACATAGCTGATATATACGTGAAACAGCCATTTAATAGACATTATATCAATCAGAGGAAAGGATAGGAAATAAAAACGCCTCTGCTATAAGCAGAGACGCCGGTGTTATTTCATTCTAAAAGGCCACCAATTCCATTTACCGAAAATACGAACCATGACCGGGATAAAGAGCGGCAATACAACAAAAGCATATAATAAAAGTCCAATGAGTATGACCGTTGCAATCTCAATAAGTGATAATACACCAGACGGCAGCATGGCGGCGAAGGTCCCCGCTAATATCGCGACTGCTGAAATAATGACGGAACCCATATTTCTCATCGCTGATATCATTGATGCTTGCACATGCTCTCCCTTCCATTCATTAAAGCGATCCATCAGAAAGATCGAATAATCAATGCCAAGGGTGACAAGAATGACAAAGCTGAAAAATGGGACAGCCCAGCTGACACCGTCGTAGCCAAAAAAGGTTTTAAAGATCCATTCAGTTAAACCGATGGATGTAAAATACGTTAAAATAAGTGAAAGTGTTAAGTATATCGGCATGACGATTGACCGTAATAATATAATTAAAATGATAAAGATGCCAATTAACATGAAAATGACCGTTCGAATAAAGTCACCGTCAGATGTTTCTTTTAAATCTACATTTAAACTTGAGATACCAGACACACCGTAATTTACATTCTTTAACCCGCTGACAGGTAAATATTGATCAAGGGTGTCCTCAATTTTCGCAACGCCTTTCATCGCTTCATTGCTGTATGGATTCACATTTAATATGACTTCAAAGGTTGTTAATTTACGATCTGGAGACATATACGTATGAAAGATTTGTTTAAATTCATGACGTTTCAGCACGTCTTCTGGAATAAACCAGCCCGTTATTTCTTCATCTGGCGCTTGCTGAAGCTGCTTTAAGTAGCCGTCCGCCTCTGTGAAGCCGCTTTTGACCTGCTCGAGCCCTTCAATACTTTCATCTAAACCATCTGTTAACAATGTGAGTTTTGATGAAAGCTGGTTAAATCCTTTTTTGATGGCTTTTTGGCCGTCTGTCAGCTGATCTGCTCCATCTTCAATTTTAGGCATTTCTTTGATCAATTGTTTTTGTCCTTCATTTGTTTGTTCAAGACCGTCATAAATTTGATCGAGCCCGTCCATGAGTGCTTGCACTTGGCGTTTTACGTCTTTTTGCTTGCTTGATAAGGTTTGAATTACTTGATCTGCTTTTTTGATCTTTTGTTTAAAGTGAGAGGCTTCCTCTTCATACACACTCATTTGGTCCCCTGCTTGATCAAGCATTCCTTTTGTGTCTTTGAATACTTTCTTGATTTCTTTATATTCATCCATATCTTTTACTTCTGGAAGCCGTTTTTCAAGTGCTTCAAACGATACATTTTCATAGGATTTTTTTACTTTTTTAATGGTGGTCATCAGCTGCTGATTCGATTTCGCATGACGTTCCAGCGTACTCACCATTCGCTTAAGCTCTTGAATCATCACTTCACTGCTGCGATATTCTTGCTCTAATTCCTTTTTTGCTTCTTTGATTTTACTTCGGATGGTCCCGACGCCATCTTTACTGCGCCTTACCCCATCTTCTAAAGAGATCAAGGACTCCCTTACTTCTCCAATTCCGCTTTTGATCGCTTTTGTTCCATCAATCAGCTGGTCAATGCCTTTAGCGGATTCTTGAATTTTTGGTTTTTGTTTAAGAAGGGCAAGATTTGTTTCGGTCAGGCCATCTGAAATTTTCCCGATTCCTTCGTGGCCTTTGCCAAGTTCTCCTCCCAGCTCTTTTGCTTGAGAGGTGACGTAAAGCTGACTTAGCCCGTCTCCAACAGGCCTAGTGACACTGCGGACTGTTTTTACTTCGTCAATGTCATTTAATTTACGGGTCAGTTTTTCAATCATGACAATCTTTTCTTGGTTATCTAACTTATTGTCACTTTCAACAAGTACATTCAGGGGCAGCGCTTCCCCAAAGCCAAATTGCTCTGATATCGTATTAAATGCAGACACTGATTCATACTTTGTCCCAATCTCATTTAAGCTGTTATAAGAAAGAGTTCCGTCGTACATCAAAATAGGAGGCACAGTAATTAGTGCAACTAAACCTAAACTGATCAGCGGCCTTTTAAATGAAAAACGCCCAGCCCATTCCCACATTTTACTTTGCGGGTGGCGAATGTTTTCTCTTTTAGATGGCCAAAAAAGGGATTGTCCGAAAACAGACATAAAAAAGGGAACGATGGTGACTAGGGCAATCAGCAGTATGCCAACTCCAACAGCAACACTAACAGCTGATTGATACAATTGAAATTTGGCAAACCCAATGCTTGAGAAGCCGACTAACACGGCTAAGCCACTGAAAAAGACCGTTTTCCCTGCACATTTATATGTGATGATAATCGACTCTTTGACATCACGACCTTGACCGATCTCTTCTTTAAAACGGCTTAACAGCAAAATACAATAATCTGTTCCTATACCGAACATAATAGCTACCATAAAAATCTGAGTAAAATTAGATAGAGGAAATTGCATATATTCTACTAGAAAAGCCACAATACACCGGCTGACGGCATAAGAAATGCCGATCGTAATGAGCGGAACAACAGGTGCCAAAATCGATCTGAAAACAATGATTAAAATAAAGAAAATAAAAATCATCGTAATAAGTTCAGTTTTCTTCAGACCTTGTTGAGAGCTTTTAATGACATCTGAATCCACAAATTTTTGACCCGTCATTTCATATGAGACATGATAGGGCTTTAAAACTTCCTCAATTTGTTCTTTAATCTTCACAGCTTTTGTTTCGTAGTGGTCGAATTTGAATGGAACAAGAAGTGTACTTTTATCCTTTGATAAAAGTTGTTTTTGAATGTCCGGATCTACATGAAAATACGAAGTAATTCCGTCAATGTGGAGGTCTGGGGCATGAGTCATGAGTGCAGATAAAGCCTTTTTTAATTCCTGCTCTTTCTCAGGGAACAGATGTTGTTCGGAGAATACAATGACACCCGTATCTTTTTTCCCGTTATGATCTGATAGCTTATCCAATAAGTGAAGTGCCTCAGCTGTTGGTGTCCCCTCCGGAACCTTTAATTGCCCTTTTTCTCTTGTTAATTCCTCTAAATTAGGCGCAGTAATAAACAGAATCACAGCTGTTATCATCCACACCACTAATACAATCCATCTTGCTTTAATTATTTGCAACATAGCTGCTTCAAGCTCCTTCTAGTTCATCAATCAATTTGCTGTATTTGAGCGTGTCTGAAGTGCTGACTGCGTCTCCTTCAACGTGCTAATGGCAGGATGACCTATTCAATTGTCTTTTCGTGTTGAAGAAACACATATTCATCATCAGCACGCGAGCTCAATTTCTGCCTGAAGAAAGACAGAAAATGAATGTTTTTGAACACCTCCTATTTGGGATAATTTAAAAGATATTACTATACATTAGTTTAACTATCAAAATTTTACATGTCAATTTATAAAAAAGAAAAAAGATGGCAAAATACCGTCTTTTTTCTAGATTAAACCGTTTTTAATTGTTCACTTTCATCCTTTTCATCTGGCTGGATGAAGAAGAGGACCAAAAATAGTGAAATAAGACTGCAAATGGTCGAGAGAATAAAAACGATGGAGTCCCCTTTATCCATGAGATAGGCGTAAATCGGAGGTCCTAAAGCGACACCGATAAAACGCATACTGCTGTAAAATGACGTAATGGTTCCGCACTGCTCTTTTTCGATTCCTTCTGTGATCAGGGCATCAAGTGCAGGCAGTACAATACCGATGCCAACACCGCCAATGCTTAAACAGATAAACAATACGTAAAAGCTGTGATTCCACCATAAAAACATATAGGAAAGTGATAACAAGGCCATGCCTACGATTATAAAGATTCTCATTTTCCCTTTTTCTTTTCCAATCGTTTTCCCAGCAATGTATGAACTGATGGATAGAAAAAGGAGCGGGATACTAAGCAGGAGCCCTTTTTTGACACCCTTAATTTGATAAGCTGCCTCAAGGTTATCAGATAAGTAAAAAAGCACACCAAAAAGAAGAAACATAATAAAACCGCCAATTGCAAAAATGGCATAAAGCCAGCGTCCCTCATGTTTAAAAATGGTCTTTGTTGATTTTAAAAATTCTTTGAATGTAGGCGGGTCCTCCTCTTTTTTCGCGGACTCTACCATGAACAGTACCATGAGAAAGCTGATGATTGAAAAGAACGGAATAAACCAAAACGGCACAAACCAAAACCATGAAGCTAGAAGCGCCCCAATAATCGGGCTTAATACCTTTCCAGCTGTGTTAGAGGTTTCGATGGCGCCAAGTCCCGCACTTACTTCTTCATCATCATGAAACAAATCTCCTATAAACGGCATCACGACAGGTGCTGCCCCGGCTGAGCCAACACCTTGAAGGACCCTTCCAAATAGAATCCACATGTAGGGTTCTTTCATGATCGTTGAGGCAACTGCTGCCACAGCCCCACCAAGACCTGCGATTAACAGACACGGCAGGAGTACCTTTTTACGCCCGATTCGGTCCGATAAATAGCCGGCGATTGGAATACATAAGATCGCTACAACAGAGTATACCGTAATAATGAGGGAGACTTGAAAGGAAGTGATGGAGAGTGTCTTTTCTATCTCTGGCAATACAGGTATTAACATCGAGTTCCCAAGTGTCATGATTAGAGGCACTGATGATAATGCAATAATATTCTTTTTACTGACTGTTTTCTCGCCCAACATCATTCACCCAATTCTATATACTGTTACGTATTAGTGTGGCAAGTTTTACGGGTATTATGTATGGGCAAACAAAAAGCAACCGCTTATGGAAGCGACTGCTTGTTAAAATCGTTTACGTATCACATGAAAGCTGAATTTATCCGCTCGAAAATAATTAAGCGAGTATAAGACCGGCTGATCATCCTGATCATAGTGCATTTGTTTCAGTAATAATAATGCTGTTTCAGGGTCACATTCGAGTATCGGTGAAACCTGATCGTGGTAGCCGATTGGTTCGATGTCAGCAACTGCATATTTAATCCCGCTGTGTGGTTCTCTTCCAAACAGCTCAAAAAGAGACTCTTCTTCATGTGTAAAAGAAGCGGGAAGATGCTTGACCGGAATTTTATCTAAACAATATACCACTGGCTGTCCATCTGCCGTTCGAACGCGTTCCATTGAAAAAATCTCATCAGATTCATCACACTGAAAACGAATCACATCATTCTCTGTTGGCTCCCCTTCTTGCGAGGATAAAAAGATGGTACCAGGCGTCATATTGACCTGCTCGATCATTTTCGTGACACTTGCCAGCTGTTCTATGCCTGTTGAAAAGAGTGGTCTTGTGTTGACGAACGTTCCCACACCATGCCTTCTAATTAAATACTTCTCTTCTTCTAATACACGAAGGGCTTCACGCAGTGTCGCTCTGCTCACGCCTAAAAGCTTTGAGAGCTCAAACTCAGAAGGCAGCTTTTCTTTTTCTGCATATACGCCTGTTTGTATATCTTCTTTAATACGGTCAATCACTTTCAAATATAAATGGCGATTGTCTGTTTTGGTCGACATGTTTTCCCTCCGTCTAATCAATGCAAATGATAAGATGAGAAATCTCTATTCCGAGATAAGTTGAACACAACTATATCATGTTTTTGCAAATAAATAAATAGTCTGACTTCCAGTTAACATAATCATACTATCGTTTACTTCTTTTTTAGGAAAACTCTCTTCGATTTATGAAGAGAGCTCGTCATATTGTTCTTTTGAGAGCAGGACTTCTCTCGGTTTACTTCCTTCATAAGGGCCGACAACGCCCCGCTCTTCCATTGCGTCAATCAGGCGGGCCGCTCGGGTATAGCCGATGCGGAATCTTCTTTGAAGCATAGAGACAGAAGCCGTCTGCATGCCGATGATGAGTTCCACTGCTTCATCATATAAATCGTCATCCACAGCTGTAAGCTGATCCTGCGTTTCTTCAGTTGGAATCATTTCTTCTTGATATTGTGCTTTTTGCTGGGTGATCACATGATCAACGACATGCTCCACTTCTTCATCTGATAAAAAGGCGCCTTGCACACGAACCGGTTTGTTTGCACCTACCGGTAGAAACAGCATATCCCCTCTGCCCAGCAGTTTTTCTGCGCCACCCATATCAAGGATCGTCCTTGAATCTGTTTGCGAGGACACGCTAAAGGCGATGCGGGATGGGATGTTGGCTTTAATGACACCTGTAATGACATCGACAGAAGGTCTTTGTGTAGCAATAATTAAATGAATCCCGGCAGCACGAGCCATTTGCGAAAGTCTTGTAATGGAATCTTCTACATCAGAAGAAGCGACCATCATTAAATCTGCAAGCTCGTCTACAATGACGACAATATAAGGAAGTTCTGGCTGTTTGGCCTCTTCTGATTGATTCATTCGTTTAATGTAATCATTGTATCCTTCAATATTTCTTGTCCCCGTATGAGAAAATAATTCATAGCGGCGCTCCATTTCGCTGACTACTTTTTTAAGTGCCTGTGAGGCTTTCTTAGGGTCCGTTACAACCGGAGCGAGCAGATGCGGAATGCCATTATACACATTTAGTTCAACCATTTTCGGATCAATCATCATCATTTTCACTTCATGAGGTTTCGCTCTCATGAGAATACTTGTGATAATACCATTGATGCACACACTTTTTCCGCTTCCAGTCGAGCCTGCTACAAGTAAATGCGGCATTTTGTTCATTTCAGCCAGCACAGCTTCACCAGAAATATTTCGGCCCAGTCCAATCAGCAGCTTGGCGTTTGGACGGTCATTTTGCTTTGATTCTAATACCTCTTTTAAAGAAACCATCGCGATTTCTGCATTAGGAACCTCAATACCGATGGCTGATTTACCAGGAATCGGCGCCTCAATCCGAATGTCTTTTGCTGCAAGAGCAAGGGCTAAGTCATCACTTAGATTGACGATCTTACTTACCTTCACGCCGACATCTGGATAGACTTCATATTTTGTAACGGCCGGTCCTAAGTGAACCTGTGTAACTTTTGCTTTAACACCAAAGCTTTGGAACGTTTTTTCAAGCTTTCTTGCATTTTCGTATATATTTTTCTTGTCTGTTTGCTGCCCTGAATGCTGGGGCTCTGCCAAAATATCAAGTGACGGCAATTCGTAATCTTTGTTTTCAAGTTCAGTAAATGTCATCGGCGGCGCCTCTTTTGGTTCATCGGCTGTATCTGATGGAACTGGTGCACTTTGCACAGACTCTTGAAGAGGCTCTGTCTCTTTTGCCGTCTGCTCTTTTTGAACGAGCGGGGTGAGAATGTCATCTCTATCAGCAAAGCTTGAGATGATTGGCTGGCTATTGTCTGAAACCGGCGTTTCCTCTTCGATCAAGATCTGATCATCATCGTCCTCTTCCTGAATACGAGACCGTTTTTTCTTTTCACCTGTTTTCTGAGAGGGCGCGCTCTTTTTCGCCTGCCTGATTCCTTTCATATCTTCAACAAACGCTTTCCACTGCTTCACCATAAATTGTGAGACAGGGAGCGACACTTTTTTCACCATTTCTTGAAGAGATCGATTTGTAATCAGCACAATTCCAATCAGCATCAGAACGATTGCCATAATTTGAGATCCTGCTTGCGCAAATAAGAAATATGAAGCAGCAAATAATACGGCACCGATCATGCCGCCTCCTAAATCAGGTGACCCAGTCTCACCTTTCATATCCATTAAGAAAAGCTCAAATGTATTTCTTATCACACTTTGAGAGCCTATTGCGCCCGCAGATGAAAGGTGCTGAAAGAGCTTCACATGAGACAAAAGCAAGATACTCGCAATGATGCAGTATAGCCCTGCTTTTCTCCTTGTCAAAATATCTGGGATTTGTTTTTTCCAGAAGATGGTCACGCCAAAAAGAAATAATCCGATAAGGCAGAGAATGAACCATTCACCTGCAAAGAATCGGAATAAATGTACGAAGGTTTGTCCAACGACGCCTAGCTGTAAAATGGCAATGATCGCTATGGCAATACAGACTAACCCATTTAATTCATATTTCAGTTTTAGCTGTTTATTTTGTTTTTTTCTCGTTTTCCGTTTTCTCTTTTTAGCCATACTCATCACCTTACTACGAAAGAAAATATAACCTACCGAAAAGATCAGAAAGAAAGCAGCCTGGTTTTGGCTGCATCTTGTTGTAAGTTTTCCCTTTATTATAGCATAGAATCATTCATATGAGTCGTTTTGATTGGTGCCTAATTGTAACTTCAATCGCTTGCCTGGTGCAAGCTCTTGATTCAGAAAGTCCATTGGATTGGTGCTCATGACTTGAACAATTTCTGCTTCATCCTCTTTCATTTCAACCATAACTGGCACGCCTTGGATGTTTACCTGCTGAAGTTTGCGGTCTCCTTGTTCCTCCGCGTAAATGGCTTCATATGGCATAGGTGTATATAAAATCATTGGATCAGCCCCTCGTTTTGAGATGCCCTGTCTCCAATCAGTTCGTTCAACTTTTTAATCGCTTGTCCTACGCCGCCTACTTCATTCATGAGTCCGTATTCTGCTGCCTCATGACCAACAACATTTGTTCCAATGTCTCTTGTCAAATTGCCTTTTGAGAACATGAGCTCTTTAAACTTCTCTTCTGTAATATTGGAGTGGCTTGTTACAAAGTTAATGACTCTTTCCTGCATTTTATCTAAGTATTCAAAGGTTTGCGGGACACCAATCACTAGACCAGTTAAACGCACAGGATGAATGGTCATCGTGGCTGTTTCTGCAATATAGGAATAGTCACACGATACAGCAATCGGGACACCAATAGAGTGGCCGCCGCCAAGTACAATCGATACAGTCGGTTTCGATAAAGATGCAAGCATTTCTGCAATCGCTAGTCCCGCTTCAACATCGCCGCCTACTGTATTTAAGATGATCAAAAGACCTTCAATTTTCGGGTTTTGTTCAACTGCGACGATTTGCGGAATGACATGTTCGTATTTGGTTGTTTTATTTTGTGGCGGAAGCTGCATGTGGCCTTCAATTTGTCCAATAATGGTGAGGCAATGTATATTTGTATCTTGCGGCAGCTGTGGTATGGCTGTTTCACCAAGCTGCTGTATTTTGCTCATAATGCTGTCTTTTTCTTCTGGCTTTCGCTCAGGCTGCTGTTCATTCTTTTCGTCCATTTGTCTCCATCCTTTCCTCAAACTCTCCTTCTATTATGAACAAGAAGGCCGTATTCAATCCGCATTCCTAGTGCCACATCAAAAAAGCCCAAAGAGCTTATGCTCCTTGGGCTTTCACATCACACTTCCATAATAATTGGAATGATCATCGGCTTACGTTTTGTTTTTTCATATAGGAATTGATTGAGTACATCGCGCATGGATTGTTTCAATGTTGACCATTCAACAATTGAGTTTTCCGTTTGCTCTTTGACAATTCCTTTGACCATTTCTGTCGCTTTTACAATCAGCTCTTCGGATTCTCTGACATACACAAATCCTCTTGTGATGATTTCAGGTCCAGAAATTAATTGTTTCTTTTGTTTATCAAGCGTAATAACGACAATTAAGATACCATCTTGAGACAATAGGCGTCTATCGCGTAGCACAATGTTCCCGATATCACCAACGCCAAGACCATCGATCAAAATATTGCCTTGGTGAACTTTTTCACCGATTTTTACGTTCTGTCCTCTAAACTCTACAACATCCCCTTTATCAATCAAGAAAATGTCACTTCGTTTCATTCCCACTTCTTCAGCAATACGAGAATGTGCTTTTTGCATACGATATTCGCCATTCACCGGAATTAAATACTTTGGCTTTAGTAAGTTCAGCATCAGCTTTAACTCTTCTTGGCAGCCATGTCCAGAGACATGCACACGTTTTTGCGCAAAAATGACTTGTGCGCCGCTTCTTGTGAGGAAATCCACTGTTTTTGAATATGTGAGTTCTTGTCCTGGAAGAGGTGTAGATGCAATCACAACAGTGTCATCTTTTTCAATATGAAGCTGTTTGTGATTTTGTTTTGCCATTTTTGTTAAAGCAGCAAGAGGCTCTCCGTGGCTTCCAGCTGTCAGGATGACCACATCGTTTTTCGCCATTTTCTTCACTTCTTGAACTGGTACAAATAATTCTTCGTCTGCTGTGACATAACCAAGTTTGATCGCCAGCTGAAGAGTCGTCATCATATTCTTCCCTGCTACGGCAAGCTTACGGCCATTTTGATTCGCTGCATTAATGATCTGCTGCACGCGGTTAATGTTAGATGAAGATACAGCGACAATTACTCGATTTTCAGCATTGTACATCGCATTTGAGATTTCGTCTTGGACGAGCGCCTCAGAAGGTGTATAACCTGGTTTTTCAGCATTCGCACTGTCTGAAAGAAGTGCTAAAACGCCATTGTTTCCAATTTTCGCAATCTCTCCGATGTCACAGGCTTGGTTAAGCGCTGGGGTTTGATCAAATTTAAAATCACCTGTGCATACGATTGAACCAAGAGAGGTTTTAAAGCTGATCCCAACTGAATCAGGGATGCTGTGATTCGTTCTAAAGAATGATACCTTTGTTGTTTCAAACGTAATGACTGATTTTGCATGTACCTCACGCAAGTCAGCTTTTTGATTGAAGCCATACTGCTTTAATTTTTCTCGAAGTAACGCAAGGGTCAGCTTCGTTCCGTAAACTGGTACAGACAATTTGCTTAAGCAATGGAATACGCCTCCGATTGCTTCATCATGTCCGTGGGTAAGAAAAATTGCTTTCACCCGATCAGCACGTTCTGTTAAATAAGAGATATCAGGAATAACGACGTCAATGCCTAGCATTTCGTTTTCTGGATGCATCAAGCCTGCATCTACCACATAAATGTCAGAATCAATTTCAATGACATATAGGTTTTTCCCGATTTCTCCAACGCCTCCCAGTGCAATAATTCTTACGTTCTCTGTATTTTTCTTTTTCAAAATTCTTATCCTCCTAGTCTCAAGCCCGTCCATCATCGCTTAATGCTATTATAACTGAATCTAATTTTAGAAAACAAGATGAAGTCACATTTTAAGAAAGTGTTTATGTATAAAAAACGGTCATACTCAGGGACATCTGAGAATGACCGCTTACGAAATTTTTTGTTTTGATCAGCTGTTTAAGACGCTGCTTAAATCCAGTCTCTCTTCTTCTGACAAAGGTAAAAGCGGAAGACGAACCGATCCGACATCTAGTCCTTTTAGCTGAAGAGCTGTTTTGACAGGCGTTGGATTTGGCGCTGTGAAAAGCTGTTTCATGATTGGGAGCAGCTTTTGATGGATCAATGCGGCATTGGCCGTTTGACCTGAAGCATAGCTTTTCAGCATTTGCTGCATATCAAGTCCTACGATATGAGACGCCACAGAGACAACTCCTTTTGCACCAACAGATACAGCTGGAAGTGTTAAGCTGTCGTCACCTGAATATACATCGAAATCTTCTGGTGTCTCTGCAATGATTTTTGTCATGGCATCAAGATCACCGCTTGCTTCTTTGATCGCGACAATGTTAGGTATTTGCGCAAGTTTAATGGTTGTTTCTGGGGCTAATGACGCAACCGTTCTCCCTGGTACATTGTAAAGCATGACAGGAAGAGATGTAGACTCGGCAATGGCTTTAAAGTGTGCATACATGCCTTCCTGTGATGGCTTGTTGTAGTAAGGTACGACAAGCATCACTGCATCAACGCCCGCTTCTTCTGCTTTTTTCGTTAGTTTGATAGACGCATTTGTATTATTACTGCCTGTTCCTGCAATGATTTTACAACGACCATTTGCTAATTTCACCGATTGCTGAAAAAGAGCGACTTTTTCTTCAGTCGATAAAGTTGGCGATTCGCCTGTTGTCCCTGCAACGACTAAAGAGTCACTGCCGTTTTTTAATAAGTAATCAATGAGAATTGATAGCTTTTGGAAATCAATGTTGCCCTTTTTATCAAAAGGTGTAATCATAGCTGTTGCGATATTTCCGAAATTCATTTTTTTCACCTCATCATGATTCAATCACATTTATCTTGAAAGTTCAAACACTTCGTGCAGGGCATTGACAGCCGCTCTCATGTTTTCTTCGTTCACTAGCACCCAAATGGTCGTATGGCTGTCAGCCGATTGTAAAATCGGAATGTTTTGCTCGGATAGAGCCGATACAATTTTAGATGTGACACCTGGTACACCCATGATGCCTGCGCCAACAGCTGATACTTTTGCACAATTTGTTGTCACAATTGGCGTATAGCCAAGATCTTTTAGAATTGACGTTGCCTTTTCAGTCATTGCACCTGTCACTGTATACACAATCTCACTCGGTGTAATGTTGAAGAAGTCGACACTGATTTGTGCGTTAGCCATAGCCTTGAAGACCTCTGTTTGGACGCTGTACTGCCCTTCTTTTGCCGGGACCTTGATTTGCGTCACATCATTGACATGTGCAATACCCGTAATGAGGCGGTCGTACACATCATGGCTCATTTTATCTGAGTAGTGTGACGTGACGAGTGTGCCCTCATCATCAGAGTATGTTGAACGGACCCTCATTGGTACTTTTGCTTGCATCGCAATTTCGACAGCTCTCGGGTGAATGACTTTCGCCCCTTGATATGCAAGGTTGCAAATTTCCGTATATGTCACGACTCTGAGCGGCTTTGCATTTTCAACAATGCGGGGATCTGCTGTCATGACGCCTTCTACATCTGTAAAAATATCAATGAAGTCTGCCTGTAATGCAGCACCTAAAGCAGCTGCGGACGTATCACTGCCGCCTCGTCCGATTGTGGTCACGTCCCCATTTTTCGCAGCTCCTTGGAACCCAGCAACAACGACAACATCATGTTCAGACAGTGCCGCCTCGAGACGTTCACACTTCATATCAATAATTTTCGCACTCGTATGCTCCTTATCTGTCACAAAGCCCGCCTGTGCGCCTGTCATTGCTACAGCCTTTAGCCCGTTTTCATTCAGCATACTTGAAAACACAACAGCTGAAATATTCTCTCCGCAGGAAACGAGCAAGTCTTTTTCTCGATTTGTCATATGCTGCGCGCTGCCGTAAAGCAGACCAAGCAGCGTATCTGTCGCATAAGGGTCGCCTTTTCGTCCCATTGCGGAAACGACGACAACCGACTTATAGCCTTTCTCTTTTGCCGATAAGATATGTGCAAGTGCCCTTTTTCTACCTTGATCATCTTTGACAGATGTACCGCCAAATTTTTGGACAATTATTTTCACTGTTTTCACTCCAAGTTCATTCTGACGTAACAGAAGAGAGCAGGCGAAAGATGCCTAACTCTCTTCTGTTCGTCCTCATCATCCATTGAATGTTAAACTAATTTTAATGCTTTTAAGCTTTCTGCAATTTGAACTGAGTTCCATGCAGCGCCTTTTAGCAGGTTATCAGATACAATCCACATATGGAACCCGTTTGGACGGTCCAAATCTTTCCGAATGCGGCCGACAAATACGTCGTTTTTTCCAACAGCATCTGCAGGCATTGGATAAATTTGCTGAGACGGATCATCTTGCAGTGTAATGCCTGGTGCATCTTTAAGAATTGACTTAATGTCGTCAACTGTTGCGTCATTTGATTCTAGTTCGACGTAGACAGATTCTGAATGTCCTGTTTCAATTGGAAGTCTCACACATGTTGCCGCTACTTCTAGCTCTGGCATATGCATGATTTTTTTCGTTTCGTTGATCATTTTCATTTCTTCAAATGTATAGCCATTGTCTTGGAATTTATCAATTTGCGGAATCGCATTAAATGCAATTTGATAAGGCATGACTTCCGGCTTTACATCTTCTTTATTTAAAATGGCTTGTGATTGGCTGTATAGTTCGTCAATGGCTTCATGTCCTGCACCTGATACGGCTTGGTAAGTGGACACGATGACTTTTTTCATGCCATACGCCTGACGAAGCGGTTCTAATGCCGCTACCATTTGAATCGTTGAACAGTTAGGGTTTGCAATGATTCCTTGATGGTCATGCAAGTCTTTTTCGTTTACCTCTGGTACGACAAGAGGGATGTTTTCGTCCATACGAAAAGCACTTGTGTTGTCTACAACAATCGCACCTCGTTTGACTGCTTCAGGAGCTAGCGCCTTGGAAACATTTCCTCCAGCACTGAATAATGCAATGTTCACTCCTTCAAAGCTTTCAGGTGTTGCTTCCTGAACGGTATACTCTTGACCTCTGAATGTCACTTTTGTTCCAGCAGAACGTTTTGAGGATAGTAGAGTCAGTGTATCCATTTCAAAATCTCTGTCAGCTAGTGTTTTTAACATTTGTTGACCGACAGCTCCAGTCGCTCCAACTACAGCTACATGCAATCCTCTTCCCATCAGTAAAACTCCTTCCGACCCATCCATGATTCTTTTCTTTCGGATGGCCATCCTATGACTTTTTACATTTTATTTTACCATAGAAAAGCAAGGCTTGAAGCATCTTTTTTGAATCTTTCATGATTTTCTAGTGAATCTATTATTCGTTTGCTCCAATTAAAATCGGCTGAATTTGTCTATGCTGGAGCGCCTCTTCTACTGTTTGAGAAAGCAAATCCATGTTTGCGACCATGGAGGTCGGTTTTTTAAATGGATCATCTTGGCCAAATGGAATAAAGAAAATATTCTTTGTCGACATCAGCCTCATCAGATTTGTACCATTTAAGCCTAGCGCATCATTTGTTGAAATTCCTAAAACGACAGGACGATGATTTCGAATGGTTGCTTTTGCAGCCATTAAAACAGGGCTGTCTGTCAGGGCATTTGCGAATTTCGCCATCGAGTTCCCTGTTAATGGAGCAATGACCATACAATCAAGTGGCAGCTTAGGTCCGAGCGGCTCTGCTTTAACGATTGAGTCAATCGCCTTAAAGCCAGTCAGCTTCTCAATCCGCTCAATCCAGTCAGCCCCATCTCCGAATCTTGTATTCGTACTCTGGACCGTATATGACACCACTGGACGCACTTCTGCTCCTTCTTTTACAAGTGCTTCGATTTGCGGATAAACAGCTTCGTACGTACAGTGGGAACCAGTTAAGCCAAAGCCGATTCTTTTCCCTTTTAATGTTGTCATGATTCCATCCCCCTTTTTTCCTCTGCAAGTTCACATAAGAGCCCAGAAAGCACTTTTGCAATGATTTGCCCTGCTGTCTTTGGTGCAACAATACCCGGGAGTCCTGGTGCAAGAAGCGCCTTCACTCCGTGTTTTTGTGCAAAGTCAAAGTCTGTTCCTCCTGGGCGGGAGGCGATATCCAAAATGAGTGTCTTTGGTGTCATGCTGACGATGACAGATGAATCTAATACAAGGCTTGGAATGGTATTGATGATGATATCTACATCCGTTACTTCTTCTTTTAACCGGTCCATTGAAAATGGATCAATTCCCATTTCAAAGGCCCGCGCTAAATGAGCTGTATCTGCTGCCCCTACTTTTACGTCCGCACCGAGTGCCCGAAATGTGCGGGCAATGGTGAGTCCTGTTCTTCCGAGCCCGAGAACAGCAACACGTGATCCATGAATCGTATAATCCGTTTGCTGAATGGCCATCATGATAATCCCTTCAACTGTTGGAATAGAGTTATATATGGCAATATCATCTCGCTCAAACAGCTTCACAAGTTTTCGGTTCACCTGCTTTGCCAGATTGTCTAAGTACGTATTAGAAATACCTGAGTACAAGGTACAATGGGCAGGGGTTCTTTCTAAATATGTTGCTTCCAGCAAAACCTGCTCATTTGAGAAAACTGTCGCAACAACACCTTCATCCGTTGCCCCTGATACTGGCAGGATCATACTGTCTACCTGTTCGAATGGAAGTTCTGACATTTTCAGCTTTTCAGCACCGATAAATCCGTGATCCAGCTGATCAAATCCAACCAAAAACACTTTGGCATGCTGCTGTGACAGCTTGCGAATAATTTCAAGCTGCCTTGCATCTCCCCCGATCACCGCAACCGTTAAACCGCTCAACATACTGACCGTTCACCTTCTTTATTTAAAAAAGTCTGTAATATTTTCTGAATCTCCCTTCTAGCATATGAGGAGAGGATTCAGCCTGTGAACAAATCGGAGAGAGAAAAGAAAAAGAGCACCCATTTATGATGGATGCTCTTTTTCTCCGGGTGGCTGAAGTGCTTCAGGCACATCGAGAATGATCATATCTGATCCTATTTTTTGAATGTGATTCCACGGGACGCGGATGTCATTTCCTTGCTTTCGAAAGCCAAACCACTTCACCGAAGGTATGATGAGTGCTGTTATTTGACCGTCCTGTTCATTGATTTCAAGGTCGGTTTGTCCAAGCACGCCAAGCCGCTCCGCTCTTTTGATATCGACGATCTCTTTTCCTGACAGCTCACTTAGCCTCAAAATCGCATCACTTCCCTTCCGTATCATATATGCAGCCACAAGAAGAAATAGACCGTCCCGCTTTTTCAAGTTATGAATGATGCCAATTTGAATACCAAGCTGGTTTCAGTAGATGAAAGCGATCATGGTCTGCCAGCATTCTCTCCACTCGGTTCACCATATCTTTTACATGTTCAGGGTCATAAGAAAGCGTCCATACAATAGAAGAAAAGCAGCTCATTGCTGTATAGATGGAAAAAAGAAGCCAAAAATCGTCTGTAGCCTGCGTACTTACATAGTGATCCAGTTGTCCTGCTGAAAACGGAACACTGCTTTCTCGACTAAATAAGGACAATTTATAAAAGTCATGAACCGGGTCACCCCAGTCAGATTGATCAAAATCAATCACGCCGGCATACTCACCTCCTTGAATGATGATATTCCCTAAATGAAAATCATCATGCTGGAACTGGTTCGGTCTCGCCTTTACCGCATCAACATGTGATTTGATAAAATCTAATACGAATTGATCTTGAGCAAAAGTTACTCCACTTGATTGATAGGTATGTACATACCGTTCATGTTTCGCCATGACTCTCTCATCCCATGGCGCGACATGAGAAGGTGCGTGACATGTATGCATGAAACTCAGCTCTCTGCCTGCCCGCCTTCCGATTTCATACTGCTCTTCATTTGTGAGCAGATGGATGGATGCTCTAGCATTCTCTCCTTCAATCAAGGAGAAAATACGATAGGTACAGTTAAATTCAGCACTCATTCCAATCTCCATCACTTCAGAACATAGAAGCCCTCGATCTTTTAACTTTCGCTGAACTGACGCTTTTCTTTTAAAGCTGGAATACGTTTTGAGGTTTGATAGCTTGAGCACTAGCTTTTCACTAGAGGATGTTGTGACGAGATAAGTACGGTTTCCTGAAAAGCCAGATGTCATCGGCTGAAAGGAGATGGCTTGTGTCAGAAGCGGAGAGAGGCGTTTCAGTTTTTCATGTTCCATGAAAGCAGTGCTCCTTTCTTCTTTATATACAATAAAACGGCAGACCTCTTAGAAGCCTGCCGTGTTGTTTACATTATGATGGCTGATCACCCGTCGGACTAATAAGCGAGAGCGCATAATCTTCTGTAAAGATTCGTTTTGATAAGTTATTCACGCCGTCTAATGTGACGTGGTTGATTTCGTCAATAATTTCATCGAGTGTACGATGTTTGCCAAGGAGCAGTTCATTTTTACCGTTTCGGCTCATCTTGCTGTTTGTGCTTTCAAGGCTGAGCATGAGGTTCCCTTTCATTTGCTCCTTAGAGTTTTCAAGCTCTTTTTGCGTGATTCCCTCACGTTTTAAGACGTCTAATGTTTGTAAGATGGTTTCAGAGAGCAGGTTTAACTGCTTCGCTCCAGTCCCGCCATAAATCGTCAGCATGCCGTTATCTGCAAATGAACTGTGATAGCTGAAAACGGAATAAGCGAGTCCTTTGTCTTCTCTTACATCCTGGAACAAGCGGCTGCTCATGCTTCCGCCAAGAACATTGTTTAAGACGATTAAGTCATAGATGCCTTTATCTCCAGCTGGGAGGCCATTAAAGCCCATGCATAGATGCGCTTGCTCTGTTTCCTTTTTGCGTGTGAGCTTGTCATAGTGAAATTGCGGCGCTTCTAAAGGCTGTTTTTTCCCTTTCGTTTCATATGAACCGAACAATTTTTCAACCTCGCGAATAAAGGTGTCATCCACATTCCCTGCAACAGAGATGACGACGCGGTCCGGCGTGTAGAATTCATCCATATAAGCTCTAAGAGAGTCACCGTTAAAAGTAGAAAGTGTTTCTTCTGTTCCTAAAATCGGGAACCCTAAAGAATGATCACCATAAATCGCTTTGCTCAACAGATCATGAACGATATCATCAGGTGTATCCTCATACATTTTGATTTCTTCATAGACTACATTTTTTTCTTTTTTCAGCTCTTCTTCATCAAAAGCGGAGTGGAAGAACATGTCGCTTAATACATCGAGGGCGTAGCCAGCATGTGAATCAAGCACCTTTGCATAGTAGCAAGTGTATTCTTTTGACGTAAAGGCATTCACTTGACCACCAATGCGGTCAAAGGATTCTGCGATATCACGTGCAGATCTCGTCTTTGTCCCTTTAAAGAACATATGCTCCAGAAAGTGTGAGATTCCATTAATTTCTGGTGTCTCATGTCTAGAACCAGTTCCAATCCAGACGCCAATTGCGACAGATCTTACAGTGGGATTGTTTTCAAGTACAATTCTTACTCCGTTTTGGCATGTATACGTTTTGACCAAGTTTTGCTCCTCCTATTCAACAAACAGATCGGATCACGGATGTCTTTTTTCACTTAGGAGGTCTGAAACCGTTCCTAATTCATATCCTCTTTCCTTGATTTGAGTGATAAGTACGTCAAGACTTTTCGCCGTCGAATCTGTTGGATGCATTAATATCATCGCCCCATTGTGGATTTTCCCAAGCACCCGTTTTTGTAATATGTCTGGTGACGGTTTTTGCCAGTCAATGGTGTCTACCGTCCACATAATGGTTTCCATTCCTTCTTCAGCAGCGAGTTTCACTGTTTCTTCTTTAAAGCTGCCGCTAGGAGGGGCGAACCACTTCGGTTTTTTTCCAAGGGATTCTTCAATTTGACGATTCGTTTTGGTAATCTGCTCTAATGCTCGTTCTCTTGTCAGTGTGCGCATATCCGGGTGATTGTATGAATGGTTTCCAATTTCATGACCATCTGCCACGATTTTTTTAGCAAGATCCGTGCTTTTTTTCACCCATTTGCCCTCTAAGAAAAAGGTCGCCTTGACCCGATGCTTTTCCAGTGTCTTTAACATCTTGATTAAATGCTCGTCACCCCAAGCCACGTTGATGAGGAAAGCATTCATTTTTTTATCTGGATGTCCCTTGTAAATGGGCTCAGCACCAAGTTCGTGTAAATGAATAGAAGGTTTTGTTTCATTGAAAACAAGCAGCTTTTCATCAAATGACCCTTGTTTTTTCATTTTTTCATAAGAGGCATCGATATTGACTGTCTGTCCATTTAGACCAGGCATCTTTTTCCACACTTTATCAATCTTAGCATTTTGCGCCTTCACTTCATAGTCAGAAGACTTCGATTCAATCTCTTGATATAAAATATCTTTTGAAACAGATGCAACCTCAGCATGCTCTTTCATTGATTCAATATATGTAACAGCAGCCGGCTGCTTCATCGTTTGATATGACACGAGCAGTAAAAATACAAACACAATGAATGGTAACGTTTTTTTCAATGGCTGTCCCTCCCCTTTATCACAAATTATGATGGGGAGAAACAAGCTAGAACTATTGTTAACGCAAGAAAAGAAAGAAGCCTGGTACGGATACCTGGCTTCTAACACATTTCATTAAGACTGTTTTTCTTCTTTTTCCTTTTCTTCACGTAAAACAGCTTTGCGAGAAAGGTTCACACGGCCTTGTTTATCGATTTCAGTGACTTTGACAAGTAATTCATCGCCGATCTTCACGACATCTTCTACTTTGCCTACACGGTCAAGCGCAAGCTCAGAAATATGAACAAGTCCATCTTTGCCGCTGAAGATTTCAAGGAAAGCACCGAATTTTTCAATGCGTTTTACTTTACCTAAGTAAAGTTGCCCCACTTCAACTTCTCTCACAAGATCTTCAATGACTTTCTTCGCTTTTTGGTTCATGTCTTCTTCTGTAGAAGAGATAAAGATTGTACCATCTTGTTCAATATCGATTTTCACACCGGTATCTTCAATGATTTTATTGATTTGTTTACCGCTTGGTCCAATGACATCACGAATTTTATCAGGATTGATCTTCATCGTTAAGATTTTTGGTGCATAACGAGACAATTCTCCTCTAGAAGCAGGAATCGTTGAGAGCATGCTTTCTAAGATTTCCATTCTTCCTTTTTTCGCTTGTTGGAGAGCTTCTTCCAAGATGTCTTTTGATAGACCATCGATTTTGATATCCATTTGAAGCGCTGTTACACCTTTTGATGTACCTGCAACTTTAAAGTCCATATCGCCAAGTGCATCTTCCATTCCTTGAATGTCTGTCAGCACTGTGTAGTATTCACCAGATTTCACAAGTCCCATTGCAATCCCTGCAACTGGTGCTTTAATTGGAACACCCGCATCCATCATCGCAAGTGTGCTTGCGCAAATACTTGCTTGTGAAGTAGATCCGTTTGATTCCAATACCTCAGAGACAAGGCGAACCGTATAAGGGAAATCTTTTTCAGATGGGATCACTGGTTCTAATGCACGTTCACCTAGCGCACCATGCCCGATTTCGCGGCGGCCTGGGCCACGCATTGGACCTGTCTCACCAACACTGAATTGAGGGAAGTTGTAATGGTGCATGAAGCGTTTCGATTCTTCAACGCCTAGGCCGTCAAGAATTTGCACATCGCCAAGTGCACCTAATGTACAAATACTGAGCGCCTGTGTTTGTCCTCTTGTAAATAGACCTGAACCGTGCGTTCTTGGCAGAAGTCCTACTTCTGAAGAAAGTGGACGGATTTGATCTACACCGCGTCCATCTGGACGTACTTTCTCTTCAGTGATCAGACGGCGAACTTCGTTTTTGACAAGCTTGTTTAATACATCCTTCGCTTGTTTAATCGTCGCTTCGTCGCGATCTTCTTCTTCAAATTTCTCAACCACAGCTTTTTTCACAGCACTGATTGCATCCTCACGTGCATGCTTCTCATGTACTTGAATCGCTTTCAGCAGATCTGTTTCAGCAAGTGCTTTTACTTCGTCTGCTAACGTTTGATCTACTTCATATAAAGGAATATCGATTTTTGCTTTACCGACTGCCTTGACAATTTCCTCTTGGAATTCGATTAAGCGTTTGATCTCTTGGTGACCATACATGATGGCCTCAAGCATTGTTTCTTCTGGTACTTCATCAGCACCAGCTTCGACCATGTTGATCGCATCTTTTGTTCCAGCGACTACAAGGTTGATGTCACTTTGTTCAAGCTGCTCTACATTTGGATTGATGATCAGCTTTCCATCAACTCGTCCTACTGTAACGCCGGCGATTGGTCCCTCAAATGGAATGTCAGACACACATAATGCTAAAGATGAGCCAAACATTGCAGCCATTTCAGATGAACAATCTTGATCCACACTCATGACGATACTAATGACTTGTACTTCGTTTCTAAATCCATCTGCAAATAATGGACGGATTGGTCTGTCAATTAAGCGGCTCGCAAGGATCGCTTTTTCACTTGGACGGCCTTCTCTTTTAATGAAGCCTCCAGGAATTTTACCTACTGCGTATAATCTTTCTTCGTAGTTCACAGTGAGCGGGAAAAAATCAAGTGGTTTTGGTTCTTTAGAAGCTGTTGCTGAGCTAAGCACAGCTGTATCTCCGTAGCGTACGAGGACCGCTCCGTTTGCTTGCTTTGCAAGCTGGCCAGTTTCAACTGTCAGTTGACGTCCAGCCCAGTCTATGGTGAAGACATGTTTCTCTTGTCCCATTCTGAGAAAAACTCCTCTCTTATCTTGAAATTTTAGTTAATTCTTATTATGAACAAAATGATTTTCACATATCAATGTGAAAGGTGTATGTAGAAGGGTTTTTGCCATTCTTTCAACATTTTAACCATAAAATATTAGTGATTATACGATAAAAAAGCGGGAATCCTCCCGCTTTTTACGATTATCGACGTAAGCCTAGTTTGTTAATTAACTCACGGTAACGAGTTACGTCTTTATTACGTAGATACGTAAGAAGATTACGACGTCTACCTACCATTTTCAAAAGACCGCGACGTGAGTGGTGATCTTTCTTATGAGTACGTAAATGCTCGTTCAAGTTGTTAATTGATTCTGTTAGGACAGCGATCTGAACTTCTGGAGATCCAGTATCAGATTCGTGTGTTTTGAACTCATTAATTAATTGAGTTTTACGCTCTTGAGTAATAGCCATCCTGTTTCACCTCCAAATCATGTTAGCCCCATCTACCTCGCAACCGTCGGTGAAGTCGGCCTGCCAAGTAAGTGGTTTTAAAGCTACAGGAATAATCATACTAAAAATATGCTGAATTTGCAAATGGTAGAGCTGTTTTTCTATGAATTTTTTGTTTGCCTTAGCTGATCTTGAAAAAACTGAATCGCTTCTTCTTTATCTTGACTGATTTGAGCTGTTAACTCCTGGATTCCGTTAAATTTTTGTTCACTGCGAATGCGTTTGAACCACTGTAATTTAATCGGTTCACCATATATTTCTTCGTTAAAATCAAAGAGGTTTACTTCAATGGCAGGCTGATCAGGGCGCTTTTCATAAAAGGTTGGTTTATAGCCAACGTTACAAACACCGTCATACACTTTGCCTTTGACTTCTGCTCTTACTGCATAAACCCCTGTTGGCGGAATAATGTATTCAGCAGATAAACCGACATTTGCAGTCGGAAAGCCGATCGTCCGTCCTCGCTTATCTCCATGAATGACAATACCGCGCAGCTGATAAGGTTTTCCTAAAAGCTCACTTACATATTCAACATCCCCATTTTTCAATGCGGAGCGTATGAGTGTTGAGCTGACTTTTCGGTCTTGGTTGGACAACTTAGGAACGATGGTGGCCGTAATACGCCCTTTTCCGTACTCATCGAATGTTTCCATTGTGCCTGCACCAAAACGGCCAAACGTAAAATCAAAACCGGCTACTGCGTGCTTCACATTCAGCTCATCCAAATATTGGTCCACAAACTCTTGAGGAGACAGCGCTGCAAAGCTTTCGCTGAATTGCACAATGTATAAATAGTCAGCGCCCAGCTGTTCGATGAAATCAATTTTATCCTCAAGCGGTGTAATTAAGTCCTTTGGTTCACGTGCTTTTTGCAAAACATGTGATGGATGCGGATGAAAGGTCATGACTGCTAAAGCCAATCCTTCTTTTCTCGCAATGCTTTTCGCTGCGTCAATAACTTTTTGATGTCCGAGGTGAACACCGTCAAAATACCCTAAAGCCATAACAGAAGGGTCTTGATCCTTTTGATTCAATGTATGTGGGTGTGAAATATGTATAGTCTTCACGAGATGGTCACCTTTTCTTTAAGATTGCTTGTCCTGAGATAAGATCTTCGCCGGCTTCATCAGATTCTGTTTGGTCGGGTGCTTCATATATATCGCCATACAGCGACCTGAAGAGGCAAAGACAGCGACACGATCTTCCTCTGCGAAATGAGCGAATTCATCAGGCATTGGCAGGACTGCACCGTTTTCCACTTTACTTGCTAATGTATCATTTATCTCCCATTTCGGCAAATGATTGAGCGCGCGTTCGATCGGGACAAGGTGCTCATCTACTGCTCCTTCCTCGCTTATATTTCGGAGCTCATCAAGGGTGATGCATTCATCTAGCGTAAAATCACCTGACCCTGTGCGAATGAGATGTGACATATGGGCTGGAAACCCTAGTTTCTTTCCAATATCAACCGCTAAGGTTCTGACATACGTTCCTTTTGAGCATAAAACGGTGAATCTAAATGATACCTTTCCATTCTCAAATAAAGCAGGTGTTGTCCGCTCGATACGGTGAATCGTAATTTCACGGCTCGGCCGCTCAATTTCAATGCCTTCTCTTGCATATTCATAGAGTTTTTTTCCGCCAATTTTCACAGCAGAAAACATGGGAGGAATTTGTTCAATGGTTCCTTGAAACTGTTTCAGCACAGCATCAATTTCTTCTTCTGAGATGGGTTTTTGCACCTTTTCTTCTTCTACGATCTCACCTGTTTGGTCTTCTGTTGTTGTAGAAAAGCCAATCGTGATTTCTGCATCATACGTTTTCGATTTATCTGTTAAGTATTCGACAATCTTCGTTGCTCTTCCGATACAAATGGGCAGAACACCTGATACCTCCGGGTCGAGAGTGCCTGTATGTCCGACTTTTTTTGTATGCAAGATCTTTCTCACTTTGAACACACAGTCGTGAGAGGTCATTCCTCTTTCTTTATGTAATAAAAGAACACCATTTATCATCTGCGTTCTCTCCTTTCATAAACGATGAAAAAGGACAGACGATCATCGCCTATCCTTATTTCAACGTCTTATTCATGATCTTTTGTGTTTAGTTCAGCAATCAGGCTTTCAATTCGATTTCCATAATCTACGGATTCATCGAATTCAAAGTGCAGTTCTGGTGTTTTGCGAAGTCTAATTCGATTGCCAATTTCAGAGCGGATATACCCTTTAGCCTTTGCAAGGCCTTTTAAGGTTTCCTCTCTTTTTTTCTCGTCACCGAGAACAGAAATGTAAACTTTCGCAATTTGCAAATCACCGGATACTTCAACATCGGTTACAGTCAAAAAGCCAATTCTTGGATCTTTTAGCTTTCTGCCTAGGATGTCACCTAATTCTTTTTTCATCTGCTCACCCACGCGGGTTGCTCTCATACTCATGATCTTATCACCTCTAATTAAAACCACTCAGTTTTCGTGATCGTTCGTTCAATTTCAGGAAAAGAATCAATAAAGCTTAAAACACGCTGCAATTCCTTTTCCACTTGAACCCGAGAGGAGGAAATCACGGCGATTCCAATTGATGTACGCTGCCATGTGTCCTGGTAATCCATTTCAGCCATGGTTACATTGAATTTATGGCGCGTTCTTGTCAATATACGCTGAAGAACCGCACGTTTTTCCTTCAGTGAGGAGGCATCATAGATGATGCACTCACATTCGGTATAACCGATCATTTTCTTTCGATTTCTTGCATAACGAATGATTCCATGACATCACCTTCACGGATATCATTGTACTTCTTAATGGTAATACCACATTCATAGCCTTGTGAAACTTCTTTCACGTCATCTTTGAATCGTTTTAATACGTCGACTTCGCCTTCAAATATAACGACGCCGTCACGGATTAAGCGGATACCACTATCTCTTGTAATGGTTCCTTCAGTGACATAGCCACCAGCAATTGTACCGATTTTAGAAACTTTGAACGTTTGACGAACTTCAACTTGACCGATGACTTTTTCTTCATATTCAGGGTCAAGCATCCCTTTCATCGCAGCTTCAATTTCATCGATGACTTTATAAATAATGCGGTGTAAGCGGATATCTACGTTTTCTGTTTCAGCTGTGCTCTTCGCATTTCCATCAGGACGTACGTTAAATCCGATCACGATCGCATTAGAAGCACTTGCTAAAATAATATCAGATTCTGTAATCGCTCCAACACCCGTATGGATGATTTTCACTTTTACGCCTTCTACTTCAATTTTTTGAAGAGCGGCCGTCAGTGCTTCAGCAGAACCTTGTACGTCTGCTTTCACGATCAAGTTGATATCTTTCACTTCACCTTGTTTGATTTGCTCAAATAGGTCATCTAGAGATAATTTTGCTTTGTCTGAACGCTGTTCATCAAGCTGTTTCGAAGCACGCGCCTCACCCACTTGACGAGCTGTTTTTTCGTCTTTGAATACGAGGAACTGATCCCCTGCATTCGGTACATCATTTAAACCAGTGATTTCAACAGGTGTAGATGGTCCTGCTGTTTTCACGCGGCGTCCGATGTCATTAACCATTGCACGAACGCGGCCAAATGTATTTCCGACAACGATTGGATCACCTACATGAAGTGTACCAGTTTGAACAAGAAGGGTTGCAACAGATCCTCTTCCTTTATCAAGCTCAGCCTCGATGACAGTCCCTTTTGCCGCACGATTTGGGTTGGCTTTCAGTTCTCCTACTTCGCTGACAAGAAGGATCATTTCGATCAATTCGTCAATGCCTTCACCTGTTTTTGCAGATAGAGGAACGAAGATCGTTTCGCCGCCCCAAGCTTCTGGTACTAAACCATGCTCCGTTAATTCCTGCATCACACGGTCAGGGTTCGCTGTTGGTTTGTCAATTTTGTTGACAGCGACAATGATTGGCACTTCTGCCGCTTTCGCATGGTTAATGGCTTCAATCGTTTGCGGCATCACGCCATCATCTGCTGCAACGACCAGAATTGTCGTATCTGTTACCTCAGCACCACGTGCACGCATCGTTGTAAATGCTGCGTGTCCAGGTGTATCAAGGAACGTGATTTTCTTGCCGTTTTCTTCAATTTGGTAAGCACCGATATGCTGCGTGATTCCACCAGCTTCGCCTTCGACGACTTTCGTCTTACGAATGCTGTCAAGAAGCGTTGTTTTCCCGTGGTCAACGTGTCCCATGATCGTCACAACTGGAGGGCGTACTTGCATATCTTCTTCTTTATCTTCAACTTCATACTTTTCAAGTTCAGTTTCTTCTAAAATAATGACTTCCTCTACTGGAACGCCATATTCAGAAGCGATTAATTCAACTGTATCTTTATCCAGCTCTTGGTTAATGGTTGCCATAACACCAAGCATCATCAGCTTTTTGATAATTTCAGCTGTTTCTTTTCCAAGCTCTTCAGCCAACTGGCCGACTGTCATTGAATTTGTAAATTCAATTTTTTCAGGAAGCTCTTTCTTAGGCTTCACAGGTCTAGCTTGCTGATGCTGCGGTTTGTTATTCCCACCGCGTTTATTTTTGTTTTTGTTTTGGTTGTTGTTTTTTTTGTTTTTATTAAATTGATTATTCTGCACGTCATTCTTCTTTCTATCATTGTTTTTGTTAGATGATTGTTTTTTTTGTTCTGCGGGTTTCTCGTTAGCTGTCTCTTTTGCTTTGGCTTTTTTATAGATAGCGTCTAGCTTTTTCACAGTGTCGTCTTCAAGCGTCGCCATGTGGTTGTTCACTTCCACGTTCATATCCTTAAGCGCTGCTATAATATCTTTACTTGAAACATCTATGGCTTTTGCGTATTCATATACTCTCACTTTAGCCATTCGTTCACCCCCAAATAAATTAATCGAGCAAGCTTATCAGCTTCTTAGCGAAGCCTTGGTCAGTGACAGCGACAACTACGCGAGCTTCTTTCCCAATAGAACGTCCGAGAACGGAACGGTCTTCAACTTTTCTAACCGGAACATTATAAAATTTGCATTTGTCAGATACCTTTTTCTCTGTGTTCGATGAGGCATCTGCTGCAAGAAGAACCAGCTTAGCACGCGCATGTCTAATTTCTTTGATCACAAGATCTTCTCCTGACACGACTTTACGAGCTCGATTTGCTAGACCAAGCAAAGGATACCATTCAGATTGAGTCATTTGGTTTTTTCACCTTTTCAGCTAGTTCTAGTAATTCTTCAAATATGTGTTCGTCAATCTGTGTCTGAAATTGCTGCTGTAAACTGCGTTTGTTCTTTGCCGCAAGAATGGTTTCTTTATCGAGAGAAAGGTAAGCTCCGCGTCCGTTCTTTTTTCCGGTTGCGTCAACAGACACTTCACCTTCTTTAGATCGAACAACACGGATCAGTTCTTTCTTTGGTTTCATTTCTCCCGTCACGACACATTTTCTAAGCGGGATTTTTTTTCGGCTATTCACCTTTTACATCACCTCTTATTCGTCAGATTCCTCAGCTACTGGTTCAGCCTCTAAGAAAAGAGATTCAGAGTCTTCAGTTCTTGGGAAAATACCGAGTTCCCTTGCATCTGTTTCGCTTTTAATGTCAATTTTCCAGCTAGTCAGCTTTGCTGCAAGACGAGCATTTTGACCTCTTTTACCAATGGCTAACGACAGCTGATAATCAGGGACAATAACTGTTGTCGCCTTATCTTCTTCATTTACAATGACATCAAGTACTTTTGATGGACTTAATGCATTGGCAACAAATTCAACCGGGTCATTAGACCAATGGACAATGTCAATTTTTTCGCCTTTTAGCTCGTTGACAATTGCTTGTACACGCTGACCTTTTGGTCCAACACAAGAACCAACTGGGTCAACATCAGGATCATCTGTACGAACAGATATTTTAGAACGGTCCCCAGCTTCTCTAGCAACCGATTTAAGCTCTACAGTACCATCATAAATTTCTGGCACTTCAATTTCAAATAAACGCTTTAAAAGACCTGGATGTGTTCTAGACACATAAATTTGTGGTCCTTTTGTTGTTTTTTCGACTTTTGTAATAAACACCTTAATGCGGTCATGTGGTTTGTAATCCTCATTTGGCATTTGTTCGTTGACCGGAAGAAGGGCTTCGATTTTGCCAAGTGACACGTAAATGAATTTACTGTCAATTCGCTGAACGATTCCCGTCATAATGTCTTCCTCGCGATCGATAAACTCAGTGTAGATCACACCTCGCTCTGCTTCTCTCACTCGCTGCGTCACCACTTGTTTCGCAGTCTGAGCTGCAATGCGTCCGAAGTCTTTTGGCGTGACTTCAATTTCAACGACGTCACCTACCATGTAATTCGGGTTGATATTGGCTGCATCATCTACAGAGATTTCAAGGCGAGAATCATACACTTCATCTACAACATCTTTTCTTGCAAATACGCGAATCGTTCCCGTTTCGCGGTTTAAATCAACACGAACATTTTGTGCTTGATTAAAGTTACGCTTATATGCAGAAATGAGTGCAGCTTCTATCGCTTCAATAATAATTTCTTTACTAATACCCTTCTCTTTCTCAAGAACAGTCAGGGCATCTAACAACTCACTACTCATTTTTATGGTTCCCCCTTATATCAATGAAAAGGTTAATTGAACGAAACTGCTAATCTTGCGTTAGCTATTTTTTCGTATGGAATATTGATCTCTTTCTTTCTTGTCTTGATCTTCACTGTCACTGTTGCAATCTCACCATCAAAGCTTGTAAGCTCACCTTCAAATGCTTTTTCACCATCAATTGGTTCATATGTTTTCATGAAAACATTTTTTCCAAGTGCTTTTTCAAAATCAGCTTTTTTCTTTAATGGGCGCTCCGCTCCAGGAGAGGACACTTCAAGAAAGTAGTTTTGGCTAATCGGATCTGCCTCATCAAGCTTTTCGCTCAAGGCTTCGCTCACTTTGGCACATTCTTCGATATCGACACCTTTATCAGAGTCAATAAACACGCGAAGGAACCAGTTTTGACCCTCTTTGACAAATTCAACATCAACGAGTTCAAGCTGTAAGCCATCTAAAATTGGCTGCACCATTTCGCTTACGACATCCACTACTTTTTTGCTCATTCTCTTCCTCCTTGTGCTTTCGATAAACGCTCTTATCAATCATTCTGCATAAAAACCCTGCTTTATGTGAGCAGGGGGAGCAGAAAACGGATGAATAATGTCGAGACAAAAATTGCCTGTTCAATACAAAAGAGCGGGTTTCCCCACTCTTGTCTCGGTAATCGTTAGCATTTCCATAAAAACTATACCATATCCAATTTTTTTATGCAAATGAAGTTCCTTATTCAGCAGGCATTCGCCATCAGTTCTTTTCGTTCATTCTTTTCGCATGTTCACTGATAAGTGCTGCCTCTCTGCTCCCCTTTATGATGCGGAAACCGTCATAATCCGGATAGAGCGAATCATCGTCCTGAATACTTGTTAAAATCCAAAATTGACTGCCAGCTCCTCCGAGCCGCTCAACCGCTGACAGCCAGCTTTGATATACGTCAGGACGCGCTGATTGATTTTGAACGCCAAACTCTTCTAACACAACTGGTTTTCCGATTGACTTCCCGCGGGTGATATGGTCTTCGATCCATTTCACTCCCCAAGCAGCTGACTTGTTCCAGTGATCTGGGTACAGATGATAGGTTCCATAATCGATATTAGAGAGAGCCGTCAAACGATCCCAATCAACGCCTTCTCCGCCTCCATAAAACCAGTCTTCATGTCCTGGTATGCGAAAGAACCCTTCATCTCCTACTGCAACAAGATGGTGACGATCCAGCGATTTGATCCACGTACTCATTTCATCTGCCCATTTGACTAGTATATTTCCCGTTGGATCTGACTGCACACGCGGCTCATTAGCTAATTCCCAAGTCATAATAGCTGGATCGTCCTTATATTGAACACCTGTGTACGTATTGGTTCTTTCTAATACATAGCGCACATAATTTTTGTAAGCTTTTTGTATACGAGGATCTGTATAAAAGGCATCATGCGCTCCTGCCTCGAACCACTTTACGTATTGATTCATCCCGCCAAAATCATCCCAATTGTTCACTAGTGGGATGACAAGTTTTATTCCTTCCTGTCCCGCTTTATAAATCGCATAATCTAGTTTTTGAAAACCCGATTCTTCATAGACCCCTGGACTAGATTGTAAGACTGAGTTTTCTTGAGGGGCCCCATCGTGAAATCCCCAAATACGTATGACCTTTAAATTCATTGCTTTCATATCATCGAACACAGCATCTACCATCTTTTTAGATTTGTAATGGAAATAGTAATTATTTGTGCCAGCGAAGTAAAATGGTTGATTGTTCAGCGTAAATTGTGTACCAGACGTCTGTACATAAGAGGCGGCCTTAATCGTAAGTGAAAACCAGCCGGCCCATATAGCGGCCACAAGTATGAAGCAAGACACTCTTTGAGTCCATTTCTTCATTTAAATTCCCCTCACAATCTAGCCTTCTTCAGGTACGATCACATCTAGCCGAAGCGGTGTTTGTTCATTTGAATCAAGTTCAATTGTCTGTTGTTTTAACAGTTTACTTTCTTTACCGATTCGAATCTCATATGTCCCGTGAAATGCTCGACATGTCACATTGCCATTCGCATCTGTTTTTTCAACTCTTTGTGTCGTCCACTCATTTAGAAGCTTTTCGTAACGTCGGCCTGCTTCATTTAAAGACCAATCATAATTCACGATGGCCGCATGCTCACCTCTCCAATGGGCACCTGCCCAAAATCCCCACATTAGCACTCCTTTTACGGCTGGATGACTAAATGCGACGCGATATAAAGCCTCTAGGTTATCCGCTCTTCTATTAGCGTCAGGGTGAACAGAATCGTACTCTGTAACCCATATAGGAAGACCAAGCTCAGCAAGCACATCGAGCCTCTCTTTTACAACGACTGGATCGACCCGTTCTTCAAAATGTCCTTGAACACCAATCGCCTCAATAGGTGCGCCTAACTGACGCAGTTCATTGATATGCGCTTTATAAGCGTGGTGCTCACCATATGAGATCACATTATAATCATTCACAAACAATAGTGCTTGAGGGTCAATTTTTTTCGTTTCTTCATACATCCACTTCCAAATATTTTTCCCGAAGCGATCTTTAAAAAATGAACCATGCATCATTTCATTGTTTACATCCCAATGACGGAATCTCCCTTTAAAATGATTACCCGCATGCTCAAGCCGGTTTTTCATCGATTCATACACTTCGTGATTCGGTAGTGACCTCAGCCAGCTTGGATTCGCATCCTCTACCTCCCAAAATAAAGCGTGCCCTCTCACTGGAAGTTGATGTTTATCTGCAAAATTCAGCATCGCATCTGCTTTTTCGTAAGTGATTTTCCCTCTTTCAGGTTCATTCGCATACCATTTTGCCTCATTTTCAAAAACAGCCCAATTAAAATACTTCACAAAAAAATCGGCATATTGTTGATTAAACAACACTTGGTCATTCATCGCTGAACCAAATGCGAATTCATGCCTATTTTGCTTAATCTCAACCTCTATACCTGCTATTGGCTTTTTTTCGTGATTTGTGACATTTATTTCAAGATCTCTTTGTCTATGCTCTGAAATTCGATCATTCTCCTCTTTTTTCCACTTCAGATTTATCTGCCCATTTTCGCCCTTGTTTAATGATTGATGAAGAAAACTTCTTTCTTTGACCATGTAAAAACACCCTTATCTTCACTGGATTTATATTTCCTAATCAAACTGCCGGCTCAAAGAAACCGGCAGCTTAAATTTGACCTGCTAGTTGATGAGACGATGATATTCAGCGTAGGCAGTGGCCATATCCACTTGAGACCAGAAACGGTGATAGGTGAAAACCGGTGCCCCATTCTCCCATTTGCCTGTTGCTTCATTAAATGAAGACTGATATTTACTCTCGAGTGAAGACCATGCTGGATCTTGTTTAATGTTCGGACGAAGATCAGCAAAACTCGTATAGACCCCATTACCTCCTCGCTGCGGATCAGAAGGAATAGTGCTGGCTCCAGGAATCTGATTCCCTTGACCAAATGTCCCGTTCCAACCATTTGGGAAATACACTTCTTTTTTAAAGAAGCGGTCATAGTCCTCTCTTTCTTCTTCTGTTACAATGCCCACGCCATCATTGTAATTCCACGCAACCTCAAGGAGCTGTGCGGCAGCATCTTTCGCTCTGACACCAAGCGCTGTATAATCTCCTGTTTCTAGCTTAGTGGCAGCAGCAAAGAAAGTTAAAGCCTTGACTAGACTCCCTAGTACGCCCGTATCCTGAGTTGGATCTTTTGTTACAGCTGTTAAGTTTGGATTTCCTGTTGCAGACTGGAACCCATTCCAAGTGTCAGGCTGTCCGCTCCAAGCAATATTTCCAGGAAGCCAAAACTCGCCAGGTGCACTCGTTGTAGCAACAGCAGCATTTGTTCCTCCTAGAATTCTTTGTCCTTGGTCATCTAAGAAATAACCCTCTTCATCCGACACAGGACGGCTGCCGATAAAAATGTAATCTAATGCATAGTCGACCCATTTTGTGATGCAAGATTTGGCCATTTGGACATTTTCAGATGTTTTGTCTCCGTCTTTCACAAAAATGTAATAAAGCTCTGCTACGCGCTCCATCGGCCATGCCTGCATCCCAAACCAGTTATTAGAAGGCGGGTCAAGATAAACAGGTGCATCCTCATATGCCATATCGTAAAAAGTACTTCTTCCCGCCGGATAAGCACTATAGTCTCCATTCCAGCTATTGGTTGCACCTCCTGCAATCGCTCCCTCTTTAGATTGAAGCCATACATAAAATTCAAGCTGCCTTTTTAATGTTTTTTCCCAATCGCTTGCACCAGTAGCGGAAGATGGCTTTAAGCCTCCTTTGTCTGAGGATAAAGCATAAGCGGCGACAGGGTTTTGATACCCTTGGTGACAATGGCTAGCTCCAATACGCCATGACCAGTTGGCATGGTCGCCAAGTCCTCCGCCCCAAGAGGTATACCACGCCATTAAGTAATGACAGGCACCCTTTCCGTTTCCAGGGTACGGATTCCCCTGTTTGCCGCTTCCAATCGTTTGAAAATATTTATCGTACATACCGTAACGAAGAAAATCCCCCATTTTTTTCGCTTTATCAAGATAGGCTGACTCATTATAGCCGAGTTCCTTCGCCCAATACATCACTTGTATTGCACGCGCATCAGCATCCGTCGCATTGGTATAGCGCCACTGAGCAGCTGGTGCTTGATTTTCTTTTGTGAACAAGCTCATAAAGCCTTCATTCGGCTTTCCAAAAGATTTATCATCTTGTGAAGGATGAGGGATGGCCTCCCATACGGATTCCTGTGGACCACGCTGGAATGTGTTCACATATGCAGCTGTATGTGATGGGTTGAGCAAGTTTCCATATTTATACCAGTTATCGACATCAAGCAGCCAGTGCATTAAATACGTTTCATTCGTTCCATAGGTTGATTTCAATTCACCATCAATCGGATCTTGACCCGCAGGACGAGCACCGCTTAACTGGCTAGGGTATTGATCCGGGTATGGTTTTTCTGCTGCGTATGTGGCTGGGCTAGAAGGGTTGTAGGCGCTCATATGCGGCTGCTCATCATTTCCATCTTCATTTACTGGGATGATGTACTTCTCCATATTGTCCCAGGCTGCCTCTAATTTGCTCCAATCTCCTGTGTAATGTCCGTACAACACCTCAAGCCACAGCCAATAGCTATACGCTTCTGACGTTGTCATATGCCCGTAATCAGGCGCTTCGCAAATGAGCGTCTCGATTGAATGATACGGAATTCCTTCTGGTGAAAAATATCCATTCGCATCACTTTTAATTTGATGATAAAGCGTTAAAAACCGTTCTTTGTTTGACAAGTCCTTCACCCTTTCAATAAATCTTGATTTTTATTTGTCTGGAAGTGCACCAAATACCAAAGCACCATCATCAAAAACAGGAATCCTCGCTGTTTTTTGCATATTAGATGTTAAGCCTTGAAAGGAATAATCATTTGAGGCATCCCATATAATCGCCCCATTTGGTGCAGATAATCGAAATTGTATTTCCTTCTTATGCTCTGATTCTCCTCCAGGAAAAATAGCTAAGCCCGTAAAATCAATTTCTGCATAATATACGTGGGCTGATGCGTCATATACCTTCAGCGGAGATAAGGAAGCGCCTTCATTGTAGGCTGCTGTCACTTGAATATCTTTTTCAGTGAATCCCTTTGCAAAGACCTCACTTAGATTGACATAATATCTAAAGGACAGCGTTTGACTGCTTCTTGCCGGCCAGCCGGAACGATTGTATAGAACCGCCTTCACCTGAGTTGATGTTGTATCGTTATTCATCAGAGCTGCCTCTACAAAAAACTCATCCTGAGCCTGTTCTTTAGGCGGGAAATTTGGAAGCTTAGATTGCCCCTTTCCAAACAGCTGCACCATTTTGGCTATATTTCCAGTAAAGGCGGCATTATAGTCCGTCGCCACCTCGTTTGATACATAATCAGAGATGTCATCGTCATATTGATCCTGTGCATTAGGCCCACCAACAAGCGCTCCATAAAGAGTGTGCCGATGATACGGAGGATTTGTCAGCTGGTTAGACCATGAGCCATGTGCAGTTCGATGGTGTGGATGCTTCGGCGGGTTCTGGCCAAACCCAACGACATAGCTTCTATTTAGCGGATTATCACCTAGCATATAGTGAGTTTGCTTGATCGCAAACGTTTGATATCGATTCTTTTTTTCTTCATCTGAAACCCAATCAGCATAGACAAAGGCTAAAAATGCTGCATTTGCTGTATAACGAAGCGATCCCCATTGATCTAGCCATGCCAAACCGCCAGGCGTATAAGTGATTCTTTCGACTTTTCCATTTTGAACAAGACCTGTGGTCCAGTAATCGAGGTTACGCTCTGTCGATTCTATAAATCTATTCTCCTTCGTGATTCTTGCGAGTAAGATTTGTGAAGCGAAGAAAGTATTGTCCCATGACATGGTAAACGTATAATCCCAATCCTTTGGCCATTCTTCTACTGCTTTTAGTGCTTGATTTAAATAGGTCTCTTCATTTGTTGCCAAGTACAGCCAGATTCCGCCCCAAATGAGTTCATCAATATAGCCGCTCCAGGAGTTGTAAAACGGCTGAGCGTTTGTGACACAATCTGTATACTCGCCGCGATACCTGTCAGCAAATGCATAAAGCTGTTTCGCGTGGGTCAGAAGCTTTGCTGCATAAGGGGCATCTGTCTCTTTAAAAATGATAGAACCCGCTGCTAAAGCTGCAGCAGTTTGTGCGGCTACTTCTGTTCCTGGACAATTTTCATCAATTTTAAAAGCTGGCCGGCTCATCGGCATCACTTCTGCCGGTCCCCACCAAGCATGATCGGCGTTCCCATCACCTACCTGCGCCCAAAACTCGTTCGGACCTGTATGTGCTTTCAAAAAATAATCCGTTGTCCACCTGATTTGATCGAGGATGTCATCTAGCAGTTCTGCCTCTTCATAGGCTTCTCGGTATTCATATACTGTCCATGCAAGCACAGCTGCTGAGTAGGCCATCGGAAGCCCAAATTTCACATGATCACCTGCGTCATACCAGCCGCCAGTTAAATCATGCCCTACATCCTTCCCGTCCTCTAGTCCAGAATCTCCCCGCCAGTTGAGACGGCTGCTTTCGGGAAGCTTTCCAGACCGCTGCGCTTCATAAAACAACAAGGATTTTTGAAGAACCTCTACATAATTATAAGATGCCATTTCCGTATGACTCACTCCTTCTTTTTAGTCAAACATGAATAGACAAGCCACCTCCTTTTATTCAGAACGTGATTTGAACAGTTTTGAAAAGAATCAAATACGTTTCAAAAATAAGCATAGTAAACAGCAATCAGCTTTACGCTCATCGAAGGTTTTTTCTCTTGATTCTTTTTGTGACTGTACCCAGAATGATCATATGTCGCATGAGAACATTTCAGACGGCGAAATTCTCTTTTTTGCTCTATTTGGGTAGAAAGAATGACATACAATCTCTTCTCTTAAAACATCACGTTAAATCAAGGTATATGAATGAATAAGAAAATGATTCCATTTGGTGGAAAATCTTTATTAGTTAACATAATAAAATTATTGTATATGAAAAAAAGAACGCCCCTTTAAGGACGCTCTTCATGAATCGCATTAAAACAAAGAAAGCTGGTTTTGATCGGGAAGTGCTTCTAAGCAGCCTTGACGATCTAAATATTCTAGGATCGTTTTCGACACTTTTCCGCGTTTTTGTAAATCTTCTTTTGAAAGGAATTCCCCGTCTTGTCGTGCGCGAACAATATTTAACGCAACGTTTGTTCCGAGTCCAGGGATCGAGTTGAATGGCGGAATTAATCCATCTCCATCAATGATAAACTCTGTTGCACTTGATCGGTAGAGGTCCACTTTTTTGAAATGGTAGCCTCTTTCACACATTTCAAGCGCAAGCTCTAGTACAGTTAATAGGTTCTTTTCTTTCGGTGATGCATCTAGACCTTTTGAGTTAATATCGTCCATGACTGCTCGAATCGCATTCGATCCTTTTGTCATTGTTTCGATATCAAAGTCATCTGCACGAACGGTAAAGTAAGCCGCATAGTATAAAAGTGCATGATGCACCTTGAAGTAGGCGATCCGTACAGCCATTAATACGTAAGCAGCTGCGTGGGCCTTAGGGAACATGTATTTGATCTTTTTACAAGAATCAATATACCAGTTCGGTACATTATTATTCTTCATTTCTTCTTCCCATTCAGGGGGAAGCCCCTTTCCTTTACGAACAGACTCCATGATTTTAAATGCGAGTGACGGCTCTAAGCCCTGATAGATGAGATAGACCATAATATCGTCACGGCACCCAATCACTTCACTTAGTTCACACGTTTTATTGTGAATGAGCTCTTGCGCGTTTCCGAGCCATACATCCGTCCCGTGTGATAGTCCAGAGATCTGAACGAGCTCTGAGAAGGTCGTTGGTTTTGTATCCTCAAGCATTTGCCGAACAAACCTTGTCCCAAACTCCGGAATACCGAGTGTACCTGTTTTACAGCCAATTTGCTCTTCTGTTACACCTAGAGGCTCTGTTCCTTGGAAAATTTTCATTACTTCAGGATCGTCTGTTGGAATCGTTTTTGGATCAATTCCGCTTAAATCCTGAAGCATACGAATAACCGTTGGATCATCGTGCCCTAGTATATCCAGCTTGAGCAAGTTGTCATGGATTGAATGGAAATCAAAATGCGTCGTTTTCCAATCAGAACCTGTCGCATCTGCTGGATATTGAATTGGTGAGAAATCATAAATGTCCATATAATCCGGCACTACGATAATACCGCCTGGGTGCTGGCCCGTTGTCCGTTTGACCCCTGTACAGCCTTGGACAAGCCGGTCGATTTCTGCGCCCCTCATATGAAGATTATGATCTCCTGCGTAGCCTTTCACGTAACCATAAGCTGTTTTTTCTGCAACAGTACCAATCGTACCTGCTCGGTATACATACTCTTCACCAAACAGCTCTTTCGTATAGTTATGTGCAATCGGCTGATATTCACCTGAGAAGTTCAAGTCGATATCAGGGACTTTGTCTCCTTTAAAACCTAAGAACGTTTCAAACGGAATATCATGTCCGTCTTTTTTGTACGGCGTACCACATTCTGGGCAGTTTTTGTCAGGAAGATCAAAGCCTGAACCAACAGATCCGTCATTAAAGAACTCTGAATGCTTACAGCTTGGACATACATAATGCGGGGCAAGTGGGTTCACTTCGGTAATCTCTGTTAATGTTGCAACAAGAGATGAGCCGACAGATCCCCTTGAACCAACAAGATATCCATCATCAAGTGATTTCTTTACAAGCTTATGAGAGATTAAGTAAATAACGGCGAATCCATGGCCGATAATACTTTTTAATTCTTTCTCAATACGGTCTTCTACAATTTTCGGCAAATCATCTCCGTAGATGCTGCGCGCCATTTGATAGCTCATTTCCCGTATTTCTTCATCTGCACCTTCAATTTTTGGTGTGTATAGGTCATCTTTGATTGGTTTAATGCTTTCGACCATCTCAGATACTTTTTTCGTATTCGCCACGACGATCTCTTTCGCTTTTTCGTCTCCTAGGAAGGAGAATGCTTCAAGCATTTCATCTGTCGTTCTAAAATGAACTTTTGGCAGTTCGTGACGGTTAAGCGGATTTGCTCCACCCTGTGATGAAATTAAGATTTTACGATAAATTTTGTCTTCTGGATGCAGATAATGCACATTTCCAGTTGCCACGACTGGTTTATTGAGCTTTTCGCCAAGCTTCACAATGTTTGTGATGATTTCTTTTAACGCACGTTCATCTCGAACAAGCTCCAGCTGCAGCAGATGCTGATACACTTCTGGCGGATGAACTTCTAAATAGTCGTAAAATGCTGCAATGTCTTCCACCTCATCAGGTGATTTTTGCATCATCCCTTCAAAGACCTCACCCTTATCACAGGCAGACCCGATAATTAAACCTTCTCGATATTTCTCAAGCTGTGAGCGCGGAATGCGCGGCACCCGGTAGAAATAATGAATATGAGAAAGAGAAACAAGTTTGAATAAATTTTTCAGACCGGTCTCATTTTGTGCGATCAGAATGGCATGGTGAGGACGTGAGCGCTGGTAGGCATTAGACTGACCCATGTTTTCATTCAATTGATCGTGATAGGCAATTCCTTTTTCAGCCGCATCTTTTAGCATCTTCAGCATGAGGTAGCCTGTCGCCTCTGCATCGTAAATGGCCCGGTGATGCTGCGTCAGTTCTATATCGAACTTTTTACAAAGTGTGTTCAGCCGGTGATTTTTAAATTCAGGGTAAAGAAATCGGCCGAGTTCAAGTGTATCAATCACAGGGTTTGACGCTTTATCTGTTTTTAACAGGCGTTTGTACGCTGCATTTAAAAAGCCCATATCAAAGCTTGCATTGTGCGCAACAAGGATATCTTGTCCAATCCATTCTTTGAAATCGCGCACGACATCGACGACATCTGGAGCATCTCTGACCATATCATCCGTAATACCCGTTAATTCGATCGTTGTCGCTGATAATGGGTGATGAGGATTTGCAAATGCCTCAAAGCGGTCAATGATTTCCCCGCCTTTTATTTTCACTGCTGCCAGCTCAATGATCGTGTCATAAACGGCTGAAAGTCCAGTTGTCTCTACGTCAAATACGACATACGTCGCGTCATCTAACAAACGGTGCTCCGGATTATAGGCAATGGGTACTCCGTCGTCGACCAAGTTGATTTCCACACCGTACATCATTTTGATGTCATGTTTTTTACTTGCTGCATACGCATCTGGGAAGGATTGTACAACCGCATGATCCGTCAGGGCAATCGCTTCATGTCCCCATTTTTTTGCTTGTTCCACCAGCCTGCCAATGCCAGTGACAGCATCCATTTGGCTCATTGGGGAATGCAAATGAAGCTCGACACGTTTTTCACCCTCAGGTGCCGTATCCTCTTTCAGCTGAGGTTTCATTTCATTGACGTCATTGGCAATCATGACAAGGTCTCTGACAAACGTATCGTTTTGAATGCTTCCTCTTGCTTTGACCCACATGCCTTTTTTCAATGATTTCATCAGCTGGGCATCTTCTTTTTCTCTTGCAAACATTTTGATTAAAATACTGTTTGTATAATCTGTAATCTTAAAGATACAAAGCGTTCTGCCGCTTTTCAGCTCACGCGTTTCTGCATCGAATACGTAGCCTTGAACGGTGATTCTTCGTTCCTCATCCATAATACTATCAAGCGTACGAATTTCTTCATTGTCTTTAATTTGATAGCCAATCATGAGAGGACCAGACGGAGCTTCATCCTGCTCCTCACTTTCCTTCTTCTCCATCTCAGTGAGGGCTTGCATCGCTCTTTCTTGATCTTCAGCAAGCTTTTGTTCTCTGAACTTCTGAATCTCTTGATCTGATACAAAAATTTCTGTATCGAATTGCAGCTCTGGAAAGCCCACTTGTTTAAAAGCAGCCTGGAGCATTGGGCTGTACTTCTTCTTGATGGCCAAAGCCTCTGTTTCGTTTTTCGTTTTGATGATGATTTTATGTCCAGACAGCGATGGTTTTTGCTGCTGAAGCAAGCTGATGATTGGAGGAGAAATTCCTTGAAGCTCTTCCACACAATGTGACCAATACGATTGAACGAGCTCTTCAGAGATGTTTGGATCATTGACTTCAATCGTACAAGTGACTTGTGCAATATGAGAAAATGCATTTGTCAGCCTGCTGAGAAACATGGCATATACCTTGTAAGGCAGAAGCGCCTTAAATTTAAAAAGGAAATGCCACGTTTTCGTCGCCTTATGCACCGTCAATTTGACGATTTCTCCTTCTTCAAAGTAACGACTGAGGTCATCATCTGTCATTTGAATCTGATTGAGTAATATATGAAATTGCCGCCGTGTGATCGGTAATTGTTCATCCAAGACAGGACCCTCCTTTTGTCAATCAGAAAGGTACCTCTTTTCTACAGGAGGTACCTTCATTTTTTTGTTCGTTTTTATGCTTGGCGTATAAATGAAATCAGCTCATCAACAGATACTTCATGTGATTCACCTGATTTTCTAAACTTCACTTCAACAATGCCTTCTTCTGAACGTTTTCCGCAGCTAATGCGAATTGGCAGCCCAATTAAATCACTGTCTGCAAATTTCACTCCGGCACGCTCCTGGCGGTCATCGAAAAGTACGTCAAAGCCTTCATTTTCTAATCGTTCGTATAACGTTTCAGCGAGCTCTTTTTGAGCATCGTTTTTCATATTTAATGCAAGGAGATGAAGATCATATGGCGCAACAGCTTCCGGCCAAATGATTCCTTTCTCATCGTGATGCTGTTCAACAATCGCTGAAAGTGTTCTGGAGATACCGATACCATAGCAGCCCATAATCATTGGCTGCGCTCGACCATTCTCATCCAGGTACGTCGCATCCATTGACTCAGAATAACGAGTGCCTAGTTTAAAGACTTGTCCTACTTCAATCCCCTTAGCAAACTGGATTGTGCCTTCTCCATCTGGAGAAACGTCTCCTTCTTGAATCAAACGAAGGTCTGTGAATTCTTTCACTGACACATCGCGCGCAGGATTGACATTGACATAGTGATAATCCGCTTCGTTTGCACCTGCGACAGCATTTGTCATGCCTTTAACCGCAAGGTCGGCATAAATATCGACTTCTGCTTCCAGCTTCACTGGACCAACAAATCCAGGCTCTGTTCCAATGACTTCTAGTACTTCTTCGCGAGTAGCAAGCTCTACAAGCTGTGCTCCTACCAAGTTTTTCACTTTCACATCATTTACTTCATGGTCGCCTCTAGTCAGGATTAGAACATACGCATCATCTGCTTTAAACAAAACAGACTTGATACAAAGAGAAGGATCAACTTCTAAAAATCCAGCGATGTCTTGAATCGTTTTTACTTGCGGTGTGTGGACTTTTTCAAGTTCTTTGAAGTCCGCAGGATTTGCTTCTTCTCCGTGATAAACAGCTTCAGCCATTTCAATGTTCGCAGCATAGGAAGATGTGTCAGAGTATGCAATTGTATCTTCTCCTACTTCTGACAGTGCCATAAACTCATGTGTATCTTTTCCTCCCATTGCACCAGAATCTGCAATGACTGGTCTAAAATTAAGACCTACTTTTGAGAATACATTGGAGTAAGCTGTAAACATCTTGTTGTATGTGTCATCAAGGCTTTCTGGTGAAGAATGGAATGAGTACGCATCCTTCATAATAAATTCACGTCCGCGCAGCAGCCCAAAACGCGGTCTCTGTTCATCGCGGAATTTTGATTGAATTTGATAAAGAGTTAAAGGAAGCTTCTTATACGATTTTACTTCGCTGCGTACGAGTGATGTGATCACCTCTTCGTGCGTTGGGCCAAGTGCGAACTCGCGGCCATGACGATCTTTCATACGCATCAATTCTGGACCGTATGTATACCATCTTCCTGACTCTTGCCACATTTCTGCCTGCTGCAGCACTGGCATTAACAGCTCAGCTGCTCCTGCCTTTTCCATTTCCTTGCGAACAATGGATTGAATATGCTGGATGACTTTATGAGCAAGCGGCAGATAATGATAGATTCCGCTTGTATTTTGTCTAATGAACCCAGCTCTTACTAAGAGCTGATGACTTTTTGCCTCAGCATCTGCCGGCACCTCTCGAAGAGTTGGAATGAAAGTCAGGGATTGTCTCATGTCGTTACACCTCATTTATGAAATAGGACTTCTCACAAAAACTCTTGTTTCCCGTAATGAGAAACAAGAGACATTGGTTTTTATAAAAATAATCGCTGGATGTCATTCCACGTAACCACTAGCATTAACAGCATGAGGAATGCAACACCGATAAAGACAACAAGTGCTTCTTTCTCACGATTAATTGGTTTACCACGAATGGCTTCAACAAACAAGAATAGTAAACGTCCTCCGTCTAGTGCAGGAATCGGTAATAAATTCACGATGCCTAAGTTGATACTAAGGAACGCCGCAAACTGCATTAATGTTAACACACCTTGCTTGGCTACTTCTCCTGTCATGTCATAGATCCCAACAGGACCCGCTAACATATCTAGTGAAAATTGTCCTGTGACAATTTTTTGCAAGTTCGTTAAAATCAGTCCTGCTGTTGAAATCACAGTCGTTCCTGAGGATGAAATAACCTTCAGAAATCCATTTTCCGTTGGCGGATAAGATCCGAAACGGCCAATGCTTTTTCCGTCTGCTTTCACAGCTTCTGGTACAACCTGCACAGTGCTTTCTTTGCCGTCTCGGTCAATGACGACATTCATTTTTTTCTCAGGGTTCTTTTGAACGGTTTGAACGACGTCTGTCCAAGAATTCATTTTATCCCCGTTAATGGACACGATGTGGTCACCCTGCATGAGTCCAGCTTCTGCCGCTCGGCCGTCTTTCGTCAGCTTGCCGAGTACAGGATCATCAACGGTTACCCCTTGAATAAAGCCTAAAGCAACCAAAATCACATACGCCAGGATAAAGTTCATAATCGGTCCAGCTGCGATCGCTTTAATACGCTGCCATACCGTTTTTGATCCAAATTGACGATTGTATGGTGCGATTTGAATTTCTTCACCATCTGCAATATAAAAGCTTGTTTGACTGACATTGTAGCCAGTCAAAGTATCTTCATTTCCAGCTTCATATCCTGAGATTCTCATGGCATGATCTAAATCAATCTGCTCAACTTCGATGACAAGTGCATCAGGATATTTTTCTTTGTCATTTAAAATGATTTTTTCTACTTCATTTTGCTCATTGAATAAGAGCCCCACTGTATGACCTGGTTTAATTTCAATGACTTCAGGGTCCTCTCCTGCCATTTTAACAAATCCGCCAATAGGGAGAAGTCTAATGGTATAAACGGTTTCCTTTCGTTTAAAGGAGAAAATCTTCGGCCCAAAACCAATTGCGAACTCGCGGCATAAAATCCCCGCTCGCTGCGCCATAATTAAATGGCCAAGCTCGTGGAAAAAAACGAGCGTTCCAAAAATAATAATAAACGCAATCACTGTATTCACGAACATACCACCTTATGTGAGGATTGATTGAACAAAGTCTCGTGTATCTTTGTCCACTTCATGGATATCTTGCAAACTAGGCGTTGAAATCACATGATGTCTATTTAGTGCCTTTTCAATCAATTCTTCAATTTGCAGGAACGTTACTTTGCCTTTCAGAAATGCATCAACTGCCATTTCATTTGCTGCATTGAGCACAGCAGGCATTGTCCCTCCTATTTTACCTGATTCATAAGCAAAATGTAAGCAGCGATACCTGTCAAAATCCGCTTTTTGGAAATTCAATTGTCCAATCTCCCAAAGGTTCAATGATTTCGCTTCTGGTAATGGCGCCCTGTCAGGGTATGTGAGTGCATATTGAATCGGCACTCTCATGTCAGGTGTCCCTAACTGACCCATGACGCTTTTGTCGTGAAATTCCACCATCGAATGGATAATGCTCTCTTTATGTAACAGCACATCAATTTGTTCATAAGGTATATCAAACAACCAATGTGCCTCAATCACCTCGAGCCCTTTATTCATCATCGTCGCTGAATCAATGGTAATTTTCGCTCCCATTGACCAGTTTGGGTGGTTCAGCGCTTCTTCAACCGTAACACCTTCAAGTTCAGTTCGTTTTTTATCTCGGAAACTACCACCTGAAGCTGTCACGATTAAGCGTTCAATGTTTTTAGCTTGTTCACCTTGCAGGCATTGAAAAATAGCGGAATGCTCACTATCGACAGGAAGTAAAGGTACATCATATGTTTTCGCGTACTCTTTTACTATATGACCAGCTGTGACAAGTGTTTCCTTATTTGCGAGTGCAATCGTCTTTTTTTGTTCAATGGCCTTTAATGTTGGAACAAGCCCAACACTTCCTACAAGTGCATTGACCACAACGTCCACTGCATCATAGGTCGCTGCCTCGATGTTGGCTTCATCACCAGCAGCCATCTTGACATCGTATTCAAATGAATGACCTTTTAGCGTCTGATAAGTCTCTTCACTTAAACATCCGACAAATTCAGGCTGAAACTGTTCTATGATTGGAACGGCCTTATCTACATTTCGGCCAAATGTCATGGCTTTCAGCTTAAATTTGTCTGGGTGCTGCCTAATCACATCTAATGTTTGTTCTCCGATTGATCCTGTTGCGCCTAATAGCGAAATATATTTCAAATTGCCACTCCTTCTCTCGTTCAATAAGTTTCTATGAGGTTAGCTGGCAAACGTTGCGAGCAGTAAATATAAAAACGGCAGAACGAACAAAAAGCTGTCAAACCTGTCCAAAATCCCGCCATGTCCAGGGAGAATTGTCCCTGAATCCTTTACGTGATAATGACGCTTTAAAGCAGATTCCACAAGGTCGCCAAGCTGTCCAAAGATACTGAGCAAAAGAGTAATAAACATAACAAGCAGATATGATGGCAAAAATCCTGTAACCGCCTGAAACACAAATGACAACACGACCGCTGTGACGATTCCGCCGATAAATCCTTCTACTGTTTTGTTTGGACTGATCTCTGGCCAGAGCTTTCGTTTCCCCATAGATTTCCCAATAAAGTAAGCACCTGAGTCAGTGGACCAAATAATCACTGCTGCGAAGAAGATCGCACTCATGCCATATAAGCCTCTAATCTGGATGAAATAATAGAAACTGACGCCAATATATAATGTCGCTAATACAACAAAAGCAACCTCATCGAATGTGAAAGAGTTTTTGCTCAACACTGTATAAGTTAAAAGGATTAAGACTGCAAATAAAGCAATTTGCATTTTTGATGCGTCTACGTTCGGGAAGAAGCTGTTCTCTCCGCCCATTAAAAGCCAAAGCAATATTAAGCTGACAATACCAGGAAAGCTGAAAATCGATATCTTTTTCATTCTTAGAAGCTCAAAGAGAGCGACACTTCCCATTAAGTAAATCAGCAGGGTAAATGGCATCTGTCCATATATAACCGCAAGTAAAAAGCCTGCAGCTGCCAAAACACCCGTCAAAATTCTTTGTTTCATCTGCACCACCCTCTAAATTCCACCGAACCTCCGGCCGCGGCGCTGGTATTCTCCGATAGCGCCTATAAGATGCTCATCAGAAAAGTCAGGCCAAAGCACATCCGTAAAGACAAACTCGCTGTATGCAATTTGCCAAAGCATAAAGTTACTTAATCTAATTTCTCCACTTGTGCGAATAAGCAAATCCGGATCTTGAAGAGATTCTGTCATTAAATAAGCTGAAAACATCTCTTCTGTGATGTCTTCTGCTTGAAGCTTACCTTCTTTGACTTTTTCAGAAATTTGTCTGCATGCGGAGACGATTTCTGTGCGCCCTCCATAGTTGAGCGCAAAATTCAAAACGAGTCCGTCGTTATTCGCCGTACTCTTTACTGCGTTCTCTACCGCTCTTTTCGTATGCTGCGGGAGGCCGTCTGGATCACCTGTTAAGCGCACACGGACATTTTCCTCGATGAGTTCAGGCAGGTAGATGTTCAAAAATTCTTCAGGAAGCTTCATTAAAAAGTCTACTTCTAGTTTTGGACGTTTCCAATTTTCCGTAGAGAAAGCATACAAAGTCAGCACTTTGACATTCAGCTCATTTGCAAGCTTTGTCATGCGCTTGACGACTTTCATTCCTTCATGATGTCCTGCTACCCGTGGAAGAGCACGTTTTTTCGCCCATCTTCCGTTCCCATCCATGATAATGGCGATATGTTCAGGAATTTCTCCATTTAATATGTCTTCTTTTGTCAGGCTTTCTAAGTTGGAAGCAGCAGTTTGCTGATTCTTCCAATTTTTGAGTATATTGAGCATGAGATTCCTCCATCACCCAAAAAGGTTGCGTTCCCGCTAATAATATAGTCACCAACAGTATTAACAAAAAAACCCCCTGTAAACATGAAGAGGGTCTTTTCACTATTATCTATTGTACATAGTTTTTTCTTAAACTTCCATGATTTCTTTTTCTTTATCTTTCGTCACGTCATCAATTTTAGCGACATATTCATCTGTCAATTTTTGAACATCCTCTGTCGATGATCTTAATTCATCTTCAGTGATCTCACCATTTTTCTCAAGCTTTTTCAACTCATCGTTTGCATCACGACGAACATTACGAACAGCTACTTTTGCTTCTTCTGAATATTTTCTTACCACTTTCACAAGCTCTTTACGCCTTTCTTCTGTTAATGCAGGAATCGCAATGCGGATCACATTTCCGTCACTTGTTGGCGTGATGCCAAGATCAGACTTTTGGATCGATTTTTCGATATCACCGATGGCTGTTTTATCATAAGGTGTGATAATCAGCATACGTGCTTCTGGCACTGTGATTGACGCGATTTGGTTGAGTGGTGTTTGTGCACCGTAATAATCAACCGTCACTTTATCAAGCAATGAAGCATTTGCTCTGCCCGCACGAACAGTTGCTAGTTCACGTCCGTATGCTTGAACGGCTTTTTCCATTTTTTCTTTCGTTTGGTTCAATACTTCTTTTGACACGTTATTTCCCCCTCACAATCGTTCCAATTGATTCGCCATTGACGGCACGTTTAATATTTCCTTCTTCCATAATGGAGAATACGATTAATGGAATGTCATTGTCCATACATAATGAGGACGCAGTAGAATCCATTACAGCAAGCCCTTCTTTTAACACGTCAAGATATGAAAGCTTATCATATTTTACTGCATCCGCATCTGTACGAGGATCAGCACTGTAGACACCGTCTACATTATTTTTCGCCATTAAAATGACATCTGCTTCAATTTCTGCTGCACGAAGTGCTGCCGTTGTATCTGTAGAGAAATAAGGGTTACCAGTACCTGCAGCAAAAATCACGACACGTTTCTTCTCAAGATGACGGATCGCTTTTCTTCTTATGTATGGCTCTGCAACCTGTCTCATTTCGATAGAGGTTTGTACCCTAGACTGAATGCCAAGCGTTTCTAGGCTGTCCTGCAGCGCGAGTGAATTCATCACTGTTGCCAGCATGCCCATGTAGTCTGCTGTTGCACGGTCCATTCCTAAGTCACTGCCTGTCTTACCGCGCCAAAGGTTTCCTCCGCCTACAACAACTGCAACTTCAACATCAAGCTCTGCAATTTCTTTTACTTGCTTTGCAATTGATTGAATGACAGTTGGGTTAATTCCATTTCCAGCATCACCTGCTAGTGCTTCGCCACTTAGCTTCAGTACAATGCGATTATATTTCGGTTTGCTCATGATAACCTCCAAGTGTAAACTATACCGTCTCTTATTATGCGTAAGAAACTGTCTTTTGTAAATCAATATCCTCTAAAAAATAGGGAACACAGTGCTTGTGCTCCCTAAAAAAGCCCCAGAGAGCTTTTCAAACATTATTTTTTCACTTGGCTCATAACTTCTTCAGCAAAGTTGTCTTGACGCTTTTCAATACCTTCGCCCACTTCATAGCGAACATAAGTTTGAATGCTTGCGTTTTTCGCAGCTACTACTTGTTTCACTTTTTCATCTGGGTTTTTAACGAATGCTTGGTCAAGTAAGCAAATTTCTTCAAAGAATTTGTTTAGACGGCCTTCTACCATTTTAGCTACGATATTTTCAGGCTTTCCTTCTTGAAGCGCTTGCTGTGTTAATACTTCGCGCTCACGGTTTGTTTCTTCTTCTGACACTTGGTCACGAGAAATGTATTTAGGGTTTACAGCAGCAACGTGCATTGCAATGTCTCTTGCAAGCTCTTCGTCAGTTGTTCCGTTAAGAACAGCTAACACACCGATGCGTCCGCCCATGTGTAAGTAAGAACCGAATGCTGCGTTATCTTCTTTCGTGATAACAGAGAAACGACGTAGAGTGATTTTCTCTCCGATTTTTGCAATTGCAGATGTGATATGCTCTTCAACAGTTGAACCGTTTTCCATTTTAGAAGCATGAGCTTCTTCAATTGTTGCAGGTTTAGCAGCAAGCAAATGATCAGCAAGTTCGTTAAGAAGTGATTGGAATCCTTCGTTTTTCGCAACGAAATCAGTCTCAGAGTTCACTTCTAGGATCACGCCTGTGTTGCCGTCAGTTTTGATAAGAGTTAATCCTTCTGCAGCAATACGGTCTGCTTTTTTCGCAGCTTTTGCAATTCCTTTTTCTCTTAGAAGATCGATTGCTTTGTCGATGTCACCATCAGTTTCTGTTAACGCTTTTTTACAGTCCATCATACCTGCACCAGTTTTTTGACGCAGTTCTTTAACTAATTGAGCAGTAATAGCCATTTTACATTTCCTCCTTCTATGTTAAAACACGGATTACTAGGTGAAAAAAAGGTGATAAAAGGCATTTCCCTCTTATCACCTTTTGAATAGGTTACGCAGTTGTTGTTTCAGTTTCTGTCGTTTCTTCTACAACAGCTTCTTCTTCGCCTTGTTTAGACTCAAGAATCGCATCTGCCATTTTAGCAGTTAGAAGTTTTACAGCACGGATTGCATCATCGTTTGCAGGGATCACAACATCAATTTCGTCTGGATCACAGTTTGTGTCAACGATACCGATGATTGGGATATTCAATTTACGAGCTTCTGCAACTGCAATACGCTCTTTACGAGGGTCGATAATGAAAAGTGCATCCGGAAGACCTTTCATGTCTTTGATTCCGCCTAGGAATTTTTCAAGACGCTCTAATTCTTTTTTCAGTTGAACGACTTCTTTCTTAGGAAGAACATCGAATGTACCGTTTTCTTGCATTTTTTCAATATCTTTTAAACGTTTGATACGTTTTTGGATTGTTTCAAAGTTTGTTAAAGTTCCACCAAGCCAGCGTTGGTTCACATAGAACATACCAGAACGGATTGCTTCTTCTTTCACTGAATCTTGTGCTTGCTTTTTCGTACCAACGAAAAGGATTTTTCCTCCGTCAGCAGCAAGGTTTTTCGTGAAGTTGTAAGCTTCTTCTACTTTTTTCACCGTTTTTTGAAGATCGATGATGTAGATACCGTTACGCTCTGTAAAGATGTAACGCTTCATTTTTGGGTTCCAACGGCGCGTTTGGTGACCGAAGTGAACACCAGCTTCTAGCAATTGTTTCATAGAAATAACTGACATTTTGTTGCCTCCTAATATAATGGTTTTTTTTCCTCCGCTCAAGTCATGTTCACATAAAACTGCGCCACGGCAGCACCTTCATACGAATCATTAAGCGTGTGTATTTAACACCAAGAAATAATATAACACATGATGGACTGACAATCAAGAATCCTTTACAGCTTTCCGCTAAATTTTAATAAAAGCTCGATTTCTGTCTTGCCCGTTTTCAGTTCTTTCGCTATTTCTTCTAGCGAATGCCCTTTGTCATATAAGGTCTTCACTTGGTCCTCAAATGTTTCTTCTATTTCACCTTCAGAAGGCACAGAAGCTTCTGATTCAAGATGTGGAACGGGTTCGTTTACCTTCTCTTCCTGCACTTCAACTTCACTAAGGAGAGCCGCCAAGTGCTCTGGTACTGGATCTTCACTTTCTACCGATTGCTGGGATTCAATTGGTGGTTGTGGCTGCTTTGGTGTCTGAAAATCCGATTTCAGCTCTTCAGCAGAAAAATCAGGGGAAGCGGCTGCCACTTTTGATAGTTTGTCATTCTCTTCTTTGACTTCCATCAAAAATGCAGCCAGGGTATTTTCCGTTTCTTCTAGAAGTTCTCGCTGCTTTTGTTCAGTTATCTTCAGCGAATTCATTCTCGTATATAAAATGATCACAAAATAAATAAGTGCAGCATGAAGCATGAAGCTAATCAGCCATAACATATTTTTTCACTCACTAACTCTTTAAGATTGAATGGCTTTATCAAGCAGATGCTTAAGCTTGAACAATGCCTTTGAATGAATTTGCGAAATGCGCGAGGTCGATAAATTGAGCACATGACCGATTTCTGTTAACGTCAGTTCCTCTTTATAGAAAAGACTGATCACGAGCTTTTCTTTTTCCGATAGCTCGGTCATTTTTTCAGCAAGCTGTTCTATTAATTCATCTTTCAGCATCTTCTCTTCAGGTGTCACTGTTTTCTCGTCGCGAATCATGACTTGGACGTTTTCACCGTCTTCTTGATCATGCAGCTTCTCGTCGATTGAAAGCAGATTCGCAAAGAAACCTTCATTCATTGTTGTGACAACATCCTGTTCACTCATGCCAAGTTCCTCTGCCACTTCTGTCGGCGTCACATTTCGTAAATAGCGCTGTTCAAGCTTTTCAATAGCCGCTTCTACTTTTTTTGTTTTTTCTCTTGATGTACGAGGCAGCCAGTCCTCTTTACGAAGACCGTCGATGATGGCCCCGCGGATTCTGAAGGATGCATATGTATCAAACTTCAGATCTCTTCCGGGGTCGAATTTTTCAAGGGCATCATATAAACCGAGCATCCCTAGACTGATCAAGTCTTCTTTATGCACTGACTTCGGGAGTCCGATGGAAATTCTTCCAACATGATATGTGACGAGCGGCATATAGCGGCGCATAAGATCATCTCCAGCAGCTGGGTCCTTCCACTCTTTCCATCTAGCCCATAGCGCCTGATCTTCGTAATTTAAGGATTGCATCTTTCTCCCCCTATACTTCCTTAGTTATATCTTCATAGTGCCTTGCTTCACAGTGCGGATCTCAAGCTCTGTCGTAAGCGGATCAAATTCAATCGTACGGCCATTGTTCCCGCCCGTATCCTCACTAATGATCGGGATGCGATAAAGAGACAGATGTTCTTTAACAGCTGATACGTTTCTAGGTCCAATTCTCATCAGATCATTGGTTGACTTAAACTTAAACATTTCTGCGCCGCCAGCAAGTTTTGCCTTTAGCGCATGTTTGCGTGCTCCTTCTTTAAGAAGCAGATCAATTGTATGCTTGACACCTGTATCTGCATATTTAGCCAAGTTCTCCACTGCCCCTTTTGCAAGGGATGAGTCTGGAAGCATGACATGGACAAGACCTGCCAGTTTTTTTTCTTGATCAAACAGAACAAGTCCTACACAAGAACCAAGTCCGGATGTCCGAATGCGGTCCGGTGTTTTCACAATCTGAACATCCGCTATACCAACCTTTACAACTGCCGGAATCTGAACGTTCATTACAGGTTACCTAATGCTTTGAATAGTTTTTCAAACGATTCAAAGTCTGGTAATAGAAACATATTTCCTTTCAGCTCTTGCTTATTTTGATCATCAAAAATCGATGTATCAATCACAATTGCCTGATCCCCTAGAGGGCTGAATTGCATTAACCCTTCACTAATGACAGCCCCGAACATATCGAGCGTAACATCTGGAACACTTGGGTGAAGCTGCAATTTTGTTAAATCGGCAAGGGCTGATAAATAAGAGCCTGCTAAAATATTTCCCAGCTCGTGTAGTGCTGACGTCCCCATCACATGCTCGTGAATGGTATCAATATCAAATGCCGGATCCTGTACAAGCTCTCTTACAAATTGCTCTGCTTGCTCAAATGGCATAATGAAAAAGATAGAGCCGGATAAATCTCCTTCCATCCGCAGGAAAATACTTGCAACTGGGAGGTCTGCACCGCCAAAGAAATCCATTAATTCTTCAAACGAGAGAACCTTGACAAACGGAACAGCCATATCTATTTTGCGATCCAATAGGCTGGCAAGAGCAGACGCGGCGTGGCCTGCTCCAATATTCCCAACCTCTCTTAATACATCCAGCTGTTCATCTTTTATTTCATTGAAAATGCTCATTTCACATCCTCCTTAATGAACAGGTGCATCTTGAACGCTCTTGTCGAGGACGGCACCAGGATGAATGATATTAAATAGACGCTGATCATGCTTAATGATACCTGTCACCCATGATTGTCCTTCTTTTTCAGCTGATTCAGGAGAAGATTCTACTTCTTCTTGATGGACTGTAATGACATCATTCGCTTCATCAACAATCCAGCCGACTTCAATGTCACCAACTTGTACAATAATCATTCTTGTTTCATCTGTAATGTCGTTGTCAGTTGATCCAAGTCTGACTCTAAGGTCGATGACAGGTGTCACGACACCGCGCAGATTAATAACACCACATATATAAGGGGCAACGCCAGGGACTCTTGTCGGCTGCTGCCATTTTTCAATGGACTTTACTTCTGATACTGAAATGGCGTATTCTTTTTTGTTTACGATAAACACAATCATCTTTTCGCCAGTTTTGATATCTGTACTCATTTCAGACCGCTCCTCTATTGTTTTTTACTTGATCAGTGCATTACAGTCAACGATGAGTGCAACTTGACCGTCACCTAGGATTGTTGCGCCTGAGATCGCAAACACGTTTGGCAGGTAATCTCCTAGTGATTTCAATACAACCTCTTGCTGACCAATAAATGAATCGACCACAAATGCTGTCAGCTTATCTCCTTTACGAACAACGATGATGTGCAGTTCTTCCTCTAATTCATTCGCATTTGGTACGTGGAATTGTTTCTTCAAGTACACGACCGGTACGATAAATCCGCGGAAATCAATCACTTCACGATCATGCGTTTGAAGGATGTCGCTTTTCTTAATGACAGCCGTTTCAATAATAGAAGAAATCGGAATCGCAAATGTTTCCTCTTCCAATTTCACAAGAAGAACGGAAATAATCGATAATGTAAGCGGAAGCTGGATCGAGAATAGTGAGCCCTGTCCTTCTGTTGAGTTGATGCTCACAGATCCGCCTAGTGATTCCAGCTTGTTTTTCACAACGTCAAGGCCTACACCGCGGCCTGAGATGTCAGAAATCGTATCAGCTGTAGAGAAACCTGCTGCAAAGATCAATGAATCAATTTGATGATCTTCAAGCGTTTCCGCTTCTCTTTCAGTAATAACCCCGCGCTCTAATGCTTTTTCAAGCACTTTCTTACGGTTAATTCCGCCGCCATCATCTTCTACTTCAATGAAGACGTGGTTTCCGCTATGATACGCCTTTAATAGAACGGTGCCTTTTTCTGGCTTGCCTTTTTTCACACGTTCTTCTGGCGATTCAATACCGTGATCTAGACTGTTTCTAAGTAAGTGTAAGAGCGGATCTCCAATCTCATCGATGACTGTTCGGTCAAGCTCTGTCTCAGCACCTTCAATGATCAGTTCAATTTTCTTATTCAGCTCTTTTGTCAATTGACGGATCATACGAGGGAATCGGTTAAACACTGTTTCCACAGGGACCATTCTCATGTTCAGGATGATCGATTGCAGATCTCCAGAAATACGTGTCATTCTTTCAACTGTGTCTGTAAGTTCATTATTTTCTAATTCTTTGGCTATCTGCTCTAAACGGCCTCTGTCAATCACCAGTTCTTCAAATAGATTCATGAGAGAATCGAGACGGTCAATGTTGACACGAATCGTTTTTGTTCCGCCGGCAGCTGCACCGTTATTGCCGTTTGCTTTTGGCGCATCGTTTGCTGGTGCTTTCGCAGCAGGCACGGAGACTTCTTCTTTTTCCTGTTCAGGTTTTGCTTCTTGTTTTTCAGCTGGAGCCGCGTCTTCAAATGCAGAGACTTCTGAGATCTCAACTTGTTCAACTTCTGAGATCGTCATCACGATTTTTTTCACTTCATCCATCGGTTGTTTAGATAAATAAGAAATACTAAATTCAGATTCGAAATCTTCTGATTCTAAAAGTTCTGCATTTGGAACTGTTTTGACGACCTCGCCTGCTTCGTTCAGTCTTTCAAAGATCATATAGACACGAACAGCTTTTAATAAGCATGCGTCACTTAATGTTACATTGAGTTCATAACATTTAAAGCCTTGTTCTCTCGCTTCATCAAGCACTGTTCGTTCAAATTCGTTATAGTCTAAGTCGTTAGCAGCCGCAGCTGATACATCCGCTGTTTCAACACTAGGAGCTGCCTCAGCATGGCTTCCTGTCACATCTAGCTTTTTACTAACCTCTGTGACATCGCGTTTCCCATCTCCGCCTTCTGCAATTGATTGAACCATTGCTTCAAGGTGATCAAGTGCTTCAAACATCGTGTCCATTGACTCAGGTGTGACAATCATTTGTTCATTTCGAATGGCATCAAACATGTTTTCTAAATGATGTGTGAGCTGAGCCATATCAGCGTAGCCCATCGTTGCACTCATGCCTTTCAATGTGTGAGCCGCTCTGAATATATCATTCACTAGCTGCAAGTCGGTTGGGTTCTTTTCTAAATCAAGAAGTTTTTCATTACAAGTTTGTAAGTGTTCTCTGCTTTCATCTAAAAAGATATCTAAGTATTGGTTTACATCCAACGTGTTCACGCCCTCTCTTTTTTCATGGAGCTTATAATTGCATGTGCGATGTCATCCACATGCCTTGTTTCATGTGCAAGGCCTGCTTTAATGACTGATTTAGGCATTCCGAAAACAACACATGATTCTTCTTTTTCTGCAATGACTTTCGTATGACCGCTTGCGACCATTTTTTTGACACCTTCTGTGCCGTCACTACCCATGCCTGTCATAATGACAGCAATTTTCTCGTAACCCTTTATATTGCTGATGGATTCAAATAAATAGTTAACAGAAGGTTTGTGCCGGCTTTCCGTGTCCTCTGGAGACAGCCTGATGACTAAGGATGCCCCTTGTTCATGAAGTGACATATTCATTCCACCAGGAGCTATGTAAGCCACTCCATTTTTAGCGATATCTCCATCTTGTGCTTCTTTAATCGAAATTTGAGATAAATGGTCTAACCTAGTAGCAAGTGATGCCGTAAATCCTGCCGGCATATGCTGCACAATCAAAATGGGTGCTTCTATGTCCTTTGGCAGCTTCGTGACGACTCGTTGAAGTGCTCTTGGCCCTCCCGTCGATGTTCCGATTGAAATAATCTTTCGGAGTGAGCTGCTTTTTACTGCTTGCGGGCGAGGAAAAGCCACTGGACTTGGCGTCTTCATCACCGGCTTAGGAGAAATCTGCACTTCTGTGCGTTTCCTTGACATCCCTGCCGCAAGCACCCGCTCTACAATTTGGCCTCTTACTTTGTGCAAATCGAGGGAAATACTTCCTGAAGGTTTTGTCACAAAGTCAAACGCACCAAGTTCTAAGCAATGGATGGTTAAATCTTTCCCTTGCTTTGTCTGGCTTGACACCATAATCACGGCAAGGTCGTGTTCAGCCAGAATTTGTTTTAATGCTTCTGTTCCATTTAAAACAGGCATTTCTACATCTAGTGTGACAACATCTGGATTCAGTTCCTTGATCCGTTTTAAGGCATCTTCCCCATTTCGCGCCGTTCCGACGACTTCTATTTCTTGCTCGGCACTTAGGAAATCACTAATGAGCTTTCGCATAAAGGCCGAGTCATCTACTACAAGCACTCTAATCATGAGTCCACCTTCCTCCTTTTAAAAAAAGAGGACAACTTATCTATAAACGTATGCTGCTCTCTCTGTGCCTCTCTTATCTGCTGTTGATAAAGTGTTTCTGCCAGCATCTTGATCGTTTTACTCAGCCTTGAGTGAGGCTGCTTGATATAAAATGGAATTTGTTCAGCCACTGCTTTAGGAACCGCAGGATCATCTGGCACAGCACCAGCAAATACTAGTTTTCTGTGTAGAAATGATGTGACCACTCCTGCTAATTTCCGGTAGGTTTCAGACCCTTCTGACGAGGTTTTACACCGGTTGACAATGATTTGCACAGATTGTTCAAACTGATGAATAGCTAAGTGTTTAATTGCGCTGTAAGCATCCATGATCGATGTTGGTTCTGGCGTTGTCACAACCACAACTTCTCCTGCTGATAAAACAAAAGGCAGTTGATCTTTTGACAAGCCGGCACCCATATCAAAGAAGATACAATCAAAGTCGTAGATCATTCTTTCCATTTCCTCTAGAAAGAACGACCATTGATCTTTATCTAAAGAAAACAGCTGTTCAAGTCCGCTTCCGCCAGAAATGTAATAAAGGTTGTTCGTTCCTTGTGTCATAGCTGCTCGGATAGATTCCTTCCTGACAAGAACATCTAATATAGAGCTAGTCGATGTTTTTCCTAGTAAAATATCAATATTCCCCATACCAAAATCAAGGTCGATGACTAACACTCGCTTGCCTGCATTTGCGATAGACAGTGCCATATTCAGCGTCAAATTTGATTTTCCTACTCCGCCTTTACCGCTCATGACAGCAATGGTTTTTGCCTGTTTGCTTATACCAAGAGGAGCTGGTGTAATCGTTTGATTCTGCTGAACGAGCTTTCTTAAACCTTCTGCTTGGTCGGGCTTCATCATTGTAAGACCATCCTTGTTAATTCAAGAGGAGAGCCCTCAAGAATATCCTCAGGTACATTTTGACCATTTGTTAAAAAGCCAAGTCCGATTTGAGAGTCTGTAATGATTTGAAAGATTGTTCCCATCGTGTCTGTTTCATCTACCTTTGTAAAAATGAATTGGTCGATTGGAACGTGTTCAAATCGTTTAACCATGGCTCTCATGTCCTGATACTTCGAGGTCGCACTCATCACTAGGAAACTTTGAAAGCTTTCATCAAATGGAATAATGTCTGTCAGCTCTTTGATATACGCTTCTTCTTTAAAGTTACGACCGGCTGTGTCTACGAAAATATGATCATACTCTTTAAAGGTCTCTTGAGCTTTCACAAAATCCTCTCTCGAATAACAAACCTCAAGCGGTGCATTGAGCAGTTCCGCGTATGTTTTCAGTTGTTCGATCGCTGCAATTCGGTACGTATCTGTTGTAATAAAAGCGATTTTCTTTTGCTTCTGAATGGCAGTTTTGGCAGCCAGCTTTGCAATTGTTGTTGTTTTACCAGCCCCAGTTGAACCAAACAGCACAATGTATTTTGAACGAATCATCGGCTCATCAGAGGTATGAGCCGGCAGCATACCTGTCAGCAGTTGTTCAAGTTCTTTTTGAATTTGATCTTCCTTGACAGCACCCTTCGTTAAAAGACCTTTTAGGCATTCGTCTCGAATTGAATCATCAAGACCTTGATCCTTAAGCTTTTGATCGATTGCCATGAGAGGATCGGGCAGAATACCAGCATGCCGCTCATTCCTCGCATATTCTAAAGGCTGAGTATGAGAAGGTACTGGTTTCAATGCCTCAGGAGCAAAGGATGGCTCTTCAGGCCGGTGTTGCACCTGCTCCTTTTTCGGAAATACTTGAAGAGGAGGCGCAGGATGTCCACCTTTACCCGCTCTTTCTTCAAAATCTTGATCCAGCACAGCTATTACTTCAACCATTTGCTGTTTCTTTAAACCGAATAGCTTTCGTTTCACAACGGTTTTGGAATTTAAAATGACGGCATCCTTCCCAAGCTGCTGCCTAATTTGAATCGTTGCTTCCTGCATTGAATTCGCTGTGATTTTTTTCATTTTCATTAGATATCCACCACTCCGATGCTCTGTACTTCCACATTTGCTTCTAGTTCGTTATAAGATAGTACCGGTAAATCCGGGAAATATCTTTCTAACAGCTGCTTGACGTACATTCTTATAGGAGGTGAGCACAATAGAACCGGCGTTTCCTGACGAAGCGAAAGCTGTTCAATTTCTCTCGCCACTGATTGAATCACACTTTCAGAGGATTCTGGATCTAATGATAAGTAGTTGCCATGCTCTGTCTGCTGTACGCTGTCAGCAATCACCTTTTCCACTCGGCCTGAGCATGTCACGACTTTGAGCGATTCATTTTCTCTTGCATATTGTGCGGTAATCTGTCTTGCCAGCGCCTGTCTGACATACTCTGTTAACAAATCTGTATCCGTCGTTAATTTTCCGTAGTCTGCAAGCGTCTCAAAAATGGTGACAAGATTTCGAATAGAAACCTTTTCTTTCAACAGTTTTGCCAACACTTTTTGAATATCACCAACAGCTAGTGGATTTGGGGTCACCTCATCCACTAACACAGGATAACTTTCTTTCAGATGATCGATTAATTGCTTCGTTTCTTGACGTCCGAGCAGTTCGTGTGTGTTTTGTCTAATCTTCTCTGTGATGTGAGTAGACACAACAGATGCAGGATCTACAACCGTATAGCCGAGCATCTCAGCCTGATCTTTTTCTGCTTCTGAGATCCATTTAGCCGGAAGACCAAAGGATGGCTCGATTGTTTCAATTCCTTCAATCGGATCATCATCAGGCGTAGGAGACATCGCTAAGTAGTGATCAAGCAGCAGCTCGCCTTTTGCCACTTCGTTCCCTTTTATTTTGAGTCGATATTCATTTGGGTTAAGTGCAATGTTGTCTCGAATTCGGACAACTGGAATCACAAGACCTAGTTCAAGGGCAAGCTGCCTTCGGATCATCACAATTCGGTCTAACAGGTCACCGCCTTGATTTGCATCGGCTAGCGGAATCAAGCCATAGCCAAACTCAAATTCAATGGCATCCATTTGGAGAAGGTGAATGACACTTTCTGGACTTTTCATCTCTTCTACCTCTGCCTGTTCCTCTAGTACCTCTTCTATTTCTTCTTGATCCTGTTTGTTTTTTGACATCAAGTATGCACCGAGGGCAAGTAAACCTGCGATCGGTCCTGTCAAAAGTACGCCGATTGGAGTAAACAACCCAAGAAGGAAGATCGTACCTGCTGTGACGTAAAGCATAGCTGGGAATGCAAACAGCTGTTCAGTGATATCTGACCCAAGGTTCCCATTAGAAGCAGCCCTTGTGACGACAATCCCTGTCGCTGTTGAAATGAGAAGTGCAGGAATTTGTGAAACAATCCCGTCTCCTACCGTTAATAATGTAAAGTGGGAAGCTGATTCTTGAATCGACATTCCTTGCTGAAGCATCCCAATAATAATCCCAAAAATAATATTAATAATGACGATGATAATACCTGCGATGGCATCTCCTTTGACGAACTTACTTGCCCCATCCATCGCACCATAAAAGTCTGCTTCTCTCGCTACTTTTTCACGGCGATTTCTCGCTTCACTTTCTGTCAGCATCCCTGCATTTAAATCTGCATCAATACTCATTTGTTTCCCTGGCATCGCATCGAGGGTAAATCTTGCCGCAACCTCTGAAACACGCTCAGCCCCTTTGGTAATGACAACAAATTGAATGATGATCAGAATAAGGAAGACCACCAGACCAACGAGTATATTTCCTCCAACAACAAATGAACCAAACGTTTCTACAACCTTTCCAGCGTCTCCAGTTGATAGGATAGATCGTGTTGTAGAGATGTTAAGCCCTAAGCGGAACAGCGTTAAGAGCAAAAGCAATGATGGAAATATTGAAAATTGCAGTGGTTCTTGCATGTTCATTGTGGTGAGAAGCACGATAAGCGCAAGAGATATATTAATAATGATTAAAATACTTAATAGCATTGGCGGAAATGGTATGACCAGCATCGCCACAATTAAAATAACACTGAATAAAACAGATAAATCTCTTGCTGCCATGCCTGTTCTCTCCTTTTAAAACCAAAAATTCATAAAATCTTTTGTTTCGTTTTATATACGTAAGCTAAAATTTCTGCGATCGCCTTAAAGTATTCCTCTGGCACCGCTTGGTCGATGTCGACCTGATCATATAGTGCACGAGCGAGCGGCCGGTTTTCTACGGTCATGATATCGTGCTCTTTCGCAATCGTTCTAATTTTCAAAGCCAAAATATCTGTTCCCTTTGCCACAACAAAGGGCGCGTCCATCTTTTCTTCGTCATATTTTAAAGCAATTGCATAGTGGGTTGGGTTTGTAATGATGACGTCCGCTTTTGGGACTTCCTGCATCATCCGTCTCATGGCCATTTCCCGCTGGCGCTGTTTAATCTTTGATTTTATGAGCGGGTCACCCTCAGATTTTTTATACTCATCTTTAATGTCTTGTTTGGACATCCGCAAGTTTTTTTCATAATCAAATTTCTGATACATATAATCAAGCCCTGCTAAGACCATTAGAGCGCCTGCTGCATATAGACCCATAATCAAGGTCATATTTGCGACGAAATGAAGGGTTTCCTCTGCTGTTAATAAAGGAAGCCGCAGAATTTCATCAAAGTGCATCCAAAGTGCAATAAATGTCGCAAAACCAACAAAACCAATTTTCAAAATAGATTTTAATAGCTCTACGAGGGCTCGAATACTGTATATCCGTTTAAAACCTTTGATAGGATCTAGCTTTTCTAATTTCGGTTTGATGACTTCTGTTGAAAAGAGAAAGCCAACTTGTAAATAGTTACTGATGACGCCTGCCAGCATACCAACACCAAGGATTGGCATGAGAAGGAGCCCTGTTTCCTGAAGCAATTCCACGAATAGTTGATGAATATTAGATGTGCTAACCTTCATTAGCATGGTTGTTGAATAAAAACGTTCAATGAGCGCAATAATACGCTCTTTCATAAAAGGCCCAATAAAAAAGAATGATAAAAAGATTAATAGAAATGAGATGGCTGTATTGACGTCGGTACTTTTGGCAACCTGACCTTTTTTACGTGAATCTTGTCTCTTTTTCGGCGTTGCTTTTTCTGTTTTTTCACCTGCGAAAAATTGCAAGTCTAGTCTAAGCCTTGTCATCATGACGAACCACCGACCAATGCTAAGAAATTCCTCATGGTGAGTACAATCGTATCAAATGTATTTTGGACAACACCGAAGATGACGCCCATACAGATGATGATCATAATAAAACTCACACCCATTTTAATAGGAAGTCCGACCACAAATACGTTCATCTGCGGAACTGTTCGTGCCACAATGCCCAGTGCCAAATCGACCAAAAACAAGCTGGCGACAACCGGTGCCGAGATTTGAAAGGCAATGATGAACATTTGGTTGAAACTCTTTGCAATAAAGTAAGCAAAGGATTCACTGCCGAAATTCAGTGCGTACTGATCAACTGCAATATATTGAAAGCTGTAATAGATTCCATCAAGCAGCAGGTGGTGTGCATTGGTTGCCAGCATCAATAGCAATGTGACCGTATAAAAAAACTGCCCCATCAGCGGCGTTTGTGCCCCTGTTTGCGGGTCAATCACATTGGCGATCGCAAAACCCATTTGAAAATCAATGAATGAGCCGGCAATTTGAACAGCGGACACCATGATATATGCAATCAGTCCAAGCAGAAGTCCGACCATTGCTTCTTTCACTGCAAGCATCATATAAAGACCGTCTACGTCGAGTGCTGGCGGTTCCTTAATCGTGCTAAAACTAATCACGGCTAAAAACAGTGAGAAGCCAACTCTGTGTACAGCTGGGATTGTTCTATGCGCTAAAAGCGGTACTGTCACAAAAAAAGCGGTGATCCGAATAAAAACTAACAGAAAAGCAGGGAATAATTCTATGATTGACATCGCTGGTTAACCTGCAAATCGATCTAAATTCGAGAACAGCTCTGTCGTAAAGGACACAATGGTTGACAGCATCCATGGACCAAACACAACAAGCCCAATAAGAACTGCAACAATTTTAGGAATGAACGCAAGCGTCTGTTCTTGAATTTGGGTTGTCGCCTGAAACACACTGACAATCAGTCCCACAATAAGAGCGAGCGCTAGAAGCGGCCCACTGACAAGCAATACCACATACACTGATCTTTCAGCCATCGTAATGACAAATTCTGAACTCATGTTTTAAGCACCTACTCTAAAAGCTTTGCAGCAAAGATTTAACAATCAAATACCATCCATCGACTAAAACAAATAACAATATTTTGAAAGGGAGCGATATCATAACCGGAGGAAGCATCATCATCCCCATTGACATCAGGACACTTGCGACCACCATGTCAATAATTAAAAATGGAATAAAGATCATGAAACCAATTTGAAATGCCGTCTTTAATTCTGAAATAGCAAAAGCGGGTACCATCGCCGTTAACGGAATATCTTTTATCGATTCAGGTGTATCCATTTTTGCGTAACTAAGAAATAAAGCCAAATCCTTCTGTCTCGTATGTTTACTCATAAACTCTTTAATTGGCACTTCGGCTTTTTCATATGCCTGATTTAGCGTAATGTCATCATTTAAAAGCGGCGTCAGTGCCTCTTTATTAATCTCTGAGAACGTGGGTGCCATGATAAAAAATGTGAGAAACAAAGCAAGCCCTACAAGCACTTGGTTTGGCGGCATTGAGTTGGTTGCAAGTGACGTTCTAACGAATGAAAGTACAATCACTATTCGTGTAAAACATGTCATTAAAATGAGAATGCCTGGTGCAACCGAAAATACGGTTAAAAGTAAAAGAAGACGGACAGACGTGCTAATGTTCCCTGCACCGCTGGAATTAAATAAATCGATAAACTCATTCATTTTGTTTCGGGCCTTTCTTTCTGACTTCTGCTTGGGTCTTTTTCAATTCGGCTAGCTGCGCCTTCAAATTGGCTGAAAAAGAAGAAGTGGTTGGCTGATTTTGTTTCTTTACCTGCGATGTGAATTTTTGAACGATTTTTGGTAAATCTGTTTTGCTTTCCATCGCTTCTTCATATTGTTTCACGATCGCTTCACATTCTTGTTCATCATCAATTTCTTTTAGCAGCTGGATTGAGTCCGCTACTCCAACAACTAATACTCGTCTGCCCACTTTGATAAGCTGGACTGAACGGTTTTGGCCAACCGTCGTTCCGCCAATATTTTCAACATAGCGAAATGGTTTAAGTAAGCGGTTTTGCTTACCAACAAATCTCACCAAACCATATATGAGCAGGATGACAAAAAGTAAAGCACCAATCATTTTGACAAAATCCATAATGGAGACAGAAGAAGAGGGAACTTCTTCTGCCGGATTCGTTTGATTGTCAGTGGTTGTCTTTTCTGTATCCTTTTTGCTGCCTTTCTCTTCTTTGAGCCAGTCATTCACTGTGCCATTTTCAGGATCTTTCGTTTCAGCAAACAGTGAGGCAGGCTGCATCGTCAAGAAAAGCAAAAAACTGATCATTGCTATACATATCAAACGTTTTTTCAACAAGTCTTACACCCTTTTTTAGCCTAACGTTTTATTAATTGCTTCAAGTACACGGTCTGCCTGGAACGGCTTCACGATAAAGTCTTTTGCACCTGCTTGGATCGCGTCAATAACCATTGACTGCTGCCCCATTGCAGAACACATGATGATTTTTGCAGAAGCGTCGATTTGTTTAATTTCTTTTAGCGCTGTGATCCCGTCCATTTCTGGCATTGTGATATCCATTGTGACAAGGTCTGGAGAAGTTTCTTTGTATTTTTCAACTGCTTGAGCGCCGTTTTCTGCTTCACCTACGACATCAAATCCGTTTTTTACAAGAATATCCTTTATCATCATTCTCATGAATGCTGCATCATCTACGATTAATACCTTAGTAGCCATTTACTTATTCTCTCCCTATATGTTTGTTTATTTTAAATTAGAAAGTCTTTCTGACTGACTTAATATATCAGTCACACGAACACCAAAGTTCTCATCAATGACAACGACTTCCCCTTTGGCGACGATTCGTTTGTTCACCAGAATGTCTACTGGCTCCCCAGCAAGTTTGTCCAGTTCAATGATACTTCCAGCTGAAAGCTCAAGGACTTCTTTTACACTGCGCTGAGTTCTTCCAAGTTCCACCGTAATGGAAAGCGGAATATCCATCAGCATATCAAGATTTCCAAGCTGGCTTGTTGTATGCTGAGGCTCACTGAACGCTTCAAATTCAACAGGCGCTACATTTACAGGTGCTGCCGGCTTTGGCTTCGCCTGTCTTTTCGCCGGAGCTGCTTGCTGCGCTGGTGCAGACTGCGTTTGCGGAGCTGCCGGCTGAGGTTCAGGTGTGCTCACTTGAGTGTCTTGAACCGGCTCTTCCTCTTGCGCAGGGTCTGTTAATTCTGCGATTAAATCCTTCGCAAATGTAATAGGATAAAGCTGCATAATATTTGAATCGATGAGTTCACCTATTTTTAATCTGAAGGATACTTTGACAAGCATTTCTTCAGCTGGAATGCGGTCTGTCCCTTCTCCTTCTTTCACATCAAGTAATTCGACGCGCGGCGGAGAAATATCAATCTTTTTATTAAAGACCGTCGACATGGATGTCGCAGCAGAACCCATCATTTGGTTCATTGCTTCTTGCACTGCACTTAAGTGAATCTCGCTTAAAGAAGGGTCAGCATTTGTCCCGTCTCCGCCCATCATTAAGTCCGCAATGACTGCTGCATCTGTTTGCTGGACGACAAGCAAGTTACTTGCGCTGAAGCCTTCTGTATAATTCACTTCAATAGCGACATACGGATGAGGAAATTCCTCATTCAGCATACTTTTTTGAATCACTGTAACAGTTGGAGTAGTAATCTCCACTTTTTGATTTAATAGGGTTGAAAGTGCTGTTGCAGAGCTACCGAATGAAATGTTTCCGATTTCCCCAATGGCATCTTGCTCCATTGCAGAAAGGATTGTATCAGGCTCTATATCGTCATTGCTGCCTCCTTTAAGGAGCGCATCGATTTCGTCTTGTGATAATTTACTTCCGTTATTCTCCATCTTCTTCACCTCTTATGTCGTGATCTAGAATTTGAATCGCCTGTTTCCGATTCACGCGGCCGGCCTGTCCCAAGAATTTCGGTTTATTTCCGACCATAACAGTAAGAGGCGCATTTACTGGTTTGTCCAAGGCAATACAATCACCAATTTCCAAATTCAAAAACTCTTCCACCGTCATTTCCGATTCCCCTAGCTCTGCGACTACCGGTATTTTTGCCGTCATAATCCGTTTTTCAATGGCCTTTGTTTCTTGTTGTTTTGGTTCATTTCGTTCAGACTGCATCCAGTAGTGTACAGACAGCTTCGGAATAATAGGCTCCAATACAACATGAGGAATACATAGGTTAATAACCCCGCTGACCTCACCAATTTGTGTATTAAGAGAAATGACGACAACTGTTTCGTTTGGTGACACCATTTGAACAAACTGGGGATTTACCTCGAAATCTGCCATTTCAGGCTCGATGTCGGTTATGGACTGCCACGCTTCTCTGTAATTTTCCAAAGCTCCCTCAAACATGTTTGAGATAATCTTTGTTTCGATTTCTGTAAGTGATTCTGTCTTATTATGACTAATGCCAATCCCGCCCATCAGCCTGTCCATCATGGCATAGCCGATTGTTGGGTTCACTTCAAGCATGATTCTTCCTTCAAGCGGGCTGACGTAAAATAAGTTTAATAATGTCATATTAGGAATCGAACGAATAAATTCTTCGTATGGTACTTGGTCAACCGAGCTGACAGTAATTTGAATATATGATCTTAGCTGAGCTGAAAAGTGCGTGGTGAGCAGTCTAGCGAAGTTATCATGAATCCTTGTTAAACTTCGAATCTGGTCTTTCGAAAAGCGCAGTGCACGTTTAAAATCATACACCTTCACTTTTTTCGTCGTTTCTTCTTTTTTCAGCTCTTCTGCATCCATTTCGCCTGTAGATATGGCGGATAATAATGCATCGATCTCATTCTGGGAAAGCACTTCTCCTGACATTTCTTCACCTCCATCGTGTCAATTAATCGCCTCTATTGCAGATTAAAGGAGGTTATATATACTTCTTTCACCTTGCCATCTTGCAAATAGTTATTCACTTTGTTTTTGACTAGTGTTTTAAAATGTTCTCTGCCTTTTTTGCCATCAAGTTCATCTGCATTCGTGTCTGATAAAATGTCGATTACGGCATCTTTCACTTGAAAACTTCTTTTCTCGAGCTCTTCTTTTGCTTTTTCAGAGTCCGTTTCAATATTCAATACAAGTTTGACAGCATTTCCTTCAGACTTTAAATTAGTAATAATCTCAGGAATTTCAACAGAAGCTTTTACGACTTCATCTGCTGTTGGCTCTTTTTCTGCTTTTGCTTCGTCTGACCCATTCAGCAGAAAAAAGATGCCTGCTCCAATTCCGACGATGGCAATAATCATGATTAGCATTACTACGACTAATTTCTTCTTCATTCAAACTCCTCTATTCCTTGATTCAATGAAATGACTTGGATTTTTCTGTAGAAAGAAATGATTTTCTCTTGAAGCTGCTCTTTATCTTCTTTCACAACGAATTTCTTTCCATTGGCTAATGTAATGGTCGTGTCTGGAAAGCTTTCGATTTGCTCGATATGGAGAGCGTTCAGCATAAATCCTTTGCCATTTAATCTTGTCACTTCAATCATATTAAGCAGAGAAGCGATAAACCGCTCCCCCTACCTCCTATCGTTTCAGATTCACAAGCTCTTGCAGGATTTCATCAGATGTTGTGATCGTCTTTGCATTCGATTGGAAACCACGCTGTGCGATAATCATTTCAGTAAACTCGTCTGTTAAATCAACATTTGACATTTCAAGTTTACCTGTTTGGATGACGCCCGTTCCTTGTTCACCAGGTACGATAGGGTTACTTGGAGCACCTGAGCTTAAGGTCTGGCGGTAAAGGTTGTCACCAACTTTGTCTAACCCTCCTGCGTTACGGAAAGATACGAGTGATACTTGACCAACGGTTCTTGATACATTGTTTTCAACAACCGAAACCGTTCCATCTGGACCAACACTCACACTCGAAACGCCGTCTGGAATCGTTATCTTTTGTCCATTCATTCCAAGCAGATAATTTCCATCAGGGGTGACTAAGCTTCCCTCTGAATCAGTGTCGAAATTCCCTGTTCTTGTATAAAGAATTTCTCCTTGACTTTCAATCCGGAAAAACCCATCTCCATTGATATAGAAGTCGTAAGGTTCATTTGTATTTTGAGAAGATCCCGCTGACATGATTTTATCAATAGAAGATAAAGATGATCCTAAACCAATTTGTTTTGAGTTGATTGAACCAGAGTTGTTCGTTGGTCCACCAGAACTTCCAATGGTTTGGCTGACCATATCTTTAAAAGTGATACGGCTTTTTTTGTATCCGTGTGTATTGACGTTGGCTACGTTGTTGGCTACAACATCTAATTTTGATTGGAAGTTTTTCATTCCGCTAATTCCTGAGTAAAGTGAGCGTAACATTTATTTTCCTCCTCGAATTACTTCGTTTTTTCTCCAACTGCTGTAACATCCCAAGGGCTGATTTTCGTTCCATCTTCTAAATACAAGAAGTATTCATTGTTTATGTTTTTAACAGACTTCACAGTGCCTGATATCTCTTTATCATCCAGTTTGCCCGATACTTCTTTACCAATCCAGCCTACATACGTCGTAAACGGATCTTGGTGTGCAACAAATGTAGACATAAGCTGATTCAGCTTGGTGATAGAATCGTTCATATTGGTTTGCTGTTCTAAAGATGAAAATGTTGCAAGCTGTGTGACAAACTCACGGTCATCTAGTGGGTTTGTCGGATCTTGGTTTTGAAGCTGTGTAAGCAATATTTTCAAGAATTGGTCTTTGCCAAGCGTATCTGTTTTCTTTGCTGCGTTTGAAGAAGTGTCTGCTTGTGCGACTGTTCTATTCGTAGCATCAACTGTTGCCATTAGATTTCCTCCTCTTCTTCATCTGACCCAACAAGAGCATCCAGTACATCTTGGAATTCTTCTTCCTGTTCATCAGGCTTCTGGAAATTCTGCCCTTTTGACTGCTGCTGCTTGTTTTCTTCGTTAAATTGTCCAAATAGCGGCTGCTCATTTGATTGAAGCGGTATATGAAAACGGTCTACTTGAACCGACATATTCGGAAGCGCCTGCTTGAGCTGCGGCAGGTGATGCTCTAACAGCTCTTTTGCTGCTTGTGTCGAAGCAGTAATCTTACTCGCATACATACCATTTTGCTTCGTCAGCTGAATCGTGATAAATCCGAGATTTTCTGGATTTAATCGAACTGTGAAGCGTCCGCTTGAGTTTCCAAATGGCGTGAATTTCATTTGCTTCCACGTATTTAGTATTTGCTGATCAACCGTTCCTGGCTTTTCATCACTTGTTTGTGTCTGCTGAACAGGAGCTGCTGATTGCAGTTGAAAAAACTGCTTATGACCTGGCAACAGCGTATGAGTGATGTTTTTTTCAGAAGCAGGTGCAGCAGTGCTTTGTCCTTTGACAACTTCCTTTTTGATGAGCCATTCAAGGGAGGAAGCACCTTTTGCCGGAGAAGCAAGAGTAGATTCTTGTCTTGGAGAGACCAATTCTTTTAACTCTCCTAAAGCAATTTTCAACTCTTTGTCTGATCCTTTTGCGTTTGCCATCATATGGTCGATTAACTGATTAAAGTGTTTCAGCTCACTTTGAGACATCGAATTCAGCTTTGGTGCTGAACCCTGCGAGAAAAACTGCTCTTTTACTTGCTGAATCAGTTTCTCATCTACCCCGTTTTTCGAAAGAAAGTGGATGAAGTCTTGACCTTTTGCTTCAATATCCTGCACTAGCTTTGCATCAAAGCTGAGCGGCTGTTGATTGAGCAGTTGATATAAGAAAAAGTGGACTTGTATGAGCTGCTCACTATGTTCAGAAGCTGGCTTATCAGCTTGATCATCGTAAATGGATGTTTCCATTTTTTGAAATAACTCTTCTAGTGACTTGAGATCAGACGAATCAAGCGTTTGACTTTGAAGTGTTTGAAGCGCTTCAAGAAGGTCTCCGTCGACCCCTTCTTCAGGTGATTGCATCCATTTTTCAATGATTTGCATCGCATCATTGATGGAAAGAGAGGCACCCGCTGTCTCAGCATTAACAAGACCGCTTTGTGCGCCTGCCCCGCTAAGTAATTGTTTAAACAACCCGCGTGCAGATGCCACGCCGCCTCCCTTTGGCCCCGAAAGACCTTGAGACGATTGCTGTAAGGCTCCAATATCCAATAGCTTCACTTATTGTCCACCCCCATTTTCACTTTCTTCTTTTTTAGCAAGCTCTTTCGTAAATGTAGCTGCCTTCTGAGGTGTTAGTTTTGCTAATATATCTGTTAGTTTATTTTTGCTCAGCTCTTCAAGGATCTTCAATGCCTCTTTATCACTTAATTCTGATAAAATTTTAGCGGATTTCCCTGCGTCCATGCTTTCATAGATACTGACAATCTTCCCTTTAGGTTTCTGGTTAGAGGATCCTGCCCCATCAGAAGTTGTCCCTGACGCATTATTACCTGATGTATCGCTTGATGAGCTGTTGTTTGTTGAACTATCACTCGCTGACGTATTATTCGCATCATTTTTAGATGTTTTTTCAAGCGAACTGATTTTTTGATTCAGTCTTTTAATCTCTTCATCACTTGTTTTTAAATCTTTTTGCGCAATTTCAAGTTCATTTTTTTGCTCTTTAATGGTTTTTTTCAGTTCTTTTAATTCTGCATCGCTTTGATCATTATGTGAAGATGACGTTTTTGAGGTGTCATCTGAACCAACCAAACTGCTGATCACCGGAATGTTTTGGAGCGGTTTCTTTAGATCAAAACCCGCAATATAAAGGATTGTGCCAGTCACAATCACAAGCACAATCAATGGGATAATGACAATAAACAAGATCCATTGAAATTTACCGCCGCTTGATTCCTTCGTTTTTTCCTTCTTAGGCATTCATCTCGACTCCTAATGTCCTTGAAACATGAATTGGCTGATAGAGATATCATCCATTTCTTTCATTTCAATGGCCTTATGTTCAAGGGAAAACTTTTCATACTGCTTTTCTTTCATTTTTTCAAACTTTTTAAACTCAATGTTTTTTTCAGTTAAATCAGATTGTTTTTCATTCATTTGATGGCGTTTCATGATCACAAGCTGCTGATAGTGCTGAATGGTGTTATCTAAATTGGTCACAAATTGCTGGTAATGACGCATTTCTTGAACACTCATACCACTTCTCAGCTTTTCTTCTTTGCTTTTTTCCATTAATTCTTTTTTACTCATATTTTCATAGAGTTTTTCAGCGACTTGCTCAAATGCTGAAACGGATTGTTGGTACGCTGCGAGTGACTTGTCTTTTTCACTTTCTTTCAGTTCTAAGAGCTTTTGAAATTTGTATTGATATCTCACTGTTTTTGTCAATCCTCTCTATTCATCAAACGGAGCAATAAATTCACACTGTCTTCAATAGATACAGCCTCTTCTACATCCTGCTTCAAAAATGAAATCAGATGAGGATAAGCCTGCATGGCCTCATCAATGTCTTTCGAGGAGCCTTTTTTATAAGCTCCAATGTTAATGAGGTCTTCAGCGTTTTGATAAGTGGATAAAAGCTGGCGGAACCGGTTGGCCGCCTCCTTGTGATCATGACTTGCGATATTGCTCATAACGCGGCTGATACTTTTCAGAATATTGACAGCAGGAAATTGTCCTTTGTTGGCTAAAGCACGATCAAGTACAATGTGGCCATCTAAGATCCCCCTGACTGTATCAGCGATTGGCTCATTCATATCGTCACCATCAACAAGCACTGTGTAAAACGCTGTGATGGAACCAAGCTGATTCGTTCCAGTTCGTTCAAGTAATTTAGGCAGTATAGCGAACACCGAAGGTGTATATCCTTTTGTCGTTGGCGGTTCGCCAGTTGCAAGACCGATTTCCCTTTGTGCCATAGCGACCCGTGTAACAGAGTCCATCATGAACATGACATTTTTCCCTCTGTCTCTAAAATATTCCGCAATAGCTGTTGCTGTATAAGCAGCTTTCATTCTCGTCAGTGCAGGCTGGTCAGAAGTTGCGACAACAACAATCGATCGCTTCAGTCCTTCGGCACCTAAATCCTTTTCAATAAACTCACGAACTTCACGGCCACGCTCTCCTACAAGGGCAATGACATTCAGATCTGCTTCTGTCTGCTTTGCAATCATTCCCATTAAGGTACTTTTTCCAACACCACTTCCAGCAAAAATCCCGATCCTTTGACCAGTGCCAACTGTGAGCAGACTATCGATCACTCTGACACCAACGCCCATCTTTTCTCGAATCGGCGGCCTGTCCATCGGATTTGGGGGAGACTGTTCTGTCGAAACAGGCGCAAGTCCCTTTGGAAGCATACTGCCGTCCAGCGGATCACCGAAGGCATCAACGACTTCGCCGATTAATCCAGTCCCAACTTTGACCTTCAGCGACTCACCTGTCGCTTCAACTAGACTTCCTGGTGAAATATTGGATGCTTCTACATAAGGCATGAGCAGAATGTTTTCATCTCTAAACCCTACGACCTCTGCTTTTATCGGATCGTGCCTACGCCCTTTTTTATGAATGAGACACACGTCTCCGATAGAACTCTCCGGCCCCTTAGATTCAATCATCAGCCCAACAACTCGATTGACTTTGCCAAATCGTTTATAAGGATCGGCGGTTTCAATTGTTTCTTTTAACACATCAATGTTCATTTGTGATCACCTGAATCAATGACTTCTAGTAACTTTTCTTTCAACTGATTCATTTGGGTATCAACACTCGCTTCCACTTTTCCAAAGCTTGTTTCTACGTAACAAGTCCCTTTTGGCGCTTTTTCATCCGAGTAAATGGCAAGGTGTGTATCCTTTTGAAGGATTCTGATTAATTCGTCTTTATACTCCATCACATGATCGTAATGTTCAGGGTCAACATAGATGGAAATATCGTCATATTCTTTCACTTCTGAAATGACCTGCTTCACGAGAGCCAAAAATTGATCTTTCGTGTCCTCAGCCGAGTACCAAACGCGTTTGGCGAGTTCGAAAGCCAGTTCCACAATTTTTTCTGCGGAGCTTTCAATTTTTTCTTCGTAATCCTGCTTGGCAAGACTGACAATGTCATTCGCTTGATCAAGAATCGATTGGTACTGCATATTCGCATCTGTTTCACCCTTTTGGAAGCCATCTTGGTAACCTGCTTGTTTCGCTTCTTCAATGAGCTGCATTCTTTCTTCTTCAAAAGCAGCGCGGCGCTGATTGATTTCAGCCATTGTTTTTTCAAGCTCACTATTTGCTTGTTCTACTATACGGCTTGCTTGATCTTCAGCATCACTTAGTACAAGCTGCGATGCTTCTGTTTCATTGACAAGCTCTTCTTCGTGATGTTCTTTTTTAAACTCCACTTGCTGCAAAGGAATCGTTTGCCGGCCTTGCTCAGGAATAACAGATGTTTCATGTTTGATAATCCTAGACAATGATATCGTCTCCTCCGCCTCGAGCTATGACGATTTCTCCAGCTTCCTCGAGTCGTCTTACGATGCTGACAATACGAGTTTGTGCTTCCTCGACATCTCTAAGCCGGACAGGTCCCATAAACTCCATTTCTTCTTTGAACGTTTCGACCATTCGCTGTGACATGTTGCGGAAGACAATTTCTTTGACCTCTTCGCTTGCCACTTTGAGCGCGAGCAATAAGTCATCATTTTCAACATCTCTGATCACACGCTGAATCGCTCTACTGTCAAGAGTGACAATATCTTCAAAGACAAACATACGTTTCTTAATTTCATCAGCAAGCTCAGGATCTTGAATTTCAAGTGTGTCTAAAATGGTCTTCTCGGTCGCACGGTCTACACCATTTAGTACTTCTACAACCGCTTCGACCCCGCCCGTTTGCGTATAGTCCTGCGTAAAGGTTGAAGAAAGCTTTTGTTCAAGAATGCGTTCCACTTCATTGATGATCTCTGGAGATGTGCGGTCCATTAAAGCAATACGTCTCGCAACCTCTGTTTGTACTTCCTCACCTAATTCAGATAAAATCTGCCCAGCTTGGACTGGATCTAAGTAGGAAAGGATGAGCGCGATGGTTTGTGGATGCTCATGCTGGATAAAGTTTAAGATTTGTTCTGGGTCAGCCTTTCGAGCAAAATCAAACGGTTTCACTTGAAGCGAGGATGTTAATCGGTTTAAGATGCTGTCCGCTTTGTCCTCACCAAGCGCTTTTTCAAGCACTTGTCTTGCGTACATAAGACCGCCTTGTGATATGTAGTCCTGCGCGATGGCGATGCTGTGAAACTCTTCGATGATTTCATCTTTCTTAGCAGTATCTACACTTCGTACATTGGAAATTTCTAATGTTAATTTTTCTATTTCGTCTTCAGACAGATGTTTGTATACAGATGCTGACACGTCTAGCCCTAAGGAAATCATTAGGATTGCTGCTTTTTGTCTGCCTGTTAGTCGATTTGGATCTTTTCTCGACATGTGTATTCCTCCTAATCCTCGGACAGCCAGCTGCGTAGCAATTTAGCAAAGTCTTCTGGTTTTTCTTTTGCCATTTTTTCAAGCTGATTTTTTCTCACCATTTCTTCTGTTTCTGGTTCAGTGTCGATATCAGGAACATGGATTGGTGTACGTTCATCAAACTCAAACTCTTCTTCCTCTTCTTTTCTGCGTTTACGCACAAGAAGAATAATGAGAGCGATAATTGCAAGTAGTAGCACACCGCCTACAATATAAACCCAGATTGGAATATTGTTTGATGGGTTTTCTGCTGCAGTTTGCTGTTTACCGTCTAATTTTGATACAGATAAAACAATTTTGTTATCTAAGTCCGCTTGAGTGAGCGCTTGACCATTTGTGTATTCTTTATCAATTGAAGTGCTAATGATCGTTGAAAGAATCTTTTTGATATCATCTTGCCTTTCAGGTGTTAAAGAGTTCACATCGTTTGCCGTTGGTGGTTCGACCAATGCTTGAATGCCAACATCTCTAATTTTATAAGGGCTCTCTTTGATATCTTTATGAATGCGGTTGACTTCATAGTTGATACGATCTTCGCTCTTTTCGTAATCTCCGCTACCGTTCGCTCCATCGGCGCCTTGATAATTTGTGACATCATCGTCGCCTGTTCCAGCGGTGCCTCCAGCTGCTGCACCATTTCCTGAATAAGTTTCAGCAATCTTTTCAGCACTGACAGCAATGCCTTGCATGTTTTCTTTATCAACTGGTTCTACAAGATCTTCTTTTCTTTTCTCTTCAGTAAAATCAATGTCTGTTGTGACCGATACAGCCACTTTTTCTTGACCCATCATTGTTCCGAGCAGCTGTTGAATTTTTCTTTGAAGGTTCTTTTCAATCTCTTCTTTTTTCTGCTGCTGTGCATCCATTCCACTTGCATAGGAATCGGAACTGCTGTTTAAGTCGTAGTAGTTGGAATCTTGGTCCATAATGACAATGTTTTCTGTCTTTAAATTCGGCACACTTTTTGAAATAAGATGATAAAGGCCTTTTACTTGCTGCGGCGCGAGCGTGTAGCCAGGCTCAACTTGCAGCACAATGGATGCTGATGCATTACTTTGCTCTTCTCCAACAAAAACGGAATCTTTTGGCAGGTTAATCATAACTTTTGAATCTTTAATCCCATCAATCGTGTTGATTAGATTGGATAGTTCTGTCTGAGTTGCGTCTACTTTCAGAACATCAAATTCATTATCTGTTAAACCGAAGCCGGAATTGTTCGCAAAGAAGGAATAATCAATATTCCCTGTCTTAGGGAGACCCTCAGATGCGAGTGTTACTTTTAAAGTGTCGGCCTGCTTTTCTGGAACGAGAATCGTTGTTCCATTATTCGCAAGTTCCGATTTAACGTTTTTGCCATCCAGTTCCTGTTTGATTTGTCCAGCTTCTGCCTCAGACAAATCTTTAAACAATGGAACCATTTTTTCAGAAGAAGCAAAGATGCTAACAACCGTAATAATGATTGCTAGGGCAGCAACGCCGCCAATCATGAGTATTTTTTGTAATTTTGATCGATTTCGCCAAAACTCAACTGTTTTTGTTCTTAATTGCATTAAAGTACGATTCATCTTAACCCCCGGTCATTCCATTCAGTCTTTTTTTGTCCGTCAGCACCTCCTACATCTGCATTCTCATAATCTCTTGGTACGCTTCGACTGCTTTATTTCGAAACTCCGTTGCAGCTGTAAGTGTCACACTCGCTTTTTGCGAGGCAATCATGACTTCATCGAGATTGACATCTTTTCCTTGTGCAAGAGCATTTGTATACTGGTCTGATTTCAGCTGTGATTGATTTAATGCCTCAATGGAATTCTTCAGCACATCAGAGAAATTCGTTTGACTTTTAGGTGCAGCCGCCTGAACGGACGATGCATTCGTCAATTCACTTGCTTGCTGAGCGGTTTGAAGCTGGAAAGGAGATATTGCGTTAACCAATTCTTTTCACCTTACTTTCCTATTTCTAAAGCTTTCATCAACATGCTTTTATTCGCATTTAGTGCGGTCACGTTTGCTTCATATGACCTTGAGCTGCTGATGAGGTCAACCATTTCCTTTAATGGATCAACATTAGGTGTTTGAACATATCCATTTTCATTGGCATCGGGATTTGTAGGATCATATTGAAGGTTGAATGGAGTTTCGTCTTCTGTAATCTTCGTTGCTTTCACGCCGTTTCCTAATTTGCCGCTCGAATTCATGCTTGAGTTCAATATAGATGAAAACGATTCACCTGACGGCTGTAATGTGACGAGCTTACGTCTATAAGGCTCCCAGTTGCCATCAACCTGTTTCGCTCTTGTTGTATCCATATTTGCAAGGTTAGAGGATACAACGTCCATTCTGAGCCTCTGAGCTGTTAATGCTGAGGCCGAAGCGTTAACTCCTGAAAAAATTGACATCACTTACCTCCTGTCAAAACTGTTTTAAGAGAATTGAATTTTCCACTCATTCTTTCAACCAACGCATTATACTGAATTTGGTTTTTAGCGAGTTCACTCATCTCTTGATCAATATCGACATTATTTCCGTTTTCTTGATATGAAGTACGGTTGCTCGAAACAACTGAATAATTAGACCCTGTTTTAGAAAAATCAATGTGACCTTGGTATGTTTTTTTAGCATCTAACTTGATCGACGCATCGTTTAGCATATCATGAAAAGCGACGTTTTTCGACTTGTAGTTCGGTGTGTCTATATTCGCGATATTATTGCTTATGACTTTTTGCTTAACATTCGCTCTGCCCAAGGCATTCTCAAGGTTGCTTATCGTTCCAGAAAATATATCCAAAACCATATACCTCCAATCATATGTATTTCATTCCATTTAATCATGTCGAGATTTGTAAAACCATATGTTCATTGTAAGAAATAATAGGATTAAAGTCTATGATGTATATGTAAAAAAAACTCGTAATATATATCTATTTTACGAATAGGCATAAAGACCTAGATTCAAAGAACTAAGAATTGTAAGGGTTTTCTTGGAAAAAAGAGTGTCATTTTTCGGACAAATCCTCTTTTTTTATACAAAAAACCCCTTTTCAGCTTGTAATTTTGGCCGAAAAGGGGTTTTGATTAATGAGATTTTAAATTTTCAAGTTCAATTAAAAATTTGTTGTTTAACACTTTGATATACGTTCCCTTCATTCCAAGAGAACGAGATTCGATGACACCTGCACTTTCTAACTTACGTAAGGCGTTCACGATCACTGAACGAGTGATTCCTACACGGTCAGCAATTTTACTTGCCACAAGGAGCCCTTCGTTGCCATCAAGTTCTTCAAAGATGTGCTCAATGGCTTCAAGCTCACTATATGAAAGAGAACTAATCGCCATTTGAACAACCGCTTTACTTCTTGCTTCTTCTTCGATTTCTTCTCCTTTTTCACGAAGGATCTCCATTCCAACAACTGTTGCTCCGTACTCAGCAAGTATTAAATCATCATCAGTGAATGTATCTTGCAAACGAGACAGGATTAACGTTCCTAAACGATCTCCTCCTCCGATAATTGGAACAATGGTTGTCAAACCTGATTCGAATAAATCACGGTTCTCAATTGGGAAAGCTGTATACTCACTGTTAATGTCAAGGTTTGAAGATGTTTCAGGGATGTTGAATAGACTCTTTGTATATTCTTCAGGGAACTGACGGTCTTCAAGCATTTTCTTCATACGCGGATTTTCAATCTGCTGGTTGATCGAGTAGCCTAGAAGCTTCCCTCTTCTACTCAACACAAAAATGTTTGAATCAATGACATCTCTCAGTGTTTCCGCCATTTCTTTAAAATTAACTGGTTTCCCTGCTGAATCTTGCAGCATTGAGTTAATAATCCTTGTTTTTTGTAGTAACGCCATATTAATGATCCTCCTAGATTACTTTATTCATTTGTTAAAGTATAAATTGACTTAAGTCTTTGTTATTTGCAATCTTTCCTAGCTTCTCTTCTACATACTGAGGGGTAATGGTCACTGTCTCCAGTGTAATATCAGGCGCCTCAAATGAAAGCTCTTCAAGCAGCTTTTCAAGTATGGTATGAAGCCTTCTTGCACCGATGTTATCTGTCTCCTGATTGACATGATAAGCCACTTCGGCAATCTTATGAATAGCATCGTCAGAAAATTCAAGAGATATACCTTCTGTTTCAAGTAAAGCTTTATATTGCTTTAATAATGCGTTATCTGGTTCCGTTAAGATTTTCACAAAGTCTTCGATACTTAATTTATCTAATTCTACACGGATTGGGAAGCGCCCTTGAAGCTCTGGAATCAAATCTGATGGTTTCGCCATATGAAATGCACCTGCTGCTACAAAAAGCACATGGTCTGTTTTTACTGCCCCATATTTCGTCATCACAGTTGAACCTTCTACAATCGGTAAAATATCACGTTGAACACCTTCACGAGAAACATCTGCAGATGATGCACCACCGCTTTTGGCGATTTTGTCGATTTCGTCGATAAAAATAATCCCTTGCTGTTCTGCTTTATAAACGGCTTCCTGACTGACTTCATCCATGTCAATCAGTTTTGAAGCTTCCTCAGCAGTTAACGCCTTTCTTGCTTCTCTGACGGTCAGCTTTCTGCGTTTTTTCTTTTTAGGCATGAGATTGCCGAGCGCATCCTGCATGTTCATGCCCATTTGCTCCATACCCGAGCCCTGAAGCATATCAAACATGGATGGCTGCTGCTCTTCAACTTCGATCGTGACGTAATGATCTTCAAGTTCTCCCATAGCCAGCTGATGAGTGATTCGCTTTCTTGTCGATTCAAGTTCAACTTCTTCACTTGATTGATCTCGATCACGGTCATCTTCATCAGAACCGCCAAACAGCATCTCAAAAGGATTTTTCACAGACTGGCTTTTTTTCTTTCCAGGAACAAGTAAATGAACAAGACGTTTATTTGCTTGTTTTTCTGCTTCTTCTTGAACGTCTTTCATCTTTTCTTCTTTGACAATTCTGATCGCTGTCTCAACTAGATCTCTGACCATCGATTCTACATCACGGCCGACATAACCAACTTCAGTAAACTTCGTCGCTTCCACTTTAATAAAAGGCGCACCAGAAATTTTTGCAATTCTGCGGGCAATCTCTGTTTTCCCCACACCTGTTGGGCCGATCATTAAAATATTTTTCGGAACGACTTCATCCTTTAGCTTATCATGTAAAAGGCTTCTTCTGTAACGGTTTCTTAAAGCCACCGCCACTGCTTTTTTCGCATCAAGCTGACCAATAATATATTGATCAAGCTTTTCAACTATCTCTCTTGGGGTGAACGGCTTTTTCTCCATACGTCTCATGTCCTTTCTATTCAAGCTCTTCTAAAGTGATTTGATCGTTCGTGTAGACACAGATTTCTCCGGCGGTTTCAAGAGCAGCCTTTGCAATATCTCTCGCTGTGAGGTGATCACCTGCATGTGTTTTGAGTGCTCTCCCGGCGCTAAGCGCATAATTGCCGCCTGAGCCGATGGCCAAAATACCGTCATCTGGTTCGATGACCTCTCCTGTCCCAGAGACAAGCAGGATGCTGTCTTTGTTCATAACGATCAGCATGGCCTCAAGCTGTCTGAGCATCTTGTCACTTCGCCATTCTTTCGCTAGTTCTACGGCTGCCCGCTTTAAGTTACCACCATATTCTTCAAGCTTCGTTTCAAACTTTTCAAAGAGTGTAAATGCATCTGCTACTGAACCTGCAAAACCTGCAAGCACCTTGCCTCCGAAAAGACGGCGCACTTTTTTTGCCGTGTGTTTCATCACGACAGCCTGCCCGAAAGTGACTTGACCGTCTCCAGCCATCGCACTTTTTCCTTTATGTTGAACGGCAAAGATGGTTGTTGCATGAAATGATGACATGAAAAAACCTCCTTTTAGGATCGTTTAAAAGCCCTTGGGTGATGAGACATGTATGTTTTCCTTAAAGAATCTTTTGATACATGCGTGTACACCTGAGTTGATGATAAATTCGAATGACCGAGAAGTTCTTGAACACTTCTCAAATCTGCCCCCTCATTTAAGAGGTGTGTGGCAAAGGTGTGCCTTAACATGTGAGGATGGATATGTAGTGTGCCTGACGCCTTTTTCATTAATTCAGTGAGAATGAATCGAACGCCTCTGTCTGTAAGAGGCGCCCCGCGCTGATTCAAAAACACATATGCATCAGCACGATCATTCCCCTTAGCTTCCAGCTTCTGCCTTCCATCCTCTAAATAAATGATGAGCGCTTCATGAGCATATGAACCGAAAGGAACATACCGCTGCTTGCTGCCTTTCCCATGAACAAGCACTGTATCCAACGATAAATCAAGATCAGATTCTTTTAATGAACATAACTCACTGACCCTCATACCTGTTGCATAAAGAAGTTCTAAAATCGCTTGGTTTCTTTGCCCAAGCGGTGTGCTGACATCAGAAACTGTAAAAAGCTCTTTAAGTTCCTCTTCATACAAAAATGAAGGAATTCGCTTATCCTGCTTTGGTAAGCTAACGAGTAAAAAAGGATTTTCTTTCACAAGCTGTTCTCTTAATAGAAATTTATAAAAGCTGCGAAGCGCAGAGACTTTCTTACTAATCGTTCTTCTTGTCAGGCCTTTTTCATAAGCTTCTGTTAAATAAATTCTCGTATCTTGATAGGATACCTCTTCAAAACCGTCTATTCCTTGAATGTTCATAAATCTGACAAACTCTTCAATTGCTTCTGTATATCCTGAGATTGTTAAAGCAGAATAGTTTTTTTCAATTTGCAGATATTCAATGAATAAGTGGACAAGACGCTGTTTATTCGTCATTTTTACACCTCTTTAAGGCTTTTAAATGGTATCACATATCTTGCTTTCCGTGCAATGTTTTACTACAGAGATTTCGAAATAGTTTGAATAGTTTCGATTGCGCGCTTAGCGTACTCTGCATAACGCTCTTGTTTGTTTTTAATCCGAACACCAAGATCTTTCAGCAAGCCAAAGTTCGCATTCATCGGCTGGAAGCTTTTCTTGTTTGTCGATGTGATGTAATAAGCCATGCTGCCGATCGCCGTTTCCTCCGGAAGTGTCACAAGCTCTTCTCCTTTGACAAAACGAGCGGCGTTAATTCCAGCCACTAGTCCGGAAGCTGCGGACTCGACATAGCCTTCAACGCCTGTCATTTGTCCGGCAAAGAATAGATCCTCTCTATTTTTAAACTGATACGTTGGTTTTAAAAGACTTGGTGAGTTAATAAATGTATTGCGGTGCATTACGCCGTATCGAACGATTTCTGCTTCTTCAAGACCTGGAATCAAGCGGAATACTTCCTTTTGGTCGCCCCACTTCAGATGTGTCTGGAAGCCGACGATGTTATATAAAGTACCTGCTGCATCATCTTGTCTTAATTGAACAACAGCGTAAGGTCTTTTTCCTGTTTTCGGATCTTCAAGTCCTACTGGCTTCATCGGACCAAACAGCATCGTTTTCTTTCCTCTTTTCGCCATGACTTCAATTGGCATACAGCCTTCAAAGAAGATTTCTTTTTCGAACTCTTTTAATGGCACAGTTTCAGCAGAAATGAGCGCCTCATAAAAACGATCAAATTCCTCTTCTGTCATTGGACAGTTTAAATAAGCGGCTTCTCCTTTGTCATAGCGTGATTTCAAGTACACCTTATCCATATCAATGCTATCTTTCTCTAGAATAGGTGCCGCTGCATCGTAGAAGTACAGATACTCTTCACCCGTTAACGATTTTAATTCTTTTGAAAGTGCTTCAGATGTAAGCGGGCCCGTTGCAATAATTGTCGGACCTTCAGGAATGCTTTGCACTTCTTCTTGAAAAACCGTCACATTCGGATGATTTTTCACGCGATCGGTAACGTTTGCTGCAAATTCATGACGATCTACTGCAAGCGCTCCGCCAGCAGGGACTGAGCTTTCGTCTGCTGCTGCGATAATCGCTGAATCTAAATGACGCATTTCTTCCTTTAATACACCGACCGCATTCGTCAAAGCGTTGGCACGCAGTGAATTACTGCATACAAGCTCTGCAAATTTATCTGTATGGTGAGCTGGCGTTTGTTTGACAGGTCTCATTTCATACAAGTTGACTTTAATTCCGCGTTTGGCAATTTGCCATGCCGCTTCACTTCCGGCTAAACCTGCTCCGATCACATTTACAAATTGACTCATTGTACAACTCTCCTATTTCGTAAGTTCTGTTTGATGACATAAAAAAGCAGGTGAACAAGGCTGTTCACCGCTATTTTTGTTGTTCCTCTTTATAATCACAGTTCACACATTGAACTTGAATGCCTTTTTTCAGCTTTTTCTCTACAAGCATATTTTCGCATTTTGGACACTTTCTTTCAATTGGTTTGTCCCAAGAGACGAATTCACACTCTGGAAAACGATCACAGCCATAAAAAATGCGGCGCTTCTTAGATTTTCGTTCAACAATGTTTCCTTCATGACAAGTCGGGCATTTCACACCAATATCTTTGACAATTGGTTTTGTGTTACGGCAGTCAGGAAAGTTAGAGCAAGCCATGAACTTACCGTATCGACCCATTTTGTACACCATCGGATGTCCGCACTCTTCACAGTCGACTCCGGCGTATTCAGGCTCAATCTCAACTTCTTGCATCTCTGCTTCTGCTTTTTCTACCCGTTTTGCAAAGTCTTGATAGAAGCTGTCGATAATGCGAACCCATTCGATCGTACCTTCTTCAACGCTATCAAGTTCTTTTTCCATTTTCGCTGTGAATTCCACGTTAATGATTTCAGGGAAGAATTCAATGATTAAGTTAAGAACAATTTCCCCAAGCTCTGTTGGGATAAACCGTTTATTATCAAGTGCGACATAGCCGCGCTTTTGAATCGTATCTAATGTTGGTGCATAAGTAGACGGACGGCCTATACCCAGTTCTTCAAGTGTTTTGACAAGTCTTGCCTCAGTGTAGCGCGGAGGCGGCTGCGTGAAGTGCTGTTCAGGTTCGATATCTTTTGAAAGAACCGTATCACCTTCTTTAAGATCAGGCAGCATTTTGTCCTTTTCTTCTAACTGGTCGTCCTTCCCTTCTACATATACCTTCATGAATCCAGGGAATTTCACTTTGCTCCCGTTAGCACGGAATGTAAGCCCGTTATTGTCAAGGTCTACACTCATTGTATCAAGAACAGCCGGCGCCATTTGGCTTGCCACGAATCGTTCCCAAATCAATTTATACAGACGCAGCTGATCTCGGCTTAAGACATGTTTGACATCTGCTGGTTTTCTTAGCGTAGAAGTCGGCCTGATGGCTTCGTGAGCATCTTGTGCATTTTCGTTCTTTTTAGCGGTTCGTTTTGTTGTATTTAAGAAATTCTTACCGTACGTCTGATCAATGAAAGCAGATACTTCTTCAATCGCCGTATTGGAAATACGTGTTGAGTCCGTTCTCATATATGTAATGAGTCCGACTGTACCTTCTTTACCAAGATCTATTCCTTCATATAATTGCTGTGCAATCATCATCGTCTTTTTCGCACGGAAGTTTAATTTTCTTGCAGCCTCCTGCTGTAAAGTAGAGGTTGTAAACGGAACAGCTGGGTTGCGTTTACGCTCTTTTTTCGTCACTTTCTCTACAGAGAATTTGCTCCCTTTTAGTTTCGAAAGGATTTCTTTTACATCTTCTTTTGTTTTCAGTGGATGCTTTTTGCCATTGACGCCAAAGAAGCTCGCTTCGAAGCTTTCTTTTCCTTTTAGGAATGTACCGTCAATTGTCCAGTATTCTTCTGGTTTAAATTCATTAATTTCATTCTCACGATCAATAATCAGGCGGAGTGCAACTGATTGAACACGACCGGCACTTAAGCCTTTTTTCACTTTCTTCCATAAAATCGGACTGATTTTATACCCGACGAGACGATCTAAGATCCGTCTTGCCTGCTGTGCATCAACTAAATCCATGTTGATCATACGTGGATGCTTAAAGGAATCTTTAATGGCATCTTTTGTAATCTCATTAAAGACAACGCGGCAGTCAGAAGAGAGGTCAAGGTCAAGGCTATGCGCTAAATGCCAAGCAATCGCTTCTCCCTCTCTATCGGGGTCAGCTGCGAGATAGACTTTCTTTGCTTTTTTCGCAGCTGTTTTTAATTCTTTTAAAACGGGGCCTTTCCCGCGAATCGTAATATATCTCGGTTCGAAGTCATGCTCAGTGTCAACACCAAGCTGACTTTTCGGTAAATCCCTTATGTGCCCCATTGAAGCCTTTACTTTATACTTTTTACCTAAATAACGCTCAATCGTTTTCGCCTTGGCTGGCGACTCAACGATGACTAAATAATCAGCCATACTCAAAATCCCCCTTAAGAGGTGTTCTCTCTTTATACATTTCACAATTCATATTTATGTTAATTGCACTTATCTAACAGGCAATCATTAAAAATTCTTTATGATGAACATCATTATAAACACGAAAAACAAAGTGTAAACTTAAATCCTCACTATTATTAAATATTCCTATGTCTTTTGTCAAACGATATTTTTATGAGAGTTCAGTATATTGAACGCTGCGGAAGGAGAATTCCTCTAAAATATCCTTCGTTGAATGAACAAGCTTTGCTCCCTGCTGTATAAGTCTGGCTGGTCCTGTGGAATTAGGATCAAAGATAGATCCTGCGACCGCAAATACCTCTTTGCCTTGCTCAAGTGCTTGATACGCGGTAATGAGCGAACCGCTCTTTTCTTTGCACTGAATCACGATGGTTCCACTTGTCAGCGCACTAATTAAACGATTCCTCATTGGAAAATGCCACTTTTCTGGTTTCACATAAGGCGGGTGCTCGGATAAAAGCAAATGATGCTCTCCCATGTATTGAGCCATTTGCACATGTTCCTTTGGGTATAAGTGCTGAAATCCGCCTGCTATAATACCGATGGTTTTCCCTTTATTCCGAATGCACTCTTTATGTGAAAGTCCATCAATTCCTTTTGCTAAGCCACTGACAATCGTCCAATCTTCCTTTACAAGCTCACCAACAATTTTCTTCACACATGCTTCTCCATAAGACGATGGAACTCGTGTGCCTACTACACCTAAACTTTTTTCTTCATTTAAATATGATATGTTTCCTTTTAGGAATAACACAGGGGGAGGATCATAAATATGTTTTAGTGTGCTGGGATATAAGGGTGATGTGATGGGTATCATGTGAATGTTTTGCTTTAAATAGGCTTGAACGATGTGTTGAAAAATGGGGAATTCATTTTCTTCGGCTTGTTTTAAGCGGGTAAAGTCGATCGTTTGTAATGATCGATCCTGTTTGAAATGTTGTGTTTCTTCATTTATATATAGCTCAGGATCGACTTTCCACCATTTTGTTAACAAAGAGGGTGAGATGAGGCCTTTTAAGCGGTGAAAAATCATTCTTTCGGACACGTTGTACATACCATTCCTCCAGTTTAAGATAGAAAGAAGAAGACTTGTCAAAGAACAAGTCTTCTTGTGTCATTAATGCGTTTTACAAGCTTCGAAGAGATTCTTCTCTTTTAACACTTTAATCAATGTTTCTCCCATGACAGATGGTGTCTCTGCCACTTCAATTCCACATTCACGCATTGTTTTTACTTTTTCATCAGCTGTTCCTTTACCACCAGAAATAATGGCACCAGCATGTCCCATGCGTTTTCCTGGAGGCGCCGTTTTACCGCCAATAAAGCCAACGACTGGCTTTGTCATATTTGCTTTTACCCATTCAGCTGCTTCTTCTTCAGCCGTACCGCCGATTTCACCGATCATAATCACAGCATGTGTATCAGGGTCTTCATTGAATGCTTTTAATACATCAATAAAGTTCGTCCCATTGACAGGGTCTCCGCCGATTCCTACAGCTGTCGATTGACCAACGCCAGCTTCTGAAAGCTGATGTACCGCTTCATATGTAAGCGTTCCAGAACGAGAAACAACACCCACATGACCTTTTTTATGAATGTAGCCAGGCATGATCCCAATCTTACATTCTTCAGGTGTAATGACACCTGGGCAGTTAGGGCCAACAAGTCTTGTCTTTTTCCCTTCCATATACCGTTTCACTTTGACCATGTCAAGCACTGGAATATGTTCTGTGATACAAATGACTAGATCGACTTCTGCATCAACAGCCTCTAAAATGGCATCTGCTGCAAATGGTGCTGGTACATAGATAACAGAAGCATTTGCTCCAGTTGTTTGAACAGCTTCAGATACAGTATTAAATACAGGAACTCCTTCTACTTCAGTTCCACCTTTTCCAGGTGTGACACCGCCAACAATATTTGTTCCGTACTCAATCATTTGTTTTGTATGGAACAATGCGGTTGAACCGGTAATCCCCTGAACAATTACTCTCGTATTTTTATTAATAAATACACTCATTTAGGTTCCCTGCCTTTCTGCTCTACTTGACTAAAGATACAATCTTTTCTGCCCCGTCAGCCATAGACTCAGCAGAAGTGATATTTAAGCCTGAATCACTCAGGATTTTCTTCCCTAATTCAACGTTTGTTCCTTCAAGACGTACAACGAGTGGTAATGTTAAGCCGACTTGTTTCGTCGCTTCAACGACACCTTCTGCAATGACATCACATTTCATGATACCGCCAAAAATGTTCACGAAAATCCCTTTTACATTTTGATCAGATAAGATGATTTTAAATGCTTCCGTTACTTTTTCAGCTGTTGCACCGCCCCCAACATCCAGGAAGTTTGCAGGGTCACCGCCGTAATGCTTGATGATATCCATTGTAGACATCGCAAGACCTGCACCATTGACCATACAGCCAATATTTCCATCTAGAGAAATGTAGCTTAGATCATATTTAGATGCTTCAATTTCTTTTGGATCCTCTTCATCAAGGTCACGGTATTCTAATATATCTTTTTGTCTATATAAAGCATTGCTATCAAAGTTTAATTTCGCATCAAGTGCCATGACTTTTCCATCGCCTGTTACAACAAGTGGATTAATCTCAGCAATTGAACAATCTTTTTCAATAAACGCATTGTAAAGACTTGTCATAAACTTAACAGCTTGGCCAACTAATTTTGTTGGAATATTAATTTTAAACGCTACTTCTCTTGCCTGATAGCCTTGCAAGCCAATCGCTGGGTCGATGACCACTTTGACGATTTTCTCTGGCGTTTTTTCTGCTACTTCTTCAATTTCAGTACCGCCTTCTTCAGAAGCCATCAATACAATTCTTGATGTCGCTCTGTCCAAAACAAGTCCAACGTAGTACTCCTTTTGAATATCGCAGCCTTCTTCAATAAGTAAGCGTTTTATTTCGCGCCCTTCAGGCCCAGTTTGATGTGTGACAAGTGTTTTACCGAGCAATTCCTCTGCAAACCCTTTCACTTCATCTTTTGTTTTTGCAATTTTTACCCCGCCTGCTTTACCACGGCCGCCTGCATGAATCTGTGCTTTTACGACATATACAGAGCTTTCTAGCTCTTCTGATGCTTTCACTGCTTCATCAGGTGTAAATGCTACTTTACCATTTGGAACTGAAACCCCATATTTTCTTAGGATTTCTTTTCCTTGGTACTCATGGATATTCATTTCCCATCCTCCCAACATATGTAGAAACAAAAATTATAAAATAGACTGCGCTTTCATTTTAAAGAATAAAAAAGAGAATGTCTAGGGTTCTATGTAAAATCGTAAAATCCTTCTAAACATTCAAACTTTTATTTTATTAAAAATATAAATTTTTCAGCCAAATCACTTATTTTACCTTATTTTTTCATTTTTTGATCTAATCTATAAATAAACGAAAATATTTCTGCTACAGTATCGTATAACGCTTCAGGGATCTCCTCATCCAGCGTTAAGTGGCGCATGAGTTCGACTAAATTACGGTCTTCTTGGATAGGAACTCCCGACTTTTTTGCTTCTTCAATGATATGGTCTGCCACATAGCCGCTCCCTGTTGCGACGACTTTTGGCGCCTTTTGTTTTTCTTCATCATAATGTAGAGCGACCGCCCTTCTAAGCGGTTTTGAATCCTTCATACTCGTAAGTCCAGCCCTTTCTCGCTGATTTTATGAAAGTGTTCATCTAGAAAGTGAGACGGATCTACTGGCTCTTGTCTCTTCTTTGCTGTAATTCCCGTTAAACTGTATCCTAAGGCATTTAAATTCTCCCGAACAGCTGGAATCATCGGATTAATGGTTCCTTGAAGTTCATGACCGGTTTCAACTGTAATTGCCATGACCTTTTGCTGAATCGTACAGTCGATTAATGTCTCTTCGAGGTTTTCCATGTTTAAGTAAAACATGAGACGGCACTGAGAAATATCAATAGAGCCATCTTTTTTCTTATGTCCTTTTAGAATAAAGGTTAAATCTTGAACACTATGTTTTGAAAAGAGCGGATAAGAGACCATCATTTGGCTGATGGTTTGGTTCTCCTGCTGCACAAATAACTGCCCGTTCAATCTATGAAACAATTGATCGACTTCTTTTTTTACGGGCTCTGGTAAATCAGCCTGCCTCACATCATTTAAGACGAGCTTTAATTGGTGAAGCTCCTGACTTTTTACATCCTGGCTGCCTTTTTCGAGTAGTTTCAGCATACCGATTTCATCTCGTACACCTATTGCCTTTTTCATCGTCATGAGTAAATCGAGCACATCGGTTTTATTGCTTAATGCGGGTTCCGTCTGCTGCACCACCTGAGCCAATGCTTTCGCCTCTGTTTTTGACAGGAACGGAAATTCTTTTTGAAGCACGGATGCTTTTGCGTCAGGCTGAGATCCTGCCTGCTGAAGCCCTTGCAGCAATGACGTGAGCTGTTTTAAGCTAGGCTCTTGCTGCCCATCTGCACCTTGCTTCGTCAAACTTGCCATTATCCGCTCAATTTGCTGAAGCGGGATTTGCAGCTCTTTTGGACTTGTTGACTGCTGCACGTTAGATTGAAGAACTTGGGTCGTCTGACGCTCTTGAGCGATTGGAGCTTGGCTATTTTCTTTTGGCTGAGACAGATTGGGCTGAGGCGTTACAGATAGACTGCCTCCTTGCTTCGCCGCCCCTTCTCTCGCTGCTAGAAGGACCGATAAGAGCTTTTCTGCATGGACGGTCGTCTCAGCATCTATGACTGATCGAATGGCTTGTGTAAGGGCCTGTGTGGCGTCTGAGTGCTTCGGGAGCTGTGTTAATCGTTCTAGCAACGCTGTCATATCCTGATGAAGAGCAGAGGATGATTTCACGGCTAAAATTGATTGAAGCACTCCTTCCTGGATCGGCAAGTCTTTCTTTAAAGCAAATAGGAGTGCCTGAAGACCTTTTTTCACATCAGCTCCTTGAAGCTGTTCGATCCACTTCACTGCCGTTTTTAACTCTGCTTCGTTGATAACGGATTTTTCTTTTAAAAAAGCTGTGGCTGTTAGGATGTTTTCAAGTCCGTTTTTAAGTGAGAGACCTTCTAATAGTTTGGCAGCTGCATCCTTTAATGTCTTAGGGTCTTGATCAAATTGCTGTACTGGCCTTAGTTTATTGAGGCTGCCTCCACCCTCTTGTTCAAATTGGAACCAATAAAATGCGTCTGCTTTGAGCTGAGCCGCTAGCTGTGCTTTTATTTTTGTTGAGCCTATTTGAACAAGGGCTGTATCATCTCCAAGCATTTTCAGTACTTTACCGAGAATCAGCCGATGCACATTTTCCTTTCCTTCGGTGTTTAATGGAACAGATTCTGCCGCACTTAACCGGCTATTCAGTGCTGTATGTATGTCCTCAACTCTTGTCATCACAGGCAGCCTCCTTGGTCAAAAATTTATGATATAACGGATTTCACTGGCGCAAACGATAATCGATGGATTGGGACAGCTCCATGTGTTAGAATGGCAGCCAGATGCTCTTTTGTTCCGTACCCTTTATGTTTTTCAAATTGATACTCAGGGTACTTACGCCCGTATTCTTCCATCATCTGATCCCTTGTCACTTTTGCAATACATGCACCTGCTGCGATGGACGCACTTTTTGCATCTCCTTTGATGATATTCTCTTGGTGAATAGGAAGCGGGAGCGTCATGGCATCTATGAGTAGATAATCAGGTGTATGAGTTAACTGCTCCACAGCTCTCACCATCGCCAGTCTTGATGCCTCGTAAATATTGATTTCATCAATCGTAGCCGCATCAACAATGCCGATTCCGATATCAAGTGCTTCTTTTTGGATCAGGTCATAATACGCCAATCTTTTTTTCTCAGATAATTGCTTTGAGTCGTTTAAACCGAGCAGGGCTGTGTCTTCCTTTAATATAACAGCTGCTGCGACTACAGGGCCTGCCAGCGGTCCTCTTCCTGCTTCATCTATTCCAGCAATACATGTGTATCCCTGCGCCTTAGCTTTGTTTTCAAATTGCAGCATTTCATTCCATGCTGCACGAAGTTGCTGCTGCTTTTCTCTCTCTTTGTGCCACTTCTCTATCAGTTTTTGGACACTTTTTCTCGTATCATCTTTTACAAGCTCACGAATGTATGACTCGTCTTGCGAATGCTTTTCTATCAGTTCTTTTATTTGTTTCACCGTGTACATCAGCTTTTCGTCAGCCTCCTTCTTTATATCGGCAGTTTTCCGCAAAAAATAAAGACCCGCATGAGCTGCGTGTCTTTTAGCTTTCAGGCTTCTCAAAAGTGAGGGGACCAAATTTTTCTGTTCGAATATCCCGAATAATGATTTCGGTGGTTTTGTCGTAATTAATAAATCCACCGCTCATGAGACAGCCGCGCTTTGTACCTATTGCATCAAACAGCTCAACCGTATCTTCAGGGATCTCCGCCAGGTCATAGCGTTTTTTTAATCGCTCTGGATAGTTCTCTTCTAGAAAGCGAAGTCCATACACAGCGACATCCTGTAAGTTGATGATAGAATCTTTGATCGCTCCAGTCACCGCTAGCCTGAGTCCTACTTGCTCATCTTCAAACTTAGGCCAGAGGATTCCAGGTGTATCAAGCAGTTCAAGTTCTTTCCCTACCTTCACCCATTGCTGTGAGGTGGTAATACCAGGCCGGTCTCCTGTTTTGGCAATGTTCTTTTTCGCTAAACGATTGATTAAGGTCGATTTCCCGACGTTGGGAATCCCGATAATCAGCGCCCGGATTGCACGCGGTTTGACACCTTTTGCTTTCATGCGGTCGAATTTTTCTTTTAAGATTTCTTTTGAAGTTGTGATGATCTGATTTAACCCTTGTCCATCGACAGAGTTAATGGCAAGTGACCGAACGCCTTGCTGCTCAAAGTGCGCCTGCCACTCCTTTGTCATACGAGGATCGGCTTTATCTGCTTTGTTTAATAGCATGATTTTGGGTTTGTTCTGAAGGATTTCTTCGATCATTGGGTTTCTAGAGGACATCGGAATTCTAGCATCGGTTAATTCAAATACGATGTCGATGAGCTTTAATTTTTCTGTGACTTCACGTCTTGCTTTTGCCATATGGCCTGGAAACCATTGAATCGTCATATGTGCACCTTCTCTTCTATCGATTATCTCTATACATTGTACAAAAAAAGAGCCTGTTACAGGTAACAAGCTCTTTCCTTTGATATCATTATCGTCTGATTTCTTTGATACGAGCCGCTTTACCGCGAAGTTCACGTAGGTAGTAAAGTTTCGCACGACGTACCTTACCGTGACGTACAACTTCGATCTTAGCGATTTTTGGTGTGTGTACAGGGAATGTACGCTCAACGCCTACACCGTAAGAAATCTTACGAACTGTGAAAGTTTCGCTGATTCCACCACCACGACGCTTAATTACAACACCTTCAAAGATCTGGATACGCTCACGAGTACCCTCGACAACTTTAACGTGTACACGTAAAGTGTCACCAGGACGGAACGCAGGAAGATCAGTGCGTAATTGTTCTTTTGTGATTTCTTCAATCAAATGTTGCATCGTTTTCAACTCCTTCCAACAGATGCTCATGTCCTCTTTCTTCATTGCAGCGGAACATCGTTTTCAAACTTGAATCGGCAAGCCGTCCAAGTCACAAGTAGTATCATACCATACCTCTATGCAGTGTGCAATACAATCTAGTCATTATGAAGCTGCCAAAGCCATCTTTTTTCTTCATCTGTTAACGTTTTGCATGAATCGATCAAATCTGGCCGTCTTGTATAGGTTCTCTTCAAGGATTCTTTGCGCCGCCACTCTTCAATTTTTGCATGATTTCCAGAGAGGAGCACATCCGGCACTTTTAGTCCTTTATAATCGGCAGGTCTTGTATAGTGCGGGTGCTCTAGCAGACCTGTACTAAATGAATCTTCAATGTGAGACGCTTCTTTTCCAAGCACATGAGGCAAAAGCCTGACCACACTGTCTGCAATCATCATCGCTGGCAGTTCTCCGCCTGTGAGAACGAAATCCCCAATTGAGATTTCATCTGTGACAAGATGCTCCCTGATGCGCTCATCGTAGCCTTCATAATGGCCGCAAATGAACATAAGGTGTTCTTCTTTTGCAAGTTCCTCTGCCTTCTTTTGTGTATATCTTTCCCCTTGAGGACAGACAAGAATGACTCGGGGCTTCTTGCTTGCTTTCTTCGTCAAATCTTCTACCGCATCGAATACGGGCTGTGCTTTCAGTACCATACCAGCACCGCCGCCATACGGATAGTCATCCACTGTTTTATGCTTATGATCCGAGTACTCTCTAAAATTGACAACATTGAATGAGACAGCTTCTTTCTCCTGTGCCTTTTTTAAGATCGATGAGTGAAGCACACCTTCGAACATTTCAGGAAAAAGCGTTAAAAAGTCGATTTTCATTCGTCAATGAGTCCTTCCATCACTTCAATGTGTACGGTTTTGGATGAGATATCGATCTTTTTGACAACAGATGGGATATAAGGAATCAGGGCATCTTTTTTGCCTTTTCTTCCAACCACCCAGACATCATTTGCCCCTGGTGTTAAAATCTCCTTGATTTGGCCGACAAGCTGATCCTCTTCATCGTATACTTCACAGCCAATGATTTGATGGAAATAAAATTCTCCTTCGCCCAAAGACCCGAGATGTTCTTTTTCTACTTTTAAAATAGATTCTTTCAACTGCTCTGCTTCATTTAAGGAGCTAATTTCTTCAAATGTGAGCAAATCAAACTGCTTATGCTGCCTATGTGATGCGACAGTGACTTTTAGCGGCTCCCCTTGACCTTGCTTAAAAATATAGAGGACGCTTCCTTTTTTGTAACGCTCTTCTGGGAAATCTGTCTTTGACACGACGCGTACTTCTCCGCGGACTCCGTGTGTATTGACAATCTTTCCAACATTCAACCATTCTCGTTCCATGTTCTCAATCACCCCTGACGTATTTCCACAATGGTGCCGTCTTTCACGACGATGACATTATCTTGCATCTTGTCATCCCATTTATCACCTATTTTCACTTCAACCAGCGCATCCACTTCTGTCTCTTTCATTTCACTTCCAAGCGGCAAAATATGCAGCTGCTCTACTTGAAAATCAATTTGCCGGATCTTCTCCTGGCGTTTATCGATGGCTTTTTGAAATTGAGGGATGGCTTCTTGCTGATGTGGTTCTTTTTCATGTTTTTTCAGTTGAAAATATAGTTGATTGCATTCACGTTCTAGTCTTTCTTTTTTCTCCAAAAAAGTCGTTAACAGTTTGTCCTTACTGCTTTCAGTTAATACTTGCATGACGGTGACATGTTGAATGATCTGCATCTTCCTTTTTGTCCCCCTATCCGAAGGCATTTGTCCTCTACAGTATAACGAAAAATAGATTTAAACGTGTAAAAAAAGGGGAGGTCCTAAGCCCTCTCCCTTTTTAGTCAGCAATCTCAAGTTGAACTTTCTTAGAAGACTCTGCACTTGCTGCAAACATGACTGTTCGTATCGCTTTTGCTGTACGTCCCTGCTTTCCGATCACTTTTCCGGTATCTTCAGCATTGACAGACAGTGTGTAAATCACTTGCTCATCTTTTTCTAATGAAGATACGTGAATATCTTCAGGGAAATCAACAAGTGGCTCGACGATGGACACAATCAATTCTTCCAAGGACAGCTCATTCATTATTTGCTGTTTTTCGCATTATGAAATTTTTCAAGAATTCCTTGGCTTGAGAAAAGGTTGCGAACTGTATCAGATGGTTTCGCACCATTTTGAAGCCATTTAAGCGCTAATTCTTCGTTGATTTTCACCTCAGCTGGTGATAACACTGGATTGTATGTTCCAACTGTTTCGATGAAACGACCGTCACGTGGTGAACGAGAATCTGCTACAACAATACGATAGAAAGGAGATCTTTTTGATCCCATACGTTTTAAACGAATTTTTACTGCCATTTTACTAGCACCTCCGAAAATATTTCAACAAGATAGTATATTAACAATGATAAAAGGGTTTGTAAAGTGTTTTTTCTTAACAACGGTTTTATCATGTATAACCAATTACATAAATGGTAATTTAAAGCCTTTTTTCTTCCCTTTGGACATGTTGGTCATTTGCTTCATCATCTTTTTCATTTCGTCAAATTGCTTTAAAAGGCGATTGACTTCCTGTACAGATGTTCCGCTTCCTTTTGCAATCCGTTTTCTTCGGCTTGCATTGATGACCTCTGGCTGTTCTTTTTCCTCGGTCGTCATTGATTTAATGATCGCTTCGATGTGATTGAGCTGCTTTTCGTCTACTTGGACGTTTTTGAGCCCTTTCATTTTACCGGCTCCCGGCATCATTTGGATCAATTCATCAAGTGGACCCATATTACGAACTTGCCCAAGCTGCTCGAGGAAATCATCGAGCGTAAAGCTCATGGTCCGCATTTTTTGTTCAAGCTCTTTCGCTTTATCTTGGTCAACGTTTGCCTGTGCTTTTTCAATAAGTGTAAGCACATCTCCCATGCCAAGAATTCTTGATGCCATCCGCTCCGGGTGGAATGGTTCAATCGCATCCAGCTTTTCTCCTAGTGCGGCGAATTTAATCGGCGTATTGGTGACAGCTCGAATGGAAAGTGCTGCCCCGCCTCGTGTATCCCCGTCTAGTTTCGTTAGAACGACACCTGTTAAACCAAGCTGTTCATTAAAGCTTTTTGCTACATTGACAGCATCTTGACCTGTCATAGAGTCAACAACAAGGAAAATTTCTTCTGGACTCGCTACTTCTTTTACTTTCTGAAGTTCATCCATCAATTCTTCATCGATATGAAGGCGTCCTGCTGTATCTAAAATGACATAATCGTGGTGTTCTTCTTTCGCTTTTTCGATTGCCTGTTTGGCAATGTCGACAGGACTGACTTGATCACCTAATGAAAACACAGGCATATCAAGCTGTTTCCCCAGCGTTTGAAGCTGCTGGATCGCTGCTGGTCTGTAAATATCTGCAGCCACCATCATCGGCTTGCGATTATGTTTTTTGCGAAGTAAATTGGCAAGCTTCCCAGTTGTGGTTGTTTTACCTGCCCCTTGAAGACCAACCATCATAATGACTGTCGGAGATTTTTTCGCTACAGCGATTTTACTCTCTTCCCCACCCATTAATTCAGTGAGTTCTTCTTTTACAACTTTAATGACCTGTTGTCCAGGGGTAAGGCTTTTCATCACCTCTTGTCCAACTGCCCGCTCGCTTACTTTTTTCACAAAGTCTTTGACTACTTTAAAATTGACGTCAGCTTCAAGAAGGGCAAGGCGTACCTCGCGCATCATTTCTTTTACATCTTGCTCTGACACTTTTCCTTTGCCGCGGATTTTTGAAATCGTCTGCTGCAGTCGGTCGGCTAATCCTTCAAATGCCATACTGTGCCGCCTCCTAATCTAATTTCTCAAGCGATTCAATTAAAGCTTCTGCTTCTTCCGTCTGAGCGGAATCTGCTACAAGCTCTCTCATTTTTTTGAGAAGTTCTTTACGCTCTTTAAATTTCTTAAACAAGAGCAGCTTTTCTTCATATTGTTCAAGCATCGCTTCAGTCCGTTTAATATTATCATAAACAGCCTGTCTTGATACTTCATATTCATCCGCAATTTCACCGAGGGAAAAATCGTCTAGGTAGTAAAGCGACATGTAGCTCTTTTGCTTTGCGGTTAACAACGATTGATAGAAGTCAAACAAGTAGTTCATTCTCGTTGTTTTTTCAAGCGTCATGGGCTCTCTCCCCTTTGTTAAGTTCATTCCCTTTACATCAACTAAGTTTACACGGTTCTCTACTGTGTGTCAAGTTTTTATCTTGTCACTTCATGAAGCGGTGTATAAATAAAAATGCCAGCAGTTTTTGCCGGCATTTTTGTTAGTCCTCTTGATCAATGACGTCTGAGAATAATCCATACACATACGATTCTGCATCGAACTCTTGCAGATCGTCTACCTTTTCACCTAAACCGACAAGCTTCACGGGGATGTTCAGCTCATTGCGAATTGCAAGGACAATTCCGCCTTTTGCAGTACCGTCAAGCTTTGTTAAAGCAATTCCTGTCACATTCGTCGCTTTAGAAAATTCCTTCGCTTGTGCCATCGCATTTTGACCGGTTGTTGCATCAAGAGCGAGCAGTACTTCATGAGGTGCATCTGGAACCTCACGTTCAATGACTCTCTTGACCTTCTCCAGCTCTTTCATCAAGTTGACTTTGTTTTGCAGTCGTCCTGCTGTATCACAGATGAGTACATCTGCATTTTTCGCTTTTGCTGATTGAACGGCATCATAGATCACCGCTGCTGGGTCAGAGCCAGCCGTCTGTTTGACAACAGGGACACCTGAACGCTCTCCCCATACTTCAAGCTGCTCAATTGCACCGGCACGGAACGTATCACCTGCTGCTAAAATGACGGATTTCCCTTCATTTTTCAGCTTATTCGCAAGTTTGCCGATAGTCGTTGTTTTCCCAACGCCATTGACACCTACAAATAAAATGATATTTAATCGGCCGTCTTCGATGTTCAGCGCAGAGATTTGTTCCTCTCCGCTATTGTAGATTTCAACCAGTTTTTCAGAGATGACCGATTGTACTTCACTTGGGTCTTGAATGTTTCTTAATTTCACTTCTTTTTTCAGCTCATCAATCAGTTCCATCACCGTTGTGAAACCGACATCAGCGCCAATCAGAACCTCTTCTAATTCTTCAAAAAAGTCTTCATCGACTTTACGGTAGCGTGAAATTAGTTCGTTTACTCTTCCTTGAAAGGAGTTTCTCGTTTTTTCAAGTCCATCTTTAAACTTTTCTGATACTGAATCAGTTTGCTGCGTAAATTTTTCTTTTAATTTCTTAAAAAAGCTCATTTGGTTCAAAAACCTCCTTTAATTACTGGACAAGCTCTTTCGTTTCTTCTAGTTTGACGGATACAAGCTTTGAAACGCCTGACTCCTGCATCGTAACGCCGTAGAGCACATCTGCTTCTTCCATTGTTCCTTTACGGTGCGTAATGACAATGAACTGTGTTTCCTGGCTGTATTTCTTTAAATATTGCGCAAAGCGGAAAACATTTGCTTCATCAAGCGCCGCTTCTACCTCATCTAACACGCAGAATGGAACAGGTCTGACTTTTAAAATAGAGAATAGTAAAGCAATCGCTGTTAATGCTCTCTCTCCGCCTGAAAGCAGGCTTAAGTTTTGCAGCTTTTTCCCTGGCGGCTGCGCGACAATATCAACGCCAGAGTTTAATAAATCGTTTGGATCTGTCAGCTTAAGATCTGCTCTTCCGCCGCCAAATAATGCTTGGAAAACTAATTCAAAATGCCCGCGGATTTGCGAGAATGTTTCAGAGAAGCGCTTTGTCATCTCTTGATCCATTTCTTCGATGACTTGGAATAATGTATTTTTCGCTTCTGTCAGATCGTTTCGCTGTTCTGTTAAAAAGAGATATCGTTCATTTACTCGTTCATACTCATCAATGCTGCCTAAGTTCACTGTTCCTAGCTCTTCAATGGCTAATTTGATCAGCTTCACTCGTTTTCTTGCTTCATCTGGTGATAACGTCAGATGATACATCTCTTTTGCCCCTTCAAACGAAAGGGCATACTCTTCGTTCAAATAAGCGATGAGGTTGTCGAGCTCAACTTCCATACGGCCAAGCTTAATCTCTTCATCTTTTAAGCTTGTGGTGAGCTGCTTGTAAAGACGCTTTTGTTCTTTCAATTCACGTTCAGCAAATTCTAACGTTTCAGAAAGAGCCAGGCGCTGTTTACGACGCTCTGAAATAAGTGCGGTTGTTTTGTTTTTGTTTTCCAGTTTCTCTTTCGCCGCTTCTTCCAGCTGTTCTGCTCCGCTTGAGCTAGACGTCATTTCACTTGTTAAGAGTGACAGGTCTTCTTTTGTTTCCATCAGCGTTTGTTCAGCCTCTTCTAATTCGGCCATTAAGCTCGAAAGCTTTTCTTGTTCATTCGCTAAGGACTGCTCTTTTTTGGCAAGCGAGATTTTCAGCTCGGTTAATTCGGCAGAAATGGTTTCTTTCGTTGAGCTTTGAGTCTGCTTACGCTTTGTTAATGTATTGATCTCTTGATCAAGCGTGGTCAGTTTCTCCCCTATTGAAACTTCAAGGGCTGCCTGCGTTTTGTCCTTATCTGTAAGTTCAGTAGAACGCTGCTGCAATTCTTCTTTTTCTTGATCATAGAGTTCAAGGTGAGCATTAATATTTTTTTCGGCTACTTGCAGTTCGTATAGCTTCCCTTTGAGCTCTTGCTGCTTTTCTCGAAGGGTTTCTCCGCGTTGACGCAGTTCGTTTAATTGGCTTTCGTTTACTGCAATCAATTGCTTCGTTTCTTTTGTTTCTTTTTCAAGGATCGTTGTTTTTTCTTCCATTTCAACGAGCTGCTTTGTTAATGTTTCGATCTCCCGGTTTCTTGAAAGAAGGGAGTTGTTCTTTTTCTTTACACCGCCACCGGTCATTGAACCGCCGGGGTTCACGACATCTCCATCAAGGGTCACGATGCGATAACGATGACCAAGCATTTTTGCCAGTTCATTGGCGCCTTTTAAGTCTCTAACGATAAGTACCGTTCCAAGCAAGTTCTGTATGACTTTTTGATACTTTTCATCAAAGGAAACAAGGTGACTTGCTACACCGATAAATGCAGCATGCTGCTCAGCTGTTTGGACGTCCCTATGCTGAATGGTTCGTTCTTTGATCACATTCATTGGCAGGAAGGTCGCACGTCCAAAGGAGTGCTGCTTTAAGTATGCAATTGCTTGTCTCGCAGCTGCTTCATTTTCTGTGACTACGTGCTGCGTTGCTGCGCCTAGCGCGATTTCAATCGCTGTCTCATGCTGCTGATCTGTTTGAATCAGCTCTGCAATGGCACCGTGAATACCGCCTACACGATCTTTTGCCTTTAAGACCTCTTTCACTCCTTGGAAAAAGCCTGAAAAGTCTTCCTGCATGGATTCTAGCATCTCTTTTTTCGATCTTGCCTGCTGCACATATTGATAGGCTTGGTAAAGAGCCGTTTCTTTTTTCTCGTATTGACGTTTCATTTGCTCAAGCTTTTGTTCCGCTTCCCTAAAGCGCTTGACCTGACCCAGTATGTCTTCTTCAAGTGCGGAAAGCTGCTGCTCAGCTTCTATTTTCTTTTCTTTGACAGACACACGTTCTTCGATGTGTTTTTGGTTGTTTTGCGTGAGCCGCTCCAGCTGCATGGCCGCTTGGCGCTGCTGTTCTTCTAGTAATTTACGTTCATTGCGGATGGTAGCCTGTTCATTAAGCAGATCAAAATAATCGCTTTTTAGCTGTTCAATTTGACCTTCCACATCTTCACTATGGAGCGACAGTTGATGCTGCTTTGTTTTCACTTCATCTTTTAGCTGTTGCACTTCTTTTTGAAGGCTGTCCCGCGTGATTTTCTGCTGCTGAATCTTTTCGGTTAACTGCGTCTGCTTTTCAGTTAAGCGAATGAGCGTTTCTTCTAGCTGTCCTTGGTTTGCAGCTGCATTTTTTTTCCGTTCTTTTAATACTTCTTTTTTTCCTTCAAGCTTTTCTAATTCCTCACTTGTGAAAAGAAGAACTTCTTGCAGATCATTAATTGATTCGTCAAGCGCTTGAATGCGGTCTCTTGACTCTTCAATTTTGGCTTCTTTTGCTTGAATATCTGTGGACTGCTTCATTTCATCTTGTTTGAAGCGCTCGACAGCTTCACCAAGTGTTGTCCATTTTTCATGAAGTGCTTCGATGTCATGGACAGTTAAGGCAATTTCGACATTTTCAAGCTCTTCTTTTTTTTGCAAATAGTCCTTTGCAATAGATGCCTGCATTCTTAATGGTTCTACTTGATCTTCTAGTTCATGCAGAATATCTTCTACTCGGTTTAAGTTGTCCTGCGTTTCAAACAGTTTATTCTCGGCTTTTTTCTTTCTTGTTTTATATTTCAAAACACCAGCCGCTTCTTCAAAGATGCTTCTCCTCTCTTCTGCCTTGCTTGATAGAATTTCCTCTACCTTTCCTTGGCTGATGATTGAAAAAGCTTCCTTTCCAAGACCTGAATCCATGAAAAGGTCAATAATATCCTTCAAGCGGACAGATTGATTGTTTATGAGAAATTCACTTTCTCCTGAACGATAGACTCTTCTTGTCACACTGACTTCGTGAAAATCGATCGGTAAAAAGTGATCTTCGTTATCTAATGTTAAAGTCACCTCTGCTAGATTGACTCTTTTTCTTGAGTCGCTTCCTGCAAAAATGATGTCTTCCATTTTTCCTCCGCGGAGGCTTTTCGCTGATTGTTCTCCAAGTACCCAGCGGATGGCATCGGTAATATTACTTTTGCCGCTTCCGTTTGGTCCAACAACAGCTGTGACCCCTTTGACAAAGTCCACGGTCACTCGCTGTGCAAAAGATTTGAATCCTATCACGTCTAAACGTTTGAGGAACATGAGAGTGATCCTCCTTATGTATTTAAAGTACTATCATCTTACCATATGAAGTGAAAAAAGATGATGGAAAACAGAGTGAAATCCCCCTGAATGACGAGGGGGATTTTATTGGTTCATATGATGTTTCTGCAATTTAGCAAGTGCTTCCTGTGCAGCATGCTGTTCTGCTTCTTTTTTAGAGCGGCCATTTCCAATTCCGAGCACTTCTCCGCGCAGGGATACATTTGCTTCAAATTCCCGGTTATGTGCTGGTCCTTTTTCATGAAGGATGTGGTATTCCAGTACACCTTTTCCATCGCGCTGAACGAATTCTTGCAGCTGGCTTTTAAAGTCCATGACATGCGAGAACGCTCCATCGTTAATTTTCGGATAGACATAGGCTTCTAGGAATCGTTCCACTGGCACCAGCCCCTGATCTAAATAAAGTGCGCCGATAAACGCCTCGAATACGTCCGCTAAGAGTGCTGGTCGTTTTCTCCCGCCTGTCATTTCTTCGCCTTTTCCTAAAAGAACAAGGTCACCGAAGGACAGCTCATGTGCCAGAGACACAAGTGACGGTTCACATACGATTGCCGCTCTTAGTTTCGTTAAATCTCCCTCGCTCATCGCGGGATATTTCGCAAATAAGAATTGAGAGATCGTCAATTCTAAAACAGCATCTCCTAGAAATTCAAGTCTTTCATTATCCTCGTATGGCTTTTTCCGGTGTTCATTCACATAAGAGGAATGCGTAAAGGCTTGATATAGAAGTTTTTCATTTTGAAAGTGTACAGAAATGCGCTGCTGGAACTCTCTAAATTGCTCTAGTTTTTTGCTCTGTTTCTGTTTGTCTTTATAGTGTTTTGGCATAGCAACCTCCAGGTAGGCTTAATCGCCTTTAAGGATACTGATTATATGGAGTCTCTCTTTCTACATGCAAGGAAACATTGCTCCTTAGCATCTGAAAAAGGCTGACAATTGATCAGCTGAATGTGTTGAAACTAACATAAATTTTCAAAGTCCCGTCATGAAAATAGACGGGACTTTGTTACGCTTATTGCTGGCTATTTATGTAGTTCACAGCGTCACCGACTGTTGCAATTTTTTCAGCATCTTCGTCAGAAATTTCCATATCGAACTCATCTTCAAGTTCCATAACTAGCTCAACTACATCAAGGGAATCAGCGCCTAAATCTTCTTTAAATGAAGCTTCCATTTTCACGTCAGCCTCATCAACGCCAAGGCGGTCTACAATAATTTTTGATACACGCTCTAATACGTCTGCCATTGCCTTTCACCTCCCCTCAAAGTATTATAGTTGATTCGTTTTTAAAAAACTAGAGAAAACCTAATGAAATTTTGATATTTCTTAGGACATAACCATTCCGCCATCTACTTGGATGGTTTGGCCTGTAATATAACCTGCTCCTTCTGAAGCTAAAAAGACAACGACGTTGCTAATATCTTCAGGTGCACCAAAGCGTGCAAGCGGGATTTGTTTGAGCATTTCAGACTGCACATTCTCATCAAGCTTGTCTGTCATATCTGTCGAAATAAAGCCTGGTGCTACTGCATTGACTGTAATATGACGGGTTGCCAGCTCTTTTGCTGTTGTTTTCGTTAATCCGATGACACCAGCTTTTGCTGCAACGTAGTTTGCTTGTCCAGGGTTTCCACATACGCCAACTACTGAAGCCAAGTTGATGATTCTTCCGCTGCGCTGTTTCATCATTTGACGTGTCACGGCTTTTGTACAGTTAAAGACCCCTTTTAAGTTTATGTTAATGACGTCATCCCATTCATTTTCTTTCATTCTCATGAGCAGGTTGTCCTTTGTGATCCCTGCATTATTGACAAGAATGTCAATTGAACCAAATGTGTCAATCGCTTGTTTCATGAGCGCTTGTACTTCTTCAGCATTTGAAACATCAGCTTTAACGGCAAATGCCTGCTGGCCAAGTGCTTTGATTTCGTCTACGACTTCATTTGCTTTTGCTTCGTTTCCAGAATAGTTGACGACAACATTTGCACCATTCTTCGCTAAATCGATCGCGATGGAACGGCCAATCCCGCGTGATGCACCTGTTACAACGGCTGTTTTATTTGTAAGCATCAAGAATCCTCCTTCAATGTTTGAATAGCTGCTTCAATTGTTTCCTGATCTGAAACAGAAATGGTTGTCAGGCGGCGATTGACCTTTTTCACAAGGCCTGAAAGTACTTTGCCCGGACCAATTTCAATAAACGTTGTCACGCCTAAATCAATGAGGCGTTCCACACTTTCTTCAAATCGAACAGGAGAATACAATTGTTCAATGAGCTTTGTCTCAATAGCATCACGAGATGTGACGATGTCTGCTGTTACATTTGAGATCACTGGTGTTTTGGCATCCGAAATGTTTAGCTTTGACAGAACATCTGTGAATTTTTCAGCGGCTGGTTTCATTAAGGCAGAATGGAAAGGTCCGCTCACTTCAAGGGCAATCGCACGTTTTGCGCCTTTTTCTTTCGCTTTCTCTGAAGCTAGTTCTACACCTTTTGCTGTACCAGAGATGACGATTTGACCAGGACAGTTTAGGTTAGCGAGTTCTACAAGGTGACCGCTCTCTGTCACTTCTTTTGTCAATTCTAGAAGCGCCGCTTGATCTAAGCCAAGAATCGCTGCCATGGCGCCTTCTCCTGCTGGAACAGCTTCGTTCATTAATTCGCCGCGCTTTCTTACTGCATAGACAGCATCTTGAAACGAAAGTGCGCCTGCTGCAACGAGGGCCGTATATTCACCAAGGCTATGTCCTGCTGCGTAATCTGCTTTGATTCCGCTCTCTTCAAATTTCTTTAAGATGGCGATACTTGTCGTTAAAAGAGCTGGCTGCGCATTATAAGTGAGCGTCAATTCTTCTGCATCTCCTTCAAAAATCATCGAAGATAAGTCAAAACCGAGGGTCTTGTCTGCTTCTTCAAATACAGCTTTAGATACTGCTTCTTGGTCAAATAAATCTTTTCCCATGCCAATTTTTTGAGAGCCTTGGCCAGGGAATAAAAATGCAATTTTAGTCATGCTGCTTTACCTCCATTAAGACTCGTTCGTGGTTTCTTTTTGGACTTCTTGATGAATGATGGCTGAAACGTCTTTTTCTACGATATCACGTGCCTGACGAATTGCATGAAAAATGGCGTTTTCATCAGAGGAGCCGTGTGCTTTAATGACAGGTGCCTTTAAACCAAATAAAGCGGCCCCGCCATATTCGGAGTAATCCATTTTAGACTTCATCTGCATCAATTTCGGCTTCATCATGCCAGCTGCTATTTTTGCTGTGAAGCTGGATGTTAATGTTTCTTTCAGCATTTTAAATACAGAAAGGGCTGTGCCTTCAATCGTTTTCAGGGCGATATTTCCTGTGAAACCATCTGTGACAACAACATCAGCAACACCTTCTAGTAAATCACGAGACTCCACATTCCCTACGAAATTCAAGTCTGATGCTTTTAATAATTCAAAGGTTTTTTTCGTGAGATCGTTGCCTTTTTTATCTTCTGTTCCTACATTTAACAATCCAACGCGCGGATTGCTCTTTGGAAAGACACGCTCTGCGTAGATTGATCCCATCATGGCATATTGCATTAGGTGTTCTGGTTTCGCATCAACGTTTGCGCCGACATCCAGTAATAAAAACCCGCTGCCATCAAGTGTTGGCAGTGTTGGAGCAAGTGCCGGTCTGTCTATGCCATCAATTCTTCCTACAATAAACAGTCCTGCTGTCATGAGAGCTCCAGTATTTCCTGCTGAGATGCAGGCATCTGCACGTCCCTCGGATACTTCCTGCGCCATTTTCACCATAGATGAATCCTTTTTACGTCTAACTGCACGCACTGGTTCATCTGTCGGTTCAATGACTTCTTTTGCATCTAAAATCGTGATGCGCTCCTTATTTGTTATGTATGGTTTGATTTTGTTTTCATCGCCGACAAGTGTAATCTCGATATCTGAAAATGCCGTTAAGCTTTTTTGCACACCGTCAATAATGGCTTTAGGGGCATGGTCTCCCCCCATTGCATCGACTGCAATTCTCATATTACGTGCCACCTTTTACTTTTGTTTTGAGCGATACATGACGAAGTCACCTGAGAAGACAACTTCCTCACCGACATAGCTGTTTACTTCAACTACAGTTCTGCCTTTTTCTTTATCATGTGAGGCTACTTTAGCTTTCGAGACGACTCGTTCGCCTTGTTTAACCTGCCTTGTAAATCTAATATTCGCTTTTGCTGTCAGCGCCAGTTCATCGTCAATGACGGCTACTGCCAGCGAATTTGCCTGGGCGAAGAGATGATGTCCCCTGGCAATTTGATTTCGGCTAAATACATGCTCTTTTCTCACTTCTAAAATGGAAATGGCTTGGTCATCAAGCTCTACATCAATCATTTCTCCAATCACTTCATCCAGCGGAAGTGACTTCACTTCATCCTCTAATGTCTTTTCGGCCACATGCTTAATTCTTTCGCGTAATTCAGGAATCGACAGTTCCAAACGATCAAGACGAACCGTTTGAATGCTTACACCGAATTTACTTGCCAATTCTTCATCAGTAATGAACGGAGTCGAGCTGATCGTTTGCTGGAGAAGCTTTTGACGTTCTTTTTTATTTAGTTTCATATGCAGACACCATCCGTACATTTATGACTAGGTACTAATAGTAGTATATAATCTCATAGATGATAAATCAATCCTTGTTTCAAAAAGACAAGAAAATTCCTCCAGCGCTTGATCAGCTTAATTTATCTCCGCCCAGCACCCCGCTGTCTACCAGCGTTTGCCGAAGTTCTTTGTATTCGGGATCTGTCCAAAATGCGTCTGATTGCACAAGTTCTGCCGCATCTTTTCTAGCGGTTTCCAGCGCTCTGTAGTCATGAACCATATCTGCTACTTTAAATTCAGGCATTCCGCTTTGTTTTTTACCGAAGAAATCGCCGGGTCCTCTTAGTTCTAAGTCCTTTTCTGACAGCTCAAAACCGTCGGTTGTTTCGGACATGATCCGCATCCGCTCTTTCCCCGTTTCTGATTTTGGATCCGCCATTAAAACACAAAATGATTGATGCTCTCCGCGTCCAACCCGGCCTCTGAGCTGATGAAGCTGAGACAGTCCGAAGCGGTCTGCATCATAAATGACCATGATAGTCGCATTCGGTACGTTGACCCCGACTTCAACGACTGTGGTTGAAACGAGAATTTGAACTTCATTTGCTGTAAAGTCTCTCATCACCTGATCTTTTTCATCACTCGCCAGTTTCCCGTGCATTAAGCCGATCGACCACTTACCGCGGTAAGCCTCTGTCAGCATACTGTGGACATCGATCGCGTTTTGCACATCCAGCTTGTCTGATTCTTCTATGAGCGGACAAATAATATACGCCTGTCTTCCTTTTCTCAGCTCTTTATCCACAAATGCAAGAATCCTCTCAAGCATGTCATGCTTGACCCAATACGTTTCGATCTGTTTTCTGCCGGCTGGTAATTCATCAATGACGGATACGTCCATTTCTCCAAAAACAGTGATCGCAAGTGTTCGCGGAATAGGTGTGGCAGTCATAAACAAGACATCTGGATCCTGTCCTTTACTTCTTAGTTTTTTTCGCTGTTCTACGCCAAATCGGTGCTGCTCATCTGTGATAACAAGACCGAGCTGCTGAAATTCGACTTCGTCTTGAATGAGCGCATGCGTACCGACTAATATATCAATCTCGCCCTCTTTTAGACGTTCCAGCAATTCTCTGCGGCGCTTTCCTTTCACAGAGCTTGTCAGAAGGGCGATATTCAGTCCCCATTTTTCAAACAGCTGGTAAAGTGAATCTGCATGCTGTTCTGCCAAAATCTCTGTTGGGACCATCAATGCACCTTGATAGCCGGATAAATGAGCGGCATAAAGCGCAATGGCTGCAACAGCTGTTTTCCCTGAGCCAACATCTCCTTGGAGCAGACGGTTCATCCGGTACGGGGATGCCATATCAGACATAATTTCATCAAGCACTCTTGATTGTGCCTTCGTCAGCGGAAATGGCAGGCTGTGAACAAACTCAAAAACAGCCTCTTTGGAAAACGGATGCTGGATGCCTGATGTTTTTTCTCGCTCTTTCTTTCTGATTGCCTGCATCTTCAATTGAAAGATGAGAAATTCTTCGTACACAAAGCGGCGTCTTGCTTGCTTGAGCGAGTCTCTTGTTTCTGGCAGGTGAATGGCTTTTAACGCTTCCTGATAGGACATGAGTTTATAGGCAAAGGCAAGCTGCTTTGGCAGTGGATCTTCGGCTTTGTCTACATAAAGTGACAGGGCCTGTTTCACAAAGCGTCTCATCATCTTCACGGTTACATTTTCTTTTACTGAATAAACAGGCTCTATACTGCCATCTTGCTCGTGCGTCCCTTTTTTAAATTCCTGCACCATGATGGATTGACGGTTTTTATCCCATTTCCCAGTGACGGATACTGTATCACCTAAAACAAGGCTTCGTTTTAAATAAGGGCGATTGAAGCAAATCGCTGTGATGAGAAAACGCCCGACAAGCAGCCTGAATGTCAGCCTGCTTCGTTTTTTTCCATAATAGGTGAGGACGGGCTCACTGTGCACTTTCCCTTCAACTGTGACACGTTCATCATGCTTAACTTCTTCTAAATTACGAAGCTCATAGTCGTCATATCGATAAGGAAAGTAGCCAAGCAAATCGGCTACTGTATAGATTCCAAGTTCATTGAGTGTTTTTTCGGTTTCTTCTCCAATCCCTTTGAGGACAGAGACGTTATCTTGCAGTTTCTGTATCACGAGATGAGGTCACACCTCCGAAAATCTTCTTTTCAAGCTCTCTTGCTGTCGGTGTTGCAGCAAGTCCGCCTTGTGCTGTTTCACGAAGTGCCGTTGGCATGGTTTGACCGATTTTATACATCGCATCAATGACTTCATCACATGGAATACGGCTTGTGATGCCGGCAAGTGCCATATCTGCTGCGATCATCGCATTTGATGCACCCATTGCGTTTCGTTTTACGCACGGTACCTCGACAAGTCCAGCTACTGGGTCACAAACAAGTCCAAGCATATTTTTCAGTGTAATCGCCATCGCTTCAGCAGATTGCTGAGGTGTACCGCCTGCCATTTCGACAATGGCTGCTGCCGCCATACCTGATGCTGAACCTACCTCTGCCTGACAGCCGCCTGCTGCACCAGAGATGCTCGCATTATTGGCCACAACAAAGCCAAATGCGCCAGAGGTGAATAGGAATCTGACCATTTGTTCCTTAGTTGGCTTTAATGTTTCTTTTACTGCAAATAACGTACCCGGCACAACACCTGCTGAGCCTGCTGTAGGCGTTGCACAAATCGTCCCCATTGCGGCATTGACTTCATTCGTTGCCACTGCCTTACTGACAGCATCTAATATTGTATGTCCAGACAGCGTTTTGCCTGATGCGATATATGCTTGAAGTTTGACCGCATCTCCGCCTGTTAAACCTGATAATGATTTCACACCTTTCAGCCCGTTTTCTACGGCCTGTTCCATCACTTCTAGGTTGCGGTACATCTGGGAGAAAATATCTTCACGTGACTTCCCTGTCACTTCCATTTCTTGCGCGATCATTATTTCTGAAATGGAGGTATTCCGTTCTTCTGTTAGCTGCACGAGTTCTTTGACGTTTTTAAACATCATTCATAACCTCCTTGTTGTTACTCTGCAATTTGTGTGACTTGAATAATGTTTGGCAGCGTTTCAAGCTCTGATAGGACAGCTGGGTCAATATTTTGATCCACTTCGATGGTCATCAGAGCCTCTTGCCCGACATCTTTACGTGCCACTTCCATATGACCGATGTTGATGGCGAATTTCGCTAACACATTGGCCACTGCTGCAATCGTGCCGTAGCGATCGTTATGAACCACAAGAATGGCAGGATGATTTCCTGAAAGCCTGAGCTCAAAGCCATTCAGTTCAGTGATTTCAATTTTACCACCGCCGATGGAAATCCCGATTAATTCAAGCTTTCCATTTGCATCTGATATCTCTACTTTTGCTGTATTCGGATGCGCTGGCACCGCATCTTCTTCTTTAAATTCAATGTCGATCTCTTTGCTTTTTGCAATATCAATCGCTGTTTTGATGCGTTCATCAAATGTATCAAAATCAAGAACACCGCCGATAATGGCGACATCTGTACCGTGTCCTTTATACGTATCTTTAAAAGAGCCATAAAATGAAACGACAATTTGTTTCGGTTCTCTTCCAAATAAGCTGCGAGCCACTCTCCCTATACGAGCCGCACCCGCTGTGTGCGAACTTGATGGACCAATCATGACGGGTCCAATAATATCAAACACACTTCTAAATTTCATAGGTCTTCCCCTCTCATAACCACTCACATATTGGTTTGGTTCTTTCTTTAGACTAATGGATTCATTCGTTTCCCGCAACTCATTTCACCGTTGAATCACTAGTAAAAAATTGCAAAAGAAGAAGAAGGGCTTTATTTGCCCTTCTTTCGTTATTCAACAGCCAAAATATATGAATAAAGCGGCTGTTTTCCATCGTGGACTTCAACTTCTACATCTTCAAATGTTTCTTCAATAAAGGCTTCTAACGCATCCATCTCTTCAGATGATGCATCTTCCCCTTTAATGATCGTGACAATCTCATCATCTTCTGTCACCATTTTGGTCAAAAGCTCTTTTGCTGCATCTAATTGATTTTTCGAGGTTAAGGTAATTTTCCCGTTAAAGAGACCCATATAATCGCCTTTGGCAATGTCGATTCCATCAATTTGGGTATCTCTCACTGCAAAGGTAATTTGGCCGCTTTTCACGTGGTCAATCGCTTCTAGCATTGCTGCTTCGTTGTCTTCATTTGAAGCTGCTTCATTTAGAGAAAGAAGTGCCGACATTCCTTGGGGAACGGTCTTCGTCGGAATGACAACGACCTCACGGCTTGAGACAGTTGCCGCCTGTTTCGCTGCCATGACAATATTAGAATTATTAGGTAAGATAAAGACGGTTTCGGCATGTACGCTTTCAATTGCTGTGACAATGTCTTCTGTGCTCGGGTTCATCGTCTGTCCGCCTTCAATGACGACGGAAGCTCCGATACTTTTAAACAAGTCAGCAATTCCTTCTCCCATTGCGACACTGACGACTCCAAAGCGCTGTTTTTCAGCAGCAGGTGCCTCTGGTGCAGCGGGCGCGTGTTCTCTTTCTTCATTCACAATCGAGCTATGCTGCTCTCTCATATTTTCAATTTTCATATTGATCAGGCTGCCGTAGCGCTGTGCATAGGATAAGACATCTCCAGGCTGCTCTGCATGAATATGAACTTTCGCCAGCGTTTCATCAGACACCACAAGAAGTGAATCTCCGAATTCGCTTAAGTCTTCTCTGAAGGCATTCTCATCAAAGGACTGTTTGTCTTCTTCAAATTTCACCATAAATTCAGTACAATAACCAAATTCGATATCTTCAGTGTTCATATGGCTTTGTGCACTTTTATGATGCTCTGCACTGACAAGTTCTTTTAACGTTGGCAAAGAGGCCGCTTTCAGATGGAGGTCCTCTCCTCTTAATGAAGCAAGGAAACCTTCATATACGCATAGAAGTCCTTTACCCCCACTATCGACAACGCCCACTTCTTTTAAAACAGGAAGCAGATCCGGCGTTCGATCAAGTGATGCTCTCGCTTCCTCAATCGTTAACTCAAGAACGCGGTCAATGTCATTTTCTGCCGCTGAAACAGCAACCGCTTTCTTTGCTGCATCCTTTGCAACCGTTAAGATGGTCCCTTCAATCGGTTTCATCACGGCTTTATATGCTGTATCAACACCTGCCTGTAAGGCAAGGGCAAATTCTTTTGCATCAATCGTTTCTTTTTGTTCGATATGTTTACTGAAACCTCTAAAGAGCTGTGAAAGGATCACGCCTGAGTTTCCTCTTGCGCCCATCAATAGCCCTTTTGACAGGGCCACGCCGACCTTCCCAATATGATCGGTATTTGTTTCTTCAACTGCTTTTGCCCCTGAAGTCATCGACAAATTCATATTTGTCCCCGTGTCTCCGTCTGGCACTGGAAAAACATTTAACGCATCAACAATTTGTGCGTTTTGAGAAAGATGGTGAGCACCTGCAAGAATCATTTTTGCAAATGAGCGGCCATCAAGATTTCTAATAGACAATATATTTCCTCCTTACTACGGGTTCGTAACTCTTACTCCTTGTACATAAATGTTGACCGAATCAACAGAAAGTCCAACTGTGTGAGAAATCGTATATTTGACTTTCGTTTGAACATTATGTGCGACTTCTGATATTTTTGTACCGTAGCTGACGATGATGTACATATCAATATGAATGCGGTCTTCTTTTTGACGCACAAGAACACCCCGGCTGAAGTTCTCTTTGCGGAGAATATCCGTCAAGCCGTCCTTGATTTGATTTTTGGACGCCATCCCAACAATACCATAGCAATCGATCGCAGCGCCTCCTGCCACCATTGCAATGACTTCATTTGATATATCAATTTGTCCGTATTTCGTTCTAAGTTCAATGGACACATTGGTTCCCCCTTTTTGAGAAATTGCCCTGAGTTATCACTATTTTACTATAAGACCCTTCTTTTTAAAAGAAATCATTCAATCCGACCCAATCCTACTTATACTATAGCCTTGATTTTTTATCAAGATGTCAAGGTATTTTTCTTGAAAGAGGAGTAAACAATCCTTGCAAACCCCTTGAAGCTGTGGTAAATTATTAAAGTATCTTGAGGCATCTCTAAGTACGTATATGAAGAATATGATGATGTTTTCGCAGTTAGGAGGGAAACAAATGGCACGTAAATGCGTTATTACAGGCAGAAAAACAAAAGCTGGGAACAACCGTTCTCACGCAATGAACTCTACAAAACGTACATGGGGCGCGAACCTTCAAAAAGTTCGTATTCTAGTGGACGGTAAGCCTAAAAGAGTATATGTATCAGCTCGAGCTTTGAAATCTGGTAAAGTTGAGCGTGTATAAGCAAGAGTAAACGCCTGCTACAATTAATTGTAGCAGGCGTTTTTATGTGGAAATAAAGGAGATTACTCATTAATCTTTCTTAAATGAACCAAGCATCGCACGGACAATGCCGCCAAGAAATCTAGGCAGTTTGATTGTATAAAATTTCATTTTGTCCCCCTCCTAAAAGTACCGCTTGCAGCACAATTGAGCTTAATCAGCCATCCACATTGATAGGTTGGTCAATCTTTGCTTCTTACCATTATTAATATGCCTTCATGAAAAGAAAAAGTACCATTTGAGTGGATGAGTTCGTTACTAATACATAGTGTGGAACCAGGCTCAATATGACAATTTTTCAGAGGATATTTGAAACCTTTTAATGTCAGCTTTTCAACCGGTGTTCCAAAGGGTAGAAACGACACATATTTTTTATCCTGATCTTCTTTTATTTCGTATGTACCAGGTTCAAACATTTGAATGATATTTTGTTTGTCTACAAGGGTGATATTCTGCTTGTGCTGAATCCCTTTGTAAAGAAGATGGATATTTCCTAGAAAATGATCAGCCCTTCCTCCCGTAATACCGTAGATGTAAATATGTGCTGGATGCTGACTCAGTGCCCAGTTCAGTGCAAGCTCTAAATCGGTTTCATCCTTTTCAGCTTGAAATACATTCAGGGCAGGCAATTTTTCTTTCAGCTCCCGAAGCTCTTCTTCTGTCACACTGTCAAAATCACCAAAGGCTTTGGCAGGGATGATGCCTTGCTCTAGTAAGAAGAGGGTTCCACGGTCTACGCCAATCCAGAGAATATCCTTCTGTGATGCTTCATGTTCAAGTGGCGGAATGTATTCAAAAGGACCGCCGGCTACGATATGTATGTGCATGATATACGCTCCTCTCTATATAAAAAGAACCAAAGATCACAATGACTTTGGTTCCTTTCTTTACGCTTCTCGAATTGCCTGGATAGCTGCTGCGCGGTTGTCTTTACCGTATACCGCAGAGCCCGCTACAAGTAAATTAGCGCCTGCTTCCCTGCAGCTCTTTGCAGTCTCTACATTGACACCGCCGTCTATTTCTATCAGTAAATCGGTTAAGCCCTTTTGTTCACTCAGTGCTTTTACTTCTTTTACCTTCGTGAGGACAGATGGAATAAATGCCTGTCCCCCAAAACCAGGATTCACCGTCATGAATAACACAAGGTCCACATCCTCTAATACATGCTCAATGTGAGAAACAGGTGTGTGAGGATTCAAGACGACCCCTGCTTTTACACCTTGTTCTTTAATGTGCTGTATTGTTCGGTGTAAGTGCGGACAAGCTTCCACATGAACAGAAATAATGTCAGCGCCTGCTTTTGCGAATGCAGGAATATACCGGTCTGGCTGCTCAATCATTAAGTGAACATCAAGCGGAAGACGCGTATGCGGTCTAATCGCTTCGACGACATTTGGCCCAAATGTCATATTCGGTACAAAATGACCGTCCATGACATCGATATGAATGTAATCCGCACCGCCTTGTTCCACATCACGGATATCTTTCTCCAAATTGGCAAAATCTGCTGATAAAATGGAAGGGGCAATATAAACCATGATTTAGTACCTCGGCTTTCTGTCTTTGATTTCAGTTAAAAACTCTAAATAATGCTGATAACGATACTCTTTGATTTGATCATGCTCGACCGCATCTTTTATCGCACACCCAGGCTCTTTCACGTGCAGGCAGCCTCGAAATTTACAATCTGCACTTCGGTCTCTAATATCTAAAAAGTATAGACCTAGATCTTCTGCTTCGATGCCAGTAAATTCAAGCGAGCTAAAGCCCGGAGTATCTGCAATGAGCCCGTCTGCTGTTCGAATGAGTTCGACATGTCTTGTCGTATGCTTTCCTCGTCCGAGATGGGATGAGATATCATCTGTTTTCAGCGCCAATTCAGGACTCATCGCATTTAAAAGAGAGGACTTGCCTACACCAGACTGACCGGCAAATACCGTAATTTTATTGTGAAAGTGCGGAGTCAGCTTCTCAATGCCATCTCCTTCAATCGTAGAGGTTAAATGAACCTCATAGCCAATTTGCCGATAGTCGTCTGCATATGCCATGATCGTTTCACGCTCTTCGTCTGTTTTCAATAAGTCCATTTTAGTGATGCAGATAATCGGCTCAATATGATTGGCTTCAACAAGCACTAAAAATCTGTCTAAAAGTGATGTACTAAAAGTTGGTTCTGCTGCTGAGAAAACAAGTACCGCTTGATCAACATTACTAATAGGCGGACGAACAAGTTCGTTTGTCCGTTCTTTTACTTCTAATAAGTAGCCTTCTTTATCGTTGTCTGCTTGATACACGACGTAATCGCCAACAAGAGGTGTAATTTTGTTTTTTCGAAAGATGCCTCTCGCTCTGCACTGAACCACTTTTCCACTCTCTTGCGATTCATCCAGCACATAGTAGAATCCGCTTAATGCTTTTATAATTTTGCCCTCAGGCATAAAGTCCCTCCTTTATTCATCATCAGGGTATTCGATCGTTTTAGAGCTTACGACTTTATCATCAACCGTCACTTGATAATATCCTTTTTGACCTGGTTCAATCTTAAACTTAATGGTCCGCTCAGTCGGCGCAGTGATTGTAAAGCTTTCATATGAATCAGAGATGCTATGCTCCGCATCATCAATGGAAATTTGGACATTCATCTCCTGCCCTTCCGTTTCTGGTTCATAAGGAATCGCAATCTTTTCAGTCACCGTTTTGGCTGGTTTTTCCTTCGGTCCAAGAGAGAATGTAATCTTAACCGTATCACCTGGTTTAACAGCAGTTCCTGCTCCTGGTTCCTGCTTCATGACCTCGCCTTTTGGCACATCGTCAGAATGCGCTTCTTTTTCATCAAGCTTTAATCCGTTATCCTCTAAATAATTCGATGCCGCCTGCTTACTATACGTCGTTAAATCACGTAATGTAATATCGGCAGGACCTATGCTGACAGTCAACGTGACTTCCTCATCTGCTGCTACAAGCTCTGTATTCGCTGATGGATTCTGTTCCATGACAATCCCAGATTCGGTGTCATTATCATTCACTTCCTCCACAACGACCTGTTTAAACCCTTTTTTCTCTAATATTTCTTTTGCTTTATCGACCTTTTCGCCTGTAACATCAGGTAATTCGGTCTTTTCCTTGCCAGTACTTTCGTAAAGCTGAATCTCTGTTCCTTCTTTGACCTTTGTGCCGATTTTCGGATCTGTTTTGACGACGAGACCTTTTTCAATTTTCTCATCAGCGATCTCTATTGACTCCGAAGCGACGGTAAACCCAGCTTTCTTCAAGGCATCTTCTGCTTTTTCAACCGTCATGCCAGATACATCTGTGACTTCCACATCTTTTGGAAAAAGCAGCCCTGGAAACACAGTGATGGCTAAAATTGTCGCAGCAGTCAATATAAATAAGATGGATGCCACAATCCATGGCCATTTTTTTCGTTTCTTTTTCGGCTTTTGTTTCTCTTTTTTCTTCGGTTTTTGAGCCGGGTGGACAGCTGTTTTTTCATTGTCTTGATCGATTAGATGATCTTGAATGATTGGGATCGCTTTCGTTGCTTCATGGTCTTCTTCAATGACAAAGCGTTTTTCTTTTAATCTGGCTGGATCGAAAGCGGTTTTTAAGTCTTTTTGCATTTCAGATGCATCTTCATATCGATAAAATGGATCTTTGGCCATCGCCTTTAAAATGATGTTTTCCACGCTTTGTGGAACAGAAGGATTCCATCTCCTCACAGATGGAGGCTCTGATTGCAAATGCTTCAGTGCGACACTGACAGCCGATTCCCCTTCAAATGGCATGCGTCCTGAGATGAGTTCATAAAGCACAATCCCAAGCGAATAGATGTCTGACTTTTTCGTTGCAAGACCTCCGCGTGCTTGTTCTGGAGACAAATAGTGCACGGAGCCTAGGACAGAATTTGTATGGGTAATGGTCGCTGAGCTGAGTGCCATGGCAATCCCAAAATCAGTGACTTTGATATTCCCCATATTGTCTATTAATATATTGTGAGGCTTAATGTCACGGTGGACGAGCTGTTTCGCATGGGCTTCTTCCATCGCCGCAACGACTTGCTCCATGATGCGAACGGCTTCTTTCGGATGAAGCGGGCCATTGGCGTGTATGTATTCTTTCAGCGTCATCCCCTCGACATATTCCATGACAATATAATAAATGTCATCTTCTTCCCCTACATCGTAGATGCTGACAATATTCGAATGATCTAAGCTTGCAGCTGATTGCGCTTCCCGCCGGAATCGTCTAATAAAATCATCATCGCTCGCAAAGTCAAACCGCAAAATTTTAATCGCTACTTCGCGATCTAAAATCATATCCTCCGCCAAATAGACGTTTGCCATTCCGCCTCCGCCTATGACGCGAAGAATCTGATAACGGCCGCTGATCCTTTTTCCGATCAACACTTGCTGTCACCCTCCTCTGGCTGGGAGGAGATTTCTAACAGTACTGCTGTAATGTTATCTTCACCGCCGTTGTCATTCGCTGTTTGAATTAACTCTGTTACTTTTTCATCTGGTGCGTTCGTTTGCGTTAAAATATGAATCAAATTCTCTTCTTCTACTTTATTCGATAGACCATCTGAGCAAAGCAGGATTTGATCTCCTGGGTCCACTTCAAAGGTGCGTGCATCAATTTGAACACGTTTATCTGTTCCTAATGCTTTCGTGAGCACATTTTTTCTTGGATGATATTCTGCATCCGCTTTTGAAATTTCACCTGTTTTCACAAGTTCATTCACAAGTGAATGATCATCCGTTAATTGGGTCAGCGCTCCTTCTCTTAGCAGGTAGCAGCGGCTGTCTCCAATATGCGCAATTGTGACCGTTTGCAAATGAACGAGCGCACACACAATGGTCGTCCCCATTCCTTGGCACTCCTCATTGTTTTTCGCATGTTCATATACTTGGTCATTAATGTCACTGATTTTTGAGATTAACCAGCTTTCTTGATCGGCTGGCTTTTCTGGAATTGAAGATGTTTTTTCCCAGTATTCTTTCAAAGAAGAGACTGCCATCTTGCTGGCGACATCACCAGCAAGATGACCTCCCATGCCGTCTGCTACAACAGCGAGAAGTGAGTCTTCTTTTGCTTCAAAAATACCTGCATCATCTTCATTATGCTGACGGACTTTTCCTGTATCGGTAAGAAAGGCTGCCCTTATCAACATTCGTCACCTCGTCTCTTCCTGACGCTCCTTCGCTCTTAGCTGACCGCAAGCAGCATCAATGTCATGGCCTTGCTCTCGTCTAATCGTTACGTTTACGCCGCGTTCTTTCAGCGTTTTTTCAAATAGGAAGATTTGTTCTCTAGGTGTTCTCACATAATCTCTCTCTGGTACATAGTTCACCGGAATGAGGTTTACGTGGCACTTGATTCCTTTTAATAGGTCTGCAAGTTCTTCCGCATGGTGAACTTGATCATTTACTCCGCCAAACAGGCCGTATTCAAAGCTGACACGTCTACCCGTCTTTTGAATGTAGTATTCAATGGCTTCCATTAATTTTGGCAGCTTATATGCCTTATTGATCGGCATCAGGCGGCTTCTGATCTCTGTGTTCGGTGCGTGCAGAGATACAGCAAAGTTGATTTGCATTTGCTCATCAGCGAATTGATAGATCTTTGGAATGATTCCGCTTGTCGAAACTGTAATATGACGTGCACCAATATTTAAGCCGTTGTCATGGTTGATGATTTTAAGGAAGGCAAGCATTTCTTCAAAGTTATCAAACGGTTCGCCAATTCCCATGATGACAACAGAGCTGACCCTCTCATCTGTTTCGTCAAGTGCCTGCTGCACTTTTAATACTTGTGCAACGATTTCTCCCGCTTCAAGGTTTCGTTTTAAACCGCCAAGTGTAGATGCACAGAATGTACAGCCAATTCTACAGCCAACCTGAGTTGTGACACAGACAGAGTTTCCATATTCGTGACGCATAAGCACTGTTTCAATTGTATAGCCATCATGCAGTTCAAATAAAAACTTGATCGTTCCGTCCTGAGACGTTTGTTTGATCACGGTTTTTAAAGTTGTGATAGTAAATTGATCTTTTAATTTTTCTCTTAAATCTTTGGAGAGGTTAGACATTTCATCAAAGGATGTCACACGTTTCTCATAAAGCCACTCAAAAATTTGAGCTGCGCGGAAAGGCTTTTCGTCTTGTTCTTTTAACCATTCTTTCATTTCGTGAAGCTCAAATGAATAAATCGACGGCATATCTGTTTTCAGTTCTTTTCTTACTTTTTGTTCTGTCATTTTTTATCCCTTCTTTCTCATGCTGCAAATAAAGAAACCATCTGTTCCGAAATAATGAGGAAGAATTTGTACACTTCCGTTTTGAACAAACGGAGCAACCTGCTCAGGCAGCCGTTCATTAAGAGATAGATCGGGTTCGAAGTCTTGGTGTTCTTGTAAAAACGCATGAATCACTTGTTGATTTTCTGTTGGGTCCATTGTACATGTACTATATACAAGGGTTCCGCCAGGCTTTAAAAGCGGAGCTGCTTCTTTTAAAATTGCCTGCTGAATAGCAGCAAGCCTTGCTGAGTCTTCTGGAGACTTAGTATATTTCATATCTGGTTTTCGTCTGATGACGCCAAAACCAGAACACGGCGCATCAATCAGAATACGGTCAAATGAAGCTTCGCTGTAATAGTCTTTCGCTTTCCTCGCATCAAGCGCTTTTGCCTCAATCTGAGTAAGGTTCAGGCGTTTTGCTGCTTGTTTGATGAGTTTCACTTTGTGTTCATGTAAATCAAGTGAAACAATTTGTCCTTCGTCGTTCATACGCTCTGCGATATGTGTTGATTTTCCGCCTGGAGCCGCACAGGCGTCAAGCACTGTTTCTCCCGGCTGAGGGTCTAGTGCTCTTGCGACAAGCATTGAGCTTTCATCTTGAATGGTCACATAGCCTTCTTGAAAAGAAGGGGTTGAAACGATGGACCCTTTCATCAGCTTGAGTGCATCTTCAGATAAGTCGCCGAGCTCCGTTTCGATTCCAGCATCCAGCAGTTCTTGCTGCAATGCCGCGCGGCCGGTTTTCATTCGATTGACACGGAGGGTTTGCTTTGGCGGTACTAAATGAATGCGGCACATGCTTTCTGCCGCTTCAAATCCGTACGACTGAACCCATTCCTGCACGAGCCATAATGGGTGGCTTGTCTCAATTGAAAGCCGCTTGACCGGATCTTTGATGTCATCAAAAGCCGGAACACCTTCTCTTTGCACGGAACGAAGAACGCCGTTCACAAGTGAAGAAATGCCCTTGTGCCCTCTCTTTTTCGTTAGCTCAACTGCTTCATGGATGGCTGCACGGTCTGGAATCTTTTCAAGGTAGACCATTTGATAAAGAGACATTCGCAAAAGCTGCATGACCCATGAAGCCACCTTTTGCGGTTTTTTCACAAATGGTGCCAGCATATAATCTAATGCCAGCTTATTTTGCAGTGTACCGTACACAAGCTCTGTTAAGAGCGGTTTGTCCTGATCTGCCAAGTCTTTGTCTTTCATGACTGACTGCAAAAGCAAATTACTGTAAGCTTGGTTTTGTTCAAGTTTGATTAAAGCGTCCAGCGCTACTTCTCTCACATTACTTTTCTTCATTCATTAACCCTAATTTCTGTCCAATTTCGATATTTGCGCCTCTTAAGAAGTCTTCGCCGCTCATTTTTTTCTTACCAGCTGGCTGCACACCTGTTAATAAAAGGCCTTGCTTATTCCCAGTTCCAATGACCGGACCTTCTTTTTGAAGCTCAATCACTTTCCCAGGTTCTTCTTGCACTTGAAGTGGAACTTTTTTCGCTTCCCATACTTTTAGATGAGCCCCGTTCCATTCAGTATAGGCAACTGGCCATGGATTTAAGCCGCGAACTTGGTTGTAAAGCTCTTCTCCGGTCTTTGTCCAGTCTAACCTTTCTTGCTCTCGCTTTATATTAGGTGCGTACGTTGCCGCTTCTTCATTTTGCGGAATTGGAGAAATAGATCCGCTCAGAACATTTGGCACAGTATCTTTCAGCAATGCGGCGCCTGCTACACTTAATTTGTCATGTAATGTACCGACATTGTCTAATTCGTCGATTTCTACTTCTACTTTACTGATCATGTCCCCTGCATCGAGTCGTTCCACCATGTACATGATGGTGACGCCTGTTTTCTTTTTACCTTGAAGGATCGCATAATGGATCGGCGCGCCGCCTCTTAGTTCTGGCAGCAGTGAGGCATGAACATTGATACAGCCAAACTGAGGTTCATCCAGTAATCGTTTTGGTAGAATTTGTCCAAATGCCGCCGTTACAATTAAATCGGGCTTTAATGAAAGCACTTTATCAATTTCTTCATCAAGACGCACCTTTTCAGGCTGCAGTACAGGAATGCCGTGCTTTAAGGCTTCTACTTTCACAGGAGGCGGTGTGAGTACTCGTTTTCTGCCTTTTGGGCGATCTGGCTGCGTGACGACCCCGACAACTTCGTATCCTTCTGTTATGAGTGTTTGCAGCACAGGTACTGAGAAATCAGGGGTTCCCATAAATACAATACGTGCCATTTTCTTCACCCTTCCATTTCCGCAAGTTCTTTTTCTGTATAGGTTTGAATGGTTTTCGACGTGAATAATATGCCGTCTAAATGATCAATTTCGTGCAATAAGGCTCTTGCTAAAAATCCTTCTGCTTCTATTGTAAATGGTTTGCCTTTCTTATCAAAGGCTTTTACCTTCACATAGCTCGGTCTTTCTACTGTGCCATATAAAGATGGAAAGCTCAGGCAGCCTTCAATATCTGTTTGACTTCCTTTCACTTCAAGAACCTCGGGATTCACTAAATCAATTCTGCCAGGTTCTTCTCCGATATCGACAACAGCCATTCTTTGTGAAATGCCGATTTGTGGTGCTGCTAGTCCGACTCCATCTAGCTCAAGCATTGTATCATACATATCATCAAGCAGTTTTTTGAGCTTTTTATCGAACGTATCAACAGGCTCTGCCTTTTGTTCAAGTACTTCTGCCGGATGTATGACTATTGGTTTTACTGCCACTTAAAGCCCTCCGTTTTACATCATCATATATGGATTCATATCTATTGAAATCATCAATTGTTTTTGTTCCATTTCCTTTTGATAATGATCTTGTATTTTCCGTAGTAAACTTGCCAGTTCATTTTCCCTTTTGTATTTTATCACGCATTGATATCGATATCTATCTTTGATCTTAGCGATTGGTGATGCAGCCGGACCAAGGATTCTTGTATTCGGTGCACAGTTCATTTTTAGGAACTGGACAATTTGATCAGTGACATGCGCTGCCTTCGTCACTTCCTCGTGTGATACCGTCACCATTGCCAAATAGTAATACGGCGGATAGGACTGGTGGCGGCGATGCAGCATCTCCTGTTCATAAAAGGCTTCATAGTCATGCTGCTTCGTTAATTCAATACTATAGTGAGAAGGCGTATACGATTGAATGATCACAGAACCCGCTTTTTCATGACGTCCTGCCCTGCCGCTGACCTGCGTGAGAAGCTGAAATGTTTTTTCACTTGAACGAAAATCAGGAATATGAAGAGACGTATCCGCACTGAGAACACCAACAAGTGTGACATCTGGGAAATCTAGCCCTTTTGCTATCATCTGCGTCCCGAGCAAAATGTCCGCTTCTTTATTGCCAAAAGACGTGAGGAGCTTTTCGTGAGCACCTTTACGAGACGTTGTATCCACATCCATTCGGATCACTCTTGCCTCAGGCAGTACTTTTGTAAGCTCTTCTTCTACACGCTGCGTACCCGTCCCAAAATAGCGAATATGCTCACTATGGCATTCTGGACATTCAGCAGGCACCGGTGCTTCGTGCCCGCAATAATGGCATTTCAGCCGTTTTTGATAGCGGTGATAGGTGAGAGAAATTTCGCAATGAGGACATTGCTCCACATATCCGCAATCACGGCACATCACAAAGGATGAATAGCCCCTTTTATTCAGAAATAAGACGGCTTGTTCTTTTCTTTCAAGCACTTCCTTTAATCTGAGCATTAATTCTTCTGAAAACATGGACCTGTTGCCATTTCTCAATTCTTCTCTCATATCAATTAACGAAACGTGCGGCAGCTGCTGCTGGTTGACGCGGTTTTTGAGCGCCAGCAATGTAAACACGCCTTTTTTCGCACGCGCATAGGTTTCAAGTGAAGGGGTTGCACTGCCTAATACGACTGGGCATCGATGCCTTCTGGCTCGTTCAATGGCGACATCCTTGGCATGATAACGAGGCATTTCTTCTTGTTTATAAGAAGATTCATGCTCTTCATCTATGATAATCATGCCTAGATTTTCAAATGGAGCGAAAACAGCAGATCTCGCGCCCACGACAAGCTTGACTTCCTTGCGGTGGATTTTCCGCCATTCATCATATTTTTCCCCTGTCGATAAGCCGCTGTGAAGTACAGCCACATTTGAGCCGAATCGTTCTTTAAACCGCTGAACCATTTGAGGGGTTAACGAGATTTCAGGAACGAGGACGATCGCTTCTTTTCCTTTTTGAAGGGCATGATCAATCGTCTGCAAGTATATTTCCGTTTTACCGCTTCCTGTCACCCCGTGCAGCAGAAAGGTTTCATGCCGGTCATCACTGACTGCTTGATGAATATGTTTTGCCGCTTCTGCTTGTTCTGGCATGAGATCAAGTGAAGCAGATGGTGTAAACGCCCGGTCACGATAAGGATCACGGTAGACCTCTTCATAGCTTTCTGTTAGCAGCCCTTCTTGAATAAAGGTTTTAAGCGTTTGAGAACTCGCGCCTGTTTGCTGCTGCAAGTCTTTCGCTAAAAAGGCCGTCTCACTCGCTTGAAGCAAAAAGGAGAGCAGTGCCTTTTGTTTCACCGCATTTTTCTTAAGCTGCTGTTGTTTTTCTTCAAGCTTATCTTTCGATACAGCTAGATGGAGCATGCGTACCTTTTTCTTTCCAGATTTTTGCGAGACATGATACCTTACCTCTAGATGACCTTTTTGGACATGCTTTTGAATCTGTTTTAGTTGTTCGGCCGGGATGTCAGCGTAAAGAATGCTATCTCGCTGACCGAAAAGCTCTTTCAATGACTGCGGAAGTTCTTCATCTGACAGCACCTGAATTTCTTTTTCATACTTCGCCTTCATGGCTGCAGGCAGCATCGATTGAAGTGCCGTAATGTGATAGGACAATGTTTTTTCCGTCAGCCAGTGGGAAAGCTCCAATAGCTCATCTGTCAGAACAGGTGATAAATCAAATAAATCGACAATGTCCTTGATGTTTCCTGTCTTTATGTCTGTTTCGTCTTTGACTTTTGTCACAAACCCTTGAATCTTCCTTGGGCCAAAGGGAACGACCACCCTCATTCCCGCTTTGACGAGATCTTTGAATCGATCTGGTACACGGTAATCGAATGGCCGGTCAATGGCTTTCGTTGTGACATCCACGATGACTTCAGCAATCATGCTCGATCACGCTCTTTTGGCAACAGCTGTTTTGCCTCCTTTAAGATTTCAAAAGCGAGGTCTTTTTTGCTCATCATCGGCAGCTCTTTTGTTGTACCATCTGCTTTGATGACGGCTGCTACATTTGTGTCTGTGCCAAAGCCTGCACCTTCTTTTGTGACGTTGTTGGCCACAATCATATCTAAATGCTTGGATTCGATTTTCTTTTTCGCGTAATATTCTACATCCTGCGTTTCAGCTGCAAAACCGACAAGCACTTGATGCTCTTTTCTTTTCCCCAGCTCTTTTAAAATATCTTTTGTCCGGGTGAATTCAATCTCTAAGGCGCCGTCCTGTTTTTTCATTTTATGAGGATATGATGTCACAGGGGTATAGTCGGCGACAGCTGCTGATTTAATGACAAGGTCCGCTTCCTCGTACACATCTAATACGGCTTGATACATGTCCTCTGCCGATTCAACGTGCACCACATGTACATGGTCAGGTGCCGTTAAAGAAACAGGTCCTGAAATGAGCGTGACATCAGCCCCCATTTGCTGCGCAGCCTCTGCAATCGCATAGCCCATTTTTCCTGACGATCGATTTGTAAAGAAACGCACAGGATCGATGACTTCTCGTGTAGGACCTGCTGTCACCACGACTTTTTTACCTGAAAGCGGTAAGCTTTTTGGCTTTTCAAAAAATGCACGGATGTGCTCAACAATTTTTTCAGGCTCCTCTAACCGCCCTTTTCCAATGTAGCCGCAGGCTAAATAACCTTCACTCGGCTCAATAAACCGGTAGCCGTCCTCATATAATGTGCGAATGTTCCGCTTTACAGCCGGGTGATCATACATATGCACATTCATTGCTGGTGCGATCCATACAGGAGCGGTTGAAGCAAGTAAGGTCGTCGTGAGCATATCATCTGCAAGCCCTGCCGCCATTTTACCAATCGTATGTGCTGTTGCAGGGGCAACAAGAATGAGATCGGCCCAGTCAGCTACGTCAATATGCGCAATGACTTTTGGATTGTTTTCTTTAAATGTATCCACATACACCTCATGTCGAGACAGAGCTTGGAAGGTAAGCGGAGACACAAATTCACGGGCAGATTCCGTCATAATCACTCTTACATTTGCGCCCGCCTGTACGAGTTTACTAGTAAGAGCAGCTGCTTTATATACGGCGATTCCTCCGCTGACGCCGAGCAAAATATTTTTTGACTGTAACATTTGTTTGTCCCCCTTAAAGGCCTTTTTCACAAATTCGTCTACAATTCAAAAAAGTCAAAACCAATCATAGTTTTGACTTTTTTGAACGTATCGTATCTGCATAGCAGAAGCGATGTGTTATTCTTGATCCTCTTTTTCAAATGTCAAAAGACCGGCATCGATTTCTTCCAGTGCTTTGCCTACGAATTTGTAAGACTTTGTATTTTCGATTTGCTGATCTTGGTGGATCTGCATTTCACGTGCACGGCGTGCAGACACTGTCACAAGTGTATATTTTGAATCAAGTTTGTTCATCAATGAGTCAATTGAAGGATCTAACATAGTTTATTCTACCCCCAGCATTTTTTTATATCTTGGTGCGACTCTGTCTCTGCGCAGGTGTTCTGCAAGGACGATCGCTTTGATTCTTTCACAAGCAAGCTCGACATCATCGTTTTCCACGACATAGTCGTAAGCATCCATCATTTCAATCTCTTCTTTTGCAGCAGCCATTCGATTGCGAATGAGTTCCTCAGACTCTGTACCACGTGTAATGATGCGGTTTTGAAGTTCTGAAAGACTAGGCGGTGCAAGGAAAATAAAAAGACCTTCTGGGAATGCTTCTCTTACTTGAAGTGCACCTTGCACTTCGATTTCAAGGAAAACATCTTTTCCTTCGCTTAATGTCTGTTCTACATAGTCAACAGGCGTGCCGTAGTAATTCCCGACATACTCTGCCCATTCTAACAGCTTTTTGTTTTCAATCATATGTTCAAATTCTTCCCTGGATTTAAAGAAATAATCGACACCATTTCTTTCACCTTCACGCGGTTTACGTGTCGTCACAGAAATAGAGTATTCAAATTTCGTATCTTCCTGGGAGAAAATGGCTTGTCTGACCGTTCCTTTTCCAACTCCCGAAGGTCCAGAGAGAACGATTAAAAGTCCTCTTTCTTTCATAATGGCGTATTACCCCTGCCCTTCATCTATGATTTCTTCTTTTACAGAAAGTCTTTGCGCGACAGTCTCAGGCTGAACGGCAGATAAGATGACATGGTCACTGTCCATAATGACAACAGCACGGGTTCTTCTTCCGTATGTAGCATCTATGAGCATGCCTCGATCTCTTGCGTCTTGTATCATTCGTTTAATCGGTGCTGATTCTGGACTGACGATCGAAATCATCCGATTCGCTGAAATGATGTTTCCAAATCCGATATTGATCAACTTTATGGTCATCTTCTAACGTCCCCCTGTAATATAAACGTCTCTAGTCTCGCCGAAAGAGACGTACTGTAAACAGCATACACAATGACTATTCTATATTTTGCACTTGTTCTTTTATTTTTTCAATAGCACTTTTCATTTCAACCACCAGCTTTGTTAAATGATGATGGTTCGCTTTTGAGCCAATGGTGTTCACTTCACGGTTGAGCTCCTGTACAAGAAAATCAAGTTTTCTGCCGGCAGCACCGCCTTGCATCAAGATTTGCTGGAACTGTTGAAAGTGACTTTTCAATCTCGTAATCTCTTCTGTAATGTCACAGCGGTCAGCAAAGATGGCAGCCTCTGTTGTCAATCTGCTTTCGTCAAGCGCCTCTCCGATCCATTCTTGCAATCGCTGATTGAGCCTGTCTTTATACTGAGTCACAACTTCTGGTGCAAAGACTTTGATTTCTTCTGTATAGGCCTCTAATTCAGAAAGCCTCAGCTCACAGTCTTTTTGAAGTGATGTCCCCTCCTGCTCTCTCATGAAGCAAAGCTCCTTGACAGCCGTTTCACAAGCATCCATCAGCAATTGCTCTAACTGCTCATTTCGGCTGGCCGACTCTTCTACTTGAACGGCATGCTCCAGCCCCAGTAAGTCATGTACATGCTGAATGCCTGAAATGTGATAGCGCTTCTCGAGGTCTTTTGCGGCTTTCATGTATTCATCAAGCAGCGGCCAGTCGATCTGCAAGGACCGGCTTGCTAGTTTACCGCCTTCAATCGTGACAAACAGCTCAATTCTACCGCGCTGCACGTAACGAAGAATGATTTTTTTTAATGTGTCTTCGAAATATAAAAGCGGCCTCGGCAAACGGGCATGAACCTCTTTAAAACGGTGATTGACCGATTTTAGCTCAACTGACACTGTCAGTTCTCCATCCGTTTTACTCGCTTGGCCGAATCCCGTCATACTGCGTATCATGTCAAAACACCCAATTCTTTCATATTAATAAAATGAAAAAGGTAATAGCAGACACTATTACCTCAAAATTATACCATAACGAATTATTTTTTTCTTGTCAAAAGTGATCCTGCCAGTAAAAAAGTTGGCAGTGCAGACATACCGATGATCAGCAGCCAATCAATTGGTGCAATGGCCACCGTTTTGAAAATCGGCTGAAGCGGCGGATAATAAATGACCACAAACATAAGTAAAAGTGATGACAAAACCGCACCGATCAAGTAAAGATTCCCGAATGGATTGCGTTCAAAGATGGACCGTTCACTGCGGCAGTCAAATACATGAATGAGCTGCGCCAAAACAAGCGTACTAAATGCAACAGTCTGTGCATATTGCAGGTTGTTTGGATCGCGGTGATACACAAACATAAATGCTAAAAGGGTCGCAAGCCCGATGAGGAATCCTCTAGATACAACCTTCCAGCCGAGCCCTCTAGCAAAAATGCCCTCTTTCATGTTCCTCGGCTTTCGCTTCATGACATCGCCTTCTGGCTTATCCATGCCAAGTGCCATCGCTGGAAGACCATCTGTGACAAGGTTGACCCATAAAATTTGAATAGGAACGAGAGGAAGCGGAAGCGCTAGGAGCATCGCGAACAGCATAACCAAAATTTCTCCAACATTGGATGCCAGCAAATACCGGACAAACTTCCGAATGTTTTCATAAATATTCCGGCCTTCTTTAATGGCGGATTTAATGGTCGCAAAGTTGTCATCAAGTAAAATAAGAGAAGATGCTTCTTTGGCTACGTCTGTTCCAGTGATGCCCATGGAGATGCCGATATCTGCTTGCTTAATCGCAGGCGCATCATTGACCCCGTCACCTGTCATCGCCACAATATGTCCATTTTTTTGATAGGCCTTCACAATTCTCAGCTTATGCTCAGGTGATACCCGTGCAAAGACGTATACATTTTCAGCCGTTTGCTCAAGCTCTTTGTCACTCATCTGATCCAGCGCTTTTCCGTCGAGCACCTTTCCTTGCTTTGGTAAAAGGCTCAAGTCTTTGGCAATCGCTTTGGCTGTTTCCACGTGATCCCCTGTAATCATGACTGTTTTTATGCCAGCATCCCTGCACTCTTTAATCGCTCGTCTGACTTCAGGACGAGGTGGATCGATCATGCCCTCTAACCCGATAAATGTCAAATCGGTTTCAGCCTGCTGGACAGAGTTGATTTTTTCTGTCAGACCGACTTTTTTATACGCAATGGCAATCGTTCTCAGCGCTTGTCTTGCTAAGCCTTGAATCGCAGCCTCTGTTTCTTGCCTGTGAGTGGTTGAAAAAGAAGCTGTGCGGCCGCCGTGCATGATATGACTTGAACGGTTCATCAGGACATCCGGCGCACCTTTTGCAATGACATACCGCTCTTTTTGATTCGTTTCGACGACGACTGACATCATCTTTCTTTCTGAATCAAAAGGAAACTCCTCTACAACGTGAAATCCGGCTTCGATGAATTGCTCTGTAAACCCTGCTTTACGTGCTGCGGTGAGAAGTGCCCCCTCTGTCGGATCTCCATCAAGCCTCATCTCCCCATCTTTTTCAATGATGGTCGATGTATTACAAAGCGCCCCGTATAATAACACCTTTTGCAGACTTGGATGTTTGTCTACATGGACAAGTTCTCCGTTTAAGGTGAAATCACCAGATGGCTCATAGCCCGTACCAGAAATATTCCACGTTTTGCCCTCTGCCCATACATGTGTCACAGTCATTTTATTTTGCGTCATAGTTCCTGTTTTATCTGAGCAAATGATCGACGCGCAGCCAAGTGTTTCCACCGCCGGAAGCTTTCTGACAATCGATTTTTGTTTGATCATCCGCTGCACTCCTAAGGAAAGTGCGACGGTAACAATCGCCGGCAGTCCTTCAGGAATGGCAGCAACTGCAAGAGATACTCCCGCCAGGAACATATGATACAAATCATGTCCTTGTACAACGCCAAGAACCACAACGAGCACCGTTAAAAATAAAGCAGCAACAATCAGGATTTTTCCCAGCTGTTCGAGACGTCTTTGCAGCGGTGTTTCCATATTCCCTGCTGCATCCAGCATGCCGGCAATTTGTCCCATCGCTGTATTCATTCCTGTACCAATCACAACGCCCACGCCGCTTCCTCTAGTGACAAGCGTCCCCATAAAGGCCATGTTCGTCAAATCTCCAAGCGAGACATGGTCTCGTGAAAGCGGACTTGCGTGTTTGACCGCAGGGATGGACTCGCCAGTGAGAGCGGACTCTTCAATTTCTAAACTTTTGGTTTCTAGTAATCTAATGTCTGCCCCAATCCGGTCTCCACTCGAAAATTTCACAATATCCCCTGGCACGAGATGTTTAGACGGGATCTTGACCCATTCATTATTTCTCCTTGCATACACATGCGGGGTTGATAATTCCTTTAGCGCTTGAAGAGATTTTTCCGCGCGACGTTCTTGATAAAAGCCGAGCACTCCATTAATCAGAACAATCGCTACAATTGCTACAGCATCAATGTATTCGCCTAAAAAAGCAGAAATGATCGTTGCCGCAAGCAAAATTAACACCATAAAATCTTTAAATTGCGCTAAAAAAATGATCAGAGCCGACGCCTTTTTCCCTTCCTGCAATTCATTTGGCCCGTGTTTTTCAAGCCGTTTTTGCACATCTTTTTCTGACAGTCCGTCACCTATCGATGTATTCATTGTTTTTAATAAATCGGTTTGGTTCAGTTCATGCCAATTCATTTGACCTCGTCCACTCCTCTTTTGTTCTCTCTCATATGCAGTGTTCTATAAGCCAGTTTATTCAGACTCGTCCTAAATCATGCTATAATAATAAGACTGCCTAAAGAACGAGAAACGGAAGGTTCTTTCAGTAGATTTGTGTGAAAGAAGAGGGTGTATCCAACATGTCATTTGACGGCATTTTTACATATGGTATGACAAATGAATTGCAAGAGACATTAACTGGCGGAAGAATTTCAAAAATTCATCAGCCATATAAGCACGAGCTGATTTTTCATATCCGGGCAAACGGAAAAAATCATAAGCTCCTTTTATCCGCTCATCCGAGCTACGCTAGAATTCAGCTCACAGAGCATCAATATGACAATCCAAGCGAACCTCCAATGTTTTGTATGCTCCTCAGAAAGCATCTTGAGGGCGGATTCATTGAACGTTTTGAACAGATTGGATTTGACCGGGTAATCGTACTTCATGTACGAAGCCGCAATGAAATTGGCGACGAACAGACTCGAAAGCTCTACATTGAAATCATGGGAAGGCATAGTAATTTGATTCTTGTCGAAGATGACACGCAGCAGATCATCGATGGCCTAAAGCATCTTTCTCCATCTGTGAACAGCTATCGAACGGTACTTCCTGGTCACGAATACCTTCTGCCGCCTGCACAGCAAAAATTGAATCCGTTTGAAGTGACGAAGGATGATATTTTAAAGCATTTACGCTTTCAAGAAGGAAAGATCGCAAATCAAATTGTCGATACATTCTCTGGGGTTTCTCCGCTGTTTGCAAAGGAAGCTGTACACAGGGCCGGTCTTGCCAATCAGGAAACGATTCCAAATACACTGCTCGACATGTTCCAGCTTATTCGCATGCACTCCTTTACCCCGCAGCTCACAAGAAAAGACGGGAAAGAATATTTCTATTTATTAGAACTTCAGCATGTCCATGGCGAGATGAAGACATTCGACTCTCTCAGCCAGCTGCTTGACCGCTTTTATTTCGGAAAAGCTGAGAGAGACAGAGTTAAACAGCAGGCGTCTGACCTTGAACGGTTTGTCGTAAATGAAAAAAAGAAAAATGAAAACAAGCTCAAAAAACTGAAAAGAACTCTTGAAGAATCTCAACATGCACATAAATATCAGCTCTATGGCGAATTGTTAACAGCCAATTTATATGCCATCAAAAAAGGGGATAAAGAAGCGACTGTCATCAATTATTACGATGAAGATGGCGGAGAGATCACGATCCCGCTTAAAACAAACAAAACCCCTTCTGAAAATGCACAGGCATATTTCACAAAATATCAAAAGGCAAAAAATGCAGTAGAAGCGGTCAATGAACAAATTGAGCGGACGCATGAAGAGATTGCTTATTTTGAAGAGTTGATTCAGCAGCTATCCTCTGCCTCACCGAAGGATTTAGAGGAAATGAGAGAAGAACTTGTTGAAGGAAAATATTTACGCGCCAAACAAAAGCGCAACGCCAAAAAGAAAAAACAGGCGGCCATTCAGCTTGAAACGTATGAATCGTCTCAAGGTATTCCGATTTTAGTCGGAAAAAACAACAAACAAAACGAGTATTTAACCACAAAGGCTGCTGCCCGTGACGACATTTGGCTGCATACGAAGGATATTCCTGGATCACATGTCGTCATCCGTCATCAAGCGCCTGATGAAGAGACGCTGCTTGAAGCGGCTCAAATCGCTGCCTACTTCTCGAAAGCAAAAGAGTCGAGCTCCGTTCCTGTCGATTATACGAAAATCCGGCATGTGAAAAAACCAAATGGAGCAAAGCCAGGATTTGTGACGTATGATCAGCAGCAAACATTATTTGTCACGCCTGACGAAGATGTGGTCCTAAAGCTGCGAAAATAATAAAAGCCGATAAAATCCCTTAAAGAGATTTTATCGGCTTTTTCTTTGTTGTTTTTTTCTTTCGATATAGAGAGCGTCAAGTGCATCTACATCCTCTTGTTCAAGCAACGCCTCAATTTCCGCAGCCAGTTGTTTTGTCCGAGCTGGGCTCGCACCGCTTGTAGAGACTGAAATCGTCACTTTCCCTGCTTTGACCACCTTTGGCACGATCACATTGCCAAGCTCTGATTGGCTCACACAATTCACAAGCTGGTGAGGCCGGGCTGTTTGTGCAATCCATTCATTTACCGCTGGATCGTTTGTAGCAGCTACAATGAAAAATGCACCCTCTAAATCTTCCACGTCCACTTTCTTTTCCTTCCAATTCAGGTTGTATGTATCAATGAGACGTGCCATCTCTTTAGAAATATCAGGACTCACGACGGTTATATGGCAAGGCTCTATGCATAGCGCCTCTGCCCTTCTTGCGGCTATTCGTCCACCGCCGGCGATGAGCACTTGTTGATCGGTTAAATCAAGATGGACTGGAAGCATGGCTTTCTCCTTGGAAATGAAACGCATCGTCTTTGTTTAAAATGGTTTCTTGCACGCGTTCAATATAAGCCGCTTTTACATGCGGATGAAAGCCAATATACCGGCATACCCGGACATCTTTCAGCCTCTTTCTCGCCTGAGCCGCTTCATTTTCAATCTCTTTCATTAAAATACCCGTAAACAACAAGTAAGGAACGAGATAAACAGGCGCATCATCATCTGCTGTTAATTGCGCAAGAACATCTCGGTAATTTGGCTCACATGCCGTAATAAAACATGGCAAGACCTCTGCGAAAGGGAGCAGGCGCCGGACATCGTCTGCAATGCCAAACACATCCCGCTTCACATCGGGGTCAGAGCTTCCGCGGCCAATTAAAAGAATCTGTGCTTTCCCGCCTTGATATCCTGCCTCTTCAATTCTTGCAGCAACCGCTTTTGTCACTTCTTGATTGACCCCGATTGGTTTTCCGTATGTGACCTTCACTTGCGGATATCGCTTTTGTACTTTCTCAATCTCGACTGGAATATCTGATTTGGCATGCATGGCAGTTAAAAGGAGGAGCGGGACGATCGCAATGTGTGTAGCTCCTTTTTTCACACAGGCTTCAAATCCTTCTTCTATAGAAGGGGCTGTCAGTTCTAAAAAACAAATTTCTTGTATATCTGCTTCTACTAACGGCATACAGCTTTTCATAAAAGAAATGGCTTTATCTTGTGCTTCTTTTACTCTGCTTCCATGCCCGACATAAAGTACAGCTTGTTTCATGTGGCTCCTCCCTCTACTTGTTTTGATCAGACGAAAAGACACGATCGATGTACGTGTCTTTTCTTTATCATTCTCATTTCTCGATTAAGGCGGGTTCAAACCAGCTCAGTTTTTGGTGAAAATGAACGACATCTCCAACTACAATTAAACTTGGATGCTCGATGCCTTCTTTTTCAACTGTTTCAGACAGTGTCGCCACAGTGCAGCAAGTCGTCTTTTGCCTCGTCGTAGTTCCCCAGTGTATAAACGCTGCTGGCGTTTCAGGATCGCGTCCATTTTTTAAAAGAAGCTGCTGCACTCTTTTCACATTTTTGACGCCCATGTAAATCACAAGGGTATCAATCCCTGTAGCCAGCGCTTCCCACTTTTCTTCAAAATGCTCATCCTTTTGATAGTGACCCGTGACAAAAGCGACATTTGAGCTGAATTCACGATGCGTCACGGGAATGCCTGCATAAGCGGCCGCTGCAATACCAGAGGTAATTCCAGGGACGACTTCATACGGAATTCCGTGCTCAGCTAAGCATTCGATTTCTTCACCGCCTCGGCCGAATACAAAGGGGTCGCCGCCTTTCAGCCGAACGACAACGTTCCCTTCCTTTGCATGGGCCACAAGGGCTTCATTGATGGCTTCCTGTCTCATCGTATGATGATTCGGCAGCTTGCCGCAATAGATTAATTCCGCCTCGGGTTTGGCGTGGGCGAGTATTTCTTGATTGACAAGGCGATCATATAAAATGACATCTGCCTGCTGTATTGCCTTATGGGCTTTTAATGTAATTAAGTCTGGATCTCCAGGTCCAGCCCCCACAATGTATACTTTCCCCATCGTGCTTTTCTCCCCCTGCCATCAGGCGATTATTTCGCTCTTCCCTTTACATAATCAACAAGACGCTGTTTGGACTCTTCACGAGATAATTCACCTGTATCTAGAACGAGCTCAGGTGCTGCTGGTTCTTCATACGGCGAATCAATTCCGGTGAAAAATGGAATTTCGCCATTTCTAGCTTTTTTATATAAGCCCTTTGGATCACGCTCTTCGCATACGTTCAGATCACATTTCACAAACACTTCGTGAAATTCTCCCGCTTCAACTAACTGTCTGACAATGCGGCGGTCTTCTTGAAATGGAGAAATAAAAGCCGTGATGACAATCGTTCCTTGTTCAACAAATAACTTTGCCACTTCTCCGATGCGGCGGATGTTCTCTTTTCTGTCATCATCTGAAAATCCTAAATCTTTATTCAGTCCATGCCTTACATTATCGCCATCAAGAACGGTGACTTGATAGCCTTGTTCAAACAGCTCTCTAGCCGCTGCATTTGCGATTGTTGATTTACCTGACCCACTTAGACCCGTGAGCCAAATAATGCCGCTCGTATGATTGTTTTTCTGTTGATATTCTTTTTTTGTAATAGATGAATCATGCCACACGATATGTTCATTGCTCATGTCATACCCTCCCATTAAGATACCGTCGTTTTTAATCCTTCGATTAATGTTTCAATAACTTCTTTTCGGCTGAACGTGCTTGGCGGTATTTCACCGTTTCTCAGCATCGTTCGAACCTTTGTACCTGAAAGAATGACATGCTCGCTTTTATCGTGAGGACATGTTTTTGGTGTTGCCATTGCTTCACATGTATTACAGTAGAAGCTATGTTCAAATTTTAACGGGGTAATGCCAATTTCTTCACTTGTAAATTGTTCAAATAACTCCTGCGCCTCGTATGTGCCGTAATAATCACCAACACCCGCATGATCTCTTCCCACAATAAAATGAGTGCAGCCGTAATTTTTACGAACAAGCGCGTGAAAGATTGCTTCCTTTGGTCCAGCATAACGCATTGCCGCAGGAAAAACACCTAAAAAGACGCGATCCTTTGGATAATAACCGTTCAATAACACTTGATAGCTTTTCATTCTCACGTCTGCCGGAATATCGTCTGATTTTGTTTCACCGACAAGTGGATTTAAAAACAAACCATCTACTGTTTCAAGTGCTGTCTTTTGAATATATTCATGGGCACGGTGAACAGGGTTTCTCGTTTGGAAACCAACAATGGTTTTCCAGCCGTTTTCTTTGAAATGCCGTCTTGTTTCTTCTGGCTCATACGTAAATTGAGGGAATGGTTTTTCACTGCGTTTCGTCAGTGTAATTTTACCACCAATGTATATGTCACCGCGTTCAAATAATTTTTTCACGCCTGGATGATTGCGGTCATCAGTTTTATATACATTCACCGCTTCTTTTTCCTTATCTGGTGTGTATTGATCCTCTACTTCAATCACCCCATATACAGTTCCATTATACGATAGACGCACAATATCGCCTTGATGGATTTCCGCTGCTTTTTCCTTTGTCACTGGCAGTGTAATAGGAAGAGACCAAACGACACCACTTGCTAACCGCATACTGCTCACAACGGCTTCATAATCAGCTTTTGTTAAAAACCCTTCAATTGGACTATACCCGCCAATTGCTATGAGTTCAAGGTCTGCAAATGAGATAGCATCTAGTTCAATTTCCTTTGCAGCCGTGCTGAGATCATACTCTTCATTTACTCGATTAATTAATACGCCACCATGTGGTGTTAAACTCATTTGTTCATCTTCCTCTCAATGTTCATATTTATTAGATGTAAATAGTCGGATTTGTCGTTAAATCCCGCCGCCCTGTTCATGAATCGAGCTGCTTTCATTTTTGACTGCCTTCATCAGACTCAGCGCACCAAGTGAGGCAAGCAGTACACTCATCATAATAAAGATAGAATAATAGTCTCCTTTTAAGAAAAGGCTCACCAGCAAATACGATAGGCTGAGTGATAAAAAGGGTGACACTACCCACACTTTCAGCATTTTTTTCACCACATGTTTATGAAAAATATTTGGTCCGCCTTTTGCCATTCCAAGCCCAATGATAGACGAGGAGGTGATTTGGGTAAGTGGAACTGGCAGCCCAAAAATAGAGCTGACGATGACAAGTCCAGCACCGGTACTCGAAAGCAAAATCCCTTCACCTGTTTGATAGCGGGTGATTTTCTTTCCGTTTGTTTCAAGCACTCTTCTTCCTAATAAAAGGGCACCCAGTGCAACGAAAAGTCCGCCGTAAAGCGTTCCTTGCCCAACGGATAAAATGCCTGAAGCAACAAGGGGGCCTACAGCATTTGCGACATTGTTCATCCCAGCAGAAAACGCTTCTAGAAATCCACTGATGATCAAAACGATCGATAAAATCATGGTGCCTTTTTTTGAAAAGGTTCGTTTCGGGAACATTCTGATGATTTTGACTACAACGAATGTAAAAAGAAAAGCAACAATAGGAATGATGACCCAAAATGACACAATGACTAAAATGGATTTCACATACAATACTTTATACGCTACCGCAACTCCAACGACAGCACCTACTGTGACCTCACTTGTTGATAAAGGGATGGCCATCAGATTCGCTATAAAGAGTGATAATGCAGCAGAACCAATAATAATACAAACAATTTCAAGTGTAATGACGGATTCAGGCATAATTCCAGAGCTAATCGTTTTGACGACCTCACCGCCGCCAATGACTGAACCTGCTAAAATCCCAACTGCACATACACTGAGTGCATAGATAGGCTTTTGAATAGCACCTGACCCGTACGCGATGCCCATCGAAGCAGCTGCACCACTCGCGCCAATGTTTAGAGCGAAAAATAAACTAAATAAAATTGCGGCGATTTCCATACATTATGCTCCCTTACTCATGTAATCCGCACTCAGTCTTAGCTGTGCCTGACCATCTGCCAGAACGAAGATCCTCGGCAGTAAATGCCGGCTGTGTACACGGGGCACAGCCGATACTTGGATATCCCTGATCATGCAGCGGATTATAAGTAAGTTCCTCTCTAGATGCATATCTCCATATGTCCTTCCACGTCCAGTGGATAAGCGGACATACTTTCACTGATTTGAATTTTTCATCCTGATTTAAAAAGTTCGTCCCTGCTCGCTTGGGTGACTGCTCTCTTCTTAAGCCAGAAAGCCATGCCGGATAGCCGGATAGCGCTTCTTGCAAAGGAATGACCTTACGCATATGGCAGCAGCTTTGAGGGTCCGTTTTCCATAGCTGATCACCATGCTGCTCGTTTTGCTCCTCAACCGTCAGCTCAGGGGTTTTCAGCACAATATCTAAACCAGGGTATCTTTCCTTTACCGCATCAATAGTGTCGTACGTTTCCTTAAAATGCAGACCTGTATCTAAAAAGACAATTCTTGCATCCTTTTTTACTTTCGCAATAAGATCAATGAGGACGATGCCTTCAATACCAAAGCTGCATGCATAAACGAGCTGATCACCATAATGACCGTATGCCCATTTCAGCACAGATAAGGCCCCTTTATACAAATCATCCTCTTGAAATGTAATGGACGGCTCTTGCCAATTTTCATAAGTTAACATTGTTTCTCCCCTTCCGGAGTATCACTACTCTCCGCACTACGTCAACCGAATTTTTCTGTTTTCTTCCACTTGAATCACTTGACCGTCCTGAACAATCAACATAACTGAACCGAATTCATATCCCCAATCAGTTTCTGCATATGCTTCAATAAGTCTTCATACTGATTTCGCTTCACTTCCATCTCGTCTTCCTCCTCACCGTTAAAATAAAAAAACTTCCTTTCAGTCCGAAAGAAAGATGAGGAAGCTCATTTCCTTATCTTTCAAAATAGAATCATTTTGCAGGAAGTAGCACCTTGCAAATCGCAGGTTGCCGGGCTTCATCGGGCCAGTCCCTCCACCTCTCTGGATAAGTGTTTTAATTTGTCTTAAATATTAACACAATTCAAACAAAAGTCAACCCGACTTTATTGATAGGATTAGTTTTTATTTGAATTTGAGTCTATTTTACTATTTTTAACCAAATAAAAAAGCTGTGCGGGTACGCGCAGCTTCATATTGTATTCAGCGTGATAGAAAACCTTTGCAGTCTAGGAAGGACGAGTACCGGAGCGAATTGAACATTCGTGAGCACCGGCACGCAGTTCTGACAAAGAATGCGAGGGTTTGTCTACACGCCGAAAGCTGTGCGGGTACGCGCAGCTTTTTAGACGGTTTCTTTCATCCAAGATTCAGAGGAAGGATCTTGTCTCCAGCGTTTTAGTTTATTCATAGCAGAAGGCTCGATCGCTTTCAGCTCAAGTGCCACGTCTGTCAGTGTGTCATAGTCTGTTAGGGTGACATATGGAATGTTTTTCTCTTGAAATGCTGCCGCAGCTTTTGGCAGTCCGTATGTGAAGATCGCGGCAACTCCTAGTACGTCACAGCCCGCTTCTTGAAGAGCAGCGACCACTTCAAGCACACTGCCTCCTGTTGAAATCAAGTCTTCTACGACGACCACCTTTTGACCTTTTGATACGGCTCCTTCAATTTGATTCCCTTTTCCATGTGCTTTTGGCTTACTTCTCACATAACACATCGGCACGTTCAGACGGTCTGCCGCTAATGCCGCATGCGGGATGCCTGCTGTTGCAGTACCAGCAACAACCTCCGCTCCCTCAAAATGGGTGAGAATCAACTCTTTAAGACCTTCAGCAATGTCGTGTCTTACTTCTGGGTAGGACAAGGTAAGACGGTTGTCACAATAGATCGGTGATTTGATACCGCTTGCCCATGTAAACGGTTCGTCTGGTTTTAATGAGACCGCTTTGATTTGTAATAGGTGTTTAGCGATTTTTGTTTTCATCTGGCAGTCACTCCCACTCTTTTAAAATTTGATGATAGGCTTCCAATGGTTTTTCAGCTTTCGTGATTGACCTTCCGACAACAATTTGTGAAACACCTTGCTCTTTTGCATAAGCAGGAGTCGCCACACGCTTTTGGTCATCGGTTTGATCATTTTGTAAGCGAATCCCCGGCGTGACAGTGAGAAAGGCAGGTGAGATGTGCTCATGAAGGGCTTTGGATTCATGAACAGAGCAAACAACACCGTCTAGTCCACTTTCATATGCCAATTGACCGTACCGGATGACAGTCTCTTGCAGCGGACGGTCTATGAGTAATTCGCTCCTCATCATGTCTTCTGACGTACTCGTCAGCTGAGTCACTGCAATAATGCCTGGACGTTTTTGTCCAGCAGGCGTCCCGCTTTCAAGCCCTTCTACCGCAGCTTGCATCATATGTTTCCCGCCAGCAGCATGCACATTGACCAAATCAACACCAAGTGCGGCAAGCCGGTTCATTGCTTTTTGCACCGTTGTTGGAATGTCATGTAATTTGAGATCGAGGAAAATGCGGCAATTTTTTTCTTTGAGCGCGTCAAGGATAGCAGGTCCTTCTTGGTAAAACAGCTCCATGCCGACCTTCACAAATAATCGTGTCCCTTCAAAGGGTTTTAAAAAGGCGAGCGCTTCCTGCGCTACCGGAAAATCAAGTGCGATGATGGGCAAGTGCTTCATGTTTCCAGCTCCTTCCGATACATTCCTCTACAGATGAATAGCCATATGCTGCTAACACTCTTGGCAGTTCTTCAATGATTTCTGGACAAATAAATGGGTTCACAAAATTGGCTGTGCCAACAGCTACTGCACTCGCTCCTGCTAGTAAAAATTCAAGTACGTCTTCAGCATTTTGCACCCCGCCCATTCCGATAATCGGGATAGACACTGCTTGACTGACTTCATGTACCATGCGCACAGCGACAGGTTTGACAGCAGGGCCTGATAATCCGCCTGTTTTATTGGCAAGAATCGGTTTCCCCGTTTTTAAATCTAAACGCATACCGATTAACGTGTTAATCATCGTGAGTCCATCCGCTCCAGCAGATTCAATCGCTTGAGCAATCTCCACAATATTGGCTACGTTAGGAGACAGCTTGACATAGACAGGTACCGAAGAGACTTCCTTCACCGCTTTTGTCAATGCTGCTGCCATATGAGGATCTGTACCAAAGGCAATTCCGCCTGTTTTGACATTCGGACATGAAATATTCAGTTCAAGGGCATGGACATTTTTTGCTTGGCTGATTTGCTTGGCTACTTCGACATAATCATCGACCTGTGAGCCAGCGACGTTTGCAATGATCGGCGTATCAAACTGCTCAAGCCAAGGCAATTCATTTTCCAGAACGACTTTTAGGCCTGGATTTTGAAGACCGATGGCATTGAGCATACCGGCACCTGTCTCCGCTACCCTTGGTGTCGGATTGCCAAATCTCGGTTCAAGGGTTGTGGCCTTGATCATGATACCGCCAAGCAAGGATAAGTCATATAATGAAGCAAATTCCCTTCCGAATCCAAAGCAGCCTGATGCAGGGATAATCGGATTCTTTAAAGATAAGCCGGGTAACTCAACGTTTAGCATGACAATGCCACCTCCTCTGCTTTAAATACAGGTCCATCCAGACAGACTTTGACGTAAGATTTTTCGTGCTGGTCGGTATGACACACACATGCAAAGCAAGCACCAATCCCGCAGCCCATTCGTTCTTCCATTGAAATGTAGACAGGCTTATCGGGATAAGAGTCTTTTAGTGCTTTTAACATAGGTGTCGGTCCGCAGGAAAGCATGACATCAAAGCTCAAATCATTCTCTTCAATGACACCTGTCACGAAGCCCTTTGAACCATATGTCCCATCAACTGTCGCGATAAACGTATCTCCGAGTGCTTGGAATTTCTCCTCGTAAAATACATCCTTTTTCGATTGAAAGCCAAGGACATGCTTGACGATGACACCTTTTTTCGTTAAACGCTTGGACAGCTCATATAGCGGCGGTACTCCAATTCCACCGCCGACTAGTAAGGCTGTCTGACCTGGCTGAACTACTGAAGGATCATACCCGTTGCCAAGCGGTCCTAATACATCGATGGATTCCCCCTCCCGCTTTTGGGAAAGAAGCTTTGTGCCCTCTCCCTCTGCGCGGTAGATGATAGTTGCTTCTTGTTTCTCGGCATGAATATTGGCAATACTGATCGGTCTTCTCAGCAGCGGTGTCATAGACTCGCTGACCTTGATATGAAGAAATTGTCCAGCCGTTTGAAAGGAGTCCACAAGGTCACCTTTTAATATCATTTCGTAAATATGATCAGCGATCTCTCGGTTTGAGACGACCGTCAAGTATGCTTTTTTCATATCGTTACTGTCACCTCAGCATTCGTTTTCACTTCTGGCATTTCATCCGCTCTAAATGTCATGCTTTCCAGCACTCTTAAAATGGCTTCTGCTGTATCTAGCGACGTTAAGCAAGCTACGCCATTTTCAACAGCTTCACGTCTGATTCTAAAGCCGTCTCTTGCCGGCTGTTTTCCTTTTGTTAGAGTGTTGATGACAAATTGGGCTTCCCCGTTTCGAATGACATCGAGAAGGTTTTTGCCTTCTTCTCCTATTTTGCCGACAACACTTGATGGGATGGAGGCTTGTTTTAAGTAATTCGCCGTTCCTTCTGTTGCTAAAATATGATAGCCGATCGAGTGGAATCTTCTTGCAATCTCAAGTCCTTCTTCTTTATCCTTATCAGCAACTGTTAGAAGAACTGTCCCGTCTTTAGGAATTTGAATGCCTGATGCAATTAATCCTTTGTAGAGGGCTTTTTCAATTGTGACATCTTTCCCCATGACCTCACCTGTAGATTTCATTTCAGGCCCGAGTGTAATATCCACTCTTCTTAGTTTTGCAAAAGAGAAGACTGGAACTTTGACGTACACCCCTTCTTGCTCTGTGTGAAGTCCTTCTTCGTAGCTATAGTTTTTAAGCTTGTCACCTAAAATGACTTTTGTCGCTAGATTTGCCATCGGGATGCCTGTAATTTTACTTAAGAAAGGAACTGTCCGGCTTGAACGAGGATTCACTTCAAGTACGTACACTTCACCTTTCGAGAGAACAAATTGAATGTTTAGCAGCCCAATAATATTGAGGCCTTTTGCAAGCTTGATCGTGTATTCTGCGATCTTCGCTTTGATCTCAACAGACAATGTTTGCGGCGGGTAAACCGCAATCGAGTCACCAGAGTGAACCCCGGCTCTTTCAATATGTTCCATAATGCCTGGGATCACGACAGTTTCCCCATCAGATACGGCATCTACTTCAATTTCTTTTCCCGTCAAATATTTGTCAATTAACACTGGGTGCTGCGGATTGACTCTCACCGCATTCTCCATGTAGTGAAGAAGCTCTTCTTCTTGATAAACGATTTCCATCGCACGACCGCCTAATACATAGGAAGGACGGACAAGGACTGGGTAGCCGATCTGATTGGCAATCGCTACAGCTTCAGGCACAGACGTAGCTGTTTTCCCTTTAGGCTGCGGCACGCCGAGTGCTTCTAATGTTTGTTCAAACTTGTCTCGGTTTTCGGCGCGGTCTAGGTCTTCAAGAGAAGTGCCGAGAATCTTCACCCCTCTATTTGATAATTCATCTGCTAGGTTGATCGCCGTTTGTCCGCCGAACTGGACGACGACTCCTTCAGGCTGCTCAAGATCAATGATGTGCATCACATCTTCTACAGTGAGTGGTTCAAAGTAGAGCTTATCTGAAATACTAAAGTCTGTTGAGACCGTTTCAGGGTTGTTGTTAATAATGATTGCTTCATAGCCTGCTTGTTTAATTGCCCACACAGAATGAACCGTCGCATAATCAAATTCAACTCCTTGACCGATTCTGATAGGACCTGAGCCTAATACGATGACGCTTTTCTTGTCTGTGCGTTCTGATTCATTTTCATCTTCATACGTGCTATAGAAATATGGCGTCTCGGATTCAAATTCAGCCGCACAAGTATCTACCATTTTGTAGACAGGTACGATGCCTGCTTCTTGTCTTAGCTTGTAGACATCCGCTTCATTCATATTCCACTCACGGCTAATATAGATGTCTGAGAAGCCTTTATCTTTCGCTTCTTTTAATACGTCTGTATTGCCTTTGTTTTCTTTTAATGTCTTTTCAAATGCGATGATGCCTTCCAGCTTATGAAGGAAGAAGTAATCAATTTTTGAGAATTCATGTATTTGTTCAACCGTATAGCCTCTTCTAAGCGCCTCGGCGATATAGAATAATCGTTCGTCTCCCGCCTTGATAATCCGCTTTTCAAGCACTTCGTTTGTGATATCTGCTTCATCTTTTAATTCAATGTGATGCACATCAGCTTCAAGTGAACGGACAGCCTTTAGAAGAGACTCTTCTAATGTACGGCCGATCGCCATCACTTCACCAGTTGCTTTCATTTGCGTCCCAAGACGTCTGTTGGCAGATTCGAATTTATCAAACGGCCAGCGCGGGATTTTAGACACAATATAGTCAAGTGCTGGTTCGAAGGCAGCATAGGTTTTCCCTGTGACTGGATTCATCATTTCATCAAGCGTTAAGCCGACAGCAATTTTCGCTGCAAGTTTGGCAATTGGATAACCAGTTGCTTTCGACGCAAGTGCAGAAGAACGACTGACGCGCGGGTTTACTTCGATGATATAGTATTGAAAGCTGTCTGGGTCAATCGCCAGCTGTACGTTACAGCCGCCTTCAATGCCAAGTGCCCGGATCAGCTTGAGCGACACATTGCGAAGCAGCTGATATTCACGGTCACTTAATGTTTGGCTTGGCGCCACAACGATACTGTCACCTGTGTGGATACCGACAGGATCAAAGTTTTCCATGTTACAAACAACGATCGCATGATCACCGCTATCACGCATGACTTCATATTCAATTTCTTTAAAACCTGCAATGCTTTTTTCAAGTAAGCATTGTGTGACTGGGCTTAACTTCAGTCCGTTTTCGACGATTTCCTTCAGCTCTTGCTCGTTTGTACAAATTCCGCCGCCTGTTCCGCCTAATGTATAAGCTGGTCTCACAATGACAGGGAAACCGATTTGATTCGTAAACGCCATCGCTTCTTCAAGGTTATGGATGATTTCACTTTCTGGTACAGGCTCATTTAGTTCATTCATCAGATTACGGAATAAATCTCTGTCCTCTGCTTTTTGAATAGCTGACAGCTTTGTTCCTAATACTTCAACACCGCATTCAGCTAATACGCCAAGGTCTGATAATTCAACAGCAAGGTTAAGTCCAGTTTGTCCGCCAAGTGTTGGCAAGATCGCATCAGGACGTTCTTTTCGAATGATTCGTGTTAAGAATTCTGGTGTCAGTGGTTCGATGTATACCTTATCGGCCATTTCTGTATCTGTCATGATGGTCGCTGGATTGGAATTCACAAGAACGACTTCATAGCCCTCTTCTTTCAGTGCTAAGCAAGCCTGTGTGCCTGCATAGTCAAACTCCGCTGCCTGTCCGATGATGATTGGACCTGAACCGATGACTAAAATCTTTTTGATGTCTACGCGTTTTGGCATACTTCTTCCCCTTCTTTCTCAGTTGTATGAATCATGTCCATGAACTGGTCGAATAAGTAGTTCGCATCTTCTGGACCTGGTGACGCTTCTGGGTGATACTGGACAGTGAATGCTTGTGCTTCTTTATGTTTTAACCCTTCAATCGTATTGTCGTTTAGGGCGATATGTGTGACTTCGAGCACGTCCTCGTTAATTGCACTAACTGTGTAGCCGTGATTTTGAGATGTCAGTGTCACCTTGCCGGTGGCTAGTTCTTTGACTGGGTGATTCGAGCCTCTGTGACCGAATTTCATTTTTTCAGTACTTGCGCCGCACGCAAGAGCGAATAATTGATGTCCAAGACAAATGCCAAAGAGCGGAACCTTTCCAATCAATTGCTGAATCATCTCGACTGCTTCCGGTACATCAACAGGATCCCCAGGGCCGTTTGAAAGCATGATTCCATCAGGCTTTAACTGCAGCACTTCATCTGCCGTGATATTGTACGGCACCACGATGACATCACAGTCACGTTTATTGAGCTCGCGCAAAATGCCATGCTTCATGCCGAAATCGACAAGGACAATTCTTTTTCCTCTTCCCGGGCTTGGATACGCATTTTTCACAGATACTTGACTCACTTGATCAGTCGGCAGCTGCATTGTTTGAAGGCGGCGGACTACGTCTTCCACTTGTTCTTCCGGTCCTGCAAACGCCCCTCTTAAAGTCCCTGCACTTCGAATCATTCTCGTCAGCTTCCGTGTATCGATTCCGCTAAGACCTGGAATGTTTTTCATTTTTAAGTATTCATCTAGTGAATATGAAGAGCGCCAGTTTGAGGGCTTTTCACAAAGCTCCTTCACAATCAGCCCTTTTACAAACGGTGTGATCGATTCAAAATCATCACGGTTAATGCCATAGTTGCCGATGAGCGGATAAGTGAGTGTGACAATTTGTCCGCAGTATGATGGATCAGACAAAATTTCTTGATAGCCCGTCATCCCTGTATTAAAGACGACTTCTCCGACTGACGATTCTAAGCTGCCAAAGCCTGTTCCTTCGAATACTGTTCCGTTTTCTAGCACTAAGCGTCTCTTCATTTTACTAGTCTCCCCTCTTCATACACGACTTTCCCAGATGCAAGTGTCATGACCGGCCATCCTGATACAGTCAATTTGTCAAACGGTGTATTTTGCCCTTTTGATAAGAAGCTTTTTTTATCGATTGCCATTTCTTTGTTTAAATCAATGAGTGTGATATCAGCTGTTTGTCCTTCTTCCAGCTTTCCATATGGAAGAGAGAAGGCTTCTGCTGGCTTGATTGTCATATAATCAACGAGTTCTTTTAATGTCCATTCGCCTGTTTTGACAAATCGTGTATACAGAAGCGGGAACGCTGTTTCAAGCCCGACAATTCCAAAAGGTGCACGCTGCATCGTTTCGTTCTTTTCTTCTTCAGTATGCGGCGCATGGTCTGTTGCGATGAAATCAATCGTTCCATCTAAAAGTCCCTCGATCAGTGCCTCGCGATCCTCTTTTCCTCTGAGCGGCGGGTTCATTTTATAGTTTGTATCAAGACCAGGGATGTCCGCATCACATAACAGCAGGTGATGCGGTGACACCTCAGCTGTCACACGGATGCCTGCTTTTTTTGCATCGCGAACGACTCGCACAGATTCTTTCGTACTGATATGACATACATGATAATGGCAGTTCGCTGCTTCTGCTAAAAGAACATCTCTTGCAATATGCACCGATTCACAAATGGACGGTATACCGTTTAATTCATTTGCTTTTGAAAATTCTCCTTCATGAACGCATCCTCCGTAAATGAGCGAGTTATCTTCACAGTGTGCCACAATCGCTTGATCAAGACTTGCTGCCTTTTTCATCGCTTCGTACATCATGCCTGCTGTTTGGATGCCAACCCCGTCATCTGTGAAAGCGAAGGCGCCTGCTTCTTTTAGTGCTGCAAAGTCTGTCATCTCTTCCCCAATTTGCCTAGTTGTGATGGAGGCGTATGGCAGTACTCTGACAGAAGAGGTCTCTTCGATCCGATTCATGAGCCATTCCATTTGCTCTTTTGTATCCGGAACTGGGCGTGTATTCGGCATCGCTGCAATCGTTGTATAGCCGCCTCTTGCTGCTGCTTTAGAGCCTGTTTCAATCGTTTCCTTTTTCTCTCCACCTGGCTCTCTTAAATGTACATGCAGATCAATTAAGCCTGGTGAAACAAATAGCCCTTTAGCATCAATGACCTCTTCTCCATCTTCTCTTTCTAAGTGACCAATCGCTTGAATCACTTCTCCTTCTACCCTAATATCCTGCTGCACTTTTTCACCTGTGCTTGTTAAGATAAAACCGTTTTTAATGAGATACGACATAGACAGAATCTCTCCCTTTTTGATGTAGTCTGCTATTTTGAAAAGCTCTTTTTAATACGGCCATTCGGACATAAACGCCATTTTCCATTTGCTTGAAAATTCGTGACTGCTTTGATTCCACTAAAGAATCATCTATCTCCACACCTCTGTTTACTGGTGCTGGATGCATAATAATGGCTCGTTCTTTCATGTTGTTTGCCCTGTCTACTGTTAATCCATAAGTCGATAAGTAATCTTCACTGCCCATTTTTTCAGCATGTCGTTCATGCTGAATTCTGAGCAGCATCACCACATCAGATTGTGTGATGGCTTCATCTACCTGGACATACGTTCCGTGAGGGTTTTGCTCATCTTGGAAGGAAGCAGGCCCTGAAAAAAGGACTGTTGCTCCCAGCCTTGAGAGAACCTCAGCATTTGACCTTGCCACCCTGCTGTGTTTGATGTCTCCATGAATCGAAATCGTTAAGCCCTCAAAGCCGCCAAACTCTTCATAGATGGTCATTAGGTCAAGCAGTGATTGGGTCGGGTGCTGCCCGCAGCCATCTCCAGCATTGATGATGGGAATCCCAACCTTCCCGATCAGCTCATTGTAATATTCATCGGTGCTGTCTCTAATCACACATGCTTTCACGCCGATGGATTCGAGCGTTTTTACCGTATCGTAAAGTGTTTCGCCCTTTTGAACGGAGGTGCTTGCTGCATCTAAGCTCAGTACATTCATCCCCAGTTTCTTTTCGGCAACTTCGAAGCTAAATCGTGTTCTTGTGCTTGGTTCAAAGAAGAGGTTTGCTACAAATTCTCCCGCTAAGCCAAGTTCTTGCTTCCCCTTTTTGAGAGCCGCTGCTTCTTCAATCAGCTGTAAAATCTCTTCTTTAGACAAGCTGCTCATTGTCGATAGATCATTCATTTTTTCTTCCCCCTCTAGTTTTTCATCACTTTCAGGTTCAAAAAAACCCTAAGCCTCGGCAGCTTAGGGTTCTCCAAAAGAAGCAGCGGCACTTTCGTGCATTCTGCTCATTTTAGAACCCTTGTCAGCCTCACTGGACTTCTTTTAAAAGGTTTTCTGTATTCGATTCATTTGACTCGTCATCCTCCGCTTTTTGCTGTGGCAGGATCAGGTTTAACAGGACACCCGTGATGGCAGCAAGTGCCATTCCAGATAGAGTGAGGTTGATTTGTTTCACCTCAATGAATGCCCCGCCAATTCCGATGACTAAGATGACTGATGCGATAATGAGATTACGCTTTTCTTCAAAATTCACTTTATGATCAATCAGGATTCTCAGACCGCTTGAGGCAATGATCCCAAAGAGCAGGAACGAAACGCCTCCCATGACCGCGGACGGCACTGTACTGATTAATGCTGAAATTTTTCCGACAAAGCCGAAGCAGATCGCAAAGACTGCTGCTCCGCCGATGACGAAGATACTGAACACTCTTGTGATGGCAAGGACCCCGATGTTCTCTCCATACGTTGTTGTTGGCGGTCCGCCAATGAGTGAAGCGAAGATCGTCGCTGCACTGTCTCCTAAAATGGAGCGGTGAAGACCAGGTTTTTTAATAAAATCTTGCCCTACAACTTTACTTAACACCACTTGGTGGCCGATGTGCTCAGACATTGTCACAAAGGCAACCGGCACCATCACTGTGAGAATGCTTAAAGTCACAGCAGGTGTGTAGTCGACAAATGGTACGACGAAGTCTGGTACAGCAAACCATTTCGCGTCAATGACCGGCTGGAAGTTCACAATGCCTTGTGTTAAAGCAAAGAGATAGCCGCTGATAATTCCGATTAATACTGGGATCAAGCTTAGGAATCCTCTTAGGAAGATCATGCTGATAATCGTGACAGCCAGTGTGAAGCCGGCGACCATTAGGTGCTTAAGGCTGTAAACAAGCTCGGTTGCATTCGGATCAACATACATCGCCATGTTGACAGCTGTTCCAGCGAGTCCGAGTCCGATGACCATAATGACTGGCCCTACGACGACCGGCGGCAGAAGTTTCATCAGCCAGCCTGTGCCGAGCCATTTAATAAATAGTGCAATGAGTGCATAAGCGACACCCGCCATGAAGGCACCAACCATTGCGGCTCCAGGGCCGCCTGTTGCTTTGACATTCAGTATGGGGGCGATAAAGGCAAAGGACGATCCAAGATACGCCGGAATTTGTCCTCTTGTGATGATTAAGTAAACAATGGTTCCAACACCACTTGAGATGAGCGCGACGGCCGGACTCATATCAATGATTTTTGGTACAAGAATGGTCGCGCCAAACATGGCAAACAAATGCTGAAGGCTAAGTGACAGCCATGTGAACGGTTTTGGGATATCTCGAATGCCTAAATTGGCTTTTTGCTGACTCATGATTTTCCTCCTAGATGTGTCCTTTTTCATTAAAAAAGCCTCTTTGCGAGTATGCGCAAAGAGGCCTAGAAAAACCGTACACGCAACTTAAGCCGTGTGCTCGGTGTCTCTGTTATTGCCCTCTTTGCAAACTCTCTGGAATGCATTTAAAAAGGTTATTTTTCATATATAGCGACAAGGTCGTTTTGATCTACTTCATTCAGCTGAACCATGACGGTCTCTGCTTTTGATGTCGGAATGTTCTTCCCGATATAATCCGCTCGAATCGGAAGCTCCCGGTGTCCCCGGTCAACGAGAACAGCAAGCTGAATGGAAGATGGTCTTCCTACATCCACAAGGGCATCCATGGCCGCTCTGACGGTTCTGCCTGTAAACAGGACATCGTCAACGACGATCAGTGTTTTGTCATTAATGTCAGCTGGGATGTCTGCACCCTTTACAAGCGGGTCTTGGTTGTCTGTCTTTTTTGTCAGGTCATCACGGTACAGCGTAATATCAAGTTCACCCACTGTGACTGGATTTCCTTCAATTTGCTCGATGCGCTCTGCAAGGCGCTTTGCAAGATGAATGCCTCTTGTCTTGATCCCCGCAAGGATGACATCTTTCATCCCTTTATTGCGCTCAATCATTTCATGTGCAATTCGGGTAAGCGCTCGTCTGATCGCTTGTTCATCAAGAATGACTGCTTTTTGTTCCATCTTTTACACCTCTTTTTGACAAATAAAAAGCCCCTTCTGCAAAGGGCAGAGAGGGGCGTTCATTTGTGCATACACGTGCACAAATTGATCCGTTATCCTTCTCAGCCTCTCTGGACTGTTTTAAAGAATCTTCATTTCTTCGTTTATTATTTCAAAAAAAGAACTGCCTGTCAATCGTTATTTCTTAATGAATCGATAAAAGCTTGCATATCAGCAGGAATCGGTGCTGTGAACTCGATATATTCTCCTGTTCTAGGATGATCAAATCCTAGAACACCTGCATGAAGCAGCTGTCCATTAAAATCGACTGTCTTTCTCGGTCCATATTTCGGATCTCCTGCAAGCGGATAGCCGATATATTTCATATGAACACGAATTTGGTGTGTTCTTCCTGTTTCAAGACGGCACTCCACAACCGTGAAGTCCTGAAAGCGTTCAATCACATCAAAGTGAGTGACTGCTTGTTTTGCACTTTCTTTTGTAACCGTCATGCTTTGGCGGTCTTTTTTGTCTCTGCCAATTGGGGCATCAATTGTGCCTGTATCATGCTGGATAATGCCATGGACAACGGCCGTATATTTTCTTGTGACGGTCTTAGCCACGAGCTGATTGACGAGTGATTCATGCGCCATATCGTTTTTCGCGACCATTAACAGTCCAGACGTGTCTTTATCAATTCGGTGGACAATTCCAGGACGCATCACACCATTAATGCCTGATAAGTCCGTGCAATGTGCCATCAGGCCATTTACAAGTGTTCCAGAGACGTGACCTGGCGCTGGATGAACAACCATTCCTCGTGGTTTATTCACCACTAGCACATCTGCATCCTCATAATAAATATCAAGATCCATTGGTTCTGCTTCTACATCTAGTACTTCTGGGTCTGGAATCTCGACTTTAATCTGATCTCCAGCTTGTACTTTGTAATTGGCTTTCACTTGTTTCCCGTTTACTTCGATCAGCCCATCCTTTACCCACTGCTGGACTTGGGTTCTTGACCATTCTGGTTCTGTCGTGCTTAGAAATTTATCAAGCCGTTCACTCGTTTGTTCTTCTGAAACGGCAATATTTACTTGATTCATGTAGTTGACTCCTTCGTTTTCTTTCCATCTAACAGCATTTGAATGAAGAGCAGAATAACCCCTACACATAGAGAAGAATCTGCAATATTAAAGATTGGGTAGTGATAATTCCCAAAGACGAAATGAGCAAAATCTACCACTTCCTGACGGAAAACGCGGTCGATAAAGTTTCCAATTGCTCCGCCAAGCATTAAGGCCAGTGCTACTCCAAGCAGCTTGTCCTTTTGCCCATGCTTTTGCAAATAATAAACAATTCCCGCAATAACAACGAGTGTGATCACATAGAAAAACCACATTTGTCCTTGGAGAATTCCCCATGCGGCTCCTGAATTTCGGTGAGACGTGATATAAAAGAAGCCATCAATCACTGGATAAGAATCTCCGAGCATCATATTTTTGACAATGAGCCATTTTGTTAATTGATCTAAACAAATCATCACGAATGCGATTATGTAATAGAACACACACGTTCCTCCATCTTCATACTTTGGTCTTTAAGCATTTTATCAAGAAAACAGGAAGGAGTAAAGAAACTTTAGTTGACAGACAAAAACCTCCCTACATGTGGAAGGCTTCAAAATGAGAATCATCTGATTCATGAGGATAAGGAGTGAATGCTTTTTTCTCGTATTGCTTATGATATAGAAAGTCGTCAGCCGTGCGGGCGGTAGGAAGAATACTCATTTGTTCAAGCGGAATGGCATCACCTGTCGCCTCACATATACCATAGGTTCCCTGCTCAATTTTTGCAATAGCGAGAGACACATCTTGCAGCTCTTCTTTGATGTGATAAAGAAGCGTGGTCGTTTGGACCTCGTTCATTGAGACATGCTCAGCGGGTGAACGAAATGATGCGTATTCAAACAGTTTAGATTGCAGCTCTTCTTTCATTTGAAGGAGTTCCGTGTAAATCGTCTCTAGATCGCCATTCATGTCGCTATTTCAACTCCTGCCCTGTCGTGATAATCATATTGTTGCCCCGGCTGTCCACTTTAAAGCCATAAGATTTTTCCTTTCGTTCTAAACGCTGTCATTTTCTCAAAAAAGAAAACGCCCCGCATATGGCGGGGCGCTAGTTGGTCATATCACACTGTTAATTCTGGTAATATTTTTCCACGATTTCAGCATTTTTCAGTGACAATGTTGGGTATTTCGGATTTGCACCAACATCTTTTGAAATAATGCGGGAACGTTCGCACAGTTCTCCTTCTGCTTTTTGAACCAGAATCCGTCCTGATGTGTATTCAGGCGCTGAAGCGTCAGCATTTTGCTCATCTTCTACCGTTAATTCTGAGATGATAAAGAGCTGCTTCACATCTTCTTTGATAGATTCAAGAAGATTTTTCACTTCATCTGTCGCATAAAGGGTCACACTTGCTTCAAGTGAACGTCCGATGACTTTCTCATTACGCGCAATTTCGAGCGCTTTTAGAACATCGTCACGCACTTCCATAAAGCGGTCAAACTTCACTTCTGTCGCTTCCGCTTGAGGAACAGTCACACCTTCTGGCATATCTGTTAACTGAACACTTGGCTCTTCAACAAAGCTTAAGTGGCTCCATAATTCATCTGCTGTATGCGGAAGAATTGGTGCAGTCAGCTTCACTAATGCCATTAATGTTTCGTAGAAGACCGTTTGCATGCTGCGGCGGTCTGGATGATCTGCATGCTCAATGTACACGACATCCTTTGCAAAATCGAGATAGAAAGAGCTTAGCTCAATCGTACAGAAATTGTGAATCGCATGATATACGACCGCAAATTCGTAATCATCATAGGCCTTTTTCACTTTATCAATCAATTTGTTTAATTTGATCAAGATATATTGATCCACTTCGCGAAGCTCTTCTACCGGCACCGCATTGACTGCTGGGTTAAAGTCAAATAGGTTTCCATGCAGGAATCGGAACGTGTTACGGATTTTACGATAGACCTCTGCTACTTGTTTCAAGATATCATCAGACACTGGGTGATCGGCTTGATAGTTGACAGAAGATACCCAAAGTCTAAGAATCTCCGCCCCAAGCTGCTTCGCTACCTTTGTTGGGTCAATCGTATTGCCTAATGATTTACTCATCTTGCGTCCTTCTTTATCAAGCGTAAAGCCGTGGCTTAGAACACCTTTATACGGTGCTTTTCCAGTGACAGCAACTGCTGTTGATAAGGAAGAGTTAAACCAGCCGCGATATTGGTCAGAGCCTTCAAGGTAAAGGTCTGCCGGACGGACAAGGTCATCTCTTTCTTCTAAAACGGCCTGGTGAGAAGAACCGGAATCAAACCATACATCCATGATGTCCTGCTCTTTTGTGAATTCACCGTTCGGGCTTCCTGGATGTGTAAAGCCTTCTGGCAATAGTTCTTTCGCTTCTTTTTCAAACCAAATATTAGAGCCATGTTCTCTAAATAATTGAGAGACATGCTGAATCGTTTCATCTGTGATGATCGGCTCGCCATTTTCCGCATAAAAGACCGGAATTGGAACGCCCCATACACGCTGTCTTGAAATGCACCAGTCGCCTCTGTCTCGCACCATGTTGAATAGGCGTGTTTCGCCCCATGCTGGAACCCATTTCGTTTCTTTAATATTGTCTAATAGCGCTTCTCTGAAATCCTTAATCGATGCAAACCACTGAGCTGTCGCACGATAAATGGTTGGTTTTTTCGTTCTCCAGTCATGCGGGTAAGAGTGCGTGATAAAGTCGAGCTTTTTCAGTGCGCCTTTTGCTTCAAGCTGTTCTGTGATCGCTTTATTGGCATCCTCGTAGAATAATCCTTCAAAACCAGGCGCTTCTTCTGTCATCACACCTTTTTCGTCTACTGGACATAGCACATCAAGACCGTATTTCATACTGACAATAAAGTCATCTTCCCCGTGACCTGGAGCTGTGTGAACACAGCCTGTTCCTGCATCCGTTGTCACGTGGTCGCCAAGCATGACAAGAGAATCTCTGCCGTAGATCGGATGCTCTGCAACGATGGTATCTAATTCTTTTCCTTTTAATGTTTTCACGACTTCATACTCTTCAAAGCCAAGTGTTTTTGCCACTTGTTCAACTAGCTCAGATGCGACAACATATCGCTCAGCACCCACTTGAAGAACGCTGTACTCTAGGTTTGGATGAACACAAATCCCAAGGTTTGCAGGAAGTGTCCAAGGGGTTGTTGTCCAGATGATGAATTGTTCGCCGTTTTCAAGTACGCCTTTGCCATCTTTCACTTTAAATGAAACGTAAATGGATGGTGAACGTTTGTCTTTATATTCAATTTCCGCTTCAGCAAGTGCTGACTCACTTGAAGGAGACCAGTTAACAGGCTTTAGTCCTTTGTAAATATAGCCTCTCTTCGCCATTTCACCAAAGACAAGAATTTGCTGCGCTTCGTACTCAGGCTTTAAGGTTACATATGGATTGTCCCAGTCTGCTCTTACGCCTAATCGCTTAAACTGATTGCGCTGACCTTCGATTTGCTTCCAAGCATACTCTTCACATAGTTTGCGGAATTCAGCTGTCGACATTTCTTTACGTTTGACTTTTTTATTTTTAGTAAGAGCCGTTTCAATTGGTAAGCCGTGTGTATCCCAGCCCGGTACGTACGGTGCGTGGAACCCATTCATTGATTTAAAACGGACAATAAAATCTTTTAGGATTTTATTGAGTGCGTGCCCCATATGAATGTCACCATTCGCATATGGAGGTCCATCATGCAAAATAAAGGTCGGGCGTCCTTTTGTCCGCTCTAAAACCATTTGATAGATGTCTTTTTCTGCCCACTCCTCTTGGATTTCAGGCTCTTTGTTCGGCAAGTTCCCTCTCATTGGGAATTCTGTTTTCGGCATTAATAAGGTGTCTTTGTAGTTCATACCCATTCCTCCATATGCAAATTCTGATTAAAAAACAATAAAAAAAGCCCTCTCATCCCATAAGGGACGAGAAGGCTTGTCTCGCGGTACCACCCTTTTAGACAGCGCTATGAAACAGCCGCTTATCCACTCTAAAATCGTAACGTGATCAGACGCCTTTTCTTACTCATTCATTTCAGAAAAGGAACTAAAGGGGTGATCTCATTGCAGCGTCTCGTAATGTCAGGCTTCCACCATCCCTGATTCGCTTTATTACGCATATGACAACTGCGAGTGTCCCTTTCAAACGTTTATCTCTTGTTAATTTATGATGGTATTATATGCAACATGTGCACGTCATGTCAAGATGACGCGCTTATTCTTTTTCGTCAAAGACAGCGTCAACTTCATATTCCAGTAAATGATCCCAATCGTCATTTTTTAGAAGATCAAGCTGAGCTTCGATGAGCATTTGGAAGCGAGTTCTAAAGACCTTCGACTGTTTCTTCAGCTCTTCGATTTCCATCGCAATCTTTCTTGATTTTGATAGCGCTTCGTTGATAATACGATCTGCATTTTTCTCTGCTTCACGAATAATCAATTTCGCTTCTTTATCAGAATGACGTTTGACGTCTTCTGCTGCTTCCTGCGCCACAAGAATTGATTTGTTTAATGTCTCTTCAATTGTCGCAAAATGACCAAGTCTTTCGTCAAGTTCGTTTACTTTTTCTTCAAGTTCGTTCTTTTTGCGAAGCACGATTTCGTAATCTTTACGTACTTGGCTTAAAAACTCGTTTACTTCATCTTCATCATAGCCGCGAAAGCTTTTTGTGAACGTTTTATTATGAATATCATTAGGTGTTAATGGCAACCTCGCCACCTCCAGATTCAAGTTCGTTATGTCAGAAGCTCAAATGTTACTTTAAATTTATCTTTTTTGGTCTTCCCATCAATCGTTTTCAAGCTAAATCGGCCAAATCCCCGTACAGAGAGCTGATCGCCTTCGCCGATTGTAAAGGAAGGGTCCTCAGTGACTTTCCAATTAACTTTGACAAGCCCATTTTTGACCAAAAGCTGTGCCTTTTGCCGAGACTGACGGCTGATTGCAGCACATACCGCATCAAGCCGCAGTGAAGAAATAGTATCTTCTTTGATGTCAGTCTTGCTCATAACCGGTTTTAAATCTGCCTGCGTGATTTCCTCTAATGAAACGGAGGCTCTGCCGACATGCGTCAGCTGCGCCCGCACAAAATCAGCGACATCACTTGTACAAATAAACTGCACATCTTCCTCTGAAAATAACAGATCTCCGAATTTTTGACGCTTCAAGCCTGTCCCAATCAGTGAGCCGAGAAGCTTCGGGTGTTCTAAGGAAATAAACTTTTTCGCATAATTCACCTGAAAATAAGACAGCTCAACATCCTGAGTAGCCGGTTCTAAATATTCAGGATAAATGAGAGCTCTTTTGCGCTCCGCTCCTTCATACCCGCCAAAAAACATGATCCCAAGCTCATCAGCATGCTGGATGACGGACTCGGTAATAAACTGCTCACGCGGATCAAGAAAGTCTGTTAATTTCATTCGATACTGGTCGAGTGCGATTTTTTTCCAGCCTAACACTTGGTCGACAAATGGCTGTTCGTCTTTTCTAAAATGTTGATAAATATCGCTCATATTGTTCCCCTCTTATGTAAAAGAGCCTGGCAGCGCCAAGCCCGGCAGCCTGTCTACATGAAGCGTACAATCATATTGTAAAGACCAGTTAGTCCATATGATGATGCAAAACGAATCACAAGCAATGCCACAATTGGCGAGATGTCAATCATGCCAATTGGCGGAATAATTTTACGAAATGGTTCTAAATACGGTTCGCAAATATTTGTCAGAAAACGCCCAATCGATGTTTCTCTTGCAGATGGCACCCATGACATAAAGATGTAAATAATAATCGCGAATGAGTAAATCGTTAATACAGTCTGTAAAAGCTGGAAAATGTAATATAAAATCACTTTGATTTACCACCTCTGAGGTTCTTCCTCTGTCAAAAGTTCTGATATTGTGCCAGATACATCCACATTATCAGGTGTGCAGAGGAATATATTCGAGCCAATGCGCTGGATGTCTCCACCGATTGCATAAACAGTTCCGCTTAAGAAGTCAATGATTCGCTTTGCTTGATCGTGCTGAATGCGCTGCAAATTCACGACGACTGCACGTCTGTTTTTAATATGGTCTGCAATCTCTTGCGCTTCTGCATAAACACGCGGCTCACTTAACACCACTTTAGAGGATTTCTGCAAGCTTTGCAAGCTGACGACATTTTGTTTTCCAGTCTGCGGACGCTCTTGAAATGCCGCTTTGTCCTTCGTTCCTTTTTCTTCTTGGACTGGTTCTCTTTCTTCATCAATATATTCGTACTCATACTCTTCATCGTCGAGAGTGAAAAAGCTTTTAAACTTATTTTTTATGCTCATGTCACGCACCTCCTGTTTCATTTCCAACAAGTGAAGAGCCAATCCGAACGAATGTCGCACCTTCTTCAATTGCGATTTCAAAATCATTTGACATGCCCATCGATAAATGCTGACAAGGTGCATTTACTTGGTTAAGATGTTTTACTTCTTCTTGAAGATTTTTTAATGTTTTAAAGCAGTTTCGTATCACAGTGTGATCATCTGTAAATGGAGCCATCGTCATCAGTCCAGCAATTTCAATCTTTTTGAAATCAGCGAGCTGCTTCACAAATGGAATCACGTCTTCACTTTGTAAGCCGTGTTTTGACTCCTCCAGCGATGTGTTTACCTGTACAAAACAGCGAACCGTGTGATCCGCTCTTTTTTCAATTTCATTCGCAAGAGACATCCTGTCGAGCGAATGTAAGTAGTCAATTGTTTGAATGACAGATTTTACTTTTCGTGTTTGTAAACTGCCGATGAAGTGCCAGCTAATGCTTTCATCGGTTATGGCCGCTTGTTTTTCAAGTAACCCTTGGTCACGATTTTCTCCAAAGTGCAAAATTCCTGCTTCCTTGGCTTCTTGTGCTCGCTCAATCGAGACATACTTTGTGACAGCGACGACCGATACATCCACTGGGTTCCGGCCGGCTCTTTTACATGCTTCGTTTATTTGTTCATTTATTTGTCTGAGATTCTCTCGTACATTCAATTGCACTTATGCCTCCTTAAACCCGACAAAAGACATCATACGTCCTGTTTTCCCTTGATCACGGCGGTGTGAGAAGAAAAGCTGATCACTGCAGCTTGTGCACATCGAACTGACATGTATGTTTTCTTCTTTCATCCCTGCATGAAGCAATACGTTTTTGTTTAATGTTTTCAAGTCTAATTTATATTGTCCCTGTGAAATCTCGGAATACACATCCTCTGTTGAAAAGGGAAGCTGTTTCACTTGATCCATGACCACGTCATCGACTATGTAGCAGCAGCTGCCAATGGATGGTCCAATGACGACTTGTATTTGATCGGTCTTGGCACCTTCTTGGTTGACCCATAGATCTACCATCTTTGCACCAATTTGCTTGACGGTTCCTTTCCATCCGGCATGGGCTGTTCCGATGAGTCCATTTTGCGGAGCTAGAAAATAAAGCGGAACACAATCGGCGAAACAAAGAGCGAGCATCATGTTCGGTTCAGACGTATATAAACCGTCTGTTCCAGGCAGTGCCTCATGATAATGAAGACTTCCTCTTCCTCTTTGCTCCTTGGTGACTTTCTTGATGCGGTCATCGTGTGTTTGGTCTGCAAACACCCAATCAGAGAGCGGCACAGCAGTAGCATCTGCTATGACTTGACGATTCATTTGGACACTAGAAGCATCATCTCCTACATGGAGTCCAGTGTTCAATGATTGATATGGAGAAAGGCTGAAGCCGCCATTTTTTGTCGTAAATCCGGCCAATACCTCTTTACCAGAACATGTCATGTTCGTCCAATCATGAATGGTCATTGCATAAGGTGATTTCTGCTGAAAGGGGTCATATTTGTGTGTCAAAGCTGCCCTCCCACCTTTCATTCATCTCTCTTTATTTCGCTCCTATTTTACCACAAGACATGCGTAGACAGTTAGTGGGATTCATTAAATATTACACTCAAATGTGCCCTTTCTACAGGTTTTTTTTCAAATTGATATGAAAACGTAATCTTTTTACCCGAAAAAGACATTGTTTGCTAAGAATGGAGAGCTTATTTTAAGGATCATTGAATAATTCATTGAGGAGTTATACGAATTTTAAGAAGACAATCGGACAAGTATCACATCTTCGCCAATTTTTACTATATTTCGCCACGGCACAATCATTTCCTCTTCTTTTCCGAAAAATCCCATCATTTTACCTGTGCCGCCGATAATGATCGCTTGTATTTTACCGCTCGTGACATTAATATCAATGTCCCCAATGGTGCCTAGTTTTTTTCCGCTCGACACATCGACGACATCCTTGATTTGGAATTCAGAAATACTGATCATCTGTCCTTCCCCGCCTTTCGTTTTCTACTATAATATGTATGATGGAAAAGCAGGGATACAGACCAATAGTTTCTTTCATCTACAATTTACTTAAGTGAGGACGGCCATTTCTCCACATCACATCTACCGGACATTCAAAGAAGGAAGAAAGCAAATCGCTTGTCATCATCTCTTTTGTTTCTCCTTGATCAAAAACAGTCCCATCTTTTAATAATAAGGTGTGCTGAAAAACAGGCAAAATCTCTTCTGCATGATGGGTCGTATAAAGTAAAGTAGGCGCATCAGGCTTTGAAGCAATGAATGAGATGGTCTCCAGCACCTGTTCTCTTGCTAAAAAATCAAGACCCGTCACAGGCTCATCTAAAATCAAGAGCTTGGGATCATTCATTAAAGCCCTCGCAATCAGGACTTTTTGCTTTTCTCCTTGTGAGAGTGTTTCATATGTCCGGTTCGCATATTTGAATGAACCAAATGCTTTTAATAGATCAATGGCTTTCTCTCTTATCTCATCTGTCGGGGTTTCATAAAGCCCGATCGAAGCAAATGCTCCGCTGAGAACTATTTCAAATGCATTGTCGTCTCTGTGCAGTTTCTTTTCAAGTCCCGCAGAAATGAGGCCAATTTTCTTCCTGAGCTTTTCGCCAAGCGCCTCCTTGCCAAAGACATGTCCCAGCACGGTCATCTCACCTGACGTGGGGAAGTAATATGAGCAGAGCATATTTAATAAAGCGGTTTTTCCCGCACCATTTAAACCGTAAAGCACCCAGTGCTCCTCTTTGTTCACCTGCCAGTCAACAGATTGCAGCAGCCATTTCCCATTTCGTTTTAAAGAAACATCCTTCAATTCAAGTGACACCATCATTTCCCCCTGAGTAAAAATTCTGAATAAACAAATAATGAATGTTTACAGCATATCGCAATTGCTCTTTCTGGTAAACCTCACATAAGAAAAGCTGCTCCTTTTACGGAACAGCTTTTCTTTATCGTTACGAAATTTCAATTCGTACGCCTTCTTTTATATCAGGAAACTTGTGCGGAGATGCAAAGACAGCTCCCGGTAATACATCATCAAACGGCTCTTGGAAGTAGATCGAAATATGGCCGAGCTCTTTAAAGTTGTCATTTGCTTTATTGCCGAGGGCTGTGATCGTGTACGTTTGATCGCCCACTTGAATGGTACCGCCCAGCTTCAGCGGCTCTTCTTCTAAATGTTCGAACTCATGAATGACGGACATATCTCTTAATTCCTGCGGCGCTGCGGGTCCAAATAAAACAATCAGCTTATCTTCTTTAAATTGCGGGACTAAGATCCCGATTTCTTTTACGACAGATTGTGTTACCATGTATCTCGATTCCTCCTTTAATACGTTTAATACATACCGAAGCTGGCAACGTATGCGATCACAACAGATAGAACCCCTGTAATGAGACGGCTATACAAAACAGCTGGTACCCCATATTGTACCGTTTCCGGCTTCGCTTCACCAAGTGACAGCCCAACTGGAATGAAATCACACCCTACTTGACCGTTGATGGCAAATAGTGCAGGGAGTGCAAATTGAGGCGGGATATTCCCTAGTGCAATTTGACTACCAATGAGAACACCGATGACTTGTGCAATGACTGCTCCAGGTCCTAAGACAGGCGATAGGAACGGCAATGTACAGACCACGACGAGCAGTAAGAGCCCCCATATAGATCCTGCCAGTGGCGATAGAAAATGAGCAATCAAGTCACCGATTTTTGTATAATTGATAATTCCAATTAACATACTGACAAATGCCATGAATGGAATAATGTTTTTCAAAAGCATATCAACGGAATCACGGCCAGCCTGATAGAACGTACCGGTGACTTTCCCGATTCCTCTTGAGAATCTCATGAGGAAATTACCTTTTTCCTGACGCTCGATATTTTCCTCTTTCAGTTTTGAATAGGTTTCTTTGAAATTCTCTTTGTCAATCGGCTCACTGTTTTCTTGACCTTCTACTTTCGCCTCACCATCAGATGCTTCCGCAAAGGAAATATCCTTTTCTGTTACGCCTGATACGAAGATATCCTCTGTAATATGTTTTGCAAGCGGTCCAGAAGGAGAGGAAGCCAAAACGTCTACAGTTGGAATGCGCTTCATTGGATACAGTCCGATTCGCGCGGTTCCACCGCAGTCAATGACAACACACATCATTTCATCTTCTGGTATCGAGTTTTTAAAGCCGTCACATGCTTCTGTCCCTGTCATTTCTGCAATTTTACGAGCAACTGGGTGAATGCCTCCCCCTGTAATGGAAACAACCTTTCTTCTTTTACCAGTCGGTTCAAGCTCTAAGCCTTTTCCCCATCCGCCAGCACCTTTTGCAACAAATACTTTGTGGTTTGTCATGTCTAACCCTCCCCTATTGTGAATTCGCTTTCATTTTTCCTGCCAAGTATTTTGTAATCCATTCAGTAATAATACCGCGAAGTAAAATGACGACGATCCCGACTAAGAAGTAACGAACAGCAAGTTCTGACATTGAATATCCTGCTTCTTTAATCCCGTTTGCAATCCCTAAGTAGACAAACAGTTCTCCTGCGTTGGCATACGGGAACAGTGATGTCACCGGATGAACAAATGAAACAGCTGAATCATAGAATGCTGGTTTTTGTTTTTCAGGTAAGAAGCGGCCAAACGTATAAGCCATTGGGTTTGTCAAAATAAGAACAGATAAGATCGGCATTAACGTATAGCGCAAAATCGTATATTTCGCTGCAAACTGGATCGCTCTATTCACTCGCTCTTCTCCAATAAACTTCATGACAGCATAAGTGAAAGTAAGTAACACAACAAGCGTTGGAACGATGCCTGTAACAAGACCCATGAATTGCTTTCCACCGGCTTCAAACATTCCGATAAAGTGCTCTCCAAACCATTGAATCCATTCCATGTTTCATCTCCCCTTTCTCTAGTTCACATTTGTTATATTTTTTTTCGAAATCGAGACAAGTGCTTGTTCAGCCGCCATGGAAAGTGCGTGCATGACAGCTGGCCCCTTTTTGCGTTTTTTCAATGTCTGCTTCATCATATGGTGCTCGTCTAGCACTGCACCAACATGCTTTCCTTCATATGAAGGAACTTCTTTAAATTTAGATAAGATCGACACACCGCCAAGCACATGGCATTTTTGAATGATATAAGATTCATCCACAATGATGAGCGCTATGGCTCCAGGGCCAACTTTGCGCCGTTCCATTCCCGAAAACAAGTGATAGCCTTGCTTCCCTTTGTAGTCATCAATAAGTGAATCCATGCTCTTGCGGTAGTACTTGATTTGAATAAAAGATAACCCATACTGCACAATGAGAATGATACAAAGTACGATTGCTAATTTTTCCATAGCTTCACGTCCTTATGATTGAAATAAATGATCTTGTAATGAACGCAGCTTCCAGACCGTTGTGTTTGAATCAAGTTCTACATCATCATGAGTCAGGAATTGTCCTAATTTGATGTCTTTTTTCGCTACGACTTTTCCGCTGATTAAGCCAATTGGAATGTGGCCGTTCGTTTTCATGTCTTGATGTGTTTCAAGTACACCTCTTACGGAGTACCCGCCAATTCCGTCAAGTGATTCCCCTGCTTTAATCTCTCTTTTCGCAACAGCTACTGTTTCTGACACTGGTACACCAATTGGGTGGATGGATGAATCATGCTGTAAGACCGCTTTTGCGATGGTGACAGGTGTTTCAAGACTGGCTAAGTGGAAAGGACGGTAAAGTGTGTAGTGCGGACCTTTTCCAACTTTTAAATAGCGCAGTTCTTCATCCACTGGCTCAAGATCACTCTTGACGATGACAAATACGCCTGGTGCAAGTCCATTTACATATTCAACGACTCCGAAGTTATCCAGCACGCCGCCTTGCTGTTTTTGATTCAATTTATCTGCTACATTCTCTAAATTCGCTTCGACTCCGTGCATACCGACTTTATCAGGCAGAAGCCCTGTCGCATTACTTAATAAGTTCATTTCGGCCATTGTTTTTGTGCCGTCCTGGAATGCAGCCAGCATATGTGCACTCATATGTTTACTATCTGCTTCTGCTTTACACGTATCTGGATTTGCTTCTGGGAAGAATGGGTTGTTCTTTCCTTTCCCGGCAACGAGCACCTCAAGACCCATTGTTTTCGCAAATTCATATAATTCTAGTGTTGCTGCTGGTTCGTCTCCAGCTGATCCTGAGTAAACAAGCCCTGCATTTGTGAATAACTTATGCATGACCAAACCGATAGTAATATCAACTTCTACATTTAAAAGAACGAGATGTTTTTTCGAATTAAGCGCTTCCAAAGAAATGTTTGCTCCGACCTCTGGGACACCTGTTGCATCTACTACAACTTCCACGAAATCTGATTGAATCACTTCTCTGTAATCATTTGTGACAACCATTTGATGCGGCTTCGCATGCTGCTTGTAGAAATTTGCTGCCTTTTCTGCTGCACTAAGGTGAATATCACAAACACCAGCGACAATCATGCCTGGAATTTTAGAAATTTGTGAAATGAGTCCAAAGCCCATTTGGCCTGCTCCAATAATCCCTACTTTGATCGGGTCTCCACTGCGTTCTCGAGCTAACAACTGTTGATAGATTGACATCTAAATCATCCTTTCAGGTTTTCTTGCTTCTCAATAGATTGCTAGAAATATAATCTGAAACTTTTAACAAATGTTATAAAAATTAACAAAAATCTGTTTCTTGTAACATTTGTTATTTTATTTATCATTTGTTATGAACTTAGTTTATATGATGTGTCAACTTTGTGTCAAGCTAAAATCGATAAAATTTTCAATCTTTTTGAGTCTTTAGACTCAAAAAAAACTACCTAATGATATTAGGTAGTTACAGATTCTTGACAAAGGGCTAAAATGATCTTCATTTTAGCCCTTTGTCTTCTTTTCAGCGTGATAGAAAACCTTTGCAGTCTAGGAAGGACGAGTACCGGAGCGGAGCGAATTTGATATTCGTGAGCACCGGCACGCAGGACTGACACCGAATGCGAGGGTTTATCTACACGCTGACTACCTAATGATATTAGGTAGTTACTTTAATAAGGCATCTCCTGTTCGTTCATCGGTAATTAATACATGAATTAATCCACCTGCTAATGCCGCCCGGATCGCTTCAATTTTCTCTTCGCCACCAGCGACACCTATGACAAGCGGAATTTCTTTCAGCTTTTGCGGGCTTATGCCCATCACCCGGTCGTTCCATGGGTGGGGATATACTTCCCCTTGATGATCAATAAAGTTATAGCAAATGTCACCTGCTACATCCTTCGCTTGAAGGATGTCCTCCTCGCCGCTTGTCATATAAGATTTCACCATCGTTGAATGCTGCGGAACACCGCCAATTCCGACAACCGCGATATTTGATGATTCTCCTAGTTCAATCACTTTTTTGATCGACGGCTGCCGGATCAGTACATCTTTCGCTTCTTTCGTATCAAGCATGACGGGTACATGTAAAAACTCACATTTAGATTTGAGTGCCTCTGTGCATCTCGCAATAATATAGTTAGCGTGGATATCGACATCTTCATTTCCCACACCTCCGACAAGCGGAACAAATGTCACGGATGGATAGTGCTGAACAGAGGTAAGCGCTTTCGCCATTTCATGCAGCGTTGTCCCTGAGGAAAACCCGATGACTTGTCCATCTTTCATCACTTTTAATAAAAAGCTTGCTGCCGCGGCACCGATTCGGCTTTTGGTTGTGTCTTTGCTAAGCGTTTCCACACAGACGACTTCTCGCAGCCCATATTTGCGTTCTATTTTTCTTTCTAACGATCCATACTGTTGATTGACTTCATCATGAATAATGATTTCCACGATTCCTGCTTCACGTGCTTTTGCCAAATATTTCGATATGAGCGAACGGCTAACCCCAACAGCTTCTGCAATGTTAGATTGGGTGGCGCCTTCTTCATAATACATATGCGCAACCTTAATGAGCAGCCTTCTTTCATCATGGAATGTCATAATAACCCTTCTTTCCGCTTAAGTGTTCCCTAACAAATGATATCTAAAATAACATTTGTTAAAAACAGATTAAATGAAAAAAATAACCGAGTCAATACTAGAGGCGTGTTCTCTAACAAGAATGAAAAAAGCCGCACATCAAGCGGCGGCTTTAAAAGATGTTTTTATTCATTTGTTTGATGGCTGCTTTTTCAAGCCTTGAGACTTGTGCTTGAGAAATCCCGATCTCTTCAGCGACTTCCATTTGCGTTTTGCCCTGGAAAAAGCGTTTACGAAGAATCATTTTTTCCCTGTCGTTCAATCTGCGCATGCCCTCTTTTAAGGCCAATTCTTCCACCCATTGTGTGTCTTTGTTCCGTTCATCACTAATTTGATCCATCACATAAATCGGATCTCCTCCGTCATTATAGATCGGTTCAAACAAAGATACAGGATCTTGAATCGCATCTAGGGCAAAGACAATTTCCTCATGAGGCACTTCCAGCACTTTGGCAATGTCTTCTGCTGTTGGCTCCTTGCTTGTCTCACTAATCAGCCTCTCACGGACCTGAAGTGCCTTATAGGCAATATCTCTTAGTGAACGAGACACCCGAATCGGGTTGTTATCACGCAAGTATCGACGGATTTCTCCTATGATCATAGGAACCGCATAAGTTGAAAATCTGACATTGTGGCTTAAATCAAAATTATCAATTGATTTCATTAATCCGATACAGCCTACTTGGAAGAGATCATCGACATACTCGCCTCTGTTGTTAAAACGCTGAATCACACTTAAAACCAACCGTAAATTGCCATTGACTAGCTTTTCTCTTGCTGTATCGTCACCCTCATCTTGCAGCTGTCTGAACAATTTTCTCATCTCGTCGTTTTTCAGAACAGGCAGTTTGGAGGTGTCGACTCCGCAGATTTCCACTTTATTTCTGGACACTTTTTTCCCTCCCTACAGGAGCTGTTGTACAAAGTTCAGTATCTCCTTGGGATGGAAAAATATGCACGAGCGATGACGAGAATCATGTGAAAAAATGGTTATCCCTTTGGCAGTACAGGGATCGAGCTTTCAAAAAATTTTTTTAGACCATTTTATTAAATTCTTTTTGTAATCGTTTAATGATTCTTTTTTCAAGCCTCGAAATATACGACTGGGAAATCCCAAGCATGTCAGCGACATCTTTTTGGGTTTTTTCCTCACCGCCGACCAAGCCAAATCTCAGTTCCATGATCTGCTTTTCGCGGTCATTTAATTGCTCCAGCGCTTTTTTCAGCAGTTTTTTATCTACATTTGCTTCAATATCCCGCGTGATAATATCATCATCTGTTCCAAGTACGTCTGATAAAAGCAGTTCATTTCCGTCCCAATCAATGTTGAGCGGTTCATCAAACGAGACTTCTGAACGGATTTTATTATTTCGCCTCAAGTACATCAGAATCTCATTTTCAATACATCTCGAAGCATATGTTGCCAGCTTGATCTTTTTTTCAGGGTTAAATGTATTGACTGCTTTGATCAGGCCAATGGTTCCGATACTAATTAAATCCTCGATATTAATACCTGTGTTTTCAAATTTCCTTGCGATGTAAACGACTAAACGCAAATTTCTTTCGATCAGAATCGCCCTTGCGGTTTGATCACCTTTTGGTAATTTGACAAGCAGTTCCTGCTCTTCATCCTTTGATAATGGAGGCGGCAGCGCTTCACTTCCACCAATATAATAAATTTCATCACTCTTTAGACCTAGCTTCATGAGGAGTTTATACCAGTAGTAAGTGAGTTTAAATTTTAATTTTTTCATCTTCTTCTCCCTTCTAAATGTCAAGTTGACCTCGTAAGATAAAAGACATCACCAAAAAACTACGACACTCCCTGGATGATTTTCCCGTCTAACATATCTGGATGAATGATGGATTGAAATTCCTGATCTGCTGATAAACCGCTCAGACTCAACCCTACAAAACACTTGGCCGGCTGAATCATATGCGTCTTTGAATAAATGACGACAGTATCTGGTTTTAGGCATAGTAGAAAACCGTGATCATGACCGACTGCTCGATATGGAACAAGTCTTAATCGATCAAGAAGGGGAAATTGATCATCGATCTTTTGCATCACTTCAACAGGATGAGACTGTTTCATGAGCTCTATAAATGGCTCTCCGCAAATGGCCGTTAGCTGATCGGCCTGAACGATCATGACAGGTGTTTTTGTCATAGGATCATACAGCTGATTGCCAGAATCGACGAGTCCATTTAAGCGGATGGTCTCCCCGTGAATGTGTATCTCTACAAGCACTTGTTCATCATACTGTCTTTTTTTCGCACCAACCTCTCCTAATCTTTTCTTTGAAAACAGCCATATCGCAGGAAAGCCGGTTAAAACAAAAAGCCAGCTAATCGGATCACCAAAGCCATCATTTTGTGAAATGAGCAGGCCATCTTGGATCACTGTGTTGGTTTGCAAAAACGAATGAACCCCGATCATGCCTCCTCCCATCAAAAATGTTACAAAGTAAAAAGCAAACAGATTTTGAAAAAAGGAACGAAATCTTTGAAAACCAAAGGTTGCAAGAACGATGAAGACAGAAAAAAATAGTTTGCCTAAAGGGTGTGACACAACCATTGCAAATGGTGTAAAGAGCAAGAGAACAATGCTCGATCCAATGAGAGCTCCTAACATATATCGCCTTTTTTTTACTTGTCGTTTGAGAATAAATGCAGTGAGTAAGAGAAGCAATAGATCAAAACAAAAGTTTAACAGCCAGATCACATCTAAATAAATGACCACCTTCTGCTCCTTTCATCTGAAACAAAGAATCAAAAGCAGTACTTGCACTTGTTTGTACCAGTATAAAACAGTCAAGAGATGGAAGTCTGTCAATTCTTGTTGGGGATGATAGAGAACTTTTGGTGGATTATTATTGTTTTTGTCGAGGAATGAGAGCGCGAAGCAAGAGAGTGTTCTTCTGGACAAGCTTTCAAACAATTGCTCGAAAGAAAAAAAGACACGCTCCTGGAAATCGTGTCTTTTGTTTAAGTTACTTTTCATTGATGTTTAATGTGCCTGAAGCCTTTTGTCTTGTGACATTTCCATAATCATCTCGCACAATTACTTCAATGACCGCACCTTTTGCTTTGGCGGTAGAAGTAGCTGTCCAGTAGCCTTCATATGTTCCGCTAGATACTTCGCGAAGCGGCAGCTCTGTTGTATTTTGAAGCTTTGATCTCGCGTTTGTCAGCGGCATGTGAATAACAAACGTTGCGTCTAGCTTTTCCCTGCTGTTAAATGAAATTTTAACAGACTCTCCTGATGATAGATGGACATTCTCTGCTGGAGTCAGCTTAGAAATTTCAGGTGCCTCGTATTGGACATCGATATTGACTTTTTTAGTCGTTTTGTTTCCTGCTGCATCTTTCGCTGTTACTTTTATTGTATTTTTCCCGTTCTCAAGCAGTATTCTTGCGGAATATTTTCCATCTTTTACGGTTGCCTTTTTTCCATTTACAGTGACTTGATCAAGATGATCATCTGTGACCTTTCCTTCTACAGTGAGTGATTCTTTATTAGACTTTCCCCCTTTTTTAGGTGTATCTATGGTGAGCGCTGGAGCTGTTTGATCAATGATCACCTTTACTGGTTTGGATCGTTTCGTTGCGCCTTTATCCGTAACAGTCGCAGCTGTGAATACATGCTCTCCACTTGAAACTGTGACCTTTTCTTTGAAAGCGCCTGACTGATCTGCTTTCACTTTGGCAATCTCTTCATCGTTTTGATAAATCGCTACATCAAGCCCAGGGGAGGCTTTGCCTTCAATCTCCAGTTCACCTTTGTTCGAAATGGTTCCGGCCTTCGGAGATATAATCTCTGGCACATCTGCTTCATAGTCAACAAGCGCCCGAATCATATAATTCCCTTCTTCTTTTGGAGAAGGAGAAAAAGCACCGCTTGTCAGCTGCCAGCTTCTTTCAGCATTTGGACCATCTTCGTCCGTTGCAAGTCCTGGAGACTCCGTATTCTTTTTCGTTTGAATATAGACAAGATAGAAATCTCCATCCACCGTAATGGCTTGATCTTCTAAATCTACTTTTGTCCATTCACCATTACGCAGCGCATTCGCTTTTAGAGGTCCTGCAATTTTCTCCCCTGGAGCTCCATTCTTCCCAGAAGCATCATACACTTCAACCGCAAATTCATTCCCGCCAGGAGCTGGCCACTCTGATGACCAGAAACGGAAAAGCCCTCCTGTGAGTTGCGCTTGTTTCTTCCCCTTTTCTAACGAAAACTTCACAGCCCAGCCATTGCCAGGATCATAGAAGGCTCGCGCATTTTCAGCTGTTCCGTCATCGTAGCCAATTTCACCAGCAAAGCCGATGAATGGCTCCAGCTGAATGGCTTTTTCAACCGGCTTTTCTGTCACATCTGCTGTAAAAGAATATCCTTTAAACCCTTTCGCAAATACTTTGACGGTATAGACACCGCTCAATGCCTCTAGAGAAAATTCGCCATCTTCATCTGTTTTCACCGGCTTAATTTTCGCATCCTCTACAAGATAAACCGTGGCATCCTTTACTTTTTCACCCGTTGCTTCATTGACAATTGTACCGGATATCGTTCGTTTCTTTAGTGGCTGTAAGGCGAAATTTGCCTCAGCCGTTTCATTTGAAGAAATATTGACTGTTTGTTTGCGTGATTCAAACCCGTAAGCTTCCGCTTTCACCGTGAATTCCCCTGCACTGTGAGTAAGCTGATATCTCCCTGTCGCTTCATCTGTGTAAGTTGATTTTCCGCTTTCAAGAACACTGATTTCCGCTTTCATAGGAAGAGCTTTGATGGACGGAGCATCAAGATTTTTTTCCTTTTTCAATTCTTTTGTTTTTGCAGGCTTCTTATGTGGATGTACAGCCTTTTCTTTTTGAGGCAGGGCTTGATCTGTTATTTTCATATCACCTAAATTAACATCTTCGTTTGTCACCTGTCCTTCAATCGTGCCAATTCCATCTGTTAATGCCGTAATCGCCTCTTTTGCATCAACTAAACCTGCCCCATAGCCATTGTTAGGGGATTCCGGGAATTGCTGATCAGTCAACGGCTTCGCTGTATCAATGAGAATTTGTTCAATCTCTTCAACAGAAAGATCTGACTGTACTTGGCGAAGAAGAGCCACAACAGCTGAAACATGCGGACCAGCCATCGACGTCCCATTCCAGCCATCTTCATACCCTTTCCCTGGAATAGATGAACGAATGTTTACCCCTGGGGCCGCAATATCTGGTTTCATGACGCCATATGGAGACGGACCTTGCAGCGAGAAAGACCCCAATTTGTTGTCTTGATCCGTTGCACCCGTTGCAAAGGCCTCCTGATAGTTCGCAGGATTTGCAATTGATCCCTCACCACCAGGGTTAAATAAATCGGTATTGCCAGCTGAAAACTCTGGGAAGATGTCCGCCGCTCTCCAAGCATTGACCACATCTTTATACCAATCATCAAGACCAGGCCCACCGCCCCAAGAATTATTGACGACATCTGGTGCCTTTTCTGGATGTGGGTTTCCGTCCTCATCTTTTGGTGCTAAAATCCACTCTCCTGCGTCAAGCAGATCAGCATCTGTACCACCATCTTCTGAGAAAGCTTTCACCGCAACCCATTTTGCGCCTGGTGCGGCTCCGATCTGATTCTTTCCATCTGGCTCAGAGCCAACCATCGTTCCCGTCACATGTGTACCATGCTCTAAATCGTCGTATGGCGCTTCAGATCCTGTTGTAGCATCGTACCAATTGAATTCATGAGATGGATCATTCGGGTGTGCTGGATCAAATCCGCGGTATTTTTCCTTTAAAGCAGGATGATCCCATTCCACTCCTGTATCAATACTTGCCACAACAGTACCAGTACCGTCATAGCCTAAAGCCCACGCTTCTGGAGCATGAACCTGAGAAATGTTCCACTCGACTCCATCTACTGCTTTCATTTGTTTTTTCTGCTTAGACGTCTTCAAATCAACGGGCCGATGAATTTGACGGGTTTCATTCGGCAGCACTTGATCTACTTCTGGGAAGGAAGCCACCTTTTCCATGACTTCTTTCGTTCCCGTCACCGCTAGACCATTCACAATATAGTACGAATGAATCTCCTTCACTTGCTTTTTCTTTTGTTCCTTTTGTAAATACGTAAGCAGCGCTTGCTGCGTCTCCTCAGACGTTGCTCTTAATTCTGATAAGACAGCTGATCTTTTTGTGTACTGCGTTCTAGCCGCTGTTAATTTCTGTTTTTTGGCTCTGGACACAGCTTCCTTCGCCACTTTTTGCGTATTTGTTTGCTCCTTCATTTTGATTAAAAAGGTCACCTTGTCATCCTGCTGAAACTGCTTCATTAATCTTGATGAGATCTTTGCTTTTGTTGTCTTAGAGGAAACAGCTTCCTCCTGATATGAGGTAGAAGTCGATTTTGCTTGAACCATCCCAAAGCTTGTCATCGTTAAAGTACCAATCACCATAAGACTCATCAAACGATAGTTGGCGGTCTTGCGAAACTTCAATTTCAATCAAATCCCTCCTCCTCAAATGGCCAAACAGAGTATATGTCTCACTCCTTTCCTTCATTTGTTCATGACAAGATTCATGGTGTTCTTTTTAATGTAGTCAAATAAAGTTCATCATCTTGTCGTTTTTTGTAAGAGGGGTTAAAAATGATTCTTTTTTCTTAAGCACCTTAAGTCAAATTACATATGAAAGATGAAGTGGCTCTCACACATTTAAGACTTTTTGATTAGAGTCCCCTTATACGTTGAGACATGAAAAAACCCCTTCCAATGGAAGGGGTTAAGCTATACTCGATTAGCGTTTATTGCGGTTGCGTAAGAACGTTGGAATGTCCAGCGTATCATCACTTGATTGTGTATTTTGTCTCGGCTGAGATGATGGCTGCTGATGTTCCTCACGTTTTACTTCACGTTTTTGAGGAATGGATTGATTTTGCTTTAATCCTTGTCCTAGTGGATTTCTTTGTGGTTTTGTCACTTCTGGCTCTTGCTCAATAAATCCAGTTGCGATCACAGTCACCACAATTTCATCCTTCAAGTTATCATTGATGACAGACCCGAAAATCATGTTTACATCTTCGTCAGATGCAGAAGCCACAATATCCGCTGCTTCTTGCACTTCATAAAGACTTAGGTTTGTGCCACCCGTAATGTTCATGATGACGCCTTGAGCACCATCGATCGCTGTTTCTAGAAGTGGTGAAGAAATGGCTTTCTTCGCTGCTTCAGCAGCACGGTTTTCACCTGTTGCGACACCAATACCCATAAGAGCCGAACCTTTATTGGACATGATTGTTTTCACGTCAGCAAAGTCAAGGTTAATCAGACCTGGTGTTGCAATTAAATCGGAAATCCCTTGAACACCTTGTCTAAGCACGTTATCTGCCGCGCGGAATGCTTCCAGCATTGGCGTGTTTTTATCAACAATTTCAAGCAAGCGATCGTTTGGAATCACGATTAATGTGTCAACTGCTTCTTTCATAGAAGCAATTCCTTCAACTGCTTGAAGCTGACGCTTTCTTCCTTCAAATGTGAAAGGACGAGTCACGACTCCAACTGTCAATGCACCAGAATCTTTTGCGATTTTTGCAATGACAGGTGCAGCACCCGTACCAGTTCCACCGCCCATACCAGCTGTAACGAAGACCATGTCTGCGCCTTTTAGTACTTCTTCAATCTGCTCTTTGCTTTCCTCAGCAGCCTTCTTACCGACCTCAGGATTCGCACCTGCTCCAAGCCCTCTTGTCAGCTTAGCACCGATTTGCATTTTAGTTTCTGCTTTTGATAGATTTAACGCCTGTGCATCTGTATTGACTGCAATAAAATCGACACCTTGTACGTCATTTTCGATCATTCGGTTGACAGCGTTATTCCCGCCGCCACCTACTCCGATTACTTTAATTGATGCTAGGCCGTCTATATTTGTTTCAAACTCCAACATGCTGAATCCTCCTAATCCGTCGAAAATCTAATTCTATTCCCAGAACATATTAAATAGTTTTTTCATTTTGCCCGGTTTTTTATTTGTCTCTTGTTGTGCTTTTTGTTTTACTTTCGGTCTTGGCTGCGCTTCTTTCACTTGTGGTGCAGAAGAAACCGGCTCCATGGATGCGCCTACTTCATGAAACGCCTCATCTGGCATTTGGAATCCAACCTGTCTGCCCTGAATCTTTGCATTGCGATAAGCAAAGTGGATCAGACCCACTCCTGTCATATATTGAGGCTCTCTCACCCCGATATAATTCGGACTTGCAATCCTGACATTGTTTTGCAAGACCGTTTGTGCAAGAGAAAGGATACCTGGTATGGCTGCCTGTCCACCTGTTAGAACGAATCCACCAGGCAAATCATGGACACCCATATTTCTTAATTCCTCTGCCACAAAGAGCAGGATTTCCTCCAGCCGCGCTTCAATAATGTTAGCCGCATCAAGTTGTGTATACGTTTGTTTTTGATCGGTACCGATCACAGAAACTTCAAATGTCTCCTCAGTCGATGCCTCATCATAAAACGCATGCCCAAATTGTTTTTTGATTCGTTCAGCTTCTTCAGTGGAAGTTCTAAGTCCTATAGACAAATCTTTTGTAATGTTCTCTCCGCCCAAAGGGATACTGTGAGTAGAATAGAGATGCCCGTTTTCAAATACGGAAATCGTTGTAGATCCGCCGCCAATATCGACAAGAGCTACCCCGAGATTTTTTTCATCTTTCGATAATGCTGCTGAGCCCGATGCGATTGGCTGCAAGCAAATATCCATAATTTCAATTCCAGCTCTTTCTACACAGCGGAGCCAGTTATGTAGAATCGTTTTAGAACCTGTAATTAACGATCCTTCCACCTCTAGCCGAACACCAAGCATTTTTTTCGGATCTGTGATCTCATCTCTTCCGTCGACGATAAATTGTCTCGGAATCACGTCTACGACGAGATGTTCTTGAGGAATAGATACTACTTGTGCTGCATCTAAGACACGTCTCACATCTTCAGCATGTATTTCTTTGTTTTCACTAGATACTGCGACCACGCCGCTCGTATTCTGAATATGAATGTGGTTTCCGTTAATTCCGACAATCGCCTTTTGTAAAGGAAATCCTACCATTCTCTCAGCCTGTTCAAATGCTTGTCTAATAGAATGAACTGTCTCATCTATATCAACAATCGATCCTTTTTTTAACCCCTCTGAAGGGACATTTCCAACACCTATAATGTTAAGCGAATCATCCGCCATTTCTCCGACGATGACTTTTATATTGGATGTACCGATGTCAAGGCTGACGTAAATTTCATTGTTGTTCATTCTATGGCACCTCCTCACATATCAATACTTTCTATTCTATTATTTGCTGAACAACAATACAATGAATGTGTTTTTACAAGTGTGTAACAAAACTTAAAAAATCAACATTTTTTATTAGGATTACTGAAAATATTCGTTACATCATATGTATATCCTTTTTTATGACTCACTTTTTTTCTTTTTTTCTCTTGAAATTGTCCATTTTGTTAGTAAAATTCTTCTGATAACTGCTATATTTTGAAACAATCTAACGCCGAATGCAAACATTCCGACTAAGTACAAGTCTACACCAAGATGGACGCCCAGAAAAGCTAAACTTATTGCGAGTATAATATTAAAGAAGAAGCCTGATACAAACACTAGTTCATCGTATGCCCCTTGCAGATGTGCTCGGATTCCACCAATCAATGTATCAAGCGCAGCAAGTACAGCGAGGGAAAGATAGTTAGAATACTCATTCGGTATCGTAAAATTTGTTAAGAAACCGATCGCAACTCCTATGATTAAGCCAAGTACAGGAAGCCACATTAAGATTTTCCCTCCTTTACATCTTCAAGAGGCTTCAATTCGTTTACTTGAATTGCACCGTCATATGCTTTTAAATGGATTTTTTTCTTCGGCTGGCTCATACTCAAGCTGAAGTTTTCCTGAGCAAACAAATCACCAATATCTGATACATTTAAACGGCTGTATAATTTGTCGGCCTGCTCACTAATCATTTTAATGTTGACTTCATCACTATCTAAGCTGTAACCATCTATTTTTGTCGTGCCATTAATATCTCGAATCACACTTGTATTAATTACACGGCGATCATTGATGGAAATATGTTTTGCCCCAAACATATTGGCTTCATTAATTAATTTTTTCAGAAGATCAGGCGGGATATTTTTCACTTCTTCTCCGGTAAGATCCTTTGAAAAAAGCTGAGAAATTTCAATTTCAATCCCCTCCCCTTCCACTTCTGTAAAACCAGCCTTTTCTTTTAAATCTTTTAACGTTTTTGTTAATTGTGCTTCTTTTGATTGATCTCCTTGATGACCATATTTTTTTAGCATCTCGTCGTATTTATCAATTTCTTTGAGCAAATCCAATTCCTTACTTTTAGATGCAGATAAATCCTCTCTCAGTTCCCAAACATCACGAGTATCACGAACTTTGGGCTTTTGTAAAGAATTAAACTGGATGGAGACCATGATGCCAAATATGATCATTAAAGCTGTTAAACTAAGTAAAGGCTTCTTTTTCCTCAACACCACTCACCTTTTCACTTTTAATCTTTGTTTCTTAAAAGAGGGTTCATACGAATATCCGTTTTCTCAATCGTCATTGAAATGTGATCACTTGTCAGCTGATCGACCACTCCTCCTGCAATATTTAAAGCAGGTATTAACACAGCCGGATCTCCAATACCAGAAATGACAAATGGTGCTGGATGCTGAACACCATCAACTGTGACAACTGGACCATTACAATGTATGTATGATTGGTGTGTGATTCTTTGCCCATTAATAGATACAGCAGAAGCCCCTGATATAAATAGTTCGTTTATCACATGAAAAATGTGGCTCTCATGCACAATGTAATTATTGACATTTTGTCCACTCGGGATATAAGATGCATCTTCAAGAGATACTTTGACCCCTTTTCCTTTTACACCAATCTCTCCTGTAAACATTCTGTATTTCTCAACATCTTCCAATACATTAAAATACTGCTCTTTTTCATTTTTCAAATTGGACTCTGTCGCTTGAACCTTTGATTGAAGACTATATAATTCTTTTTCGAGTTTCTGATTCGCCTTTTCTTGCTTTGTGAGCTGACTTTTCAGAGAGTATTCTTTTTTCCATTGCTCTGTTCGAATGACATCTGCCTGATGCTGCTTTGTATATTGGTATGAAAAAGAAATCAGAAAACCAAGAACAAGCATGACAATTGAGAATATAACTGTTTTGCCTCTCAACGCTCATCTTCCTTTTTCTTAGATTTAAACGCTTCAAAATACGTAGCGACTTCCATATGGATTGTGCCTTTTTCAGAAGACGAAAGTTCTTTTACAATGGCTGGATAGGTTTTCATTTTATCACCGAATGTTTTAATTGATGCAATCACAGTGTTTCCGTCATTCATATAAAATTTAACTAGCCACTGGTTTGAATTTGTCGGCACATAATATACTTCTGAGATGAGTTCCTGAATAGAGGCTGGCAGCTGATTTAAAGATCTAACGGTTTGCTTCAGCTTCTCCTTATTGTCCCAATCGACAAAAATAGGTCCTGCATGACTCGGTGTAACTTCTTCTGGTAAAGCGGTCCCATTTTCAAGAAGCTCATAATATAGATTTCCCTTTTGAAGATACGCAATATTTGCATATTCTTTGACAGCAATACTGACCTTATTTGGGAAATGCTTTTTGATCCTAACGCTTTTAATCAGTTTATTTTGTTTAATATGATCTGCTGTTATATCTTTATTTAAATTCCAAAACTCTGTTTCGCCTTCTTTAATTTGTGAAAGTTTAACAAGCTGTTTTGTAGAGACATGCTCGTTACCTGTGATGGTTAAAGAAGAAATTTTGCTGATAGGTGTCTGCAAATAAATAATAATTAAAACCATGATAAAAAACAGTAGTATAAAAGAGATCAGTCTCCGATTCGCTTTTTGCTTCCTTTGTTCTTTAATTTTAGGAATTCGCTCTTCTATATTGACGATCTTTTCATTTTCATGATCAGGCCGCATATATACTCTTCACCTCATTCAAAGCTGCTTGTCCACACCTTTGGGTCATCATTTTGATGAGAAAACAAACGGCATTCTTTCATGCCGTTTGTTTTCCTGTGATGCCATCATTCATAAAAACTAGCTGTTAAATTTCTTCACCGATAATTTCTACCTCTGTATGCATATCTACGTTGTAGTCTTCTTTAATTTTCTTTTGGATGTACTGAATTAAGTCCAGCACGTCTTGAGCAGTAGCTCCACCAGCGTTGACAATAAAGTTGCCGTGCATATCAGAAATTCTAGCTCCGCCGATTTGGTATCCTTTTAAATTCGCTTTTTCTACAAGCTGTCCTGCATATTCAGGCAGCGGATTTCGAAAAATACTGCCAGCACATGGCCGGTTATAAGGCTGGGTTTCTTTACGATAATCTTTATTTTGCTGCATTTTCTTAGTGATTTTTTCGCGATCATCCTGTTTGAGCTTAAACACGGCTTCGAGAACAATGCCAGGTCGTTCCTTTTGAAGGACTGATGTTCGATAGCTGAAATTCATCTGTTCATTTGTGAGCCACTCGATGCTTCCATCCTCAAATAAGATTCTAGCTTTCACAAGAATCTTACTGATGTCAGATCCATGTGCACCTGCGTTCATATAAACAGCGCCTCCAATAGACCCTGGAATACCAGCTGCGAATTCCAACCCTGAAAGACCCTGCTTACTAAGAGATGTCGCGAGCCTTACGACAGAATAGCCGCCGCCAACTGTAATTTCTTCATCATTTACAGTTAGGTGATCCAGTCCAGCACCTAGCTTGAGAACAACTCCACGAATTCCCTTATCAAGTACAAGTAAATTCGATCCTCTTCCAATGACCGTCCAATTCGTATGGTGTTTTTTCACCTGATCCATGATCGTTTTAACTGCATCGATATCTTTAGGGATGATCAAAAGATCTGCTGGTCCGCCTATTTTCATTGTTGTATGATTAGCAAGCGGCTCATTTTCAAGTACTTTACCAACTTGCGCTTCTAATAATTCATTCTTCAAGTTCTCCATATTACCCTCCGCCTTACCTAATATCATTCCATCATGTAGTCGTAATTTCTTTTAACACATTATATAAACGTGCAGCCGCATCTGGTACTCCGAGTTCTTTCGTTAAACGGCTCATTTGGTTGAGTTTTTCTTCATTACCGGCAATTTCATCAATTGCATGCAGCAGACGATCCCCTGAAAGCTCTGATTCTCTTAAAACAATCGCAGCATCATGTTTTTCAAGTGATCTTGCATTGATTTCCTGATGATTTGCCGTCACGTATGGGCTCGGAATAAAAATGGTTGGGATTCCAAGAGCCGTTACTTCAGCAATTGTTGTAGCTCCCGCTCTTGCAACAATCACATCGATCGATTTCAGGTACTCCGGCATTTGATGCAAGAAAGGTTTTGTGATCATATTAGGTGCTGCACCTTTTTCCTTTAGTTCATTCAACACTTTTTCATAATGAACCTCACCTGTGATATATAAAAGCTGGTAGTTTTTAGCCTTTAAATCATCTTGCATTTCGATCACTGCTCTATTGATAGGAGCAGCACCTCGGCTCCCGCCGAAAATAAGAACCGTTTTTTTCTGTTCATCGAGCCCAAATTCTTTAAGAGATTTCCCCTCTTTTATAGAGACGACTTCAGAGGCTCTAGGGTTTCCCGTAAATACAACCTTTTCAGAAGGAAAATGTGCCTTTGCTTCGTCAAAGCAGATGGCTACTTTATTAACATATCTCGCTAGGAACTTATTTGTAATACCAGGCAGGCTGTTTTGTTCGTGTATAATAGTCGGGATCTTCAGCTTAGAAGCCGCATAAACCACAGGCCCACACACATAACCGCCTGTTCCAATGACCGCATCAGGTTTGAATTCTTTTAAGTAAGATTTGCTTTTTTGAACGCCTTTCAAAAATCTCATCACCGTTTTGACGTTATCAAAGGAAAGCTTTCGTTTAAAACCTGAAATTTCTATCGCCTTGAAAGGGATATTTTCTCTTTCTACAATTTTCTTTTCAAGTCCATTTTCAGTACCGATATATAAAAATTCCACATCAGGATGCAGTCTTTTCACTTCTTTAATAAAGGCTAAGGCCGGATAAATATGTCCGCCTGTTCCGCCTCCACTGATTACTATACGCATTATACCATTTCCCCTCAATTTTTTTCTGCTCTGAACAAAGTATAAACCCTGTTTTAAACAACAGGGCTCCGTTAAAACCTGTAAAGAAGAGTCAAAAAACACGTTTTCGAAACAAAAACTGTCATTTTCACTCTTCAAATCATTTTTTTGTACTTTTGCAAAATAAACGTCAACATGGTTTCATGAGCTTCAGCACGTTAATATCTTGCGTACCTGCTTACATTCAAAAGTACGCCAATCGCCATCAGCATTAATGTCAGTGATGAGCCGCCATAACTAAGGAATGGGAGCGTGATACCTGTCACAGGAATAAGTCCAGTGACAACTGCGATGTTAATCATTACTTGAATGGCAACCATTGAAATAATACCAACTGCCAGGAAACTTCCATATAAATCTGGGGCTCCAAGTGCTATTCGTATGCCTCTCCATAATAGAACACTAAAGAGGAGTAAAATGAGTGATCCCCCTATAAAGCCAAGCTCTTCAGACAATATCGCAAAGATGAAGTCCGTTTGGGGCTCAGGTAAATAGAAGAATTTTTGTCTACTTTGACCAAGTCCCATTCCGAACAGACCACCTGGACCAACAGCGTATAAGGATTGAATAATTTGAAACCCACTGCCTAGCGGATCTTCCCAAGGATTTAAGTACGATGTAATTCGTTTTATTCGGTAGGGTGCTGATAAGACAAGTGCAGCAAACCCGCTGAGTCCTATAAGACCGAGAAATATAAAGTGAGCAATTCTCGCACCTGAAACAAATATCATAATAATACAGGTTCCAACCATCACCGTTCCTGTTCCCAGATCCGGCTGAAGCATAATGATGGCAAATGCAGAAAATACAATGCCTAAAGCTGGGGCAAAACCTTTGCGAAAGGATGTGATATTTTTTTGTTTTTCAGATAAGAATTTTGCAAGAAACGCAATCATCGCAAGCTTCATAAATTCAGAGGGCTGAATACTAAACGCACCGACACCGATCCAGCTTCTTGATCCATTTCTCTCCATACCGATACCAGGAATGAGTACAAGCAGCAAAAGGAGAAAACAAACAGCAATCAATATCTTTGACCAAGTCCGCCACGTCCAATAATCGACTCGCATAATGAAAAACATTGCGATAACTCCGATTCCGGCAAACAAAAGCTGTCTTTTTGCAAAATAAAACGAATCATCAAATTTATACGATGCCCACACAGCACTAGCGCTGTACACCATAATTAAACCAATCGTCAATAAAAGTAACGTAATGACAACAAGCAAAAAATCCGGAGAAGTTTTCTTATTCGTCAAGAGACCGACACCCCAAGCATAATTTCATTTGGGCTGTCAGTCATATGAGAGACAAGCCCTTATTTAAGCATATGCACGGCGTTTACAAACATGTCTCCACGTTCTTCAAATGTTTTATGTTGATCCCAGCTTGCACAAGCCGGAGATAATAAAATCACGTCTTCTTCTTCAGATATGTTAAACGCCGCAGGTACTGCTTGTTCAACATTATCGACATGTTTTACGTGATGTATTCCAAGCTCTTCACCAAGCTTCACAAACTTAGGTGCAGTCTCACCAAATGTGATAATTCCTTTTACATTTTTCATGAAAGGTTTCAATTCATCAAATTCATTGCCGCGATCAAGTCCACCTGCTAATAAAATGGTCGGTTGTTCGAAGGCTGACAATGCTTTACTTGTTGCCAAAATATTGGTTGCTTTACTATCGTTATAAAATTTCCGACTTTGAATTGTATCTACAAACTGCAGACGATGCTTCACTCCACTAAATGTCGTGAGAACGTGTACGATTGCTTCATTTGAGCAGCCTGCATTTTTCACAACACAAATAGCTGCCAGAATGTTTTCTTGGTTATGCTCACCAGGAAGGACAACATCCTTTACATCAATGATATGTTCATTCATGTAGTAAATTGCACCATGTTGAATAAACGCACCATGTTCTACTGGCTCTTTCACTGAGAAAAACACTTTTTTTGCTTTTGAACCTTCTGCCAGTTTTACGACCGATGGATCATCTAGGTTAATTACAGCGATATCATCTTCATGTTGATGTGCGAATACTTTCTGCTTTGCTTTTTCATACTCATCACGAGTGTGGTGATAGTCTAAATGTGCATCAAAAATATTTAATATTAAACTGATTTTAGGTCTAAACTCAACTGTTCCCATTAACTGAAAAGAAGAGAGTTCCGTTACGATCCACTCATCGCCAGCTGCATTTGCAGCGACTTCGCTGGCAACTGTTCCAATATTACCCGCCACTAATGTTTTTTGGCTGTCTTTTTTCAGCATTTCATAAATCAAAGTCGTGGTAGTGGTTTTTCCATTCGATCCAGTAATCCCAATAAAAGGGGATGAGGTTAAATGATACGCTAATTCTATTTCCGTCCAAACTGGAATTTGGCGGCGAAGCGCTTCTTGAACCATCACATTTTCATATGGAATTCCTGGATTTTTAATTAAAATCGTAATGTCTTTATCTTCGAATATACGAAGAGGATGACTGCCACAAACGACATCAATCCCCTTTCCAGAAAGTAGCTGAGCAGGTTCGTTTTCTTCAAACGGTTTTTGATCATTTACCGTCACATTTACTCCATGTTCATGAAGAATTGAAGCTGCCGCATATCCGCTTTTTGCAAGACCTAATACTAGTACATGTTCGTTTTTTAACATTTGCATCTTATTCAATTATAACCACACCTCGATGTAAATTCCTAAAACAGCAAGTAATAAACCAGCTGTCCAGAAGGTGACAACTACTCTCCACTCTGACCAGCCAACTAACTCATAGTGGTGGTGAAGCGGACTCATCTTAAAGATTCTTTTGCCGGTTGTTTTAAAGGAGATCACTTGAAGAATAACGGATAGCGTCTCAACAACAAATACTCCACCAATAATGACAAGTAAAATTTCAAGCTTCGTTAAAATCGCAATTGCTACAATGGCTCCGCCTAATGCTAGAGAACCTGTATCACCCATAAATACTTTTGCAGGATGTGCGTTAAACACAAGGAAACCAAGGACGGCTCCTGCAACAGCTACTGAAAAGATCGCTACATCATACTGGGATTGATTCCAAGCCAGTATGGCAAAAGCTCCGAAAGCAATAGCAGCGGTTCCAGATAAGAGACCATCCAGTCCATCCGTTAAGTTCACGGCATTAGAACCTCCGACAAGCATGAAAACGACAAGGATAAAGTAAGCCCATCCTAAATCAAAGCTGACGTCTGTTCCTGGAATGCGAATCGTCGTTGCAAACTGATAATAATGGAAAACTGCATAAAAGATCACTGCGATCACAATTTGACCGATTAATTTCTGTTTCGATGTTAATCCAAGATTTCGTTTCATCGCTACTTTAATATAATCATCTAAAAATCCTAATAGGCCGTAACCAAGTGTGACAAATAACAGTAAAAACATTTCTGGACTAATCTCAGAGAATTTGTTGATCATCACAATCGTAGTAATGGTGATAGAAAAGATAATCATAATTCCGCCCATTGTCGGAGTACCAGATTTCTTTTGGTGAGACTGCGGGCCTTCTTCTCTAATACTTTGACCAAATTTAAGTCTTCTTAAAAACGGTATAAAAATCGGGGATAAAAGAACACTGATTAAAAATCCCATTATGATTGTAAACAATATCACCTGTTCAAGCATCGTTCTTTACTCCTTCCGAATTTCCAAAGCCGTTTTCCATCAGAAAATTGCATTCATTATTATGGTATTCATTCGCGTTCTTCGTATGTTGTTTTTGTACAAAATGCTTCATTTCATTACACTCTTTTCATCATTTTAAGATTTGTTTAGATCTAAAATAGCGTCAACAGCAACCTTTGCATCATCAAAGTCATAGACTTGATCGCCAATGATTTGATATGTCTCATGGCCTTTACCCGCTATTAAGACTGTATCGCCTTTTTTCGCATTGGCAATGGCAAAGAAGATGGCTTGTTTCCGATTCACAAAGCTATGATAATATGCGTCTGGCACCCCATTTTCCATATCTTTTAAAATGGCTGAAGGATCTTCGCTTCTTGGGTTGTCTGATGTAAATACAGGTTCATCTGCATATTTCACAGCGATTTGGGCCATTTGAGGGCGCTTTGTTTTATCACGGTCGCCACCGCAGCCAATCACACAGAAAATTTTGCCCTCTGTTAATTCTCTACACGTTGTGAGGACATTTTCTAAACTGTCAGGTGTATGCGCGTAATCGACGATGACAGGGAAATCTTGATCGCAGTTTACAAGTTCAAATCTGCCTTTGACTCCCTCCAGCTCTTCAATCGCACTAACGATCGACTCAAACGTTAAGCCAGATACGATCCCGACTGATACAGCTGCCAGGATATTATACACATTGAACTTTCCGACGAGGGCAACCGTCACATTCTTGGTGCCGATTGGAGTGACCAAATCAAATTGAGTTCCCTTTGGCATAATTTGAATATTCTTTGCCATGACATCTGCTTTTTGCTCTAAGGCATACGTCATGACTTCAGCAGCTGTGACTTTTTCAAAATAACTCGAAGCCTCATCATCTGCATTTAAAATCGCATGCTTGGGTTTATTATGATGAAAGGCGCTTCCGAGCTGAGAAAATAGCAAGCTTTTCGCATGTTTATATTCTTCCATTGTGTTGTGGTAGTCAAGATGATCCTGCGTAAGGTTTGTGAAAACAGCAATATCATAATCACATCCATGCACCCTGCCAAGATGGAGTGCATGTGATGATACTTCCATAATGGCTGTATCTACATCTTGATCAAGCATCTGTTTAAACGTTTTCTGAAGTGTGACACTTTCAGGTGTGGTGTTTTTCACGTTGAGAATGTCATCATTCACCTTCATATACATCGTACCGATTAAGCCTGTTTTCTTTTCGGCTTTTCTCATCATTTGTTCGATCATGTGTGTTGTTGAGGTTTTTCCGTTTGTGCCTGTGATCCCGATGAGATTCAGCTTATGAGTGGGCTGTTCGTAAAACGCATCAGCTATTCTTGCAAGTGCTCTTTGAGAGTGTTTCACAATAATGACTGGTACATCTGTTATGTTAAGAGGGTGTTCCGCTACAATTGCTGCAGCCCCGCTTTTCACCGCTTTTTCAGCATAATCGTGTCCATCTACTGTATAGCCTTTTATACAGACAAAAAGGCTTCCCTTTTTCACCTCTCTTGAATCCATTTCAATGGAAGTGATATCAGGATTTTCGTTTATCAATTCGTTGTTTTCACTTTTAAAGTATGTAAGCAGTTCTTGTAATTTCATTTTCATATCAAACCTCTCAAATTCGTTCACGTGCATGTCTTGTGAAAAAAACACACAGTCTATATTTTATCGTAAAAAAAAGGATACATCCAGCGTATTCCTTAAGTTTCTGTTGGAAAAAACACACTTTGGACTCTTTTTTTCAAACGGTCCTTCTCTTTCAACAAAAAGAGGCAGCCGAATGAGTGCGGCTACCCTCTGTTCATTCTTTATTATTCATCGTTTAAGTATAATCTGATCGTGGAGCCTTCTTTGATCTTTGTCCCAGCAGCAGGTGATTGCTTCACTACTTTACTGCCAGTTCCTGAGGCATCGATCTTTAGGTTGATCAAGAGGGATTCAAGATCTGAAACAGATCCTCCTACAAGATTCGGTACTTCAATGGTTTTTGTGTCCAGCCACTGGTACTTCTTTTCAATTTGCCCTTTTCTTTTTTTCACACCCATCTCTGGCAGGCTGTCCCGCATAATATGACCAACAATTGGTGCGGCCACGGTACCGCCAAATTGAATGGTGCCTTTTGGGTTATCCACAGCCACATAGACTACAATACTTGGGTCATCTGCAGGCGCAAATCCGATAAACGACACAATATGGTTATTCTCCATATACTTTCCGTCCTTTACCTTCTGTGCTGTTCCTGTTTTTCCGCCGACCCGATACCCTTCAACAAATGCATTTCGGCCAGTTCCTTGGGCGACTACACTTTCAAGTGCATACCTGATTTCTTTAGATGTCTCTGCTGAAATCACTTTCTTTTTGGCAATCGGTGATTGCTTTTTCACGACCTCTTTTGTGATTGGATCTATCCATTCTTTTGCAATATAAGGCGTGTAAAGTGTCCCGCCATTTACCGCAGCTGCTACTGCAGCTACTTGCTGAATCGGCGTAACAGATACACCTTGCCCAAAGGCCGTTGTCGCCTGCTCTACAGGACCTACACGATCAAGCGGGAACAAAATCCCCCGCCCTTCCCCTTGAAGGTCGATTCCTGTTTTTTGGCCAAATCCGAAATTTTTAATATAGGAAAATAATTTATCTTTCCCAAGACGGTCTCCTAGCTCTACAAAGCCGGGGTTACAGGAATTTTGAACCACTTCCAAGAATGACTGTGATCCGTGCCCGCCTTTTTTCCAGCACCTGAGTCTTGCACCATCAACTGTCACAGATCCGCTGTCAAAAAATGAATCTCGTTTTAAATTAACTTTCTTCTCTTCTAATGCTGCTGCAAGTGTAATAATTTTAAACGTCGAACCCGGCTCATATGTGCTCCACACCGGAAGATTTCGGTTAAACACTTTTGGGTCAACTGATTGATAGTCAGCTGGATCAAAATCTGGTCTGCTTGACATTCCCAGCACTTCACCATTTTTCGGATTCATCGCAATCGCAATCATACCATCTGGATTATACTTTGCCTGCGCATTGTCTAATTCCCGTTCTATAATGGTTTGTACTTTTGAATCGACTGTTAATTTCATATCAAGACCATCTTTAGGTGGTGTATAATCGTCTGCTTCATCTGGCATTTTCTGCCCTTTTGCATCGGAATAAAACTTTACAGAGCCTTTTTCGCCTTTTAAGTCATCGTCATAGTAGGCTTCCAGTCCAAGTAAACCTTGATTATCGATTCCAGCAAAGCCCAGTACATGTGAAAGAAAGCTGCCAAACGGATAATGTCTGATGCTGTCTTCTGCTACATACACACCTTCTAAATCAAGCTCTCTTACTTCTTTTGCTTTTTCATGAGATACCTTTCTGCCCTCAGGAGAAATTCGTTCAATTGATGTTTTCTTCGTGACATGCTTGTACGCTTTCTCTTCAGACATATTCAGTACTGCTGCCAATTTCTTGCTTGTTTCTGCGGGATCTTTAATTTGCCGAGGGACGACCAATATAGATGGGGCACTTTTGTTCGTCGCAAGCTCTACCCCATTCCGGTCCAAAATATCTCCCCTTTCCGGTTCGAATGGAAGGTTTCGGCTCCATGAATCTTTTGCTAAGCTTGTCAGCTTCTCGCCCATAATAAACTGCACATATCCTAATCTAGTATCTATGATGAAAAAAATGATCACCCCAAACAGCAGCACGAAAAGCAATCGTTTTCTCACTGTTACACTTGACACTCGCACGCCCGGTTCACTCCTTACATATGGCTTGTTTTCATCATATGCAGGCCCGTCCCTTTGTAGAACGCTACGTGATATTCAGCTGGAGCAAAAGAAAAAACCTAGCAAGCGGTTTGCTAGGTTTAAAGTTAATTTGGGCTTTTAAATGTCACAGTGACGACTTTGTCTGAAATCTCCGCTCCACTTTTGACACTTTGTTTTACAGCATATCCTTGTCCATTTGTTTCTATATGCACACCGGAAATCGAAGCATATTGAAGGACTTCCCTTCTGGACCAGCCTGTCATGTCAGGCATCTTAATGGTTTTCCCTGCTGTTTTCAAGAAGACTTTCTGGCTTTCAGAGAATTCAGAGCCCGCACTCGGCCACTGGCGTTTAATAGACAGGCCGTCGCCGATGACAACAGGCGCTAAGTGTTTATTTTTGGCTTCTGTTTCTGCCTGCTTCACTTCTAAATCAAGGAATGAAGGCATCGTTTCTTGTTTCACTTTTTGTTCGCCTGATTTTTTATCGTCTGTTTTTGTTGGTGCAATATTTAAATATAGCAGACTATTTTTCATCACAGGGTTAAAGATTTGAGAAACCGGGGCAGACCCTGTTTCTGTTTCAGACAGCTGCGGCTGCTGTACAGCTACATAAACAAGCAGCTTCGGATCATCTTTTGGCGCCATTCCCATAAATGAAAAGACGTAATCGTTTCTTCCTTGGAGGTAACCGCCGGCACCCCCAATTTGCCCCGTTCCTGTTTTTCCAGCAACGTCGAATCCTTTGATTTGGTAAGGCTGACCTGTTCCAATTTTTGAGGAAACAACCTCACCTAAAATGTCGCGAACTTGCTTCGCTGTATCAGATGAAATCGGTTTTCCTGCTGCTGTTGGTTCGTGCTGCAAAATCGTTTTGTTTGTATTCGGGTCTGTAATATGGTCAATGACATATGGCTTCATCATTGTTCCGCCGTTTGCTATCGCTGTGGCTGCTTCGATTTGTTGAATCGGTGTGATGGCTGACGCTTGACCATAAGCCGTCGATGCTTTGTCATATTCGTATCTATAATTGATTTTGCTAGACGCTTCGTTCGGCAAGTCAATCCCCGTTTTGTCATAGAAATGGAACTTCTGCAAATATTGTTCGTATCGTGTGAAGCCTAGTTTTTCTTTCGCCAGCTTTGCAAAGGCCACGTTTGATGAGCGGAGAACCCCTTGATGAAAGTCAATTTTCCCCCAGCCATTTCCGTTGTTGTGGTCTCTCACAAGGCCGCCGCCTACTTTATAAGTACCAGATTGATATTTGTCACTGCCTTGATAGACCCCTTCTTGGATCGCCGCAGCGAGGGTAAAGATCTTCATCGTCGAACCTGGTTCAAACGCATATGAAATGACATCATTGTTATAATTCGTAATGTTTAGTTCATTTAAATTAAAGCTTGGCCGCTGCCCCATCGCGAGAACCTTTCCAGTTTTCGGATCAACGACTGTGGCAATGATTTTCTTCGGCTTATACTTTTTGGCAACCTGCGTCATACTTTCTTCAAGAAACGCTTGAATTTTTTGATCGATGGTCAGCGTGACATTTTTCCCGTCTTTCGGGGCGACAATGTCTTCTTTACTATTCGGCAAGGCCCATCCGCTTCTGTCACTGTTATATGTCACATAGCCGTCTTTTTCTTTTAAATATTTGTTCAGTGCCTTCTCAAGTCCCATTGCACCTGACATGTCCTTTGTCGCCTCATCTAATCTGGCATAACCGATCAGGTTAGAAGCAAACATGCCGTTTGGATAATATCGCTTCGTGTCTTTTTCAAATGCGACCCCTGGAAGCTTTAGCTTTTCAATTTTTTCCTTCGTTGAAAAACTAATATCTTTCCCCGCTTTACCAAACTCAACTTGGAATGCATCTTTTGTATTGAGACGCTTTAAAATTTCGCTTTCACTCATATCGATAACTTTTGAGAGCTCTTTTGCCGTCTTTTCTTTATCGACGACATGCATTGGGTGCTTAGGGTCCACTGTCATTTTCTTGCTCATGACCGCAATGAGCTTATACACAGATGTATCCTCAGCAATCACATTTCCATTCCGGTCTAAAATAGACCCTCTTTTGGCTTCAAGTGTTTTCTTCGATTGATATTGTTCATTAGCCTTGGCGGCTAACACTTGTCCATCAACCGTTCCTGTAATCTGAATATAGATAAAACGTGATAGGATGATAAAGAAAAACAGGGCGAAGCAAATACTTGCAATTGCCGCGCCTCTGTTCATCATTTTATTCTTTTTAGGCATCGCCATGTTAATCGACCTTCTTAACATCTTTCGATATGCTCAAGCCTGCTTTTTTCGCGGCTTCGATGATTCTTTCTGGTTCACTCAGCAAGTCTTTTTCCTTTTGAAGCTCAGTGATCTTCTTCGATTCTAAAGATACTTGCTGTTCTAATTTCTGCACTTCAATATTGGCGTGATAGACAGCAAAGGCTTTAGAAATGATGAGAATGGAGCTGCACATAAGAGCCATGACAAACATGACAAGTAAGATTTTTTCACCAAGTGTGATAGAACCTCTTCTTTTAATGACAACCGATTGGCCTTGCTGCTCTGTTTGATGTTGCTTCACTTCTCTTTGATAAGCCAAATTACTCATAAGAAACCTCCTTTTTATCATCATCTATGGTGTCGTTTTACTTTTTTTCTGCAATTCGGAGCTTCGCTGAACGGGCACGGTTGTTATGTTCCAGCTCTTGTTCTGATGCAACGATCGGTTTTCTCGTGATCAGCTTCAGCTTTGGTTCAAGTCCTTCTGGAATCACTGGTAGTCCGTGCGGAAGTTCTGGAAGAGAAGACATTTCTCTAAATGTACTTTTACAAATCCGGTCTTCAAGTGAATGGAATGTAATGACAGAAATTCTCCCCTTCGGATTGAGTAACTCTATTGCTTGTTCTAGTGCTTCTTCAAATACTTTCAATTCATCATTTACGGCAATTCGGATCGCTTGAAACACTCTTTTCGCTGGATGTCCGCCAGTTCGTCTTGCAGGTGCCGGAATTCCTTCTTTGATAATGTCGACAAGCTCACCCGTTGTTTCAATTGGCGCTTTTTTTCTTGCTTCTTCAATTTTGCGTGCGATTTGCTTGCTGAATTTTTCTTCCCCATATTTGTAGAAAATCCGAACTAGATCTTCAAATGGCCATTCATTCACCACTTTTTTTGCCGACAATGCGGCTGATTGATCCATTCGCATGTCAAGAGGTGCATCATGGTGATAACTAAAGCCTCTCTCTGGTGTGTCGAGCTGAGGAGATGAAACCCCAAGGTCAAAAATCACACCGTCTACGCTTGTAATACCTTGTTCATTCAGACGTTCTTTTAAATATCGGAAGTTACTTTTTATGAAAAGAATGTTCGCTTTAGCATCCGCGAGCTTCTCTCGTGCATGATCCAGTGCAGCATCGTCTTGGTCAAATCCAATCAATGTTCCTTTTTCTGATAATTGAGATAGTAAATATGAGCTATGACCTGCTCCGCCCAGCGTGCAGTCCACATATGTACCGTCTTCTTTTACGTTTAAACCGTCAACTGTTTCTTTTAATAATACTGTCTCATGTTGAAACATGATGTTATGGTCCCACCTTTTTCAAATAGAAATGAATGTGTAGAAAGCTTGCTGCACAAGGGATTATTATATATCAAATCCAATCATGTTTTCAGCAATTTCAGCAAAAGAATCTTCTTGCTCTTCTGTATATTGTTCCCAGATCGACTTACTCCACAACTCAATTCGATTTGAAACGCCGATGACCACACATTCTTTTTCGAGTTTTGCATATTGGAGTAGGTTTGATGCGATGTTTATACGCCCCTGCTTGTCCAGATCGCATTCGACTGCGCCAGAGAAGAAGAACCGGGTAAACGCACGTGCATCTTTTTTCGTTAGCGGTAGTGCTTTGAGTTTCTCTTCGATTAGTTTCCACTCACTCATAGGGTAGCCAAATAAACATTGATCAAGCCCTCTCGTCAGCACAAACTGTTCTCCGAGACCGTCTCTAAATTTAGCAGGGATGATCATGCGCCCTTTTGTATCAATCGTATGCTGGTATTCACCCATGAACATGATAATCAGAGCCCCACTTTCTCACCCTTACTCTCCACTATCCACCACTTCTCTCCACAAAACTTATTCTACACTGTTTCTACATAAAAAAAAACCCTGAACTAGTCAGGGTTCATTAAAACTTTATTTCAAAGTTTGACAATTTGTTGCTTGTTTTGAAATGAAAATGGCAGATTTTTGAACGTTTTGAAGAATTCTGGTCCATATTTGTTTAAAAAATACATGATATTCCAAATTCTTTCTTGCGGGGCGTCCAGTGGTTTTAAACTATTTTCAATCCGTTCAAAGTCCCGAAGGATATATCCTTCCTTCTCTTCCACACGCTGCGCCACCTTTTGATAAACAAATTGAAGCTGGTCTTCGATAAATTTGGCATTTTTATCTAGCAGCTGCTCGAAGTTTGGTTCAATCTCCAGTGCTTCTTGTCTCATCACACCATGAGCATTCGCTAATTCACGTTTAGCCTGTTGAACTGCTTGAACAAAGCTGTCCGGAAGACTTTGCTGAAAGTGCGCTTCTTTCTTTTCATTCACTCCGCTTGTCAGCACTTCTTCTACCGACAGTTCTCTAACCGGCAGTTTCTTGTTGATGTGTCTTTCAAGAATGGTCACATGCAGTCTTGGAAGAACAGGCGCCATCTTCAATTTAAAATGCTCAAAGATTCCTTTCAGTTCTCCCCAATAGTTAACCTCACCGTATCCTGCCATAAAAGCAAGTGTTGGGAGAAGGGTTTCCTGCATCAAGGGACGCGTCACCACATTGTTGCTAAACCGTTCTGGGTGCTCCTCAACTTCCTGCAGAAGCTCTTCCTTTGTCCATGTAAGCCCCACTTCTGATATAGAAAACCGGCCGTTCTCTTTCTCAATTAGGAAACGTTCCTCATCATATTCGTAAAATAGGTTTGCCTGACTGTCACCAGCTTCAATGATCGGCTGATATCCTGCTCGTTTCATGGCGGCCTGCGTGTCTTTTAAGCGAGCAGTGACTGCATCATTTGTCTCGACAATGTGCTTGAATAACGCACGCTCAAGCGGTTTGACACCTAAGTCGCCTGAATTAAATAAAAGCAGCCCATCTTCTTCAAAGAGGTCACTTACAATCCATTCAAAGAAATCAGTAAAGGTTTGTGATTTGCGTAAACATCGAAGAAGCTGATCGAGCAAGTCATTGGTATACGCAGATTCTTCATATGTTGAAAACACATCACGGAGCCATTTCTCGGTTTTTTCTTGATCAAGCGGGATTCTTTTCGCAGCCGCTTTTTTGACGTTATGTAATGGCAGCTTTTGTTTCACTGGTCCTTTTTCGCCAGACGTGTATACAAAATTAATTTCATCTACGTCATGATCCTCACCGGCTACCCAAAAGACCGGAATCACAGGGACCCCAAGCTCTGTTTCTTTTTCTTTTGCAAACTGAATGATGGATATGATTTTATGTATGGTATAAAGCGGTCCTGTTAATAGACCAGCCTGCTGTCCTCCAACCACCATGACACTCCGTTCATCACGGATCTTTTCAATGTTCTGACGCATCGCTTCCGATTCAAACTTTGCATGGTATGCGCTCATATAATCCGCTAAAGCCTCGCGCGGGAAGCTCATTTCCATGAGATCGTCGTATCTCTTTTTCCATGTGTGCTCAGAATGTATATCATAATCAAAAAAAGTCGTCATCTCTTTTTTTTCTTCTATATAATCACGTATGAATAAATTCTGACTTCGGATGGAAAGTTCAGTCAATTGCATGTTTAGAACTTCCTTTCTTCAATAAATAGTTAGTTTCCCGAAAAAAGTATAGCATGTAAATGATCTCACTCAAAAGATTTTGTTTGCTTTTTTTCCAATACTTCCAAGCTTCGATAAAAGAAAGTGAGATGTGGCGCCAGAATCTCTTGAGCTTGAGCCTTTTTTAAAAGATAGCCAACGATGGCTTTTCTTTCGGTTTGGCGGCCTTTCACTATATCTTGAAGCATAGACGACTGATTAGCAGCCGTTTTCTCACAAATAGAGATGACATAAGGCCAGAGCCGCTCTTTTTCAGACAAGCCCAAGATGGATACCGCTTCTTCAAATGCACATTTCATCATGTATTCATATGAGGGGTTTGCGATCAATTCCCCGTTTCTCACATGCAGCAAAGCTGTCAGCGGGTTAATACAGACATTGACAAGCAGTTTTTCCTCCAGCACCTTTTTCCATTCATCCGTATAGATCATTTGAAAATGAGATGATGTCTCATTCAATGCATTTTTTATATCAGCTGCTTCCTCATGCTGAAATGCCCCCCACTTGATAACACCGATACCTGTATGGTCCACTGCATGATCTGACATCTTCATAGCCCCGTGCTCTACCACACCTATATATAATGAATGTGCCGTTTTCCAATTCTCCAAATCTAATAAGTGAGCCATTCCGTTCTGTAAAAATAAGATACGCTGACGAGGTAATGTCGTTAGTTCATCGAGCACATCTTGCAAATGATGATATTTCACCGTCACGATGAGCAAATCAAATACTCCTGTTATTCCTGTCTGTGCATGAACAGCCGCCTGACATGTTTCTCCTTTTACTGTTCGCTGAATGCCTGATGCTCGAATCTCTTCTGCCTGCTCTTTTCTTCTTGTAATGACCGTGATGTCATGATGCTGTGATAAATAACTAGCACAAAGCAGACCAATCGCACCGCCGCCAATGATTCCAATGTTCAACTGCCGCACTTCCCTTTTTCTGTTTACTTCATTATATCAATTATTGTAACAGGTTCATGTCGTGATGCAAAAAGCAGATGGCGCGCTATGATTGAATTTTTTTAATTTAAAAACTATAATAATAAGTGTAAAAACTTTTCGAGGCGGGTGGGATGAAAACGCCTTCAATGACATCACTGTCGACATTATGTGTGTAAGGGGGAAGATCATATGGCACAAGTAAAACGACTTCTAATTAATTACAAAACTTTAGAGGAATTTAAACAATTTAAGGAATACGGCATACAAGAGCTATCCATGCTTGAAGACCTTGAAAGCAATATGATTGAAAATGACAGCAACTCTCCATTTTACGGGATTTATTTTGGAGATAAGCTAGTGGCACGTATGAGCCTTTATCAAGTGGACGGCTCAACGACAACGTATTTTAACCACAACCATGATTATTTAGAGCTGTGGAAGCTGGAAGTGCTTCCTGGGTATCAGCGCAAAGGGTACGGCGAAGCACTTGTTGAATTCGCCAAATCGTTCGGGTTGCCAATTCGGACCAATCCGCGCGTCAAATCAGCCGGTTTTTGGGATAAAATGGGCTTTGAAGCAGTAAAATATGATATGGAGCGCGATAAGGGTGAAAATCCACTCATCTGGGAGCCCGCTCATATTCAAAAAAATACAGGTGAATCCGCTTAAAGACTGATCACAAAACGCCCCTCCTTTCTCTGTGAGGGGCGTCTCTTTATTTAGCATATTCTTTTAAGCTGATATTCTGTTTGACTCTTTCAACAATACCAATGAGTGCCCGGTAATCTTCTTCTGTCATTTTTAATTGCCGCTTCAAGTGTTCATTTTCTTCTGTAAGTGACTTCAATTGATGCTGTGCATCTGCCAGTTTCTCGCGTAAATGAGCAGGTCCATCAGGTTCTTTTTCAAGCTGCTCTAAAAACTGAATCACTTCTCGAAGGGTCAATTCAGCCTGAATTGAAGATGTCTTCTCTTCTATGGTTAACGCATGCTGTGGTAAACCAGAGGAATGAATACCGATTTTTTTACGCAGTTCTTTCCGCTGTTTTTTCGCCAGCTCTATGCCTGCCTGATATTGTTTTCTAACGTATGAGTTCCACCTGAAACCACATGCTGCAGCTGTTCTTGACAATGCTTTCCCGACTTCCTCAAATGCGGAAAGCTGCGTTCCTCCATCTCGAATGTGCCTTAAGACGACTTCTGCTAAAAGTAAATCTTCATCTTGTGTCCATGCGTCCTGCCTTGTAATCGTCAATTGATCATCCCCCCTGAATCTGAATACCACATCATATGCGCCTACTAGAGTAGATAGACTATTTGCAGGAGAGAAACCTAAAAAATAGACAAATAAAAAAACGCAAGGGAAGATTCCCTCACGTTTTTTTATCAAGCATTAGTTGCTTTTTACGTCTTTGCCTTTGTATGTTCCGCAAGATTTGCAGACACGATGAGAAATTTTCATTTCACCGCATTCTGGGCAAGCTACCATACCAGGTACTTGTAGTTTGAAATGCGTACGACGCAATCTTTTTTTCATTTTAGAAGTTCTTCTAAAAGGTACAGCCATTATTCCCACCTCCTTAAAGAGTTAAGATTCATTATTTTCTTCTAAGAGCTTCTTCAAGCCTTCCAGACGCGGATCAATTCGGTTTTGATGTGCATCTTCCGAAATGACCGCCCAGTCATTCCCTTCTTGTGGTGCAGCACCTTTTACATCCGTTTGGTCGCAAAAGATTTGCATCGGCACTTCAAGAAGAATTTCTTCCTTGACTATAGGCGTTAAGTCGATGATGTCGTCTTCTACAATAGAAACGTCTTCATCTTCTATATCGTCTGTCTTATGAAGTACAAATAGTTCTTTCGTTGAAATCGCAAATGGATAATTTACATCAACAAGCGTTCTTGAACAAGGCAATGTCATTTCACCTGTGATGGTTAAATCAAATGCGACTTGCTTTGATTCGATCACTCCAGTCCCTTTCACCTCTACCGGTGAAATGCGACGTATATCTGAATGAAGGCTAGTAAGTTCATTTAAGTCAACCGTCTCATGAAAATCGAAGCTGTTTTTAGCTTTTTGATGTAACTGATAAACTGTCCATTTCAATTGTATCACCTCTAAGAGCAACAAACATGATTATAGCTTTCATCATGTTATTTGTCAATATTTTTTCTTTACAGTCCTTTGTGATGTCAGAGGGTTGTTTGACATCAGTTCGCGGAATGCCTACACTGAAAAAATGGGCTTCATTTTTCCCTTATGCTACTGTAGCATAGACCATTTAACCATAGCAAGAAAGGCGGAACATCTATTGAAAGCAACAGGAGTCGTTGTCGAGTATAATCCATTTCATTATGGACATGCCTATCATGTTCGTCAGGCGAAAACACATACCTCCTCAGATGTTGCCATTGCCGTCATGAGCGGTTCCTTCCTCCAGCGCGGTGAGCCTGCCATCGTCTCAAAATGGGCGCGGACAAAAATGGCGCTGCAAAACGGTGTAGACATTGTGTGTGAGCTTCCATACATATACGCAGTGCAAAAGGCAGAAACCTTTGCAAACGGTGCTGTGGCGATTCTAGATGCTTTAAAATGCCGCTCCCTTTTTTTCGGCAGCGAGGATGGTGACATTAAAGCATTTGAGCGAACGGCTCATGCTTGGCATGAGAAAAAAGGAGAAATTGACCTTTTCACAAAAGAAAAGGTGAAAGAAGGCCTTAGTTATCCAGCAGCTGCAGCAGCTGCGTTTCAAGAGGTGATTGATCCTAAGCACTTACTGGATCTGTCCAAGCCAAATAACATTTTAGGTTTCCATTATGTCAAAGCCATCTTGGAGAGATCCCCTCACATGCAGCCCTTTACCTCTCAAAGGATTTCATCTGGTTATCATGATGAAGAACTTCCTAAAAATCAGAAAATCGCAAGCGCAACAAGTATACGAAAAGCCTTAAAAGATCACGGCACATTTGAAACAGTCGCCCCATATCTCCCAGAAGCTACGCTCAAGCAATTACATGACTATCATTCTTCTTATGGTCTTTTACATACGCAAGAAGCCTACTTTAGCTTCTTAAAACAAGTCTTTCACACAATGGATACAGCAGAACTAGAAGACATCTATGAAATCGAAGAAGGCATCGAACACCGCATGCAAAAGGCGATTTCACATGCGTCCTCCTACGAGAAATATCTATCTCTTGTGAAAACAAAACGATATACGTGGACAAGGCTGCAGCGGATGAATACACATCTCTTAATGAGAGTGAAAAAGAGTGCCATGCATGAGCTGCTGAAAGAGAGAGAAGCGCCTTACATTCGTTTACTTGGTATGTCAAAGAAAGGGCAGCAATACTTATCTCTTGTGAAAAAAGAATTGGACGTGCCGCTCATAAGCAAGCTGTCTGCCTTTTCACATCCCGCACTTGATCTTGATATTCGCGCGTCCCGCGTCTTCAGTCTGCCCGTTAGTGAGCCAATGCAAACGGACTTAACGGAAGCGGAGTTTAAAACCTCACCGATCCGATATGATGAAGAGACTGGTCTCTTCCAGTCTTAACAAGAAGAGCAGCCTTGATGAAGGCTGCTCTTCTTTGATTAAGATGCTTTCTCTTTTAATTTGTTTAAATAGTTCAGGGCATCTTGCATCGTATCTACAGGCACAATTTTCATATCACTTTTAATATCTTTCGCTGTTTTGACAGCATTTCGGTAGTCTGAATTTGAATCACCTTTATCGTTTGGTGCAAAGAATATATCTTTTCCGGCTTTATCTGCCGCCACGACCTTTTGATCGATTCCGCCAATTGGACCGACCGTTCCATCGGCGTCAATCGTCCCCGTTCCCGCAATCGCATAGCCATGTGTTTCGTCTTCTTTTGTCAGCTGGTTATAAATTTCAAGTGACATCATGAGACCTGCTGATGGGCCGCCGATATTTTCAATATCCACCTTAATGGAAGGCGAGACTTTCACATTTCGATCTGTAAATAATGATACACCGATTCCAACTCGATTCGGCTCTTCTTTAAATGGTTTTAACGTCACTTTCTCCGTGATGTCTTTGCCATTTCGTTCAAGGACAAAACGGACAGATGTACCTGCTTTTTTGCTGCTGATATACGAAACCATTTTATCAGCAGAATCATAGGTCTTGCCATCAACGCTTTTGATTCGGTCGCCCACTTCAATTTTGCCGTAAGCAGGCATTCCTTTCATCACGTAGCTTGCATATACCCCGTTAAACGTATAATCTACTTTTTTGCCTGCTTTTGTATACGCTGCAATCATGGCATTTTCTTGAGAGCTTTTCATCAGCTGAAGCTGTCTTTTCATATAATCTTCATCCGACTCCCCGTCCGCTTTAATATTTTCTTCCGGGACGATCTCGTCATATTTATTCATTTTCGCAAGCAAATACGTATACGGATTGGCTGGACCTACTTTTATCGTCATAAGTGAGAAGCTGCCCTTCTCGCCATATCCGCCGTCTACTTGAATGTGGGGAGCAATCTCGGTTGCATCACCCGGCTTTGTCACGTAATATGGCAGTTTGACAAAGGTTAAGCCAAATAATACAAGGATAACGACAAAAAAGCTGAGCCAGCGAATATTCAATTTTTTCATTCGATTAACACTCCCATTTATCAATGACATCTTTCATTTTACCTGTTAGTTGATCTGCGGCGAGCTCACCTGCTTCAATCATCTCCTGCACCTGTGTAAATGCACTCGAGCTAAATGTTTCAAGCCTCGGCCGGATCATGACATCAGCGTGAATGGTTTGATGACGGACCAATTCATTTTGAAGGATGTCCAAACTTTGCATAATCACATCCGATAATCTCGTCGCCTTTTCTGTTTTTTTCACCCTTGATACATCAGAGGCGATAATGAGGTCTGCGCCCATTTCTTTTAAAACAGACACAGGAATGCGGTCAACAACCGCTCCATCGACTAGCTGTCTGCCGCCCATTTCATGAGGAACAAACACGCCCGGAATGCTGATGCTTGCTCTGACTGCTTGTGAAACAGACCCTTTTTTAAACACGACCTTCTCCCCTGTCTCGAGGTCACAGGCAACCACCGCAAGGGGCTTTCTTAATTCTTCAAATTTCTTCCCATATGTAAACGTGTGAATCAGCTGCAACATTCGATTCCCTTTTAAAAGACCGATTTTTGGCAGTGTATAGTCAGCATAATACTTTCTTCTGAAGACAAGTGCAAGTTTTTTCATTTTTTCTACGTCTTGTCCTGCCGCATAAAAGCTCCCAACAAGTGCGCCAATACTGCTGCCAGCGATCATATCTACCTGAATTCCTTGTTTCTCAAGACTAGATAAAACTCCGATATGCGCCATTCCCCTCGCACCCCCGGAGCCTAACGCAAGTCCAATGACTGGTCGCCTCATGAAAATCCACCCTCCTCTTTTCTATGTATATATACGAATCTATTGGTCTAAACATGCCCCTTCTGCTCGTATAGTAATAGAAGACAGGCTCGGCTAGTGTCTTTCTTTTTTGATCACGAGCTCGCCAATAGATCATAACAGCAAGGGGCGAAATCTCCATGAAAAAATGGAACACTCTGTTCATCGCTGCTTTTTTTATCTTTTTAACAGCCACTGTGATTACACATCCACAAGCCTCTTTGCAAGCGTCTAAAAATGGACTTGCAATGTGGTGGGAGGTTGTATTTCCATCATTGCTTCCTTTTTTTATTTTGTCCGAGCTATTAATTAGTTTCGGGATTGTCAGATTTGTCGGGGTATTATTAGAGCCATTTATGCGCCCCATCTTTCGAGTGCCTGGTGTAGGCGGATTTGTCCTAGCAATGGGAATGGCATCAGGCTTCCCTTCTGGTGCGAAATTAACCACAAGACTCAGGCAGGAAGGACAACTGACACAAATCGAAGCAGAGCGCCTCGTTTCTTTTACAAATTCATCGAATCCATTGTTTATTTTCGGTGCGGTGGCTGTTGGTTTTTTTCATCACCCGGCTTTAGGGATTGTTTTGGCATGCGCACATTATTTAGGGAATCTCGCTGTTGGTGTGACGATGCGGGGATATAAAGCACGGCATGATGCACATCTGAGAAGCCGTAAGCGATTTTTATTCCCACCGTTTCAAGAGGCATTCAGCGCTCTTCATACAGCAAGACTCGCAGAGAAAAGACCGCTCGGCCAAATTTTAAGTGATGCGGTGATGTCATCAGTCCAAACTCTCTTTATGATTGGCGGCTTTATTATCTTATTTTCTGTATTTAGTAAAATGCTGTCAGTTGTTCATGTGACGGACCTCTTATCCATAGGGATCGGATATATGCTGCAAACGATGCATCTTCCGCCAGAATTAGATCTTGCGATGATTGCCGGTTTATTTGAAATCACATTAGGAAGTCAGCTGACAGGGTCACAGGAAGTCACCCTTCTTGCTAAAACGATTGTCGTCAGCTTTATATTAGGATTCAGCGGGTTTTCTGTTCAAGCTCAGGTCGCCGGCATTCTGGCGGCAACAGATATACGCTTTAAACCGTTTTTCTTTGCTCGTTTGCTTCACGGAATTTATGCAGCTGTTTTTGCCTTTTTATTGTTCAAGCCTCTTTATGTCTCTCGATCTGACATGGCTCTCCCAGCAGGTGCCTTTGAAGCAAGCCAGCAGGTCGTCGTGTACAGCAGTGTGCTTTGGAATCAGCTTGTGACAGCTGGCCCATTGATCACGCTATGCAGCTTGATCTTGTATATCGCGCTATACTATCAGAAATTTAAAAAAGGATGAGTGCACGGTGCACTCATCCTTTAAATTTTTCTTTCAGCGCTGCTTCTACCTCTTTTGGGACAAGATCTTTGACTGATCCATGATATTTCGCTACTTCTTTGACAATGCTGGAACTTAAGAAGGAATATTGATTGTTGGTCATCATGAAAAACGTTTCAATTTCATCGTTTAACACTTTATTCATTGATGTGCCTTGCATTTCATATTCAAAGTCCGTCACAGCTCTTAATCCGCGTAAAATGACTTTGGCTTCTTTTTGTTTCGCATAATCAATAAGCAGACCGTGAAAGGATTCAACTTTGATATTTGGCAGATCCTTCGTCGCCTGGCGAATGAGCTCACACCGTTCTTCAACGGTAAATAACGGTTGTTTGGATGAGTTATTTAGTACACATACATACACTTCATCAAAGATCTTTGCACCTCTTTTGATGATATCCAAATGGCCCAATGTGACTGGATCAAAGCTGCCCGGACAAACGGCTATATTTCCCATGCTTTAATTTCCCCGCTTTCTATAGATCGTAATACCAGTCAACCCGTACAGTTCCTGTCTTGATATGTAAAGCTGTCCAGCTTCCTCTGGCAGTGTGACGTCCTTATCATGCTCACACACGATCACGCCGTCATCTGTTAATAAGGCATGCTCGTCAATCATTTCAAGAAGTGCTTTCAGCTGTTGATCTTTATAAGGCGGATCAAGAAAGATCGCTTGAAAGGATTCCTCTCGTTTCACAACGGCTGTGAGTGCACGCTTTGCCTCGTTTCGAAACACTTCACTTTGATCGAGCAGCGACAATTGATTGAGGTTTCCTTTAATCGTCTGAATTGCCTTCATATCTCGATCAACGAAAATGCAATGATCGAATCCTCTGGAAAGCGCTTCAATTCCTAAACCACCGCTTCCCGCAAATAAATCAAGGGCCCATCCGCCATCAAAATACGGGCCTATCATATTAAATATCGATTCTTTTACTTTATCTGTCGTCGGTCTTGTTGATTGACCTGGTACCGCTTTAAGTGTGCGGCCTTTTCTCGTTCCAGAGATGACTCTCATTTTCCCACCACTTTTTCTGCTTGCTTCTATTGGTTATTGTTTATGACAAAAAATTCAACATTATCTTACCACAACACTCCGCAGGGGACAATGCAAGGATTTTCATTCATTTTCTATGTATAGATCAAGGAAAGCGGGGTCATACTATTTATAACAGCATCTGATGTGGTGCTGTTGCCAACCGCGGAGAAGACTTACGTTTCCCCATAAGTTCTTCCTCCGGTTTCTCCTCTCCCTTTGCCTTCTCCTTAATGAATCATTAAGAATAGAAGGACCCCGCGGGTGATGCCGCGGGGATTTTTTTGTGTCTTTAAAAGCCCACTTTATAATCATACTCTTTTGCTTTGTCCAATTTGGATTCGTACTCTAATTTAATAAAAGGTTTATATGAAGGCTCAACACGCTTCACAAATGGCAATGAGCTGAGCTTAGCCATATGACGCTCGAGATCATTCATATCACAATAGATCACTGCATACTTCATTTTCCTTGAAATATAGTGAACATTTCCAAATTTTCTTAGCGCCTTTGACTGCTTTAACGAATGCAGCCAAACGACCATCCCTTGACGTTTGGTTTCCATCTTTTCACCTGCCGCTTTTTCAATTCTTTTCAGTCATTATGTAAAAGACGAGACATTCAAGTCTCGTCAAGATACTTTACAGCCACAGCTGCCACCTGATCCACAGCCACCGCCGCATGATGATAGACCATCAAAATATGGGTTCCCTGTTGGAACTTTGATATATGCTGATACAGCTTGACCGATTTCAATACTAATCTCATCTAAGATGGATTGAATCGCTGTTTCTGCTTTTTTGAAATCAACCACTGTATCGTGAAGATCTAACTTTCTTTTGACCTCACGCATTTCCTTTGAGATCGTTCTATAGTCCGGATGGTATTTGCCGAACCGCTGCACATCCTCATATTGCTCTTTTACTTTTGTAAAATGGGCAATAATTTGTTGGGCTTCTTCGTCTTGCTGGAGACGCTTAAAGCAGTTGCGGTAATGTTCAGCCTCCTCCGACTGAAGAATCATGGCAGCCAATTGATTCGCTTCCTCTTGGAGCTCCACAGATTCGATTGTCGCATACATAAATGTTGCACCTCCAATTCATAGTTTACCACGAAACCTATGGATCAGAAAATGCTTTTACGTGACAAATACATCCCATGTTTCTCTTTTCTGCTTATATTCTGGATGACGGGAATTGAGCACAACGGTCATTTTATGCTTTCCTTTTGAAAGATGCTTGACCACAAATGCAGCAGTATACTCATTGCCTGCACGTTTTCCGTCTACATACACTGTAAAATATCCCGTCTTCTCATTCTTTTTTAGACGCGAAGGTTCAAGATGAAAATCTTGTAGTGTACTTTCTATATAGACAGAAGACCCCTGCACTTTGTATTTTAAAAAGCCTTGCTGCTTCATTTCGCTTTCGGCTTGCTGCATCACTGGTACAGCTGGATCTTGCTTCGTGACTTGCTTCTCTCCATGTTGACTTTGACACCCGGTGACAAGAAAAAGCAATGCGCATATTGACAGCATCCATTTCATCTTCTGATTCTCCTTTCATCTACTTTTATAGGATGCTCAGGAAATAGACATCTTAATCAACTCAAAAAAGCCTCACCCGGCTCCATTTTGATTGCGCATTGCTTGGAACATTTGAATCATCATTTCAGCCATTTGGACACTGTTGCTCAACTGACTCACACGATGAGGAATGGTTTTTTCGTAAAAATTCATTTTATCTAATTCAAAGGACGATAGCTTTTCAGGATGTCGAGTCAGCTGTCTGTACCAGAGAGGACGCTGTCTGATGAATTTGATTCGATCCTCTTCGGCCATGACAAACTCCTGTACTTCTTTCCGCACCAAAAGCATCCCCTTTCAATTAATCTTTCCTGAAGGAGAATGGGTGCTGACTGCCTCCAGATGAACCTTTCTTTGAGCCATTTGATGAAAATTGTCCGAGTAAGCTTTGTAAAGAGGAAATAGACTGGCTCATTTTGTTGATTTGTTCATTCATTTGATCAGCGTCCATTTTTTTCACAGCAGAAACCATTTTAGACATAAAATCTGCTTTTCCCAATTCACTTGGCTTAGAGGCTTTTTCTTCTTTACCGCCTTCAGATTGCGTTTGCCGGTAAGGAGACCACATCTCGTCTTCTTCACCAAACATGATCCAATTTTCGTATACACTTTGCCAGCTTTTTTCTTGCGTTTGCACTTCTTGAATTAACTTCGGATGGCGTCTGACGAATTGTTTAAATTCATCAATGGATGTTTGTTTTTGTTTGTTTGTCAAATCCTCACCCCCCATACAAATGCCTACTATACTATATACACCAGCAGCTATTTTGGTGAGCCTCTTTTTCAATCAAAAAAACAGCTGCGATTGTGCAGCTGCTTTCGTTTAAGATGTTTTCTTGATGAAGTTTTGAGTGTAGTATTTTTCTTTCACACCTACGCCAAGGTGTGTGTAATCTTTATTTAATAACGCCTTCCTGTGACCTTCACTATTGAGCCAGCCTTCTACCGCTGCAGGTCCATCTACATAATTATAGGCAATGTTTTCACCTGCGAGCTGAAATGCCACCTCGCCTCTTTCTAACCGGTCTTTCAGCGTACCGTATTTTTTAGATTCATGGGAGAAATAATGATTCCCTTTCATGTCCTCACTATGCATGAATGCCACTTCAGAGGTTTCATCATCCCACCTTAAGGTCGGCAGTTTGTACTTATGACGGATAATATTGGTCATATCAAAAATTTGTTTTTGACTGGAAGCTTCGATCTCTTTCCATTTTTCACCTGATATTGCCTCAGGTTCTATCAATTGACCACGATAGACGACCTCATATGGCTTTTGTTTCACAAATGTATCTGCGTTAAACGCCCTGATACTTGAAAGAGTGCTTTCAAACTTATCCATGTAAAGCTGAACATACACATCTTCTCCCACTTTCACAGTGGGTCTTGTATTCATATCATCCTCTGAGAATTCAAAGCGGTATGAATTTTGTTCATCCTCTACATGAATGTAAGGTGCAATTTGTGTTTTTTTAAATACTTCACTTGTGGCTTGACCGATTTTAAACGGTTCGACATTGAGCCCGTCTCCTGTTGCAAACAGGGTCACCACTTTACTATCCTTTACCCCTACTTGAATATAGTGCTTCTTCGATTGGTTGTATATCCACCAGTCATAATCATATGCGGAAGGATCAATGCGATCTGGTTCTCCCAGCTGTTTAAGCACTTCGTTTGAAGATTTCCCCATAAAGGACATGAGCCCCTTTTTCGGGATGTTGATCGGCTTATCGCTAGATGTTTCTTCATTAGACACCTTCGGTTCATTGCTGTTTTCTTTTTCTGGTGAAGATCCATATTGAATAAACAGAACGTACGTTCCAGATATAATCAGGAGGATGAGGAGTGTTTTGAGCACAGTTTTCAAATAAACACCTCCGTTAAATTGGCAAGGTACAAAAAGTACCTTCTACTGTCATTTAAACAAAACTCGCTTCATTTATCAACGACAATACAGCCTATTTAACACGAATTTAAAATATGCCCCTCTTAATGAAGAAATCCTTGCCCGTGATCTTGATCCTGTTGAGAGATTTCTGTCAGTGCATCTCCCGCGCGATCATTTGATAAATCTTCGACTGATAAATCTCCAAGAGCGACAATCCCTGTTAATGCGCCATTTTTCACAACAGGAATGCGGCGGAGCTGGTGCTCTGACATCAGCCGGACAATTTCTTCAAGCGTTGCATCTTCTTCAGCTGTCAGTACTTCCTTCGTCATCAGCGAGCCCACTTCCTGTGAGTTTGGCTTTTTTTCTGCAATGCCTCTGAGTACAAGGTCACGGTCTGTCACTATGCCAACGAGCTGATCTCCGTCAACCACCGGAATGGCCCCAATGTCCGCGTCTCTCATTTTGACTGCCGCTTCATACGTATTGTCGTCTTGCTGGCATGTCACTACTTTTTTTGTCATAATATCTTTGATTTTTTTCGTTTTCACATCGATTCCTCCATCTGTTATTTTCTTTATTACTGTAACCAGGTTATAAAAGAACATACCTTTCACAGTTGAAAGTTTAACGCTTTCATACTATGATTGTCAGTAAAGGGAATTTTTATAAGGAGGGGTTTTGGGTGAAGTTTGAAGGTACGGGGATTGAAAAGGTGGCAGCTGACTTAAATAAATTAGATTTCATCATGGAAAGTGAAGGATTTGTACGAGCCGATCAATGGGATTATGAGCGTGTGACGTACGACAGAAAGTATAACATGGTAGAGGGAACCTTTTATTTACGGATTTCCGGCTACGCCACCGAAGGAGATGTTGGTTCCAAAAGAGCACACATACAGCTTCTAACACCTTTACTTGGAAAACATTATTATCCGCACGGTGTTGAATACGGCGAAGGCGAAGATTTCCCTAAATCTCTCATCCAATCAAGCAAGAAAACGCTTGAACAGCTGAAAGATAAACTAGAAGCAATGACTGCTGAAGCATAAACGAAAGCACAGCCATATGGCTGTGCTTCAGCGTGTAGACAAACCCTTGCATTCTTTGTCAGTCCTGTGCGCTGGTGCTCACGAATGTCAAATTCGCTCCGCGCCAGTGCTCGTCCTTCCTAGACTTCAAAGGTTTTCTATCACGCTGAAAATGAAAAGAAGACAAAGGGCTAAATCAAGATCATTTTAGCCCTTTGTCAACAATCTGAGCACAGCCATACGGCTGTGCTTTTTTCATTCATATTTCGGAATCAGCGCATCTGGTACGGCATCTTTCGCTCTTTCTTTTCTTGCCCAGTCAAAGAACACAACAGCAAGGATCGAGCCGTACACAATCTCCTGAATAATTTTCATCAAAATCGCGCCTAGCTGCTGGTCCTCTAGCAGCGGCAAGGTATGGAACATTTCAGGACCTGTGAGCGCAAGGCCTGCCAGCATATCACTTGGCACGCATAAGTGCAGTGCCTGTATCCAAGCGCCAGCATCAGAATAGGTTGCATAGATCGGTGCCTCACTAAACATGATGAGAGCACACGCAGGAGTCATCAATATTCCGTCTGCCATGATATAACCAAGCTTTAAAATGCCTGTAATCTGCGGCTGACTTTGGACTTTATGAACGAGCGGCCACCACATGAAAAAGGCAGCGATAAAAATGACCACCGTCATCAACGCATGATAAAACGGATCTGTTTTCACAAAATCAAACACAAGCGGAATGTGATACATCGAAAACAAGCCGTTAAATCCAAGCAATGCAATTAAAGGCTTGGAAAACAAACGAAAAATTTGCTGAATGCCTGGTGTTTGTATGATCCGCTCCCAAATGGCCGCAGGTAATCCTGTAATAAGGAGAGGCGGAATGACTAAATAGAGCACCGCCATTTGCGCCATATGTGCACTAAACATAATATGCCCCATTAAATCAATTGGGCTTCCTTTCACGGCGTATAACAGGACAAGCCCCGTCAGAAACAACGTTTTCTCTTTCACCGTCGCACGGTGCTTTCCCTTTGTCACAAGAAGCAGATAAAGAGCAGCTGCTATGACAATACTAGTCAAATAGTAAGGGCTCCATAATGCCCGAAATCCGAATATTTCTAAGTTCTCCATTGCTGCGCCTCCTTCAAGGGCAAAGCGGGCTTACCACCAAATAATGGTCAAAAAGGCTAATACGGTAATAAACGCGACAAACACACCTGAGTAAAGAAACAATGCGGGTGTTTCATGCCCTTTTTGGTTCATGTGCATAAAATAATAAAGCTGAAAAGCCACCTGAATAACTGCAAGCAATAAAATAAATGGTACTGCGAACCAGTTCCCAACGTCTTCAGAAGCGATTGTTAAAAAGGCAACAAAGGTTAATCCAATCATCAAGCCGAAAGAAATGAGCTGATGCTTCATTTCTTCGGCATTTTTCTTTTTACGGTATACAAGATCGACTTTAGACTGATTTGTGTTTTTATTTCCCATTCTTATCCCACCATTCCCATTAAATATACAACGGTAAAGATGAAGACCCACACAACATCAATGAAGTGCCAATACAGACTTGCCACATAATATTTCGGCGCATTGTATAAATCGAGTCCGCGTCTCATATTTCGAATCATAAGAGCGGTAATCCAGCAAAGTCCGAAGGCGACGTGAGCCCCGTGAGTTCCGACAAGTGTATAGAAGGAAGAACCAAGAGCTGAGCTGGTAATTGTAAATTCATACGCATGCACATAATGATAGAACTCATAAATTTCAACCCCTAGAAATGAAGCACCTAATAGCACAGTCACGCCAAGCCAAAGCTGCATCTTTTTAAAGGCAAAGTTTTTCATATGATACATTGCATACACACTCGTTAAACTGCTCGTCAGCAGAAGCATCGTGGCAATAAAGACAAGTGTGAGATCAAACATATCAGTTGTTTTTGCTCCGCCTGCATTAGAGTTTTTCAGCGCCAAATACGTGGCAAAGAGCGATGCAAACAGAACGGTTTCTCCCCCAAGAAACAACCAGAACCCGACGAACTTATTCTTTCCTTCTAACGTGGCTTTCTCAGGAGAAGCCGGAAAGGTTTCTGCTGTCATTTTTTGTGGTTCCATTATGCTTTCACCCCTTTATCATCGTCATCGGTCAAATCTTCTTTGTGAATATGGTACCCATGATCATCTTTAAGAGAGCGAACCAGCATGGTGGCAAATGTAATGCCAAGACCAATGAAAATCACTGGAAGTCCCCAGCTGTGCTCTTGACGATACATGAAGCCAAACGCTGAAACAAATAGACCGAATGAGATAATGACAGGTAAGATGGAATTATTCGGCATGTGAATATCATCAAGCGGTTCAGATGCTGTCATTCCTGTTTTACCATCCATTTTTTCAATCCATAAAGGATCTAGTCCTCTGACAAGCGGAAGCTGTTTAAAGTTGTATTCTGGCGGAGGTGAAGACACTGCCCATTCAAGCGTTCTTCCGTCTCCCCAAGGATCGCTCGATACACGCTCTCCTTTTGCTGTAGTCCAGATGATGTTAATCAGCATGATGACAACAGCTACAAACATAAACAGTGCCCCAATCGTACTGATCAAGTTCCCAAGGTCTAGCCCCTGACCTGGCAGGAATGTAAAGACTCGGCGCGGCATGCCCCAAAGCCCGAGAAAATGCTGGATAAAGAAGGTTAAATGGAAACCGATGAAAAACAGCACAAAGCCAATTTTCCCAAGCTTCTCATTCAGTATTTTTCCAAACATCTTCGGCCACCAGTAATGCACACCAGCTAAAATACCGAATACGACCCCGCCAATAATGACGTAGTGGAAATGCGCCACGACAAAGTACGTATCATGGAACTGATAATCTGCTGCAGCTGCTGCAAGCATGACTCCGGTTACCCCGCCAAGTAAAAACGACGGTATAAAGGCAACGGAATACAGCATCGGCGTTGTAAACTTCACATTACCGCCCCATATGGTGAGCAGCCAGTTGAATACTTTAATTCCTGTAGGCACCGCAATCGCCATTGTGGCTACAGCAAAGATCGCATTGGCAATCGGACCAAGTCCTGTTGTGAACATGTGATGCGCCCATACCATGAATCCAAGGAAACCAATCAATACAGTAGCGAACACCATGGACGAATAGCCAAACAACCTTTTTCTTGCAAACACTGGAATGATTTCAGAGAATATTCCGAATGCTGGCAGGATTAAGATATATACTTCTGGGTGTCCGAAAATCCAGAACAAATGCTCCCAGATGATTGTATTTCCGCCGAGCTCTGGATTGAAAAAGCTCGTATCAAACATTCTATCAAGCATCAGCATCGCAAGCCCTGCTGTAAGTGGCGGGAATGCGAATAAAATCAGTGCTGAGGCGACAAATGTCGTCCATGTAAAGAGCGGCATTCTCATATACGTCATACCAGGCGTTCTCATATTAATAATCGTTGCAAGAAAGTTGATCCCGGCAATCAGCGTACCAATACCCGCTATCTGCAAACCTAAAATATAGAAATCCATGCCGTGCCCTTCTGAATTAAGCGTGAGCGAGGCGTATGCAGTCCAGCCTGCATCAGGTGATCCACCCATAAACCATCCAAGGTTTAAGAAAATTCCTCCGAAAAAGAACAGCCAAAAACCAAGTGAATTCACAAACGGAAACGCTACGTCACGTGCACCAATTTGAATGGGTACAACCGCATTCATTAATGCAAATAAAAGCGGCATTGCTGCAAGGAAAATCATCGTTGTTCCATGCATCGTCATGACTTCATTGTAAAACCCTGCACTTACAAAATCATTTTCAGGGATGGCTAGCTGAATACGGATAATCATCGCTTCCAGGCCGCCAATTAAAAAGAAAAATCCCCCTGCCACTAAATATAGTACGGCAATTTTTTTGTGGTCAACCGTCGTCAAGTAATCCCATAAGACAGCGCCAAACCCCCGCTTTTTAGCTATTGTACTCACCATGAAATCCCCCTCTTATCTCCCATTTGCCCCTTTTCATATAGATGTCTATCTTAACTTTACACAGACTGTGTCTGACAGATGGCTACTCTCGGTTGTAGAGACATATTCGGGAGCTCTTAACAAAAACTTCACATCGATCACATACCCTCTTGCACATTCGCATTAGAAATTACTCGATTTTAAGTCCTTTTAAATACTCATAAAGTGCATCTGCTTCTGAGTCATTTAATTTAGGGTACGTCCCTGTCATTTTATTCCCTGGTTTAAAGCTCTCTGGATCTTTCAGCCATGCTTTCACATTTTCTTTGTTCATATCTTTGATTCCAGCTACTTTCGTTCGGTCTCCGAAGGTCGCAAGGTTTGGTGCCGTCCTTGCCGCTTCCGGCCGTTCGTCACCAGGCTCTACTGCATGACAGCTCAAGCAGTTTTTCTCTTTAAATAATTTTTCACCTTCAAGAGCGAGATCTTTTGTGGATGTAGGCTTCTTGTAATCAGCCATTTTTTTCGTCCATCCTAAAAACTCATCTTGAGAAAGCGTTTTAACTTTAAAGTCCATTAAAGCATGCGAGGGACCGCAAAGCTCTGCACATTTCCCGTAGAAATATTCTCCTGCATCTTTCGTTCGTTTTGAATCAAAGGTTAAATAAAACTTGTTTTCATTTTCTGTGTTTGTATCAATTTTACCGCCAGCCGATGGAACCCAGAAAGAGTGTTTCACATCGGATGCTTTCAGCTTAAAGTACACCTTTTGATCTGTCGGTACAATCAATTCCTGACTTGTGACAATCCCATAATCAGGGTATTCGAATTCCCACCAATATAAACTGGCTCTTACATTGACAACAAGTGTCTTTTCAGGATCTCGTTTTTTCTTATCCATAGCGCTTGTATCCCCAAGCTCAAGCGTGTATGCCACAACAGGCACAACGAGAATAATGAGGAGAAGAATCGGAATCGCTGTCCACGTAATTTCTAGGTTACGGTTCCCTTCCACCTGCTTTGGAATCGTATCTTCTCCCACTTTAGAACGTTTGAATTTAATGATGACGTAAAAGAAAATGATCGATACAACAATGACGACAAGAACCATAATGAGTGTACTCAGTACCGTTAGGAAAAACTGTTTATCTGCTACTTCCCCAACTGGTTTGAGTGTTGATAAGTATGGTTCACCACAGCCCGCCAAAACGAGCGTCAGTAAGAGAAACAGTGAATAAACACGCCATTTTCTTATCATAATTTGTCCCAACCCCTTTTGCTTGATCTCCTTTGCCTTTCGCTTTTTACCTCTTATTTATAAAATCACTTTTCACCCATTCATAACCCCCGCCTCTTATAAAAGCACTTACATTTCCTCTTTTCATAAAAAAATGATGTTTTTACTCAAAATACCATCTATGTATAAACAGAAAGCCGCCTAAATAGAACTGAATATCAGGCGGCTTTCATAGTTGTTAGAAAATGTTGTGTTATAAGATATAGCCATTGTTTTGAAGTGATCAAAGTGTATTTTACTCTAGAATAGTGTAATGATAATCATCGCGACGAAAAAGATGGTTAAGTAGTTTAATGAATAAACGAACATGAGCGTTGACCACTTCATGACGTCTTTCATTTTAAAGCCCATAAGGCCAATGACGAGCCATCCAATATTCAGCAATGTGCCAAGTGCGACAATCGGCCATCCTAATCCACCTAAGAAAAATGGAAGTGGAAGAAGACATGCTGTCCAAATGATAATTTGGCGTTTCGTGACTTCAAAGCCATAAACGACTGGCAGCATTGGAATACCTGCCTTACGGTAATCTTCCGTTTTCTTAATCGCAAGTGACAGGAAGTGAGGGATTTGCCAAATGAACATAATCATAAACAAAACCCAAGCCGTTGTGTCAATTGTACCTGTGACAGCTGTCCAGCCGATTAATGGCGGCACCGCACCAGATACACTTCCAATAACGGTATTGATGGTGTAATGACGTTTAGACCACATGGTGTAAAGAACTGCATAAGTAAAGACTCCGATAAATCCAATCACTGCTGATGTTATGGTTGTCATCAGAAGCATGATGAGTCCAAGTACAACAAGCAAAATACCAAATGCATACGCTTGCCCCGGCTGAATCTTACCTGTAACCGTCGGTCTTGTTTTTGTTCTTTCCATTAATATATCAATATCACGGTCAAACGCATTATTAATGGCGCATGAACCGGCAATAATAAGAGAAGAACCAATCATTGTTAACAGCACAATATCAAGATTCCCAAGGAAACTCATACCTGTAAAATAAAAAGCAAGCCACATTCCAGTAAATGTTGTAATGAAGTTGGAATTAACGATGCCCATTTTAATCAGAGCAAGAAAATCTTTCCAAGCTGTTGTTTCTTCTATTTGTCCATGAATAGCTGCTTCCGCGGCTGTTTTGGAATTTGCCAATGTGTATAACCTCCCTTGCCCAAACCTTCAAACGAACAAATGAAACGTAAATTCGTTACAACTCTATCATACAAGATAAACAGCTGTAAAAAAACATCCTATTAAATAATAAACGACAATCTTGAAGTTATTTGTGAACTTTTCGTGAATTTATAAGGATTTATGTGTGTTTCAGAAGGCGGTGCAAAATGAAATATTCTCTCCTCTATTTCTATCAGACTGTCAAAGAAAGATCAAGCACTCTAAATCTGTAAACTTTGTGAACTAACATATCATTTTTTTGTGAACTTTGGTCATTATGAATTGCAACAGAACACGCATTTGGCTTAAACTTGAGAGCATATGAGGTTTTTCATTTAGATCAGAAGTTTTTTAGAGAAGGTGAAATAATTTGATGAAATTTGCTTTAAGGTTATTGAGCGTGATCACAACGTTTGTGATGCTGATCGTTTTGATTGGCGGTGCGCTTGTGACGAAAACCGGCTCGGGTCTTGGCTGCGGCCGGCAGTGGCCCCTTTGCCACGGACGTTTCTTCCCTGAAATGAACCCTGCTTCCATTATCGAATGGAGTCACCGCATGTCAACAGGGGTTTCCACCATTCTTGTTCTGGCACTGGCGGTCTTATGCTGGAAAAAGATTAGTCCAGTATTCCGTGAAACCAAATTTTTGGTCATCATGTCGATTATATTCTTACTGCTGCAAGCGCTGTTAGGGGCTCTTGCCGTCGTATTTGGTTCTAACGCCCTTGTGATGGCACTGCACTTCGGTATTTCACTCATTTCTTTTGCTTCAGTGTTACTGCTTGCGCTTCTTGTATTTGAAGCAACCAGATCTGAAACAAAGCTTGTGAAGCCGCTTCATATCGGCAAAAAAATGCAGTTCCATATTTATGGTTTGATCACCTATACGTATATCGTGGTGTATACGGGTGCTTATGTGAGGCATACAAAGTCAAGCCTTGCTTGTTCTGTCTTCCCGTTTTGTTCAAAAGACGGTGCACTTCCAGCGTACTTTAATCAGTGGGTGCAAATGTCTCACCGAGCAGCAGCACTTCTTTTATTCGTCTGGATATTTGTTGCGATGTTCCATGCCATGAAATATTATAAAGAACAGAAGCAGCTGTATTATGGATGGATTATTTCAGCCATTCTGATTACACTTCAAGCCATTTCAGGTGTGATGTCTGTTTATTCTCAGCTTGCACTTGGTTACGCGCTGGCTCATTCATTCTTTATTTCCGGTTTGTTTGGGATACTTTGTTACTTCTGCTTACTCATTGCCCGGTTTAAATATGAAAGCAAAGAACCATTCAAATAAGAATTTGTATCCCCCTTTCATGCGGAATGGGGGATTTGTTTTATTGTTGTTTTGCTTCTTCAAATAGCGAAATGGCTTTTTTGCGTCTTTCCTGATGATCAACTGTCGGCAGCGGGTATGTATCACCTAGCACACATTCCGATTTCAGTTGTTCATCTAATGGCATTTTAATTGGTTCATGTATCCACTTTTCATCGACATGCTCTAGCTCTGGTACATATCTTCTAATATATTCCCCGCTCGGATCAAATCGCTTCGACTGGGTCGTTGGGTTAAAAATACGGAAGTACGGCACGGCATCTGTCCCGACAGAGGCAGCCCACTGAAATCCTCCGATATTTGACGCCTCATCATAATCCACAAGTTTTTTTGCAAAATACGCTTCGCCCTTTCTCCAATCAATCAAATAATCCTTTGTTAAAAATGAGGCTGTGACCATTCGCAAGCGATTATGCATCCAGCCCTCCTCATTTAACTGTCTCATCCCTGCATCAACGAGCGGAAAGCCTGTTTCCCCTTTACACCAAGCTTCAAACAGCGCCTCATCTTCATTCCATTTCATTCCTTGAAACGCCGAATTGATTTCTTTTTCTTTCATCTCTGGATAATGCGCATAAATCATATGGTAAAAATCGCGCCATGCCAGCTCTTTGATAAAGGTCTCTCTGCCCTCGTCTTCAAATAGCGCTTCTTCATACATCGCATGAAAAATCGTTCGGATGGAAATAGTGCCTGTTTTTAAGAAACGCGACAGCTTGCTCGTTCCAAAAAGAGACGGAATATCTCGTTTCTCATGGTAACGCGTTAATCTTTTTTGGATAAAGTGATGCAGCGTGTTCATCGCTTTGTCAGAGCCGATTTGTTCAAACTTCCTTGAGCAGCCCTTTATCATGTCACACAGTTTGTCATTTCCTTTTTGCGAAAGTGACTCATCACAAATCGTATGCTCGCTGCTGAAAAATGATTTGTCAACTTTTATCACAGGCTGCTTCTCTTGCTTCCGCCATGATTGATAGTATGGGGTAAACACTTGATAATGTGAGCCATCTGCTTTTAAAATATCTCGTGCCCCGTGAAGATGTGTATCTTGCCACGTTGACACATGAATGGCCTTCTTTTCTAAAAAATCGGTTACTTGCTGGTCACGCCTTTGGCCGATACCCACTTCATCTTCATTAAAAAAGACGGCTTTGATGTCATACACATCCATGACCTGCTGAAAGGCGCGCAGGACATCATCATGGAGAAGGTGAACATAAATTTGAGATTCTCTCGCTTCCTTGACGAAATGCGCCAAGTTTTGAAAGAAATGTTCGTTGTTTATATCCAGTTCCATTTCAGTAAAAAATGGATCTAGATGATAAAGAGCCAATAATTTGTACTCGTGTTTTTTTGCATATGTGATCGCTTTTGATAAGGCGATATGATCATCCAATCGCATATCTCGGCGAAACCAAATCACGACAATTTCCAACTTTCTTCACCTCACTCTATAGTGTAATCACTCTCGCAGGCTGCTGCACATTTTAATGCGCTCAAAAAAAGACACATCACGATGGATGTGTCTCACTTATTATTCAGGCTTTAACACAATCAGCAGATCACCGGTTTGAATCGGTTCTCCATTTGTCACATGTATTTCATCTACGACCGCAGTGAATGGCGCTTGTACAGTCGTTTCCATTTTCATGGCTTCATTGATCATCAAATGCTCACCTTGCGAGATTTTCTGTCCTTTTTCCACGAGCACTTTGATGACAGTGCCTGGCATTGATGCGGCAATGTGATTTGGATTTGAACGGTCCGCCTTCATTTTTTCTTGAACGGAGGATTTGATGCTTTCATCCTTAATCACCACTTCACGCGGCTGGCCATTTAACTCAAAGTAAAGAACTCTTGTGGCATCTGGATTCGGTTCTCCAATCGACACGAGTTTGACAATCAGGGTTTTTCCTTTTTCGATTTCTACCTCAATCTCTTCACCAAGCCTCATCCCATAGAAGAACGTTGGAGTGTCAAGAACAGAGATGTCCCCATAGCTTTCTGCTGTTTGGACAAATTCAGAAAAGACTTTTGGATATAAGGCATACGCAATCGCGTCTTGCTCTGTCAGCGTCAGGTCATGAGATTCTTTGAACTGCTGCTTAATGTCTTCAAAGTCCACTGGCTTCAGCTTCTCACCAGGTCTGACAGTGAGCGGTTCTTCTCCTTTTAAAATCAGCTTTTGTAATTTTTCAGGGAATCCGCCATGCGGCTGGCCTAAATAGCCTTTAAATAATTCCACAACAGAATCCGGGAAGTCTAATGTTGCTCCTTTTTCATAGACATCTTCCTCTGTTAAATCATTTTGCACCATATAAAGTGCCATGTCTCCAACTACTTTAGAGGAAGGTGTGACCTTCACAATATCACCAAACATGTCATTCACACGTCTGTACATTTCTTTTACTTCGTTCCAGCGGTCGCCAAGGCCAACACCTTTCGCCTGCTGCTGCAAGTTACTATACTGACCGCCAGGCATTTCATGCTCATAAATTTCTGTATGAGGTGAGTTCATGCCGCTTTCGAACTCACGATAGTATTTTCTGACAGAATCCCAGTATTGAGAAAGGTGTTCGACAGATTGGACGTTCATGTCTGGCTTTCTTTCATGTCCATCTAAAGCATAATACAGTGAGCTTGCACTTGGCTGCGATGTGAGTCCTGCCATAGAGCTGACGGCCACATCCACAATATCAACGCCTGCATCAATCGCTCTTGCATAGGTGAACAGTCCATTTCCACTCGTATCATGTGTATGAAGATGGATAGGGATCGTGAGCTCATCTTTTAAAGCAGAGACTAACTCATAAGCTGCCTGCGGCTTTAATAATCCCGCCATATCTTTAATACCTAAAATATGTGCACCGGCAGATTCAAGCTCTTTGGCAAGAGATACATAATACTCAAGATCATATTTCGGACGAGATGGATCAAGAATGTCCCCCGTATAACAAATGGCTGCCTCTGCCACTTTGCCTGATTCACGAACAGAATCAATGGCAAGCGTCATGCCTTTGACCCAGTTTAAGCTATCGAAAATACGGAAGACGTCAATGCCTGCTTCGGCCGACTCCTTTACAAATGCTTTAATCACATTATCCGCATAGTTTGTATATCCGACAGCGTTTGATGATCTTAAAAGCATTTGGAACAACGTGTTTGGCACTTCTTGGCGAAGCTCTTTTAATCGTTCCCAAGGATCTTCTTTTAAGAAACGGTACGCAACATCAAATGTAGCACCGCCCCACATTTCCATACTAAACAGCTCTGGCCATAAACCTGCTGTTGGCTGGGCAACTTTCTTTAAATCATGTGTTCTGAAGCGTGTCGCAAGCAGAGACTGATGCGCATCCCTAAAGGTTGTATCTGTTAAAAGGACGCTATTTTGTTCTTTCACCCAATTGGCAAGGCCCTCAGGTCCATGTGTGTCTAACAATTGTTTTGTCCCAGACGGAATCTCTTGATGTAGAGGAAGCTTCGGTACAATTGGCTTGTCAAAATGAGGCTTCTTTTTCTCCGCTATACCAGGGAATCCATTAATGGTCACGTTACCAATATAAGTCAGCATCTTCGTTCCACGGTCTTTTTGCTTAGGGAAATTAAATAGCTCTGGCGTTGAATCGATAAACGACGTATCGTATTCCCCTTTTAGAAACTTCTCATGCTTTGCCACGTTTTCAAGAAACGGAATGTTTGTTTTAATCCCGCGAATCCTGAATTCCTGTAAATTTCGGACCATTTTAGCAGCCGCTTGGTCAAATGTGAGCGCCCATGTGGACAGCTTGACCAATAGTGAATCGTAATAAGGTGTAATGACTGCACCTTGAAAGCTGTTCCCTGTATCAAGTCGTACACCAAATCCCCCACCTGAACGGTAGGCCATAATTTTTCCTGTGTCTGGCATAAAATCATTTAAAGGATCTTCTGTTGTGACCCTTGATTGAATGGCAAAGCCATGTGTAAAAATATCTTCTTGCTTTGGTATACCGACTTCCTTGCTGTGAAGGTCATGACCCTTTGCGACAAGAATTTGGGTTTGGACGATATCGACACCTGTGATCATTTCAGTGATCGTGTGTTCTACCTGTACCCTTGGATTGACTTCAATAAAGTAAAACTCTCCATTTGCGACAAGGAATTCTACAGTCCCTGCATTAATATACGATACATTCTGGGCCAACTGAACAGCCGCTTCGCAAATATCTTCACGCAGTTGATCTGTAAGAGACACACTTGGCGCCACTTCAATGACCTTTTGATGCCGCCTTTGAACAGAGCAGTCACGCTCATATAAATGAATGATATTGCCGTGATTGTCACCAATCACCTGCACCTCAATATGTTTCGGATTTTCAATCAGTTTTTCAACGTATACTTCGTCATTTCCAAAAGCAGCTTTTGCCTCTGACTTCGCACGGTCATAGGCTTCCTTCAGCTCCTCTTTCGTTCTGACAATCCGCATACCTCGGCCGCCGCCGCCTAGTGAAGCTTTAATAATAAACGGGTAACCGTATTCTTCACCGAATTTTTCGACTTCTTTGACCGAATCAACTGGTCCGTCACTTCCTGGAATGACTGGAATTCCAGCTTTTTTCGCTTCATCTCTTGCCTTTACTTTATCTCCAAACATATCTAAATGCTGAGAAGTTGGACCGATAAATTGAATGCCTTCCTCTTCGCATCGTCTTGCAAAATGAATATTTTCAGATAAAAATCCGTAACCTGGATGGATCGCATCCACGTCATTTCGTTTTGCAATTTCGATGATCCCCTCGATATCAAGGTAGGCATCAATCGGTTTTTTCCCTTCTCCAACTAGATATGCTTCATCTGCTTTATAGCGATGATAAGAGCCCGAGTCTTCTTTGGAATAAATGGCCACTGTACGTAAATTGAGCTCCGTACAGGCCCTGAAGACTCTGATAGCAATTTCCCCTCTGTTTGCAACTAGAACCTTTTGAATTGTTCTCTGTGACATTTCTCACTCCTCCATATCCCTTAAAATTTTATATGTACTCTATAATAAAGGAAGAAATGAAAACTGTACACTTTTGTTTTCTAAAGATTCAAAGTTTTCTGCAATCCATTTTTTTGAACTGATGGCTTGCTCATTGATTTTTTCTTTTTGTAACGCTCTTTATATTCAGTAAACATGCTGATATTCAGCAATATTCCCATACAGCCGCTAAGTAAAATGATGGACGATCCCCCGTAGCTGATAAATGGAAGTGTGACCCCTGTAATCGGAATCAGACCTGAAACACCGCCTAAATTAATGCATGTTTGGATCGCAATCATGGAGGAAATTCCTATTGCAAGCAAACTTCCAAATGGATCTTCACACTTTCTTGCAATATAAAAACCTTTCACAACGATGAAGCCAAGGAGAGCGAGAACAAAAAATACACCGAAAAAGCCAAGCTCTTCTGAAATGATCGCCATGATAAAATCTGTATGCGGCTCTGGAAGATATCCGTACTTTTGAACGCTTTCTCCTAGACCCAGTCCAAAAAAGCCGCCTGATCCAATAGCGTAATAGGAATTAATCAATTGATGTCCAGTCGCCCCTGCATCTTTAAATGGATCTTGGAAACTCTCAAAACGCCCGAGACGATTTTGCGTGAAAATTTTATCCCAAAAAAGAATAATAAATGGGGTCACGACGACCATCACGGCACTAAATAGCGCCAGCAGCTTCGCAAGTGTTTTCCCGCTAAACCCTGAGCATAAAATCATCGCGAGAGCAATCATGCCAATGATAAAGGCTGTCCCATAGTCTGGCTGCAAAATGATAAATCCGCATAAGATCGAGACAATCACGATGGGAGGTGTGACTCCTCTTAAAATATGATCAATATAATGCTGCTTTTTTGCATACACAGCAGCAAGATAGATAATGACGACAATCTTCACAAATTCCGCTGGCTGAAGACTAAATGGGCCTATTTTGATCCAGCTTCTTGCGTTCCCTGCAATATGACCGCCAAAGTACACATAGATGAGTGAAAACACTGATAGCAGCAGCATACCGATCTGGAATTTCTTATTTGAAAACAGCTGATATGGAACTAGTGCTGTAAAGAACAAGATGACCGCTCCAACGATCATAAATAAAAGCTGTTTCTTAAAAAAATTATCTGGTGCGGCATCGTATCTGATCACAGATGTAATCATACTTGAGCTATACACCATGACCAAACCGAATGCGCTAATTAAGATAATGGCGAACAATAATGAGTAGTCATACGATTTTAGCATTCTCTTTAACATATAATCCTCTTCCTAACGTCTGTTTCTACTGCTTGATATCCTCTTAGCTGTTTTTATTCTACTACATTTTCTCCGTTTGATCTCGTTTTACCTCTTTTATATTGTTCGTCATTCATGAAAGAATCAAGTCCGTTTGACATCAATCAATGAAAAGAAAATAGAGGACAAAAAAACTCAAACTTATGTTGTGGAAGTTTGAGTTTTCAATCATTATTTTTTTGTGAACGCATCATGAAGTGCGGAAAGCTCTCTCTCAAGTTTATCGAGTAGTTTCTTACCTTCATGTTGATCAACTAATCCAAGCCGGACAGCAAAATCAATTTCTCTCGATAATCCGAACATTTGAGTATCTAAAACCTCTTCATAAAGAGGACATTGCGGCATCGTTAAGTTGTCCATTTGCACTTGGATCAATTTTAAAATTTTATCTGCATCCAATTTTAATAAAGCCAGTGCTTTTTGCCGATGATCGACTAAAATTTCTGACGCCAAAAGTATCCCTCCGTTCCCCAGGCGAGTACCTAATTCTTCTATTTATCATAAAGCGAAACGCCCAAAATTGCAAGCAGATTTGTACAGTTCGCTTTGTAAAAATAAAAAGAAGCCTTCCTTCATTAAAAGATACTCATCTCGTATTTTTCACTCATCAGCTCAAGCAGCTTAATCCCAGCAATACTATTCCCTTTTTCATCCAGAGCAGGACCGAAGATACCGATCCCAAAATCATATGGTGCCGCCCCCATAATACCGCCTGAGACACCACTTTTTGCAGGAATTCCGATGTTAATGGCAAATTCTCCGCTCGCATTGTACATGCCGCACGTCACCATAAAGGTTTTACAAATTCTAGCGACATCTTTCGAAAGAATCTGCTTACCCGTCTCTGGATGTCTGCCGTCTAATGAAAAAACACAAGCAATTTTCGCCAAATCCAAGCTGTTCATCATGATGGCACATTGTTTCGTATAGACGTCCATGACTTCTTCTACGTTCCCTCTAATAATATGATATTGCTTCATATAATAGCACATCGCCCGGTTAATCATGGATGTCTCAAATTCGGAGGCAGCTGTTTCTTTGCAGTATGTAATGCTTTTGTCATTTGCCAGCTCTCTAATGAAGCCAAGCAAACGGCTCAGCTGATCTTGCGGAGTCGCTCCTCTGATTAAACTCGTGACTGCGAGCGCCCCTGCATTAATCATTGGATTCAGCGGTTTATTCGGGCTCGCTGTTTCCAGTTTGATCATCGAATTAAACGGGTCACCTGTTGGTTCTTGTCCAACAAATTGAAATACTTTTTTTGGTCCTTCTTCTGAGAGCACGAGCGCAAGTGCTAATACTTTTGAAATGCTTTGAAGAGTAAACCGTTTATCTACATCTCCTGCCGAGTGGCACGTATTACTCACATGATACACAGCCACAGATAAATCCGTCTGATCCGCTTTGCCGAGTGCGGGAATATAGGATGCTACTTGACCATCTTTGGCCACTTTTTTTGCTTCTTCTACAAATCGCTGAAGCTCTTCATTGTCGCGACATGCCATGCCTAATATCCTCCCTATCTTTCATGTAAGATTAGTGTGTACAAGGAGACGCATGTTTATGAAAGTGACAAAGCGGGGGAAAACTTTTATAATTTATGTTGGAAAGGGGTTGTCTTGAACATGAGCATCATTCAAATCAAGGGGAACGTACAGTACAAGATCACCATTGATCCAAGTGTATGGATTTTTGATGACCGTAAATTTTTAATGGATTCATTCTTTGAAAAAAGTGCAGAAAGTGAAGAGAATCAGCTAGATCAGGAGCTTGACCAAGAGCGGGTCATAAGAGAAGGTCAAACACTTCCACCCACGTTAAAAACAGAGAAGAAGTACGAAAAGGAAAGACTCGTCACAGGCAGCTTCGGGATGAAGCTTGGCGATATGCTAAAAAATGCTGAGCCGCTTGAACATGCGGATACATGCGAATTTGTCACAGAAACAGGTACAATTGCTGTGCCGCTTTCTCAGGCAATGGAGAGTATTGCTCATTTCAGCCAAAATGGTAAGCCAATCACAGAAGAAGGACCAATCCACGTCTATTTCGCGGATCAGTCCAACCTCACTCAGCCGATAAAAGGTGTCAAAGAGCTGATGATTACATAAGTCAGAGGGTCTGGACTATAGCAAATCAGCGGCAAGCTGTGCAAGTCCAGACCTTTCTCCTTTGACAAGCTTGACATGTCCAGAGATTTGCTGTCCTTTGAACCGCTCGATCACATACGTAAGCCCATTATTTAAGCTGTCTAAATAAGGATGATCAATCTGCTCTGGATCTCCCATCAGCACAATTTTACTTCCTTCTCCGACTCGCGTTAATAATGTTTTCACCTCGTGCTTTGTTAAATTCTGCGCCTCATCAATGATAATAAATTGATCAGGTATACTTCTTCCCCGGATATACGTTAATGCTTCGACTTGAATAGATCCAATTCCCGCCAAAATCGCATCAAGCTCACCAGGCTTTTTTGTATTAAATAAAAACTCTAGGTTGTCATAGATCGGCTGCATCCATGGTCTGAGCTTTTCTTCCTTTTCTCCTGGCAAGTAGCCTAAGTCTTTCCCAACAGGTACGATTGAGCGCGCCACGATCAATTTTTTAAACATACCGAGGTCCTCTGTCTGCATTAATCCGGCAGCAAGTGCAAGCAATGTTTTACCAGTCCCCGCTTTTCCGATCAGCGTCACGAGCGGAATGTCACGGCGCAAAAGCAGCTCGAGTGCCATCGTCTGCTGGACATTTTTTGGACGGATTCCCCAAATATACTCTTGATCATAAACGAGACGTTTCACATGCTCTGCCTTTAGATCAAGCATTCCTAAAGCAGAACCGCCTTCATTTCCCTTCATGATGACAAATTGATGAGGGTTGAATGGTGCACTTGTGACCTCTTTTATTGGTAATTGATTTTGCTTATAAAATGTATTCAATTGCTCAGTCGGAATGTAGAGCTCATGATAGCCATTATCGATGTCTTCATTTTGCAGAACACGGTCACTTAAGAAGTCTTCTGCTTGAAGCCCTATAGCATCCGCCTTTACCCGCACTAAGACATCCTTGCTGACCAAAATGACAGGCCGGCCATGAGGTTTTGTTTCTTCCTCTAAGCTCAAATTTTTCGCGACTGCCAAAATCCGATTATCGTTCGTTTTTTCAATAAAAATTTCTTGAAGCTCATGGAAGGAGCGGTGATTCAGTTCAATGCGCAGCGTCCCTTTTGATTCTAGTGTAATTTTTTCATGCAGTTTCCCTTTCGATCTTAAACCGTCGATTAAGCGTGAGACACGCCGGGCATTTTGCCCAACCTCGTCCATATATCTCTTTTTCGAGTCTACTTCTTCTAACACAACGGCTGGTATGACGACCTCGTTGTCTTCAAATGAAAAGATTGAATTCGGATCCTGTAATAACACATTTGTGTCTAATACATAAATTTTACTCAGGTCCTTCGCCTCCTGATCGGGGTTTCATTCATCCTTGTCTTTCCCAAAACGATTGTTAAAATATATGTTTTCATGAATAAAGTTAGAAGGTTAATTCAACAATAAAATAAATCATGCAGTTTGTGAAGGAGGGAATATAGATGCGACTATTTATGACATTATTCATGATTCAAGCCATCATTCTGTTGGGCGCTTGCCAGCAGCAGGAAAAGCCAGAAGCACTGGACAAGCAAGATGGACGCCAGCACGTAGTACGGGTGTCAGACTCAACAAAGAAAAAGACCAATCAAGCCCGGTCATCCACAGATGTTGCGCAGCATCTTGTCAAAGTGACAGAGAACGTAGCAGATGTCAATGATGCAACGGCGATCGTCATCGGCCGCTATGCTGTTGTTGGTATTGATGTAAAAGATGATTTAGATAGAAGCAAAGTAGAAACCATTAAATATTCAGTTGCAAAAGCGCTGAAAAATGACCCAGAAGGTGCGAATGCTGTTGTAGTCGCTGATCCGGATACAGTCAGCCGGTTAAAAGAAATGGGCAAAGAAATACAAGCAGGCCGTCCTGTAAGTGGTATTATGGATGAACTAGCTGCCATTGTCGGCCGCGTGATGCCAGAGATGCCGAGAAATGAAATCGATCGTCACGAAAAAGACCCGACGAATGAGCCAAATGATCAGCTCAAACAAAACGATCAAAAGCAGTTAGACAAACATCAAAATGATCAATCAAACCATCATATGAATCAGAAGAAATAAAGAGAACGGCTTATATCTCCTGTGATATAAGCCTTTTTCTACGCTGATTTCAAGTGCTTAGAAAACATGCTATAATAAATGCAATAAGTGAGGTGAAAATGATGAGAGTGAAGTGCTCATTATGTGAGAAGCTTGAAACCATTGATGATGATACACTCGTTGCTAAGCGGTTAAGAAATCGACCGATTCATACATATATGTGCGATGACTGTCAGGAACGCATTAAAGTAAAGACAGAAGCACGCATCAAAACTGGCAGATTCTCTCTTTATCAAGATCCTGCGACGAAAGAGAAAAAGAAGAAAAAAGGAAAAAAAGAACAAAAGACATAAAAAAGACCTGACACATGTTCAGGTCTTTTTTTACGTATTCACTCTTCCTTCTTTTTTTGCACGATGCAGCCGTATTTTATAAATAATCAAAATGGCAGCTGCCACGACTAGGCCTTCCGCTACTGGCAGAAAGATTCCTAGAAATGTGAGAAACGTGCAGCCAAAAATCAAAAACAAGTAAATCACGAGTGCTTTTAAAATCGGTAAACGTCTAGCAAAGCCGAGCTTAAAAACAATAATCGCTAAAACAAGGATGGTACCATATAGGAGCCACATCCCTGTTTGCGGATTTTCATCGACACGAAACAGCATCGCGAAAAAGGATAGATTTTCACTTACTTCCTGATCATTCAAAAAGATTCCCTCCCCTTATCTTTCAGGGTTCTATCTTTTTAATTCTTCATGGAATTACGATAATCCTGCTAGCTTTTTCTTCTTCGCTGCTTTCTCACGTTCGTTTTTATCTAAAATTTTCTTTCTTAAACGAATTGATTCAGGTGTAACCTCACAGTATTCGTCTTCATTCAAGTACTCAAGAGATTCCTCAAGTGACATAATACGTGGTTTCTTCATGCTCACCGTTTGATCTTTCGTCGCTGAACGTACGTTTGTTTGTTGTTTCATACGGCTCACGTTGACAACAAGATCGTTCTCACGGTTATGCTCACCAACAATCATTCCTTGGTATACTTCAGTACCCGGCTCAACGAAGATCACACCGCGCTCTTCAACGCCTTGGATTCCGTAAGCAGTCGCTTTACCTGTTTCCATTGAAACAAGTACACCTTGACGGCGTCCGCCAACTTGGCCAGACTGCATTGGCTGATAGCTGTCAAACGTATGGTTTAAAATACCAAAACCACGAGTTAATGAAAGAAATTCAGTTGTATATCCGATTAAACCACGTGATGGCACTGTAAAGATCAGGCGAACTTGACCGTTACCATTATTGATCATGTCAATCATTTCACCTTTTCTTGCGCCCATTGATTCCATGATAGAGCCAGTGTGCTCTTCTGGTACATCAATTTGAACGCGTTCAACAGGCTCACATCGAACACCATCAACTTCTTTTACAATAACTTCTGGCTTCGATACTTGTAATTCAAATCCTTCACGTCTCATATTCTCAATAAGAATGGATAAGTGAAGCTCTCCGCGTCCAGATACAACCCAAGCATCAGGTGAATCAGTTGGATCCACACGAAGACTGACGTCTGTTTGAAGCTGCTGCTCTAAGCGCTCTTCAATTTTACGTGATGTCACGTATTTTCCTTCACGGCCTGCAAATGGGCTGTTGTTTACAACAAACGTCATTTGAAGTGTCGGCTCATCAATACGAAGGATTGGCAGGGCCTCTTGGTGTTCTACCGGACAAACCGTTTCACCTACGTTGATGTCTTCCATTCCCGATACAGCAACAAGATCTCCTGCTTTCGCTTCGTTGATTTCCACTCGTTTTAACCCTTGGAAACCAAAAATCTTTGTCACACGGAATTGTTTCACACTGCCGTCAACTTTCATTAAGGCCACTTGCTGTCCTACTTGCATTGTTCCTCTGAATACACGGCCGATCCCGATTCTTCCAACATAATCATTGTAATCAAGTAGTGCCACTTGGAATTGAAGCGGCTCTTCATGGTTATCAACTGGGCAAGGGATATGGTTCACAATGGCTTCAAACAAAGATTCCATGTTTTCATCTTGCTTGCTCGCATCGTTACTTGCTGTACCATTGATTGCTGATGCATAGACAACTGGGAATTCAAGCTGTTCTTCTGTTGCATCCAATTCAATGAACAAGTCAATTACTTCATCGACTACTTCAGCCGGACGAGCAAAGTCGCGGTCAATTTTGTTGACAACAACGATTGGTGTTAAGTTTTGCTCAAGTGCTTTTTTCAGCACAAAGCGTGTTTGAGGCATACAGCCTTCATAAGCATCCACAACGAGAAGTACACCATCTACCATTTTCATGATACGCTCAACTTCACCACCGAAATCGGCGTGTCCTGGTGTATCTAAAATATTAATGCGTGTATCTTTATAATGGATCGCAGTATTTTTAGCTAAAATCGTAATACCGCGCTCTCGCTCTAAATCATTTGAATCCATGGCTCTCTCAGCGATATTTTCATTCGCACGGAAAGTACCAGCTTGATGGAGCAATTGGTCAACAAGCGTCGTTTTACCATGGTCAACGTGGGCAATAATTGCGATGTTGCGAAGATCTTTTCGAAGTTTCACATTTTCATCTCCTAAAATAATTAGATAACTTTCATATTATATCACAATCCCCTTTAAATGCCGATCGTTTTTCTGTAAACTTATATTAACTCTAAAAAAAGGGATGGAGACAAATGAAACAAATCAAATGGCTTCTATTATTATGTGCATTACTTGCAGTTGTCAGTATGGCGTTTATTGGGGTATCTCTTGCAGAAAAAAACGTGCTGGGTATTTGTCTAAGTATTATGTTCGCCATGATTTTCATGGGTACAGGATTTACATTAAAAAGAAAATTAAACGTGCAATCATAAAATTCCTCAAAAGCCTTTTACATTCTACATGTAGAAGGCTTTTTATTTTGAGTAAAAATAAGACCAACCACCTATGAAAGCTCGAGTGTAGAGACAAAACATATCATATAGAATTGGCAAAAGTAAGCAATCTGAACCTCTTCATTTTTCGACAATAACGTTTATAGTTCTCCAAAACCAAACATAAAGTTACAATTTTCCTATTCTTCCACAAAGTTTCTCATGGTATGCTGTTCTTGCAACAAAATTTAACAGAAAAGGGAGAGAAAAGAAGCATGAAGAAGTTTTTGAGTAAATCGCTCAGCTCTGTTGTATTTTTCGCTTTAGCTATTATCCTTACCTTCACAACAGTAGCTCCTGGGCAAGCAAGTGCTGCAACTTTCAAAGGGATTCCTTTCGAGCAGCAGCAAATCATTAAAGAATTATTGGAGAAAAACGAGCGCGTCATCAACATTCTCATCAATTCATTTGTTGAAGAAGACAATAGCTACACATTTGATGTGAAAAAAGCTGTTGAGCTCGGACTAACTGAAGAAGAAGCGGCGACTGCTGAGAAATTCTTAGATCGCGCAGCTGTTCTTACAATCGTTTTCAGTGAAAGCATCACTAAAAACGAAAAAGGGAAATTGATCTTTGATTCAGCAAAAGCTGTTGAACTTGGTCTTACGAAAGAAGAAGCAGCTAAATTCGAAAAGCTTTTCAAATCAGTGATCAGACTTGCTGATCTTGCTGGTGATGCACTTGTTCTAGACAAAAAAGGAAACGTTGTAATTGATTCAAAAATTGCAAAAGGTCTTGGATTCAGCTCTACTGAATTACTTGTTTTCAACCAAATGCTTAAGAAAATTCCTCAAGAGCAATTAAAAACGTTCTATGATGCAGTTCAAATGGCAAAAGAAAAATTAAGCTAAGCTCAAAACCCCCACCTGGTTCGCCCAGATGGGGGTTTTTTATTTCAGCCAATAAAGAATGATCACTTGACTTTTTCATATCGACAACTAGTCATTTGTTACCAAAAAGTTTCATCAAACACAAAAAATCACTTCATTCTCATGAAGTGATTTGGTTTATTTTTTATTTTCACTGCGTTTTATGTAATCGTGCAAGATCTTTTCACAAACGGATCGATTTCCGGCGACGATGCTGTTTTTCTCTAGAAACGTTAGGCGTTCTCCGTGTATATTTGAGTAGACTGCCCCTACTTCATCTAGAAGCACACAGCCTGCTGCATAATCCCATGGCGCAAGCCTTAACGTGACGTATGCGTCACTTCTGCCGCTTGCGATATAAGCGAGCTCAAGGGCAGCTGATCCAATCGTTCTCGTCCCTCTCACATCACGCACGAGACGGGCAAACGGTTTAGCATCAAAATAAGGGCTTTCGATCGCCCAGGTCGGGTTAATGCCGACAATGGCTTTATCAATCGCTACATCTTTTAATGGCGGAAGCAGGGTATCATTCATATAGGCCCCTTCCCCTTTGACCGCATGGTAAAGCTCGTCATGAATGACGTCATAAATGAGACCGATTTTCCCTATGCCATTTTCAAATATCCCGATGGAAATGGCAAAGTTGCGTTTTTGATGGACAAAGTTCATTGTGCCATCGATTGGATCAATGATCCACACGATCCCATCCAGTGAGGTCACCTCTTCCCCTTGTCCCTCTTCTCCTAAAATGTGATGATCTGAAAATGTCGATTGTATCTTTTCAATGAAAAAACGTTCTGTTTCTTTATCGATATTAGTGACAAGATCATTTGGATTTGATTTTGTTTCAATTGATAGACCTTCCTGCATGGACGCTTTAATACGGCTTCCTGCTTCTTTTACCCAAAGCTTTGCAAGACGGTCAATTTCCACCCAGTTTGTCATCAGACTGTAAACCTCTTTTCTATGTAATACCTATTTGTATTAGCATACTGATATTATGTACGTAAAAGCAAGAAAAAAGCAGCTTCATACAAAAACGAACCGATGAATTGGTTCGTTTTTACCTCACCTTGTTTTACCCTTTAAGCTGCTCCCATTCTTTTCTTAGGCGCTCAAGCTTTCGTTTGCTGCGTTCGATTTGGATGTCATCTTTTTGCTCGATGGCTTCATGAAGCGTAGAAAGCTCATAATCCACCTCTAATCTCCACACAGCGATGCGATTCTTTTTCTCCTGTCTATACCCCTGCTTCACGATTTGCTTCATTTGGTCAACGCCCCTTCCAGAGAATGATTCATTCCTTGTCAGTTTTCATTGATAAAAAATTCAATCGATAAGAGAATTGGTTCTTGCTTATATCGTATGAAGCGATCGCATAACCGCAACGACATTCTAAAAATTGTGTCTTTACCTATTTATTATGTACCACAAAATCGTTGTTTTTAAACGCTGTCCTACTTCCTCTACAATCTTTGATCTGTTGGTGCATCTTTTTTTGAGCTTGACCCAAGCTATGATAAAATATGATCAGCTAAAGAATACAGGAGGCATAATATGAGTGAAATGCGTTTTAGAGATGAAGATTTTGAGACATTTACAGTTGACGGTTTAGATGAACGAATGACCGTATTAAAAGAAAGAGTCCGTCCAAAGCTTGAGGCACTTGGTGAACACTTTGCACCACTTCTTTCTTCTATTACAGGAGACGAAATGTTTGTACATGTCGCAAAGCATGCTAGAAGATCAGTCAATCCGCCAAATGATACGTGGGTTGCTTTTGCAAACAGCAAGCGTGGGTATAAAAAACTCCCTCATTTTCAAATTGGGCTTTGGAAAACACATGTCTTTGTATGGTTTGCGCTCATTTATGAATCTCCTGTGAAAGGCGAGTATGGTCAGCTGTTCGAAAAAGAACTAGATACCATTCAGAAGAAAATACCACAAGATTTTGTTTGGTCTAAAGATCATATGAAACCAGATGTCATGCGTCACAGCGAGCTTGATGCAGAACAGCTGAAAACGCTGTTTGAACGTGTCCAAACGGTGAAAAAAGCTGAGCTCCTTTGCGGCATTCAGCTGCCTAGAGAAGAAGTCGTTCAAATGAATAATGAAGAATTCTTATCAAAAATCGAAGATGCCTTCCGCACGTTGACTTATCTATACCGCTTTACACAAAAAGAATCTGTATAAAAAAACGAGCCCATGCAGGCTCGTTTCTGATTGTTGACAAAAGGCTAAAATGATCTTCATTTTAGCCTTTTGTCTTCTTTTCAGCGTGATAGAAAACCTTTGCAGTCTAGGAAGGACGAGTACCGGAGCGGAGCGAATTTGACATTCGTGAGCACCGGCACGCAGGACTGACACCGAATGCGAGGGTTTGTCTACACGCTGAAACGAGCCCATGCAGGCTCGTTTTTTCTTACATACGTATAATGGCTGTCTCTTCTGCCTCTCTTGCAGATTTCACTGTACGATAAGGAGAATACCCGCTTTCCTTTTCAAACGCTGCACAATGCGTCTTTTCCTCTGCTTTTGATGGCACAACCTCTTTAAATCGTTTATAAGTATCTAATAACTCCTGCTTCGCAATTCCTTTTTCATAGGCTTTTTCAACAGCTTGAAAAAACGAAATAACGGCAATCTTTTCCTCTGTCGTCCAGTCGACATCCATTGGATATTGATATTCCATTTACTTGTCCCTCACTTTAACACTCATTTCTTATTTGAACTTTTATTATAGCATCTGTTCGATCAGAAACCGATTGATTTTATGCTTTACATTCCGATCAGTTCATAATATAATTCTTTTGTTTTATGCAATGAAATCTGCCATTATTGGCACAATAATAGCAGGTATTTCGATGAAGGTGGGAAAGCAATTGTCACAACATGATACACCCTTATACACTGGACTAAAAAAGCATGCAGCAACCAATCCAGTCCAATTTCACATTCCAGGCCATAAAAAAGGAGCCGGAATGGACCCTGAATTTAGAGCATTCATTGGCGACAATGCATTAAGCATTGATCTCATTAATATAGAACCTCTTGATGATTTACATTCACCTCGAGGGATGATAAAAGAAGCACAGGAGCTCGCTGCTGAAGCATTCGGTGCTGACCATACATTCTTCTCCATTCAAGGAACAAGCGGCGCCATCATGACAATGGTGATGACCGTATGCGGACCTGGAGATAAAATCATCATTCCGCGCAACGTCCATAAATCGATTATGTCCGCCATTGTATTTTCTGGCGCAGTTCCTGTTTTTATTCACCCAGAAATAGACAAAGAGCTTGGCATCTCTCACGGCATTACACCAGAATCAGCGAAAAAGGCGCTCACGGAGCACCCAGATGCAAAAGGTCTGCTTGTGATTAATCCGACGTATTTTGGGGTTTCAGCAGACTTAAAATCGATTGTAGACATTGCCCATTCATTTCATGTGCCTGTCCTTGTCGATGAAGCACACGGCGTGCATATTCATTTTCACGATGAGCTTCCACTATCTGCGATGCAGGCAGGTGCCGACATGGCAGCAACAAGTGTCCATAAACTCGGCGGTTCCCTTACCCAGAGCTCTATTTTAAATATGAAGGAAGGGCTTGTCTCAAAAGATCGCGTACAATCGATTTTGAGCATGCTGACGACAACGTCTACTTCTTATTTGCTCTTGGCGTCACTTGATGTCGCTCGAAAGCGATTAGCCACTGAAGGAAAGGCACTTGCAGATGAAGCCATCCGTTTGGCTGAATCAGCGAGAAACCGTTTGAACCAAATTGATGGCATTACGTGTATTGGCAAGGAAATACTCGCTTCAGCTTCTACGTACGATTATGACCCAACGAAATTAATTATCTCAATTAAAGACCTTGGGCTAAATGGCCATGATGTCGAAAAATGGCTGAGAGAAAGCTACCGGATTGAAGTGGAGCTCTCTGACCTTTACAACATTTTATGTATTGTGACCCCTGGTGATTCTGATGAAACAATCGATACGCTTATAACGGCTATGAAGGAAATTGCCGCAACCTCTACAAGTGAGAGCGACACACAAGCGGTCACAGAAGTCCTGCTGCCTGAGATTCCATCGCTTGCCATGACGCCGCGTGACGCCTTTTACGCCACAACAGAAGTGGTTCCGTTTAAAGAAGCAGCGGGCCGCATCATCGCAGAGTTTGTTATGGTGTACCCGCCAGGCATTCCTATTTTTATACCAGGAGAAATTATCACAGAAGAAAATATCTCATATATCTTTAAAAACATTGAAATTGGTCTCCCTGTCCAAGGACCAGAAGATTCAACGCTTGAAATGATCCGCGTGATTAAAGAACAAAAACCAATTTTATAAAAAAGAAACATGCAGCCCCAAATGGAGCTGCATGCTTTTTTATTTATTCAGAGGCTTCATCACAGCAATGACAGTGACCACACGTTCCGTATAGCGTTGTCACTTTTTCATTTTCAAATTGATCAATGGTTTCATTGCAATCTTGACAAATAATTGTACCCACGTACATTCCCCTTTTCTTCATTCATAATTTGAAAGCGTTTAATCTATTTCATATCTCTATAATATGATGTCACATTTAAGTTGTCAACGGTTAACTGTATGACACATTTAAATATTTTTTATGATTATGTGCTTTTTTCTCATCATATTGAGGGAACGTTTCAATTGTATTTTGCTTCATATCAATTCTGTAACAATTGAGTAACAATCGAAAATTGTCAAAAAGGACATGATACACTAGAGTGACTAACAGGTAACCAGCTCCTAAAAATGTTGGGACAACCCCAAAGGATTTTGAGGTGAATAGATTGAATTTTATGAGGTCACTTCTCATTATATTCCCCATGCTCTTTGTACTTAGTTCATGCTCATTTGCGTATATCATACCGAATCAGACCGACCAAGTCAGTCATATTCAGAAACCAAGAATTCTCTTTTTTACAGATGCAGAAAATCTTGATAAAGAAAGTCCTTATTATGATGCAGTCCTCGATTTAAAGAATGAATATCCGAAGGAAATGTCAAAGATGATTGTGAAAGAAGATCGTAAAGGCTGGAAAAATGAAGTAGACGAATTGCCGGCTATTTTACTTGTAAATAATGAAAAAGTCATTGTGAAGGTTGAAGGAAATGTCAGCAGCAAAGAGGATATTTTATCGCCCTTATGCCACGCTTTAGACCGCGTGAATACAAATTAATGGCCTAACCTTGCACTTATATATCCATATGAAAAAGCCCCTCATCTCATGAGGGGTTTTTCATATGGGAGCGCTCAAAAAAACCCTCTCCATCAAGGAGAGGGTTTTAATAGGTTCATTATTTTACGATATGAATTGGGCTTCCAATTGCTACTTCAGCCGTTTCCATTGTAATTTCACCTAAAGTTGGATGAGCGTGAATTGTCATTGCGATATCTTCAGCAGTCACTCCAGCTTCGATTGCAAGGCTAAGCTCTGAAATCATATCAGAAGCGCCAACACCTGCGATTTGTGCACCGATAACAAGACCATCCTCTTTACGAGTGATCATTTTCATGAAGCCATCAGTTGCATCAAGAGAAAGTGCACGTCCGTTCGCTGCGAATGGGAATTTCGCTGCAACGATGTCGATTCCTTCTTCTTTTGCTTCTGCTTCTGTGTACCCAACAGTTGCAAGTTCTGGCTCAGAGAATACAACAGCAGGAATACCAAGGTAATCAATTTCAGCTGGCTCTCCAGCGATTGCTTCAGCTGCAATTTTACCTTCGTAAGAAGCTTTGTGTGCAAGTGGTGGTCCATCAACGATGTCACCAATTGCATAGATGTTAGATACGCTTGTACGGCATTGTTTGTCTGTTTTGACAACTCCACGGTCAGTCAATTCAACACCAACTTGCTCAAGACCAAGCTCATCCGTGTTTGGACGACGACCAACTGTAACAAGTACGTAATCAGCATCAACTGTTTTTTCTTCACCTTTTACTTCGAAAGTAACAGTGACACCATCAGATTTTTCTTCAACGCCTTTTGCAAGAGCGTTTGTATGGATTTCAACGTTTCCTTTTTTCTTCAGGTTACGTTTAACCAATGAGCTCATTTGCTTTTCGAAACCTGGAAGGATTTCGTCTCCACCTTCAAGGATGACAACTTCTGTTCCAAAGTTTGCATAAGCAGTTCCAAGCTCAGTACCGATATATCCACCACCGATAACAACTAACTTTTTAGGTACTTCTTTAAGCGCCAAAGCACCAGTTGAGTTGATCACGCGGTCTGTGTATTTAAAAGTAGGCAATTCAATTGGACGAGATCCAGTTGCAAGAATTGCATTTTTGAAAGTGTAAGTCTGTGCTGAATTTTCATCCATTACACGTACAGAGTTGCTGTCTACGAAATAAGCTTCACCTTTAACGATGTCTACTTTATTTCCTTTAAGAAGACCTTGAACTCCACCTGTTAATTTGTTAACAACAGAAGCTTTCCACTCTTGAACTTTTGTGAAATCAACTGTTACGTTTTCAGCTTTGATACCCATGTCTTCAGAATGCTTAGCATTTTCGAAACGATGGCCAGCATTGATTAATGCTTTTGAAGGAATACAGCCAACGTTTAGACATACACCGCCAAGTGTTCCTTTTTCAACGATTGTTACTTTTTGTCCAAGCTGTGCAGCACGAATAGCAGCTACATATCCACCAGGACCTGCACCGATGACAAGAGTATCTGTTTCGATTGGGAAATCTCCTACTACCATGACATTACGCCTCCATTAAAATTAATTGTGGATCATTCAATAAACGCTTGATGTGGTTAAGGGCATTTTGCGCAGTAGCTCCGTCGATCATACGGTGGTCAAAGCTAAGGGAAAGAGCTAAGACTGGAGCTGCAACGATTTCGCCATCACGAACAACCGCTTTTTCAGCGATACGGCCAATACCAAGGATCGCTACTTCTGGGTGGTTGATGACTGGAGTAAACCATTGTCCACCAGCAGAACCGATGTTTGTGATTGTGCAAGATGCACCTTTCATTTCAGCTGGAGCCAATTTACCATCACGTGCTTTTGTTGCAAGCTCATTGATTTCGTTAGACACTTCGAAAATCGCTTTGCGATCTGCATTTTTCACAACTGGAACGAGCAGGCCTTTTTCAGTGTCAGCTGCAATTCCGATGTTGTAGTAATGCTTTTGAACAACTTCATCTGTTTTATCATCGATAGAAGTGTTAAGTACTGGGTACTTTTTCAAAGCAGAAGTTAGAGCTTTTACAACGTAAGGCAAGTAAGTTAACTTGATTCCTTGATCAGCTGCAACTTGTTTGAATTGTTTACGATGTGCAACAAGGTTCGTTACATCAACTTCATCCATTAATGTTACGTGAGGAGCTGTATGCTTAGAGTTCACCATTGCTTTCGCGATCGCTTTGCGGATGCCGCTCATTTTCTCGCGAGTTTCTGGGAATTCTCCTTCAAGAACTGGAGCTGCTGCCGCTTTAGGAGCTGCTTCTTCTTTCGCACTTTCAGCTGCTTGAGGTGCTGCTGCTTGAGCTGCAGAACCACCATTAACGAAGCTGTCGATATCTTCTTTTAACACACGTCCGTTTTTACCAGAACCTGCAACTTTGTAAATTTCAACGCCTTTTTCGCGAGCATATTTACGTACAGATGGCATAGCGATGACGCGTTTGTTTGGATCAGCATCTACTTGCTCTTGTGCGCCTGCACCAGTTGCTGCTGCCGCTTCTTCTTGTGCCACTTCTTTCTTCTCTGGCTCGTTACCAGCTTCAGCAGTACCTTGTACTTGAGCTTCAGTTTTTGCTTCGCCTTCTTCTTCGCTGCCTTTAAATTGAAGATTTTCGTAACCAGGTGCATCAAACGTAATGATTGTTTGTCCTACTGTTGCAACTGTTCCCTCTTCAACTTTTAATTCTAATACTTTTCCTTTAACAGGTGAAGGAATTTCTACAACTGCTTTATCGTTTTGTACCTCTGCTAAAACGTCATCTTCATTGATTTCGTCGTTTGGTTTTACAAACCACTTAACGATCTCACCTTCGTGGATACCTTCTCCGATGTCCGGAAGTTTAAATTCAAATGCCACTGTTTTTCGCCTCCTAGATTTTGTTGAATCCTTGTTGTGTATATTTACACGGTCATGTAATTGATAAAGGGGAAGAGAAATAAATTCTTTTCCCCTCTGTCATTTAATTAAAATTCAAGAACTTTCTTAGCTGTTTCAAGCACGTCTTTATGGTTTGGAAGCCATACGCTCTCAGCTTGAGAGAAAGCAAATACAGTATCAGGTGCAGCTACACGAAGTACTGGTGCTTCTAGGCTAAGGATTGCTCTGTCATTGATTTCAGCTACTACGTTTGCAGCAATACCAGCTTGTTTTTGTGCTTCTTGAACAACGATCGCACGACCTGTTTTTTCAACAGAAGCGATGATTGTTTCAATATCAAGCGGGCTTACTGTACGAAGGTCGATCACTTCAGCAGAAACGCCTTCTTTTTCAAGTTCTTCAGCAGCTTTAAGTGATTCGTGAACCATTGCACCATAAGTGATGATTGAAAGGTCAGAACCTTCACGTTTCACGTCAGCTTTACCGATTTCAATTGTGTACTCTTCTTCAGGAACTTCCTGACGGAAAGAGCGATAAAGTTTCATATGCTCAAGGAACACAACCGGATCGTTGTCGCGGATTGCAGAAATTAATAGTCCTTTTGCATCGTAAGGTGTTGAAGGAATGACAACCTTGATACCAGGCTGTTGTGCGATAAGACCTTCTAAGCTGTCAGCATGAAGCTCAGGAGTATGAACCCCTCCACCGAATGGAGAACGGATTGTCACTGGAGAATGCCAGCGTCCGCCAGAACGGTAACGCATACGAGCCATTTGTCCAGAAACAGAATCTAATACTTCGTAAACGAATCCGAAGAATTGAATTTCCATTACTGGGCGGAATTCTTGTAGTCCAAGGCCAATTGCAAGACCGCCAATACCAGATTCAGCAAGTGGAGTATCGAATACACGATCCTCACCAAACTCTTTTTGCAATCCTTCAGTCGCACGGAATACGCCGCCGTTTTTACCAACGTCTTCTCCGAAAACGAGAACGTTTTCGTCATTTTTCAGTTCTGTGCGTAACGCATCAGTGATCGCTTGAATCATTGTCATTTGCGCCATGGCTTACTTCGACTCCTTCTGTTTGTAAATTTCAAGCTGTTCAACTAAGTTGAATGGTTTCACATCGTACATGTTATCAATCAAGTCAGTGACTTTTTGCTTAGGCTGTTCGTCAGCTTCTTTGATCGCTTGTTTGATTTGTTCTTTTGCATCTTCGATGACTTTATTCTCTTCTTCTTCAGACCATAGGCCTTTGTTTTCCAAGAATCTGCGGTAGCGTACCAATGGATCTTTTTGCTCCCACTCATTTTCATCTTCTTTTGTACGATATCTTGTTGGATCGTCACCAGCCATTGTATGTGGACCGTAACGGAATGTAAGAGTTTCGATTAATGTTGGACCTTCGCCATTTACAGCACGCTCACGAGCTTCAGCAGTTGCTGCATATACAGCTAATGCATCCATACCGTCAACTTGTACGCCTACGATACCAGCTGCAGCTGCTTTTTGTGCAATTGTTTGTGCAGCAGATTGCTTCTCAACAGGTGTAGAGATCGCATATCTGTTGTTTTGGACAACAAAAATCGCTGGCGCTTTGTAAGCCCCTGCAAAGTTGATACCTTCGTAGAAATCACCTTGTGAAGCTCCGCCATCACCAGTGTAAGTGATTGCAACAGCATTTTTACCGCGCTTTTTCAAACCAAGAGCTACACCAGCAGCTTGAATGATTTGTGCACCGATAATGATTTGTGGAGAAAGTGCATTCACATCTTCAGGCATTTGGTTACCAACAAAGTGTCCACGAGAGAACAAGAACGCTTTTGTTAATGGAAGGCCATGCCAGATTAATTGTGGTACATCACGATATCCCGGAAGAATGAAATCTTCTTTCTCAAGTGCAAAGTGAGTTGCAAGCTGAGAAGCCTCTTGTCCAGCTGTAGGCGCATAGAAGCCAAGACGTCCTTGACGGTTCAATGAAATTGAACGTTGATCTAATACACGTGTAAACACCATACGGCGCATTAATTCTTTTAATTGGTCATCTGAGAGATCCGGCATTGCCGCTTCGTTTACGACTTCGCCTTTTTCGTTTAAAATTTGAAACGTTTCAAACTGCTTTTTGATGGCATCAAATTGCTTTTTGCTATCAACAATTGCTTTTTTTGTTTTTGCAGCCATTCTAAAGTCACCTCTTCCTTTCTTTTAACAGTCAATTTGTCGTGAATCCATTTATACATACAGATATAGGATAACCCAAAATACACATATGACTCCTGTATTTAATAGCCACTAGGATCGTTGTCGAAACATTAGATGATCGCTCGTTTTTGAGTTCTTCTAACTGTATTAACGATAGTTCACAAAAAACTAATACAACTTCTGTTAACAAGGACTAGTTTACAACAAGAAAAATAGTCCGTCAATTGATTTAACGGCTTTATTTAAATAAATGTATTCGCTTTACTTTTTATAGTGAGCTGTATCAATCTGTTTAACAAACACCTCGAACTGTACTAGTATAGAGTATACTGCTGTACTACAATAGAAAATGTTTGTTTTTGTCGAAAAATAAAAAAAGAGCTGTTTTTTCAGCTCTTTTGGGATTCTTGATCTGCCGCTTTAGACAAAGCCTGTTTATGCTCATTCAATTGCTTTGTATATTGATTGAACTTCTTACCTTCTTTTCTGACTTTGCTATAAGAACGGTTCACCGTCTTCAGCTTGGATTTCAACTCTTCATATCCTAAGTCCTTCTTCTTTAAAGATTGATACAAATGCTGATCTTGTTTCAGCGCCTTTTGATATTCCTTGTAAAGCTGGTCATACGACGCATATCTTTTCTCAAGCGATTTGACCGTTTCATCTGCTTTTTCTTTTAAATCCGTATCTTTTATACGTCCGGCAGATTCCTTTACCGTTTTCAATTCTTTTTTCGATTCATCCATGCTGTCTTTTTCTGTTTTTAAATGTTCTTTTCGTTTCGCTGCAGATGCTAACGCCTGATCAGAAAGGCTTGACACTGTTTTTGTATGATCTTTTGTGGTTTGAATCATTTTTGTATAGAGCTGCTGCTCTTTTTTCTCATAGCTTTGCAGTGTACCTTGCTCTTTTTCAAAGGATGCCTCTTTTTCGCTCATTTTCGTCATCGCATCTTGCATGTCATGAAATGGACTTTGACCTCCGCATCCCGCCAGCAAAAGGGTACATATCCCCGCTAAAGCAGCACATGCTTTCATGCTTCTTCTCATCTGTCTCATCACAAGGTTCCCCCTTTACATCTCCACATACCACTATAATTTTTATAGGCGCTTGTGACAAGGAAAGAGGTCATCCTGATGAGCCGGAGAAGATTTTTTTCAAGTGATAGGCGTATGACTATACAAATAGTGCATTCATACATAGTTTATATTACACGCTTCGCCTTCACTTATGAGGCCGAGTGTATTTCCAAAGGAGGTCAAAAGTATGTCTAATTATAGTCATGGAAGTATGTATGGTGGATACGGCGGTCACGGGTATGGATACGGTGGTGGATATGGCGGTGGCTGTTGTTACCCAAGTTATGGCGGTGGCTACGGATACGGCGGAGGACGGACATTCGCTTTAATCGTTGTCCTTTTCATCCTATTAATCATCGTTGGCGCAGCATTCTTAGGCGGCGGTGGCGGCTGCTGCTAATGGCTGTTTAAGCCTCTGACCGGTCTCATAGGACCGGTCTTCTTTATTTCATTGCATATGTTGTGTATCATTTTATATACTTTACATACAAAGGAAATAGGAGTGAAGATTTGTGATTACCATGGAAGATATCGTACGGGACGGACATCCCGTCTTAAGACAAACAGCTGAAGCGGTCGAGCTCCCGCCGACAGAAGAGGAAAAACAGCAATTAGCTGACATGATTGAATTCGTCAAAAATAGTCAGGATGCTGACATGGCTGAAAAGTATGGACTCAGACCCGGCGTTGGACTAGCAGCTCCGCAAATTAATATCAGTAAACGGATGATCGCTGTTCACTGTGAGGACGAAGATGGAGAGGAATACAGCTATGCCCTTTTCAACCCGCGCATTGTCAGCCACTCGGTCAAAAGAGCTTATTTAGCAACTGGTGAAGGCTGCTTATCTGTTGATGAAGCCATTCCTGGATTTGTCCCTCGATATCAAAAGATCAGGGTGAAGGCCACAACGCTTGAAGGAGAAGACATTGATATTCGCCTAAAAGGTTTCCCGGCCATTGTTTTTCAGCATGAAATCGACCATTTAAACGGCATTATGTTTTATGATCATATTCAAAAGGATCAGCCCTTCGCTGAGCCAGACAACTCTGTTGCGATCGGCAGATCATAAAATAAAAAGAAGACCCATTAGCCTAAGGGTCTTCTTTTTTTACTCTTCAATGAGGCCTAGATGAGTCACTGCATGGAATATGCCGTCTTCATCTACTGGCTTTGTCACAAAATCAGCCAAATCTTTTAATTCATTCACAGCATTACCCATGGCAACGCCAGTTCCAGCAAATGAAATCATCTCTCGATCGTTCAGACCGTCTCCAAAGGCAACGGTATCCTTTTGATCATAAGGCAGCCTTTCGATGACTCGTTTAATGCCTTCAGCCTTCGACCCGCCTTTTGGCAGGACATCTGTTGACAGCTCGTGCCATCTGACAAGATCAATTTCTTCGCGGAACGCCTCGTATTGGACTTCCTCTTCAGCCTTACAGAATAACAGCATTTGAAAAATCTCGTTTTCTTTAAAGTAAGACAAATCATGCTCAGGATGCTCTGTTTTTAAAGTCCCAATCCCCTCATGGATAAACGGATGATTTGGCACAGAAGCCTTCATCGTTTTTTCCCCCATGAAAACAAGCGGATGATCATGACGATCCGCCGTTTCATAAATTTGCTCCATCAGCTCCAGTTTCAGCGGATTGCCGTAAATGACCTCTCCCTCATACATGACATACTGACCGTTATAAGCAATAAAGGAGTCAAGCCCTAATTCCTCTAAAATAGGCTGAATCAAAAAAGGCGACCGCCCAGATGCAATAAAGAGATGATGGCCTTTTTCTTTTAATAAGCGAACCGCTCGCTTCGTTGATTCAGGTATTTTTTTATCATGATCATATAAAGTACCGTCGATATCAAAGAAGATGACTTTTTTATTCATATCCCGTCTCCTGTCTCTTGTTATGTATACCCACTCCCTTTCATCATACAGAAAGATTTCCTCTTTCGAAACCACTTCCTATGAAAACGCCTATTTCCCACATATAACCATGTAACATTCAATGGAATCGTCATATAATACAAGTATAAAGAGAGAACGGAATACATGGTCTAATCTGACTTCAAACCGAAAGGAGGCGACCTGTGATGCTTCGTCGTCTGCGCAAGAAAATTAGAAGACAATGGAAGGACATGCTTCGTAAAAAATCGATCGCTTAAAAGGATCTTCCGCACATTTGCCGAAGGTCCTTTTTTCTCAGAGACTTTTCTTATGCGCGTTTTTTTAATATAATAGAATTAGCGAGTGTAACATACGGTATTTAAGGAGAGATTTGGATGATATATAAGGTATTTTTTCAGGCAAGTACTACTGAGGTACCTGTAAGAGAACACACAGATTCACTATACGTTGAAGCGGTTTCTGAAAGAGACGTACGCGATAAGTTGAAAAAACATAGCTACAACATTGAATTCATTCAGCCTGTAGACGGTGCTTTTTTAGACTATGAACGAGAAAGTGAAAATTTTAAAGTATTGGAGCTATGAGAGGAATGAAATTTGTTAAAAACGATCAGGCGGCAGTTTTTGCGCTCGGCGGTTTAGGCGAGATCGGTAAAAACACGTATGGCGTTCAATTTCAAGATGAAATCATTTTAATTGATGCTGGTATTAAGTTCCCTGAAGATGAGCTTCTTGGAATTGACTACGTCATCCCTGACTATACGTACTTAGTTAAAAACGAAGATAAAATCAAAGGTCTTTTCATCACTCACGGACATGAAGACCACATCGGCGGTATCCCTTACCTTCTCAAGCAAGTGAATATTCCAGTTTACGGCGGCAAACTCGCAATCGGCCTACTTCGTAATAAATTGGAAGAGCACGGTCTCTTGAGACAAACAAAACTTCACATTTTTGAAGAAGAAGATACCATTAAATTTAGAAAAACAGCTGTGTCTTTCTTTAGAACAACACACAGTATTCCAGATTCTTATGGAATTGTCGTGAAGACACCTCCTGGTAACATCGTACATACAGGTGATTTCAAGTTTGACTTTACGCCTGTTGGCGAGCCTGCCAACTTAACAAAAATGGCTGAAATCGGGAAAGAAGGCGTTCTATGTCTTTTATCCGATAGTACAAACAGTGAAATTCCAGAATTTACGATGTCTGAAAGACGCGTAGGCGAAAGCATTGATGACATCTTTAGAAAAGTCGACGGACGTATCATCTTTGCTACGTTTGCTTCAAACATTCACAGACTTCAGCAAGTCATTGAGTCCGCTGTTGCCAACGGCCGAAAAGTTGCTGTGTTTGGACGCAGTATGGAGTCTGCCATTGATATTGGACAAGATCTTGGCTACATTAAATGTCCGAAAAACACGTTTATTGAACATAATGAAATCAACCGTCTACCAGCAAACAAAGTGACCATTCTTTGTACTGGGAGCCAAGGTGAACCGATGGCTGCTCTTTCACGTATTGCAAACGGCACTCACCGCCAGATTTCGATTAATCCTGGAGACACTGTTGTCTTCTCATCTTCACCGATTCCGGGTAACAATATTAGCGTAAGCCGCACCATTAACCAGCTTTATCGTGCTGGCGCTGAGGTCATTCATGGCTCACTCAATAATATTCATACATCTGGTCACGGCGGACAAGAGGAACAAAAGCTGATGCTCCGTTTAATTAAACCAAAATTCTTTATGCCGATTCACGGTGAATACCGCATGCAAAAAACGCATATTAAGCTTGCGAATGATTGCGGAATTCCTGAGGAAAACTGCTTTATCATGGATAACGGTGAAGTTCTTGCACTAAAAGGTGACGAAGCAAGTGTCGCTGGCAAAATTCCATCAGGTAACGTGTATATCGACGGAAGCGGAATTGGCGATATCGGGAATATCGTCTTAAGAGACCGCCGCATTCTTTCAGAAGAAGGTCTTGTCATTGTGGTCGTCAGCATGGACATGAAAGAATTCAAAATCTCTGCTGGTCCTGATCTCATCTCAAGAGGCTTTGTCTACATGAGAGAATCTGGAGACCTCATCAACGACGCACAAGATTTGATTTCAAAGCATCTTGAAAAAGTAATGGAACGTAAGACAACTCAGTGGTCGGAAATTAAGAACGAAATTACGGACACACTTGCACCTTTCCTTTATGAAAAAACAAGACGCCGCCCAATGATCTTACCGATTATTATGGAAGTGTAATAACAAAAAGAGACACGAGCCGACTGGCTGTGTCTCTTTTTTTCATCAAGCATTGAAAAAAACCGCACATATACAAGGTATACATGCAGTTTCTCATTCTTTTATGATTGAATTGGGAGGTGCTGAAAGCTTCTGACATCAAACAAGCCCTTTGTCGTCATTTTCACATCAGGAATGACTGGAAGTGCCAAGAAGGACAGCGTCAAAAACGGATTAAAGTCTAAGGAAAAACCAGTTTCTTTTAGTGCTTCATGGAGTTCATGGAGGCTTTCATTGACGAGATGTGCCGGCTGATCTGACAATAAACCGGAGATCGGTAATGGCAGCGTATGAAGAGACTGGCCTTCTTTGACAACGGTCAAACCGCCGCCTGCTTCTTTTAACGCCTCAATCGCTTTAATAATATCGGCATCATTTGTGCCAACTGCAATTAAGTTATGTGAATCATGTGCAACCGTTGTTGCAATCGCGCCCTGTTTGATGCCGAAGCCGCTGACAATCCCTACCCCCATTTCAGATAAACCTTGATGACGTTCGACAAGCACCATTTTTAATACATCTCTCTCTGTATCACTTGTAAATTGTCCGTTCGTTTCTGAAGGAGTGACTTGTTCTAACTTTGTTTCAAGCTGATTCGGAATAATACGGATGACATTCATTTTTTGATCGTCTGTGATAGGCAGTGCAATATCTTGCTCTTGAACGTCTACTGCATGAACAGATTGTAATAATGCTGGGCTCGGTGCGATCTTTTCGACACTCGGTTTGTACTCTCCATGCTGCGCAACCAATTCTCCCGCAATAAATACGCTTGAGATGTCTACATGATGAAGGTCTGAGACGAGCATAAAATCAGCATCATAGCCTGGTGCAATGGCTCCCTTTGTTTTAAGACCAAAACACTCTGCGGCATTTAAGCTTCCCATTTGATAGGCTAAAAATGGATCTAAGCCTGCTTTTATGGACATCCGTACTTGCTCATCAATACTTCCCTGCGCCATTAAATCATCTAAATGTTTATCATCTGTACAAAAGAAAAAACGTCTCGCATTCTTCTCATTCACAGCAGGTAAAACGTTTTTCACGTTTTTGGCAACAGATCCCTCTCTCAGCATGACATACATGCCTCGTTTTACACGTTCAAGGGCTTCCTCTGCTGTTGTCACCTCATGGTCTGTTTGGACATTGGCCGTGCGGTAAACGTTTATTAATCGGTCTGTTAAGCCTGCTAGATGGCCATCAATTAATTTATTCTCGTTTTGAGCATCAAGCAGCTTTTGAAGCATATCTTCTTCTGCCTGCTCCACACCGACATAGTCCATCACCTCAGCAAGACCAAGCACTTCCTTCTCTTGATAAAGGGGCTTTAAATCTTTCGCTTTTAATGTAGCACCTGATCGTTCAAAACTGACTGCCGGTACACAGGATGGCAGCATGAAATAAATATGTAAGGCAGCTTTTCTCGCTTCTTCCAGCATAAAACGGATGCCTGTTATACCTGACACATTGGCGATTTCATGCGGATCTGTTACGACAGTTGTCACACCGCGCGGAACGACAGCTTTGGAGAATTCAGCAGGGGTGACCATAGAGGACTCGATATGAACGTGGCCATCAATAAAACCGGGCACAAGCATTTGACCTGCTGCATCAAGCTCCTGTTCTCCCTCGTACTCTCCTATCCCGACGATTTGTCCATTTTCAACAGCGACATCTGCGTCTATCCATTCCTGGTTAAACACATCCATGACTTTCGCATGTTTAATCACGAGGGCTGCTTTTTTTCTCTTTGCTGCTACCTCAATTTGATGTCTGAAAAGCTCCTTATCCAACGACACTGCCTCCTCCAAGTAAACAATATAATGTTTCTTATCGTAAACGAATCTGTTTGTCCAGTCAATGACATTTAGAGAAAATCAACCTTATCAAAACACTGATTTTTATTTCTGAATAGTGATAATTGCATGAAAAATAGGATGACTTATTTTTGCGGTTATACATGAACAAAGCAACCCTTTTCAGTGTCTATTTCCATCTCAATGTCCACCTGTCATGAACACATTCATGTAAAAAACACCCCAAGTCATCGGAGTGTTTAATAATCGTTCTGCATTTCTCGTTTTTCAAAGCGTCCTATATCGGCTACTGCCCCAATGACAATGAGGATATCTTCTTTTTGAATCATTTCATCAGCCAGCGGGGAAACAATGACTTCCTTTCCGCGCTTAATCGCCACAATATTGATACCGTATCTTGCCCTAATATCAAGATCTAAAAGAGAATGCCCCGCAAGCCTGTTGTTTGCAACAATCTCAATCAGGCTGTACTCATCTGACAGCTCAAGGTAATCAAGCACGTTATTTGAAATGATTTTATGTGCAATCCGTCTCCCCATATCTCGCTCTGGATGAACGACGCGATCCGCTCCAATTTTGTTGAGCACCTTTTCATGGTAATCATTTTGCGCTTTCACAGTGACCATCTTGACACCAAGCTCTTTCAGCATAATCGTTGTTAAAATACTTGCCTGAATGTTTTCGCCAATTGCAACGATCACATGATCAAAATTGCGAATACCAAGATTTTTTAAAACGTTTTCGTCCGTCGAATCACCAATGACCGCATGTGAGGCAATTTTCGCGTACTCGTTTACTCGATCTTCATTCATATCCATCGCCATGACTTCAAGTCCTTCTTCGCTCAGCGCCTTGCAAATACTTCCGCCAAAGCGTCCAAGACCAATGACTGCATATTCCTTTTTCATGTTCAGACTCCTTTTATCTCACTTAACATGCATTTTACTACGGTTTGATTAATGAATCCATATGCGAACGAATTTTTTTACGGAACGCTTCACTTAAGTAAAGGTCTGCTCCTTTTTCAATTTCACTGCGATAATGAGCTGGCGGAGCGATTTCTTCGCTCTTTTGAAGCACAAGAAAGGTTAAACAGTTCTCATAAATTTGATCACCTATTTTGACATCGACAAAAGCTGGACGATATGTACCTTCATATACTCCTTCTCGTTTATACAAATAACGAATGGCATCAAAAGGAACTTCATATAAAACACCCTCTGTTTCGCCGCCGTCTTCTACCATATCAGCTCTTGATCCATCTGGCCTCACCAATGTAAATCTCGTGGTAAAACCGTTTAGTACTCCTCCGCCGATGATTTGTTTGAAGTGATGATTGACTTCTGCCAGCTTAAATCTTGCATCATCCATACAGGAGCCATAGGCAAAATAATAGAAGGATGACGGCTTCTGCTGCCACAGTCTATAAGCTTTCCAGCACCCTCTCTTTATTTCTTTCAGAGCTGATGTCTTCTGCTCTGGCAAAGTGTATGTCATGGCCTCTACCTGACCTTGATCCGTCATGACATTGATTTCCTGCTTGTCATACCCTTCCTCTAGTACATCTATCTTATTCAACGCATCAGCGGCCACCTCGTACAATTCCCCGTATACAGTGCCTTTTTCTGCGGGAACGCACGCTGGGTATCCTTGACCTGTATCATAGATCCTTCCACTCATCCAAGCTGATTTAGCTAATAGCCTGCTTTCCTTCATATACGCTTCGTGGTGCTCTTCATGCAGCAATAGCGTCCCATATACAAATAAAGCTTTTATCGTCATGACATCACGTCCTCTCAACTTGCTGCTGCCTGCTTTTTTGACACACAGGCAAATAGATTTGAAAAGCTGCGCCTTTTCCAAGCTCACTGGATACGTCCATTCTTCCGTGATGATCTTTTAAAATCGTCGCACAGATGGTCAAACCAAGCCCTGTCCCTTCTTTTTTCGTGGAAAAGAAAGGATCATATATTTTTTGAATATCCTCTTCAGACATCCCTTTTCCTTCATCTTGAATGGTAATCTTCCATTCATTCAATACTTTTTCTGTAGATATGTATATGCTGCCACCTTCAGGCATTGCCTCAATGGCATTTTTAATTAAATTAATGAACAGCTGCTTCATTTGATTAGCGTCTGCTAGGATAGCACCGGCATCCTGCTTTTTAAATGGCTGTTTGAGATCAATATTTGAAAGAACTGCATTTGTTTTTAATAAGGTAATCACCTGTTCTAGGAGCTCATGAAGCTGGACTTCTTGAAAATGGACCGCTTGAGGCTTAGCCAATACAAGCAGCTCACTTAAAACAAAATCAATCCGTTTAATTTCGGAAAAGATAATGTCAAAATAATCGGTTCTTTCAGGATATTGTGTCTTCATCAGCTGCAAAAAGCCATTTACTGATGTCAGTGGATTTCTGACTTCATGGGCGATCCCAGCAGCTATTTGTCCAGCAACAGCCAGCTTTTGCGCCTGCATTTGCAATTGCTGATTGGATCTTTCAAGCTCAAGCTTTGCCTGCTTTTGTTTCGTAATATCAGCAACCGTCCCAATCCCTCCGGTAAACTGGTGATGCTCATCAAAATAGAGCTTGTAATGAACGTCTCCCCATACCTTCTTTCCCTCTTTATGGAGAAGCTGCAGTTCTACCCGCCCCGCATCCTTATGTTCCTTGATCACAGATAACAAATGCTGGACCACGCGCTCCTCTTGATCAAAGTACTGATTGTACATTGTGCCTAGACATTCATCTATGTCATAGCCTGTCATTTGTGTCCATGCTTGATTTAAGAAAATAATTTCACCTTTCTCGTTTGTTTCAAAGACGATTTCTTGCAAGTTATCTGTGATTCGATTCAGCCGCTCTGTCAGTTCATGTGCTTCTTTTTCTCTCTTATTTAAGTCTGACACAAGTAGATTTAAGCGGTCTACATAGCCTGAGACAACCCAGATCCCTGTTAAAACCAAGACTGTAAAGGCTAGATCGAGCGGCCAATTAATTTGATAGCCGCCTAGATAATAAAAGAAATCCCAGCTTAAGATTAAAATAAATGCAAGAACAGACAACACGATCCGCACTTGATATGTTTTGTTCAAATGATTCCACCTGCCGCCCTGAGATTCTTTGTCAATTGTACCATTTTCCACTTATTTTTTGAGGGTGATGGGGCATTTTTAAGGAACTTTTTCAGAAAAAAATAGCCTGTTCTCAGCACAAAGGAAGAGAGCAGGCTATTTTAATTACTGCTGAAGAGCTTCTTGCAGCTCTTTTAACAGTAGTTCTGCGCCTTCAGCGCTTAATGTAATTTGACCATTTCCATAATCATGGTTCTCCGATGTAATCTCACCAGTCATGAGGCAAACGCCCTCTGGCTGGTATTTTTTCAAGACGATTTTCTCCCCATCTATAAAAAATTCCATACTGTCTTTAATAGCAATATCAAGTGCTCTTCTTAATTCGATTGGCATCACAATACGCCCTAGTTCGTCTACTTTTCTTACGACTCCGATAGATTTCAATTTCGTTCCCTCTTTCTTTCATTAGCTCAAGATCAATCTGTTTTGCACCAATTGATATATCGTAGACGTAAGAGATTCTCAAAAGGTTTCTCCTCTATAAAAATTTTTTTCATAAAAGAAAAAACAAAGGGAAAATTTATTGTGATTGTCAAAATGATACTTGAATTTTACAAGTTCATTTCAAGGTCATCACAAACCCCCACAAATGACATCAACCCTCTGAACTTTTAAATGTAAAATTGTTTAAAACAGCAAAAATAGAGATTGGGTGAAAACATGTTTCAAAATGCCGAAATTGGAATTGATTTAGGAACAGCTAACATATTGGTTTATAGTAAAAATAAGGGAATTATTTTAAATGAACCGTCCGTCGTGGCAGTCGATACAGAAACAAAAACTGTACTTGCAGTCGGAGCAGAAGCAAAAGAAATGATTGGGAAAACACCTGGTAAAATTGTGGCGATCCGTCCGATGAAAGACGGTGTCATCGCTGATTATGATATGACAACAGATTTACTCAAACAAATCATGAAAAAAGCAGGGAAAAATATCGGGTTTACCTTCAGAAAACCAACGGTCGTAGTATGTACACCTTCTGGTTCAACAGCTGTTGAACGCCGTGCCATCAGTGATGCTGTGAAAAACTGCGGAGCAAAGCACGTGCATTTAATAGAAGAACCTGTTGCAGCCGCAATCGGCGCTGATCTCCCGGTAGATGAGCCTGTTGCAAACGTCGTGGTCGATATTGGCGGAGGAACAACGGAAGTTGCCATCATTTCGTTTGGCGGCGTTGTCTCTTGTCATTCCATTCGAATTGGCGGAGATCAGCTGGATGAAGATATCATTACGTTTGTCCGAAAGAAATATAATCTATTAATCGGCGAGCGGACAGCCGAGCAGGTTAAAATGGAAATTGGTTATGGTCTCATTGAGCATGAGCCGGAATCATTAGAAGTACGTGGACGTGATCTGGTGACAGGTCTTCCAAAAACGATCACACTTAAATCTCATGAAATTCAAGGTGCCATGCGAGAATCACTTCTTCATATTTTAGAGGCGATTCGTGCCACATTAGAGGACAGCCCTCCAGAGCTTAGTGGTGACATTGTAGACCGCGGCGTGATCTTAACTGGCGGCGGCGCTTTGTTAAATGGGATTCAAGAATGGCTCTCACAGGAGATTGTCGTTCCAGTTCATATTGCAGCAAATCCACTTGAATCTGTCGCAATCGGAACAGGTCGTTCACTAGAAGTCATTCATAAATTGCAAAAAACATTAAAATAATCTTCTTGTTCTACTTCTTTTTTTATCATTTCGATCATATCGTGAGAAATGGATAAACGTGAAGGAGGAAGAACATGTTGCTTGATTTAGGTAAACGAGTCGTTGTCACAGTCATTTTAACGGGTATTATTTTAGGAGGAATGAGCCTGTCGTTTTCACATATGCCCCCTTCTAATGCACAGCCCGTGAAACAACTGAACCGCTAAAAAAGCCGCACGAAAGCGGCTTTTTTATTTTGGCTTTAAGCATGCTCCCCATTTTCCTTTTCGGTCTTAAATCTGATATGATGAACATGACTAAAGGAGGGTTTTTTATGAGTTCATTTGAAAAACAACTAGATCAATATGCTAAGACCATCGTTGAAGTCGGTGTGAATGTACAAAAAGGACAAGAAGTCGTCGTATCTGCATCTACTGAATCTGCAGACCTTGTTCGTCTTGTCGCGAAACATGCGTATGAGCGCGGGGCGAAAAACGTACATATCCGCTGGAGTGATGGTGTTCTTGCCCGTTTAAAATATGAACATGCACCGCAGGATGTGTTTGACCAATTCCCAGAATGGGAAGCACAGATGATGGAAACCATCGCAAAACGCGGCGGCGCTTTTATCACGATCTTGTCAGAAAGCCCTGACCTTCTGCGAGGCATTGATTCGAAAAAAATCGCTGCACAGCAAAAGGCCGCTGGATCAGCCCTTCATACATATCGCCAATTCGTTCAATCAGACAAAGTTGCTTGGACGGTCGTAGGCGCTGCATCAAAAGAATGGGCAAAAAAGATTTTTCCTGACCATACAGATGAAGAAGCTGTCGCTTTATTATGGGATCAAATCTTTAAAGTCGCACGTGCTGATCAAGCAGATCCTGTTGAGGCTTGGAAAAAGCACGATGAGTCACTAAATGAAAAGGTCAAAATACTAAATGAGCGCCACTACCACAAGCTTCATTATGATGCTCCTGGCACAAATTTAACGATTGAGCTCCCAGAACAGCACATTTGGGTAGGTGCCGGCAGCGTGAGCGAGCGCGGCGTCTCTTTCATGGCCAACATGCCGACAGAAGAAGTATTTACCGTACCTAAAAAAGACGGTGTAAATGGGACTGTCTCAAGCACAAAACCGCTCAGTTATGCAGGAAATATCATTGATGAATTTACATTAACATTTGAAAATGGACGAATTGTCAATGTGAAAGCGAAGGAAGGCGAAGACATTTTAACTTCGCTCGTTGAAACAGATGAAGGCTCCCATTATCTAGGTGAGGTTGCTCTCGTACCAGACGATTCACCAATCTCAAACTCGAATATTCTCTATTACAATACCCTTTATGATGAAAATGCATCGAATCACCTTGCCATCGGCAGCGGGTATGCGTTCAATATCGAAGGCGGAAAAGAGATGAATCGTGAAGAATTGGATGCAGCTGGTGTGAACAACAGTATTACACACGTCGATTTCATGATTGGTTCAAAGGAAATGAATATTGACGGGATTACAAAAGACGGGAAACGCGAACCGATCTTCCGTAATGGAAACTGGGCGATTTAATCGAAAAAAAGACATCCACTTATGGATGTCTCAGATTGTTGACAAAGGGCTAAAATGATCTTCATTTTAGCCTTTTGTCTTCTTTTCAGCGTGATAGAAAACCTTTGCAGTCTAGGAAGGACGAGTACCGGAGCGGAGCGAATTTGACATTCGTGAGCACCGGCACGCAGGACTGACACCGAATGCGAGGGTTTGTCTACACGCTGAGACATCCACTTTTGGATGTCTTTTCTTATTTACGCATAAAGCTCATCGAGTCTCTTTTGAATGTCTTGATCTGATAAGAACTCATCATATGTTGTTTGTTTATCGACGATGCCATTTGGCGTCACTTCGATGATACGGTTTGCCACTGTTTCAACAAACTGATGGTCATGAGATGAGAAGAGCATAGCTCCTTTAAAGCTCATTAAACCGTTATTCAGCGCTGTAATGGATTCTAGATCCAAGTGGTTCGTCGGCTCATCCAGCAGCAGAACATTCGCTCCTGACAGCATCATTTTCGATAACATACAACGAACCTTCTCTCCTCCTGATAAGACGCTTGCTTTTTTCTTTACTTCTTCCCCAGAGAAAAGCATACGTCCTAAGAACCCGCGTAAGAAGCTTTCGCTTTGATCATTAGGAGAATATTGACGAAGCCAATCCACTAGATCGACATCGTTTCCTTCAAAGTATTCACTATTGTCTTTCGGGAAAAAGGCTTGAGATGTTGTAACGCCCCATTTAAACGTTCCGCTGTCTGGCTCCATCTCACCAGCAAGAATTTTAAATAAAGTGGATACAGCAAGCTCATTACGGCTTAAGAATGCAATTTTATCCTCGCGATTCATGATAAAGCTGACGTTATCAAGTACTTTCACACCGTCAATTGTTTTCGATAGACCTTCTACTTGAAGGACATCATTTCCGATTTCGCGCTCTGGCGCAAAATGAACGTACGGATATTTACGTGAAGATGGCTTAATGTCGTCTAAAGAGATTTTATCAAGCAATTTCTTTCTTGAGGTCGCTTGCTTCGATTTAGAAGCGTTCGCACTGAACCGGGCAACGAACTCTTGAAGCTGCTTAATTTGTTCTTCTTTTTTCTTATTCGCATCTTGGCTGAGCTTCAGCGCTAGCTGGCTGGACTCATACCAAAAATCATAGTTACCGACATATACTTGAATTTTTCCGAAGTCTAGGTCCGCAATATGTGTACATACTTTGTTTAAGAAGTGACGGTCATGCGAAACGACAATCACGGTATTTTCAAAATTAATGAGGAACTCTTCCAGCCACTGGATTGCTTGTAAGTCCAAGTGGTTCGTTGGCTCATCAAGAAGAAGAACGTCAGGCTTACCAAATAAAGCTTGGGCTAGTAGTACTTTTACCTTTTCAGAACCACCAAGCTCAGACATTTTCTTCGATTGAAGGCTCTCTGGAATGCCAAGACCTTTTAATAAGATCGCTGCTTCACTTTCTGCTTCCCAGCCGTTTAACTCAGCGAACTCACCTTCAAGCTCTGCTGCACGAATCCCGTCTTCATCTGAGAAATCAGGTTTCATATAGATCGCATCTTTCTCCTGCATCACATCATATAGACGTTTGTGACCCATCATAACGACTTTTAATACTTCAAATTCTTCGTATTCAAAATGGTTCTGTTTTAAAATCGCTAAACGCTCACCAGGGCTCATATGAACATCGCCCGTCTGAGCTTCAATTTCACCTGAAAGAATCTTTAGAAACGTTGATTTACCAGCTCCATTGGCACCAATTAGACCGTAGCAGTTGCCAGGAGTGAATTTAATATTTACTTCTTCAAATAGTTTACGATCAGCAAAACGCAAACTAACATTATTTACTGCAATCATTTATTAATCCTCCATCACTCATTCATCATTATGAAGTATAACATGAATAACGTTTGATAGAAACGTCTCTAGCTAAGAACGAAGGCAATTTGTCCATTATGGTATAATAAATGGGAATGATTTATTGAAGGAGTTCGTGCGATTTGAGATTACTTACACTTATGGAATACTGTTTATTGATTTTCTTTATGGGTATTTATTTATCTGCAACAGGCTTTAATGCGAGGGATTTTGGCCTTTATATTGGGCTTGTGCTTATTTACACACTGGTACACATCTTTTCGAAACGCTTTTTACAAAAGCGAGGGAAAGAAAATCAAAAGGTCGGATTGTTTCGGTCCGTTTTAGCCATTACTGGGTCTGTCTTCGCTTCTGTGTTGGCGATTGTGATCATTGTTACGGTGCTCACGCCAAATTAAAACGACCCTTCTTTTAAAGGGTCGTCCATTCAAGCACTTTTCTCACACACCTGAGAAGGGTGCTTTTATTTTGTTTGCCGAATGTCGCCAAATGGGAAGAAAACAAATTCTGATGTCCCGACAACCCGATCCTTTTCAATGAGTCCAAGTCCATTTCTGCTGTCCATAGAATTGAGTCTGTTGTCCCCCATCACAAAGTAATCGTTTTTCGGTACTTTCACTGGACCAAAATCCCCTGTTAAATGCACTTCATACTCTTTCGCATGTGCCTTGTTCTCTTTTAAATAAGGCTCATCAACTTTTTTACCATTAATGTAAAGCGTATCATCCTTCATTTCAATCGTGTCTCCCGGAAGGCCGATCAATCGTTTTACATAATGAATCTTCTGGCCATCTTTTCCATTAATAATCACGATGTCACCTCGTTTGACACCACCTAGATAGTTAATGGTTTTGTTGACAAACAGCTTTTCCCCATCATGAAGAGTCGGTTCCATTGACTCTCCTTCCACCACATACGGCTCAAATATAAACGTACGGATGAGCAGGACGAGCGCAAGTGCAATTAAAATGGCTTTGATCCATTCAAACAGTGAACTTTTCTTCTCTGTTTTGTCTTGCTTTGCATCAGATTGAATATCATTTTCGTTTTGTTTGTTTTCTTCGTTCAAAATACTGCTTCCTCCTAAGACTTTCTGCTAAAAGACTTGAAACGTGAATTGAATAACTTTACTTTATCACATGTCATTTAAAAATTCACAAGACAACCATTCAATTAGATATTTTTTCCTAATTTGTTCATGATTAAACAAAAAGAAGCACCGCTCTTCACGATGCTTCTCTTCTGAATTACGCTTCTAGTTTGACTGGTTTTTTCAAAATACCCAGTAAAATCGCTGTTACAACGGCACCGATTAAGATGCTGATGATATAAAGAACCGGATGATTTGTTACCCAGAAAACGAATAGTCCGCCGTGCGGCGCAGGAAGCGTGACTCTAAAGAATTCCGTTAATCCGCCAGCCACGGCTGCTCCAATGACAGCTGAAGGAATTACGCGCAGAGGGTCAGCCGCTGCAAACGGGATCGCCCCTTCAGTGATGAAGGCAGCTCCCATGAAGTAGCATGTAATCCCTGCTTCTCGGTCACGTTTTGAGAATTTATTTCTAAAGATTGTTGTAGCAAGTGCAATACCTAATGGTGGTACCATTCCGCCTGCCATAATGGCAGCATGCGGTGCATAGTTTCCAGCAGCAATCATCGCAAGACCGAATGTGTAAGCCGCTTTGTTAATTGGGCCCCCCATATCAATCGCCATCATACCTGCCAAAATAATGCCCATTAAGACAAGGTTTCCAGTACCTAAAGTTTCAAGCCAGTGAGTTAATCCATCCATCACCATTTTTACCGGTGTGTTAACAATGTAATGCATGATGATGCCTGTGAAGAAAATACCGAACAATGGATACAGCAGAACCGGTTTAATTCCGTCGAGTGACTGCGGTACGAATGTGAATACTTTTTTAAGTAGCACAACGACATAACCTGCAAGGAAACCGGCAATTAGTCCGCCTAAGAATCCTGCACCTGCTGCCGACGCCATAAATCCACCGACCATACCTGGCGCAAAACCTGGACGATCTGCAATACTCATTGCAATAAATCCGGCTAAAACAGCAACGATTAAGGCAAGCGCATTATCTCCGCCAATTCCTTTTAATACAGCTGCAAATGAATTAAATGAAGGGTCCTTAGGATCTGCTGAGTTAATTCCCCAGAAAAATGAAATTGCAACAAGGATACCGCCCCCGACAACAAATGGAAGCATGTTGCTTACACCACTCATTAAGTGCTTGTAGAAACCACTTCTACCTTTGCCAGATGACTCATTTTCGTCTTTTGAAGAACTGCCGCCTGAGCCTTTATAAATCGGCGCATCTTGATTGACTGCTTTTTCAATTAATTCCTGAGGACGGCGGATTCCAGCTGTCACAGGTACTTCAATGACATGTTTGCCTTTAAAGCGTTCCATTTCAACTTGCTTGTCCGCTGCCACAATGATGGCTGGTGCTTCTTCGATTTCTTTTGCCGTAAGGGCGTGTTTAATACCGCCAGAGCCGTTTGTTTCGACTTTAATGTCAATGCCCATTTCTTTTGCTTTTTCTTTCAAAGCATCTGCTGCCATAAATGTATGCGCAATACCTGTTGGGCAAGCTGTTACTGCTAAAATCTTAGCTGGTTTACCTGATACAGCCGGCTCTTCTTGAACTTCCTCTTCTTCTTCATCATCGTCCTTGTCATGCGTATTGATGATATCGATGATTTCATCTTCAGTAGCCGCTTCAAGAAGCTGCTTTCGGATTTCTTCACGCATGAGAAGTGTTGATAAACGAGAAAGTGCTTCTAAGTGCGTGTTGTTTGCGCCTTCAGTTGCTGCAATCATAAAGACAAGATGACTCGGCTGCGCGTCCAGTGATTCATAATCTACACCAGCTGTCGAGCGGCCAAATGCAATGGCAGGCTCTTTTACACTTGCTGTTTTAGCGTGAGGGATAGCAATTCCTTCGCCAATACCAGTAGAGCTCTGTTTTTCACGGTTGATCACTGCTTCTTTGTAGCCCTCTTTATCATTTAGCTTGCCTGCTGTATCTAAAACAGTGACTAGTTCTTCAATGACTGCTTCTTTCTGCTGGCTGTCTAATTGAAGCTTAATTGTCTGCTTTGTGAGTAGTTCTGTAATTTTCATGATGACTCCTCCTTTAAATGCGTGTGACTTTTACTTGTGGTAATAGTGTGTCGACAAGCTCTTTAGTTCCAAGCTCCTCAGAAAATGCTGTAGCGCTGCCTGATGTGACGCCAAGCTTAAATGATTCTTCAATCGAAAGGCCTTTCGAAACGCCGGCTAAAAATCCTGCAACGACTGAATCCCCTGCACCAACTGAATTAACAAGCGTACCCTTTGGAACATTGGACTGATAAACCCCTTCCTTACTGAATAAGAGAGCTCCATCTCCAGCCATTGATACGATGACATGTTCAGCACCTTGTTCTAACAGCTTCTTCCCATAAGGAATGGCTTCTTCCGCAGATGAGATGCTTGTCTCAAACATTTCACCTAGCTCATGATGGTTTGGCTTCATTAAGAACGGTTTCAAGCCTGCTGCTTTTTTTAGTGCTTCCCCGGAAATATCAAGGACAACTCTGACACCTTGCTTTTCGCACACCTCAGCAATACGTTCATACGTGTTATGAGGCAATGAAGAAGGAATGCTGCCAGCTAAGACAACGACATCTCCTTCAGTCAATGAAGAAAATTGAGACAGAAACGACTCAAATTGCGCTTCAGTAATAGATGGGCCGAGTCCGTTGATTTCGGTTTCTTCACCTGTTTTTAGTTTCACATTAATTCGTGTATCTTCTGACACCTCGTGAAAGGCTGTTTGTAATTGTTCGTTTTGTAAAAAGTCTTGAATATATTTTCCTGTAAATCCGCCTATAAATCCAAGCGCTTTTGATTCAACACCGTGACGTTTTAAAAGCCTTGAGACATTGATCCCTTTTCCACCTGGATATTTTTTGTCATAGGTTGAACGATTCAAACTGCCGACTGCGAAATCCTCCACGTGTACGATGTAATCAACTGATGGGTTTAAAGTAACTGTATAAATCATGTTTTCACTACCTTTATAACCGTTTTTTCATGGTAATTATCGAATGAATCCTCTTTTGCGTCGTTTGTGATAATGGTGGCTTCCTGTAAACTAGCAAAGGCTGAAAACGATATTTCGCCAAACTTAGAGGCATCTGATAAGATATAGGTTTTTTTCGCCTGCTTCATGGCTCTTTTTTTCATGAGCGCTTCCTCTGGATCAGGTGTTGTAAACCCCGCCTCGGGATGAATGCCGTTCGTCCCAACAAAGCTTTTGTCAAAACGGTAATTTTCCATCGCTGTCAAAGCTGCGGCTCCCACCATGGCTCCTGTTCGATGTTTCACTGATCCGCCTATCAGGTAAAAAGAAATGCCTTTTCTCATGAGTGCTTCAATGTGCATAACACCGTTTGTCACCACAACAATATCTTGATCGGGATCGATATATTCAATCATTTGCTGTGTGGTCGTACCAGCATCTAAATAAATACAATCGCCTTGTTTTAAAAGTGAAGCAGCTGCCTCTGCAACCAATGACTTTTCTTGAAGGTTTTTGGCAGATTTCTCAAATACATCTGGTTCAAGACGGATACTTGATATCTTGGCTGCTCCCCCATGGACTCTTTTAAGAAATCCTTTTTCTTCAAGGGCTGATAAATCTCTTCTAATTGTAGATTCAGAAGCATCCGTCATAATCGTTAAGTCCTGTATTTTGATGACATCATTTTCTTCTAAACAGTCGATAATGAGTTGATGTCTTTCCGGTGTCAACATGAAAACACCCCCTTTTGAAAACGTATTCATTTTGCGCGCACCTTTATTGTAATCGCTTTTTTCAACATTATCAATACAAAACAATCAAATACATTCAATAACTATCAAAATCTTTCACCATGGTCATCTTACCTTTATATGTACCATTTGTAAACTGAAAAATATGTGACATTAAGATGAAAGTCATGATCTTAGCATTTCTATCATTTTTCATTTCATTCAATGGAACTAAAAAAAGCTTTTATGCGATGTGCATAAAAGCTTTTGATGGTGGATTACAGGCGAATTCACGCTGTTTGTATGCTTTTGTTCTTCTCCAAATTATTCATATCTAAGAGAATCAATAGGATCTAGTCTTGCTGCTTTATTCGCAGGAATTAACCCAAAAACAATCCCAATAAGCATACTAAACAGCACACCGCCACAGATGACTTGCCAAGATACTAAGGACGGCCAGCCGGCAACTAGTGATACTAGCGCAGCGCCACCTAAGCCAAGTGCGATCCCCATCAACCCGCCGATCAATGTTAAGACGACAGATTCAATTAAAAATTGAACGAGTATTTGAGCCCTTGTTGCTCCAATCGCCTTTCGGATACCGATTTCCCTTGTCCTCTCTGTCACAGAAACAAGCATGATATTCATCACACCGATACCGCCGACAAGCAAAGAAATCCCAGCTATTGAGCCAATGATTGTTGTCATAACAGATGTGATTTGACCAATGCCTTCTGCGATTTCTTCCATATTGATCATTTCATAAGCATCTTCTGTATGATGATTTTCATTTAATAATGCAGCCGCATTCTTTCCTACTTCCTTCATTTGATCAGCATGTGCGACTTGGATTGACAACTTATCATATTCATTGATCCCAAATGTGGAGGTGAGCATAGCAAACGGGACAAATATTTCGTTCATATCAAATGAAAACATCCCTTTCTGTTTTGCTAAAACACCGATGACTTCAACAGGCTGTCCGTTCATCCAAATCATTTCGCCCAATGCCTTCTGTCCATTAAATAATTCTTTTTGTAAGCCTTCAGAAATGAGAGCGGCTCTTCTGCCGCTTCTAAAGTCAACATCTCTTAAATTCTGTCCTTCTGCTATTTGTAATGAATGGACATTCGTATACCCTTCATTTATACCGTTAACTGTCGCATCCACTGTCGTATCTTGAAATCTCAGCTGCATTCCTTGTGCAGTCGAAGAGGCAACCTGATTCACACCGTTGATTGTCTTAATGCTTTTTATGTCTTCCTCAGTAAATGTGGCGTCGAATAAAGCGTTTGGATTTGCATTTAACTCTTCGTCAGAAGGCGTATATGTCATATCAATGGTATTGTTTGGACCTGAAATCGACCCTTTTAACATTTGCTCTCCGCCTTGACCGATAGCCACGACCGCAATGACCGATCCAACACCAATAATAATCCCAAGCATCGTTAAAATAGAACGTAATTTATGAGCTAAAACAGAATTCATCGCTATTTTGATATTTTCAAAGAGTTTCATTCCATAGCGTCCCCTTGTGTCAATCTATCTTCAACGAGCCGTCCATCTCTTACAACGACCGTCCGATTTGTATACGCAGCCATTTCTTCTTCATGGGTGACAAGCACAATCGTTGTCCCTTCCTCATTCAGCTTAGTAAACTGTTCCATGATTGAGAAGCTTGTTTTTGAGTCAAGAGCGCCTGTTGGTTCATCTGCTAAGATAAGCTGCGGCTTATTGACAATTGCACGAGCAATAGCCACTCTTTGCTTTTGCCCTCCAGACAACTCACTTGGCATATGCTTCATTCGGTCTGCCAAACCAACCTTTTCAAGTGCCATTTCTGCGCGTTCTTTTCTTTCCTTTTGACTGATACCAGCGTAAATCATCGGAAGCTCAACATTACGCCTCGCATTTAACCTCGGCAGCAGGTGAAATTGCTGAAAGACAAATCCAATGAATTGATTTCGAATCACTGCAAGCTCTTGATCCTTTGCAGCTGACAGCTCTCTTCCTTGAAAATGATATTGTCCTGTGGTTGGTCGGTCTAAACAGCCAATGATATTCATTAACGTCGATTTTCCAGAGCCGGACGGGCCCATAATGGACATATACTCGCCTTTTTCAATGACAAGATCGATCTCACTTAATACATCAAATGTTTCTTGGGCGACCTCATAGCTTTTTATCACGTTTGAAAGCTGAATCATTCAGCATTCACTTCCATTCCGTCATACATGTCATCTGATGGATGAGCAATGATTTGATCCTCTGCCTTGACACCTTTTGTCACTTCAAGGTCATGACCTGACGTTTCCCCTAGCACCACTTTTACTTTTTTAAGTACATTCTTTTTGACAACATAAACGTATTGTCCATCATCCTCTTTTTTTACAGCTGATTCAGGAATCGTTTGGGCTTGACGCTTATCTGTTTCAATTTCCATGATCATTTTAAAACCAGGTTTCGCTTCAGGTTTTTTTCCCTTTATTTCGATTTCAACAGGATATTGTACCGTTTGATCACCCGCAGTTGTTTCGGATGCTGCCTGAGCAGGTACAGCCCCCACTTTTTTCACGACCCCTTGCCAGCTCTTTCCGCGAATGACATCAGATGTAACCTTTACTTTTTGTTTCTTTTTCACTTTTATGGCGTCATACTCAGAAATCAATCCTCGCACAATCATTTTTTTCTCATTGCCAATATGAATGATCGGCTGTCTTTCTTCCGGCTTTCCTGCCCCTTCTTCTTGCTCAATGGAAATCACTGTACCGTCAATTTTACTATGTACGGTTAAATCTTCTATTTGTGCTTTTACTTTTTCTTGGCTGATCTCTGCTTGTTTTTGTTCTAATTCAGCCGCTTTCAGCTCTAATTCGAGCTGGTCTCGCTCGTTTTTAGGATGGGCGACTGAGTCGCCTGCTTGTTTTTCATCTAATTCGCTCAGTCTATTTTGTAATTGTTCGCGTTTTAGCGTACTTGATTCAGCCGCAAGAGCTTGCTGCTGCTCTTCAAGCTCCAGCTCCCTATTTTCATATGTAAGAAGCGGCGTTCCAGCCTTTACCTTTTCTCCTTCTTTCACAGAAATCCCCTTCAAGTGTCCTTTTTCCTCTTCTGCATAAATGAACTGCTCTTCAGAGAATGAAAGTGTCCCTGGCGTCATTACCGTAGTGGTGATTTCTTTTTGTGTGGGTTTTACTGTTTTAATAGCTGCTGTCGAAGCAGGCTTTGATTGATTTTTCGCAATGTTAAAGCCAATAAATAGACCGATGACAATAATAAAAATGGATCCGATGATGATTTTCTTTCTCATAAGACATTCTACCCCCAGCTTACTGATATGTTGATTGCGGTTCCTACATATTGAAGAATGAAAGAAATGACATAAAAGACTCCTATCATGGTCCAAGATATTCTTGGAGATATATGACCGACTTTGATCAATAAAAAGCCTGTTAAAACAAGATTCCAGATCACAAAGAGATCAATATTAGCAAACACACCGTGCCATGGACCAGAAGTTTGAATGAGTGCATTTAATGAGGTTATTGTGATGTTTTTTGGCACATGGAACAGGATGACGGACAGATGAGAAATAATCGTACCAATGATCGTAACTGGTGTAATAAACAGGACCGCTGAAAACAGCTGCTGAAACGATGCATCACCCTTTGCTAAAAATACGATGAACTTATATATAGCAGCATTAATCACAAGCCCGAGAATTAGACCAATTAGCGTCACCACATAAACGACCGATACCGGCAAGCTTAAATCTGCCCACATTCCTTCATTCACTAGCTCTGACAAATAAGTCACAATCACTGTTAAAAGAAGCACACAGGATAAAGGCCACCAAACCACCGGGTTTTCTTATACTCTTTTCAGGTGCTCTAAAGGTCTTGTGCTCACTCCAATGATCGTGGGCTTTTGCATATTTTCTTTCATCAAATGTCTCCTCTCTATGTCATGCAAGTATGCAAACGCACATGTTCTCTCTTGTTCTTTCTATTTTATCAAAAGATTGCCAATAAGTGATGGATGATTTGATTTTCTTATTTTCATTGAGGAAAAAATTTATCTATTATTCTATTATCACGAATGACATCCTCCAAATGACACCATGACCAGACCATATTCATATCAAAAAATAGAGGTTTTACTGACCTAAAAACATTTTATCAAAAAACCACATGTCTTTCGGAATAAATATCCTTTTCCTTTGAATTCGGATGGTCTTAGTTAGACACAACAATTTTTTGTTAAAATAATCCTAGTAATTTCGACAAATCTCGGCTTTATAGGACTATGATTGGTTTCTTTTATAGAACAAATGAGCCTTTAGTATCAATACTTTCATATTAAAAAATGAAAAATATAAGGTTTTTACTTGATCAAAAGTTATTTTTTCATATAATGTAAAATAGAGGTAGGTTAAATGATAGTGGAAATGGAGTCAAGTGAATGTTAAGAGAAAAATTGAAAACACAATTGATTTTACTTTATGAAAAGGAACAAGAAGCATGGCAATACTTTCGAAAGGAAAGAGAACTGATTTATCATGAGCTCAAATTACTTGATATGAAAGAAAGCAGACCCTCTAATGACAAAATATACTACGCTGCTAGATGTGTAGATATTATTAAAGAGAAAAAGGGAAGCATTGTGAGTACAAAAGAATTAAAAGAACAGCTTCACGCCCAGACAGATTTCAATGTGAGACGAATTAGCGAATTGTATGATCTGATCCAGCAGCTCGACCCTCACATTTCTAAAGCACGAAGGGGATGTTTTATTTACGAAGATCACACCCAAATACCTCTACAATCTTTTCACACATAAAAAATTGGTTACAGCCGCTGGCCATAACCAAATCCTCTAATATCTATTATCCACCGCTTACAGGAGGAATGAATGCAACAGTGTCCCCGCTACGCACTTCAGCGTTTTCCCTCGTATATAGTTCGTTGACTGCAACCATCACGTTTTGTGCAGCATCAACACCATATACCTCCTGTAATTCTAATTTAATCTCATCAACCGTTGTTTGATCTTTTTGAATGATGATTTGTTGTTTACCGGCCTTCTCAGCAAGGCCGGCGAACAATAATACACTAATCAAACTGATCACCTTCTTTCTTTGCAAGTTGAAGATCGCTAGGTTTCCCCTCTGGATATGAAACCGTTTCAAGCTGATCACCTATCCAGGCTTCCCCGTCTTCCCAATATTCTTTTTTCCAAATTGGAACGATTTCCTTAATTCGCTCAATGGCATATTCGTTCGCTTCGTATGCAGCCTTCCTATGAGGAGATGAAACGGCTATCACAACAGCAATATCCGTTATATCAAGTGTCCCGATCCGGTGCACAATGGCTGCTTCAGTTTCAGGCCACCGTTTCTTGATTTCTTGTCCAATTTGACTTAGCATGCTTTCAGCCATTGGTATGTATGCTTCATAAGTTAAACGCAATGTTTTTTTGCCGTTTGTCCACTCTCTGACCGTCCCGATAAACGTCGTAATGGCCCCTGCCTTTCGCCTTGTCACATGCTGAATCAATTCGTTTACATCAATCGGCGTTTTTGTTATTTTAAAAAATTCACTCAAGCAGAGACACCTCCCTTCAATAAGTTAAAACCAAATGTGACTGCGCCCTTTTCAAAGGCTGAAAACACTGGAAACGAGTAATTTTCGATTAATTGAAACTCTTGAGAAAAATAAATAGCTGCTTGTATATTGGAAAGAGTTGAAAGATCAATGAGCTCCTCTTCATTCTTTACACAAACGATTTTGCGGTATGGTGCCTGTTTATACCCTTCTATCAAGACAGCGTCTAATGGAAGATGCTGACACATGTTGAGCAACTGCTCTAACGTGATGTGCTGCATTGAAAAGTGAAATTCACCCTCTCCTTCCACGCCAGCGGCAAATGCACCTGCCCCGACATATCGATCGGTGTCTTTTTCTTTCAAAAGACGATCTGGTTTACCGCCATGTCCATGGTGTTTAAAGCAGCCTAGCTTCAGCCCGTCAAGTACAGCCAGCTGACAGAGCTTTTCAATCAACATAGTCTTGCCGCTGTTTTGATAACCGACCACCTGTAATATGCTTAATGTGTCATCCAGCATGGGGAACCCTCTCCTTCGTGCTGAAACAGCAGAACATGGACCTGATCACCGGCCTTAAAACCTCTTGTTCCTCCGGGCAGCACGATGAAACAGTTAGCATCTGCAATAGAGGTCACGGCACTTGATTTATCAAGACCTGTTGGGGTCACACTGAGCTGACTGCCCGTGAATTGTAGTGCCGCTCTGACAAATCGAGTGAACGGATTGGCTTTTGGAAAATCGTGTGTCAGCTTCGCCTCAGCAAAAGCAGGAAACGGCTGCTTCTTCAAAGACCATTTATAGATCATCGGTTTCACAAATAATTCAAAGCCAACAAAACAGGCAGCGGGATTTCCTGACAGCCCAAACAGCAGTTGACCATTTGGCATTGCAGCAACCGTCGTCACACTTCCGGGTCTCATGGCCACTTTATTAAACAGCACCTCAGCTCCCAGCTTTTCATAAATCGCAGGGAGAAAGTCAAAATCACCTACTGACACACCGCCTGTTGTGATTAAGAAATCTACCTTGCTTAAGGCTGCTTTGACTGCATGATAGCTTTTGTCAAAATCATCAGACACACCGCCTAAATCAAGCGGCTCTCCCCCGGCCTCAAGTATCTGGGCATAAACCATACTAAGATTACTGTTTCTAATCTTACCGTCCACCATCGCATCACTCACTTGAAGAAGCTCTGTACCTGTTGAGATGATGCCGATCACTGGCTTTTTGACAACTGGCACTACACCATATCCAAATGTCGCCAATAGGGCCGTAACGCCCGGAGTTACTTTGGTTCCTTTTTTGACCATCACATTTCCTTCAAGTACTTCTTCTCCTTGACGAGAAATATTGTCCCCTTTTTTCAGCGTTCTTTTAAGTGACATGTATGATTTGCCGTCTTTTTCGAAGGTCTTAGTCAGCTCAAGCATGATGACGACATTTGCTCCATCCGGGATTTTTGCTCCTGTCATGATACGGATGGCTTGAAAGGGACCGATGGTTTTTGCTGAGACCATTCCTGCACCAATATGGTCAATGACCTCAAATTCAACCGGATGCTCGCTTGACGCTTCTTTTGTATCTTCTGCCCGAAGTGCAAAACCATCATACGGGGAACGATCAAATGCAGGAACATCATGATCTGCTAAAATATCTTCTGCAATGAACCTTTCAAGGCTATTTTTTAAAGGCACCCATTCTGCTTCTCCATGCTTTTCATATTGATGGACTTTCTGAATGGCTTCTTCTACTGGAATTGGCTGACGTCTTTCCATCACACTTCACTCCTATATCCCTAGCAGTCTTGCTAGTAATGAATTGGCTGCTTTTTCATCATTCGTCCCATGGATTAATGCACGTCCACCTTTGAAAAAGACAATACGATAAGATTCATAGCGGACATGGATTAAGAAGTCATTCACTTCCACCTCACAAATAGATGACAGCCTCTCTTTCACATGCTGAAATGATAGATTTGCTAAATCTTTAGATACAACTTGAACTGTATCCCGTCCGCAAAGAATCGTCGTTTTTTTACGCTGCTCATGTAAATAAGGATAGGTTCTTTCTTCACCGCAGGATGGGCAGTTCTTCTGCTTAGTACGAGACAAATCCATTTTAAACGATGTCGCCTGCCAAAGATCAAATGTGACAAATTTCCGTTCGATTTGATCTTCATGTCCTGTTAAATATTTTAGCGCCTCTGTTTGCTGATAAGCAGAAACCATTTGAACTGCTGGAGAAATAATCCCCGCTGTATCACACGTCAAGCCGCCAACAGGCAGTTCTGTAAAGACACACGATAAACACGGCGTTTTATCCGGCAAAATGGTCATATACATCCCCTGGCTGCTCACACAAGCGCCATATATCCACGGCGTCTTCGTTTCCTGCGATAAATCATTCATCACCATTCTCGTCTCAAAATTATCCGTCGCATCAATGACAATATCTGCGCTCTGAAATAACGGTCTTAACAGCTCCACCCCTGCATCTTCAATCAGGGCGTGTATGATCACTTCATGATTGATCTCTTGGAGACGTTTTTTTGCCGCAGCTGCTTTTGGCACATGTGCCTTTGCATCATGTTCTGTGTACAGCTGCTGCCGCTGTAAATTTGAAAACTCTACATAATCACGATCAACAATCGTCAACGTGCCGATCCCAGACCGGACAAGCCCTTCAGCGGAGGCAGTTCCAAGTGCACCGGCTCCAACGATCAGAACATGACTGTCAGCAAGCGCACGCTGACCCTTTTCCCCAACCGGAGGGAACAAGATTTGTCTTGAATATCGGTCATTCAATGCTGTTCTCTCCTCACCATTTTTATGTATCATATCATACCGTTTTCAGGTAAATCGCTTCTTTTATTGATATTTAGAAATTCATTTGGTGTTACGTTCAGTTCCTCCTCTGGGACGATGCGCACCTTAAGCCTTTGAAGTAACTCTTTGATGGCTAATTGATTCTCTTTTAAACACGCATCAATGGACGGCAGACAGCGGCGATGATAAAGCGCAAATAAAGGCTGTAATCTGCCCTGAACAAGCGGGATGATAGCATCTACGTGCTCGCTGCAATAGGACGATAATGCTTCGGCGGTCTCCCTCCGTATGAAGGGCATGTCACATGCCGTCACCAAATACCATGCTGCTTCTTGCTTTTGCATCGCCGTATACATGCCGGCAAGCGGCCCGCATCCGCGCACCTGTTCATCATCTAACCACACACTTCGTTCACCTCTTTCTTTAAAAAAGGGCAGAAGTGATGGATGGCTGATGATGACCATCTGTCCTTTCAAAAGCTGCTTTTTCACATACTCATATAGTGGTTTTCCTTGATACATATGGCTTGCCTTTGGCACTCCAAAACGTCTGGAAGCTCCTCCAGCTAAAATGACATTCACTACATCCATTCTCTCACCCTCCTTGGATATGGTTGTTCTAATCGCACTCATTTCGCATACTTTATTGGTAACATGAATAAGGAGGGTCTATCCATGAACAGGCGCCATGCTTCTCCCCTATTCCATGACCTATCTCAAGAGAATTTATACTTAAAAGCTGAAACAGCCAAATATCAACAAATGATCTCTGATTTACAGTCCTCATATACGTATTCTAAAAATAAGAAGTTAACTCAAGAATATCATGAGATGAAAAAGGATTACACGCAATTAAAACAACAATTGGATGAAATGACCATTGATCAAGACGATGCAGCCTCAAAAATACAGGATCTCTCCTCAAGCAAATCTGAATTATTACATAAAATAGTCTTTCTTCATGAAATGCTCCAAAAGGAAACCTTTCATAGAAGGAAAGAAACGGAAGAAAAACATCGGCTGCATTTAAAAGTCATCAAATATAAAGAAATCTCTCAACAATTAAATGAACGGATGCAGGATCAAGATAAACGGCTTGCAAAAGAGGAGAAAAAAGGAAATACTTTATCCGCTGTGATTGAGAAACTGCAGCAAACATTAAGTGATAAAAATGCAGAGCTTCATCTATTACAGGAAGGCGTTAGACACCTGCAGGAGCGTTTTTATGAAACACAAGAGAAATTACTGCAAATTGAAAAAGCAAAGGAAGCGATTTTTTATGAAACGCTCACAAGCTATCAAAAGCAGTTAGCAGAAAGCGAGGAATGGATCGCATCTCATTTTGCTGATATTGACCAGTCAGCTCAAACAAATTCACAGCCATTCTCTCGAGACAGCGTCCTGCAAACAACGGAAGAAATCGAACCCATCTTGAAAAAGCTGAACGAACAAGTTCAAATACTCCAGGCACAAGTCGATGCGGTGCAGGGAAATGGAGAGGTCATGACAGTGAAGATCGACGGCTTCAAAAAACAGCGTGATCACCTGTCAAAGGAACGAAAAATTGTCTATACAGTTGATCAAAAAAAGTAATTCTCGCAATAAAAAACTGCTGGCTTTTACGTCAGCAGTTTCTTTTATTTATTCGTCTTCTGTTTGAATGTCGCCTTCTAAAATATACTGTCCGCGATATGGCTTTTTCACTTCAGGATACATTTTAATTAAGCTTTGCATAAACGTTGTCATATTTGGAATTTCAAGACCGCTCTCTTTTTCAATCTCTTTTTGAAGCTCAGAGCTTTTAATCGCCGCATTATGACGCTTTAACGTTTTAATCGCAGCTTCACGAAGCTTAGCTGCCTTTGAACCAGGGCGGGCTGTGCCTCTTCTGCGTCTTGTAGATCCTTCAGGAATACCTACAGGTACACCGTTTAGCTGTCCTGTTCCTAAAGATGATGCAGGATTTGATTGTGATTGTGCCGGCGGCTGGTAGCTTCTCATTTCTTGTGCAGCCAGTTCAGCTAATACAGGCAGCGAATCCGTCTTTCTTTCTGTACGCACTTCTTTTTTTGTATCTGACACTAGACCTGTTCCTTGACGGTCTAATTCTCTTAATTTTGCATAAATCGCATCTCGCTCAATTTGATATTCACGGATGACCTTTACTTCTGCTTCGTTTAGTTGTTCCAATCGTAATCGTAACGCTTCCCTCTCATTAAACAATGGATTTCCCCCTCATCATATAAAAAATATTCTATAGTAAATATTAGATTAGAAAACTAATTTTATCAACTATTTTTTTATCATTTTACAGTTTGCTATCAGATAGGTATTTTCAACTAAAATTTTGCCAAAGAGGAACAATCGGCATCCATTTCATTGCCACTAAAGGCTTTTGACAAACTTTAAAATATTGTAAAAAATTTGAATAAACACTTATACTACTTGATTTACATCGTTATTTACCAAACTGAAATTTCTTTTGTGAAAAAACGTTCTGAATAGTAAAAAGTTAAAATCTTTACATTTTCATTTCAAAACAAAAATGTAAATAGGTCTTAATACCTTTTTATTTCAGGAATATTTTTTAATAAACTCCCTCAATTTCTCTTTTCTTAGGAAGGACACGTACATAAAAAGTCCATTCCGTGCAATAGGTCGCCTATTTTTGTCCATGAAAAAACCCCCATTTATGGGGGAAAGCCTATTCTGCAGCCTTTTCAGACTCAGAAAGCACTCGATTGACACGTTTCTCAAGCATTTTCATTCCGCTTCCGCCAGCTTGGAAGTGGCGCAGAGCACCTGTTTTATCAAATACATAATATGCTGGTACATATTCATTTTCAAAGGCTTCTGTTAAGTGATGATCACTGTCCACAAAAATTGGCTGCGTGATTTCATGCTCTTTCGCAACCTCTTTGATTTTATCTAGATCTAGGTCATCCTCTGAACGCGGCATATGAACGGCTACAACGTTTAGTTGATCCTTGTATTCATCACGGAATTGATTGACTTGAGGCATGGCCTCTTTACAAAGATGACAGCTGACTGACCAGAAATGAATCAATGTTGGTTTGTCACCAATTAGATCTTCTTTTGTTACTTCTCCATTTAACCATTCTTTTGCACCAGTTAGTTCTGGCATTGGTTGACGTAATTTCATTTTGAAGCGCCTCCATCCATTGTATGTGTCGAAACAAAAAGGTCTAACATCAGTTAGACCCTCCTGTTTCTTCAGCTATCAATTAAAGTGTTTTTTGACCAGGCTTCCAGTTAGCTGGGCAAAGTCCACCAGTTTGTAATGCTTGAAGAACACGTAATGTCTCATCTACATCACGACCGATATTGTTGTGGAATACTGTTTGATATTGAAGTTCGCCTTCTGGGTTGATAATGAATAGACCGCGAAGTGCAATACCTTCTTCTTCAATTAAAACGCCGTATTCTCTAGATACTGTGTGGTTTGTGTCAGCAGCTAGCGGATATTTCAATTCACCTAGACCATTTTCTTTACGGTCTGTGTTGATCCAAGCAAGATGCGTATGGATTGTATCAGTAGATACACCAATGATTTCTGCATCTAAATCTTCGAACTCATCATAACGATCGCTCATTGCTGTAATTTCAGTTGGGCAAACAAATGTGAAATCCATTGGATAGAAGAAAAGAACTGTCCATTTGTCATTCTTCATGTTTTCCTCTAAACTCACTTTACCAAATTCCTTGTTAGCAAGTACTGCTTCCATTTCAAAACGTGGAGCTTGTTTTCCTACAAAACGCTCTGCCATATGTAAATCCCTCCAAAAAATAATATCTTTATACAGACTTCTAAGCTGTATATAAAATGAGAATCAAAAGTTGAAATTCTCATTTAGTTAATAACTTCACAATTACAATTATAATACTTAAGCGGTTTTTAGTCAATATTAATTAATAATAAATTTAATTAACGATTTGTCACAATCTCTTGCTCCACTTAACAAAAGTTTAACATGTCTTGCATAAGGGAACAAATGATTAGCTTCTCTATTAGAGCATACATAGAAAGGTTTTGAAGAACATGAAAGCATTTGAACAAGTAGATTGGGTTTCCATTATCCTCAATAGCAGTATGATTTTGCTAAAACTAATCGTTATTTTTGCGATTTATTTTATCATCAGAGCCATCGGAAACAAGATGATTAGGCGTGCCTATTCCACATTCTCTGAAAAGCATGACGTCTCTTTATCAAGAGCTCAGACGCTGCAAAGTCTCACGTTAAATATTTTCGCCTACATATTGATTTTTATTCTAGTGGTCATGATCCTCGACTTATTTCATTATAACCCGACCGCTTTGCTAGCTGGCGCAGGCGTTGTGGGGCTTGCGATCGGTTTTGGCGCTCAAGGACTAGTGAGTGATATTGTGACAGGATTCTTTATATTATTAGAGAAACAATTCGATGTGGGAGAATATATAACAGTTGCTGGCTTTGATGGGATCGTAGAACAAATTGGACTTAGAACCACTCAGCTTCGAAGCTTTGACGGCACCCTTCATTTTATCCCAAATCGAAGTATATTGAACGTGAGCAACCATTCAAGAGGGACGATGCAGGCACTCGTTGATATCGAGTTATCTCCAGAAGAGAATGTGGATCAAATGATCACAGCCCTTCAAGCTGCGTGTGATGAGGTACGGGAAGAAATCCCTCAAATTATCGAAGGACCTCAAGTTGTCGGCGTGGAGGCGTTCGGCTCCTCTTCACTCGTACTGCGCATCATAGCTAAAACCGAAACAATGGAGCAATGGCGGGTAGAACGAATCTTGCGCAAAAAAATGAAAGAAGTACTCGATATAGAAAAAGAGCAAAAAGAACCGGGATTATAATCTACCGGTTCTTTTTCTTGTTTGTTTTATTGAACACGCTGTTCTACTTCTTGACAAATTTCATCAGCCGTCATACCTGACGCAGTAATCACAGATGCTTTTGTCGTTGTGTCTGAAATGCCAAGAACATTTGAATCTAGCCCTGTGACCACATAGCAGTCACACTGATCCATTTGCTGCTCATTTTGAATGCGTACAACGTCATACCCTTTTTGCTTCAGTAGTTCTTCTACATCGGATAAAGATGGTTCTACACCAATTCTTGTCATAATCAAGAACACCTCCTGTTCATAAGGTGTACAGGAGGCAGCTTGATTATTCATTCACCTGCTTGCTTTTTGAAATAAGCTGTCATAACGTTTACAGCTGTTTCTATCGCTTTTTCATCAGGCATGAGTTTTGCATGATGCAGGCCATATTCTGAATCGACCCCTAACCAAAACATGAATCCAGGGTATTTTTTCAACATGTAGCCAAAGTCTTCTCCTGTCATGGCTTCTCTGCATTCAACCACATTCGCAAGCCCTTCTCCGGCAACATATGACATAAATTCCTCTGTCAGATCCTTTGAATTGTCCACTTCGTAATAAGATGAAGGGTATCGCACGGTTGCCTTGCATTCGTAGCCAATTTCAATCCCTTTTGCTAGTGCTTCAATTCGCTTTCTCACCTTATCCATAGACTCTGGTGAAAGTGTACGAATAGTGCCGTCAAGCTTTGCATGCTGGGCAATGATATTTTGAGCCGTTCCGCCGGTAATTGTGCCAATCGTAATGACCGCACTATCAAGAGGATCCACATTACGAGAAATAACCGATTGCAGTTGATTTACAAGTGCACTCGCAGCCACAACCATATCATTCGCTAAATGAGGGTAAGCAGCGTGTCCGCCTTTTCCTTCAAGATCAATCACAAGCTCACTCGTATTAGCAAATAACAGCCCTGTTTTTGTGGCTATCGTTCCGACAGGATATTCAGGTGCAATATGAAGCGCTGTAATAAAGTCTGGCGTCCACTTTTTCAGCACATCGCTTGTAAGCATCGGTTCAGCTCCGCCTGGACCTTCTTCTGCCGGCTGGAAAATAAATAATAGATCTTCTTTGATTGGCTCATGAACGAAATGATCAATGATTCCAAGTGCGATGGTCATATGAAGGTCATGTCCACATGCGTGCATGTTCCCTTCATGTACTGATTGAAATGGATACCCTGTCTCCTCAGGAATAGAGAGGCCGTCCATATCTGCACGATAAGCAAAAACGCGCTCAGGATTTGTTCCCTTTACTTTGACAAAAAGTCCAGTGCGCCACGTTTCCATCTCAACTCGATCTTTTGAATAAGCACCAAGATGCTTGATGAGATACGCTTGTGTTTTGAATTCCTTAAAACCAAGCTCAGGGATTTGGTGTAAATCTCTTCGAATGGATATTAATTGCTCACGATTTAACAAGTGAACTCGCTTCCTTTCCTCTATACGAATAAGACGTGGATATATATCATCCACGTCTATGTCTTCAACTGCGAATTATGTGAATTAAAGCTGACGCAGTTCTTGTTTGATTTCCGTTTTACCTTTTGTTTTTTCATCAATGTCTTTGATTTTCTTTGCAGGTGTACCTGCTACAACTGTGTAAGGCTCCACATCGTTCACAACGATCGCACCAGCTGCTACGACTGCACCTTTACCAATTGTCACACCTTCTAGAACTACAGCGTTCGCACCGATGACAACATCATCTTCTACAACAACTGGTTTAGCAGACGGCGGCTCAATGACACCTGCAAGAACAGACCCAGCACCGATATGACAGTTCTTACCTACTGTTGCACGGCCACCAAGCACCACGTTCATGTCAATCATCGTACCTTCACCGATCACAGAACCGATATTAATAGAAGCTCCCATCATGATGACTGCATTATCACCGATTTCTACTTGGTCACGAATGATAGCACCTGGCTCAATACGTGCTTTAATGTTCTTTAAATCTAACATCGGGATTGCAGAGTTGCGGCGGTCATTTTCCACGACAACATCTTCAATTTTGTCTTTGTTCGTTTCCAGCGCTTCTTGGATTTCGCTCCACTCACCGAAAACAACTCCAGTGTTTCCTGTGATGAACGTTTTTGCATGTTCACCAAATTTAATACCTTCTAAATCACCTTTGATGTAGACTTTCACAGGTGTTGATTTTGTACTATTTTGAATAAATGAAATAATTTCATTAGCGTCCATTTGTTTCATGTATGTATGTCCTCCTCTTAATTTATACTTCATTACTGTACCAAAGGAGAGTTTTAATGACAAGTGAAAGAGTTGACTCTTCAATGGAAAATAAAACAAGCGGGACCGATTACCCCGCTTCCTGCTGGTGAAGATGAACAAATTGTTTGCCAAAAGAAATCAATTTCTCTTCTTCTTCTCCTTCTGGATTCAGCTCAATCTTGACTGATGGCAAGACAATGTCACCGCCAAGTTCCTTCACTTTTTCTTCGATTAGGTCAACAGCTCCGCAAAAATGCTCATAAGATGTATCCCCAGAACCGAATACAGCAAATGCTTTTCCCGTTAAATCAAGCTCTTCCATTTCTTCATATAAATCAATAAAATCATCAGGAAGGTCACCATCTCCCCATGTGTACGCACCTAACATAATGTGCGTGTAATCATTGAGAAGCTCTGCATCAATATCCATCGCTTCATGCCGGTCCACGCTAGCTCCCGCTTCTGTTATTCCTTTTTCAATTAAATCTGCCATCGCTTCTGTATTCCCAGACATCGTGGCATACACCAATAAAACCTTTTCTGTCACTTTTTCTTCCTCCTTATCAATGAATCAATGCCGGCTCCTCATATGGCCTCACAAACTTGCTTTCATATAAACCAGCACAGAAAAAGTTTTCATTTTGATTGGCTACACGAAAACCGTGTCCTTTGATCGTATCAAACCATTTGAGCTCTTTTTGCTCAATATCAAGCTGATACACTTTAGAAAATCCGTGTTCGTCTTGTGAGGTGGTCACATATACAATGCCATTATCCTCTGACACATCCAAAAATGATTCCTCTCTAGCAAAGGCCTGTGATTGAATATCATGCAGCATATTTGTATGTAAATCTAAAATTTGAACAGACCCCTTTTTTCCTTTTTTTGATCCTAATGCGCAAACAAGAAGATGTTCCTGACAGAGCAGCATAGAAGCTGTCATCCGGTGCTCCTCTCTGTTTAGGAGGAAAACCTGCTCACTCTCCAAGTCATACATCCATATTCCTCCGTGAACCTCATGAATCTGTGTTCCAATATAAAGGTGATCACCTGCAGCACATAAAGAACGAATAACAGGCGGGTGGTTCACATGAGCAAATGGCTTCATAATTTCCCAGGAAATCCCGAAATCATTTGACACATAAATACTATGTTTTCCATGTGCACACACAAACCCGTCTTTGCGTCCTGTAATAGACCAAACGACTGCATTTGTTGGAAATGATGATAGCGCCCATGTATTGCCTTCATCTCCTGATCTAATCACTGTGCCATTTTCACCAACACCGAATAAATAAGGTCCGATATAGCTGATGGCATGAATTTTATGCTTGAGCTTAAAGAGCTGCTGCCACCCGCTCTCCACACTGTAGTGAAAAATACCTTCACGTTTTACAGCGACAAAGTATCCACCATTTTTAGAAGCAGCAACAGCTGTCGCTCCTTTATGAAACATGATTTTCAACTCGTTTCTCAGACAAAGTGGCCCAAGTTAAGAAGCTCGTGGCAAATTCCTGACAGCACGCCACATCCTCATCTGTATCTGGCGCAAGCTCCATTTTCAATGTCTCAGGAAATACGGATGCCCCGGTTGATTTGAGCATGTTATGAAATGTATGGACAGCCTCACAAAACTTCGGGTAGCTGTAATCTCCAGATCCGAACACAGCTGCTTTGATGTCACTTAGTTCAAGCGTAGAGACCTCTTCATAAAAGTCCTCAGCTTCATAAGGTAAATCACCATCACCCCATGTATAAGAACCGATGAACACATAATCGTATGAAGAAAGGTCCTCTGCGCTTGTATCATCAAATTCCATCATCTCTGTGTCTATCCCTTTTCCTTCAAGTGTTTGCTTTATGATTGCTGCCATATCTTCTGTATTACCAGACATACTCGCAAATGCAATTAGTGCTTTCATCTATCGGTCACCTCATCTAAATGATAATCATTTTCAATTATTATATGTACACTTTAAATGATAATGATTTTCATTGTCAAATGATTTCATAAAAAAAGCACCTTCCTCTTCCAAGAAGGTACTTACACCGCATCACTTTCAAGCATTTCTTTGACCACACCGACAAATGCTTGCACCTGTTTTAATTGAAAAGAAGCTTCATAGCCTAGCAGCCATGTGTCACGTCCGATTTGCTCTCCATTCACGTCAACAAGCGGTGTTTTATGAACACTTTTTTCGTGGTCATATAAGGTGACTGAAGGCAAAATGGCGTAGCCGATGCCGTGGTAGGCCATTTGTTTACATGTCTCAATCTGGTCCACTAGAATCGTCTGCTTTGGAGACACTTTAAATTTTTGGTGCCACCAGTGCTGGATTTCCTGATAATACGTGCTGTCGCTTTTAAATTGAATAAACGGGCGTTCTGTCTCGATTAACTCGTCCACGTCTTTGATGACAGAATCGACTAAATATAAATGATCTGTCATCAAATATTCCTTTGTTCCCTTCCAATCAGGGTTTCCGCGAATAATCCCAATGTGCACGTGGTCCTCGTATAAGCTTTTGAGCATTTCACTACTCCAGCCGGTCACAAGTGATACCTTCGCATTTGGGTATTTTTCGACATACCGCTTTAACACTTTCGGCAGCCAGTGCTGTCCAATAATGGATGCAACCGCAAGCTTTAGTGTACCGTGAATTTCCCCTTCAAGTTCATCGATTCGTTCTCTCACTCGATCTTGCTCAACCGTCACCTCTTTTGCAAATTGAATGATCTGTTCACCTGCCGAAGTCACGGTGAGCCCTTTCTGAGAACGAAAAAAGATTTTGGTTCCCCACTCCTTTTCGATCGTCTGCAATCTTTGGGATAAAGCAGGCTGAGAGACAAAGAGCCGCTCCGAAGCCTTTCTCATATTCAATTCTTCACTAAGCACAACAAGCATATGTAACTCCTGAAGCTGCATGGGCGTCCCCTTTCTCTCTATAAGATTTTCTTATTCCATATGGTCATTATATAAATTATAGCTTATGAAGGCAAAAAAAATAAGCTGGGCTTCAGCTCATTTTTTCGCGGCATAAATCACTTCATTTAAGCGCTTTAATACAACACGTCGTGTAAATATTCCTTCAAAGACTTGCTCCTCATTTTCTACACAAACAAATCCATTATTCGTCACAGCGTGAACGCCTTTTAGCACAGGGTCCGTTGTTTTAAGTCTTGGAATATCAGTCAGCATGACCTCTTCTACCTTCAGTTGGTCCAGCTTTTCGAATTCAATTCGTTCTAAACCAAAGATCTTATCCATGATCATATTCGTTCCAATTAACCCATGCAGATGATAAGAAGGATCTAAAACCGGGATGGCTGTATATCCTGTTTTTGTTAGGACCAATAAGGCATGCTCAAGGTTATTTCCAATTTGAACATGTGCCACTTTATCTGCATCAATCATATGCTCGGCTATTGTTGACTCAAGCAATTGAGTTGGTTCTATCTCTATCATGTTTCTTCGACCCCTTTTCTCTCGATCATCAATCATACATTCCCCTTTATCATTAAGCTAAACTAAAACGAAATTTGTCGAAAGATTTTTTCTGCATAAAAAAGATACTCAGCTCCCGAGTATCTAATAGAATGTTAAATCAATATTAATTCTCAAACCTTACTCTGTCATACAATGTGATCAATTGCTTATACGTATTGTCATCGACATTTTTTGTTCCACATTCTATATCATTGATCTCACTGCTTAGTAATTCGACAGCATATTCCTGATTCAGCAATACGTTTAATAATAGCTTTTTCTCTTCTTCATTAAAACGATTTTCGATGACGCTCATCCAACATCAGGCCCCCTGTTTCATATATGCTTTTATATTGATTAGCAGGCTTTTGAATGTCTGCTTCCTCTCTATACAGCTAGAATAAGGAACTAGAATCGAATCGTCAACCGCACGTTTCGACAAGGTTTGGAGAAAAATGACGGAATTTATTTTGTGTATCGATTGGCATAGCAAAATGCTGCGTATGAGTCGGGTTTTATTTTAGCTTCAATTCCCATAGCTGTGATCATTCCGGTCATTTCCTGGATCAGCTCTTTCGTACTTCCTTTTTTGCCAATATCTAGATGGGCTTCAAAACGGAGGTCTGCCCCTTCCTCAGCAAACGGAAGAAGCAAATCCATCAGTTCTGTTAAAGGTCCCTCAAGGATGTCTGCACATACCTTTTGGCTAAACGCTGTCTCTAATGAAATTTTTTCTCTAAGACTTTGCACAGGCCTGCTGATCACTTGTTGTGTGAGGCAGCCCCAAGCCCCTTTGCCAATCCGGTGGAGATGAATTGCAGTCATAAATCTTGTGACATTTTGATTGACCTGAGAGTCCGTACCAATTGATAACACATAGGCGGATCTAGGGTCTTTTCGAATAAAGTCTTTCATTCTCATGACGACATCAGAAAACGCTAAATAATCTTCAGAAAGATTGTAGTAAAAAGAATCACTCACAGAAAGGAACTCCTTTTTAATGGTCTCTTATCCGAAATATGCGCTGATTGATCATCTTCCATTTGTACACCGCCAATAATGACACATGTATATTGCCGCAAATAAACGAAGGAATCCTTAGAAAAAACATTTCATACGATTCAGCTTAGGATTGTAGAAGCTCAAAAATCTCAATCGAAATCATATCAATGTTGTCAAATGGGAAAGTATTTGGCTTATCCCCTTGTTGAAAAACAGTCAATTCAAACGTTTGATTCTTTTCGAAATACTTAACACTACAGATTTTCTCACCGTTCACTTCGAAATAACGCTGTGCCGGTTCGTTTGCAGCTTCTGCTGTCTCTTGAAGACTTTGCAGCCTTGTAATGATACCCATTAATTGTGACATTCTAAAAAAAGACTCCTTTCAAAAAAACAACTCAAGATGAACCCGTATTGATTATACACAAGTCCTACAAAGCATCATACCATAAAGTGTTCTCAGATGATATTTTTCCTCTTGAATTCAAAAAAAGAAAAAGAATCTGTTTTTTTAGTTTGAGTCTTTTTTCTGATCTCATGCACCATGTTTTTTATAAACCCGCAGATCTCATCAGCCGTTTGGCAATTTCGTCAAAATCCTCTTTGGAAATGCCTGGGGCAAACTCTTCCGGTAATTCTCTATAATCTGGCACAGGTGCTCCTTGAGGCGTACCCTCAATCACTGTGAGCGGCTTTCCATCAATCGGATGGCTGCCTTTCCAAATCTTATTAATGTCCTTGTAATCCGTATCACTAAATGTGTACAGTTTTGTATGAACATTTTGGTCTTCAAATTTCCTCGCTGAATCAAAGTATTTGTTGTCGAGGTTTGGGATCGGCAGCATCTTTCCTACATCTACTCCTGTGGCTACCTCAAGCGCCTTTGCATATGCCACAACATGCACACCGCCTCGCACAAGTAAATAACCGATCATCTCTCTTGCTGTAGGATGATCTGTCATTTCATATACGCGCATTTTGTGCGTACGAGCTCCGCATTCAAGGAAGAAGTTATGAAGGAGGTCAAGAATCAGGTTGCCGCTTGAGAACACATTCTCTCCGGTCCAAGGTTTTGCCATGGAATCAAACGGATAGCCTGTTTGAGCCGTTTGAATAAAATGCTGTGTATTTCGTTTATCGACAGCCGCTTTCATCGGTGTCGTATCTGGATCTCCGCCATGAGTGGTCCCTGTAATCATAAGATTCACAGCTGTGGTAACAAGTTCTACATGACCGAATTCTTCAGCCGTAATACTGGATACGAGGTCATAAAACGGTTTGAGCTTTCGTTTTCCTCTAAAGTTAAAGGATTGAAACATGTAATTATTTAATGTGGACATTTCACCGAATTTTCCGCCGAGTAATTCTTGCACAGCAGCAGCACCATTTGCATCTGGGTGATCTGGTCTTGGCAAATCAATCAGCAGCCGCTTGTCGCGTTTGATCATGACGTTCCCTCCTACCGTCTAACTATCATCACTTAAGATGTATGGAGGGATTGGGATGTCCTATGCATGAGGGGAAGATGAAAAGCACAAAAAAAACTTGGCGGGGGTAGCGCCAAGTTTTTTGGATCTTGATCTGATAGAGGGGTTGGGGAACAGAGAGTAGCTTCTCTCTATAACTAAATGATAATGATTATCAGTTTCATTGTCAACCATTTTTTATTTCTTTTTTCTATTAAAAAAAACAGCCTAAACGGCTGCTTTTAAATTAATCCATCTTGCTCATATAAATAGGCATACGGAAGGTCTATAAACAAATACATGTCTCCCTCTAACGGATAAGAAAACGTACGTATCCTCTCACCGGTTTCTAAATCGCTGTAAATATCACTGAAAAATCCTTTCCCGCTCATTCTCATTTGGAGAATATTCGCTAGGAAATAAGGGCGCCAGCTCCAGTTTTTCTCGATATATTCAGGCTGAAACAGCCATTCTTTTTCTTTTTTAAACACATTTCCAGTGATTTGAAAGCCTTCTTCATTACACATATAAATCCGAAAGCTGCAATCCGTTAATTCTAATGCCAGCTTTTGTATAAGTTCATCATTTGTGCTGCATGATTTTTTTAAGGTCGTGACCGCTTGATGAATTCGCTTATAAAATGTTTCAGAATGTTCGTAGACAGTTTGAAGTTTCTTTTTCTCATGGGCAATAAATTGCTGGAATTCTTCTCTAAGCTGATCTTTTCGTTTATTGCGGTCGATTAATTCCGCCGCAGGCTCGTGAAGATAGAACCCTTGAAAATATCTGCCGCCATTTCTCCAAGCATACTGCAGCTGGAAATTTGCTTCAATGTCTTCATAAATTAAAGCCGCCCCTATTTTTCTCGCAAGCAATGAAATACTGTACAAGACATATTCATAGGAAGGAGAAGGAGCCGATGCCCTTAATGCGTGTAAATCTATTTTTAATAGATCGGGTGAGAGCAAGGCAATCCGGTCAAGATTGCTGCTTTCTTTTCCTATATTCGATATGGCGATTTTAATACCATATGTACGAAAATACGTTAACGTATGGTAAAGCTGTTCAATATCGCCGCTAAACGTATGCTCTGTAAATTCGATAACAAACCGATTAAGCTGAATGCCCCTTGCTTCATATTCCTTCAAAAGTTCTAAAAAGCTTTCACCATGATCAAGCATCAGGATATTGGCATCATGATTAATAAAAATGAGCAAATCATCATCTGCTGTTGTGAAAAGATCGAGTGCTTGCGTCAGTACTTTATGATCTACTTCCACTTTATATTCGTCAGGAATAGATGAATCCGTAAAGAAGGAGCCTAGGCTAACTGTTTCAGACTCAAGCTTCATTCTTCCTAAAATTTCATAGCCTATCACTTTTTGCTCTTCCGCACTGAATATGGCTTGATAGTGCGGGAAAACATCTTCAATATTCGTTAAAATATCCAATGGATCGACCATTTTCATCACCTGCTTCTCTCTTTGTGTGATTATAACACATCAAAAGCAGGTCTTACATCGTCATTCAAAATGGGGATTGGTTAAGCCATTGACCCCCATCCATTGTGATACAATCTCCATTTATATATGAAGCTTGCTCAGATAATAAAAAGCTCGCAAGCTCTGCAATTTCCTCTGGTGTACCCAGTCTGCCAAGAGGAACACTATCTAATGTTCTTTGCGCTGCCTCTTCCGATTCCCACAGTTTATCCGCACCGCCTGTTCTCTCGATTGGTCCTGGTGCGATGGCATTGACGCGAATTCGATATTGCTTTCCCCACTCCACTGCAAGCGTTCGAGTCAGAGATAAAACACCTGCCTTTGCTGCCGCTGAATGCGCCACACCTACACCAGCACCCCATGCATAGGTAGCCACCATATTGATCATACTTCCCCTTTTCTTTTGACGAATCCAGTAATTGCCCACTGCATGACTGCAAAAAAATGTTCCATTTAATACAATATCAATGACAGCCTTCCAGCCGTTAGGAGACAGTTTTTCTGCTGGAACCAAAAAGTTTCCTGCAGCATTGTTAATCAGAGCGTCCACATCACCAAATGTATCTACCGCAAACTTGACCATTTGATCTGCATCCTCTGGGTTTCGCACATCCATTTGGAAGTAAGCGATCGAGCCGCCATTCTGCTTTATTTCATTTGCCGCCTTTTCTAACGTTTCTTCCGTTCTTCCAGTAATCACGACATTCCAGCCTCCGTGTGCCAAATGGGCAGCCATCGCCTTCCCCATTCCGCTTGATCCCCCTGTGACAATCACTGTTTGTTTCGTCATTTGTTCTCCCCCTCTGTGGTTTTGAATGACTATTCATTCATTATTTTCTATCATATCATGATTGACCCTAGATGCACCATATGGGAGATTCATCAAATATGATGCTATACTTAATTTTATTTATAAAGGAGTCTTATATGAAGCAACTTTCTCGGAGACAGTTTTTAAAAGGAGCAGCTGGCGCGAGCATTCTCGGTTTTTTAGCTACAACATGTGGATACGGATATGCCAGATACATCGAACCACGCATGATCGATACCGTGTCACTGACCATTCAGGATGCTCAGCTTCCAGCTTCATTTGACCAGTTTAAAATCGCTCAATTTAGTGATGTTCATTTAAGTGATACATTTCCTGCGAAAGAATTAGAATCCGTCGTCCAGCAAATCAACGCTGAGTCTCCAGACCTCATTGTGTTCACAGGTGACCTCGTTGATTTTCAAGCATCGATTGAAGAGCATGAAAAAGCGAAAGCATATTTGACCAAGCTCCATGCCCCGTTTGGTAAGCTCGCGATATGCGGAAATCATGACTACGGACCATTTGGCATTGATCTTTATGAGCAAACGATGAAAGCTTGCGGTTTTACAATATGTAAAAATGATGTGTTTCAATTAGAAAAAGAAGGGGCGCATATTCAGATTGCTACATTGGATGACCTGATGATGAGTGTGCCCGATTATGACCTGATTAAGCGGGAAGTATCCTCTGATTTATTTACGTTACTGCTCGTACATGAGCCTGATGCAGCATTGGAGTTAAATACAACTCCCATTAACTTGCAGCTTTCTGGACATACCCATGGCGGACAGGTGCAGCTTCCTTTCTATGGCCCCATTCTCTCAGCACCTTACGGCCATACATATGTGGAAGGTTTATACGGAAGTTATCAGCACCGAATCTATGTCAACCGCGGACTTGGGACAACAAGACTGCCGCTTCGATTTTTAGCCAAACCTGAATTAACCTTTTTCACCCTCTCCTCTCGCATTTAGACAGAAGCCAAACCGCTCCTATTTGCATATGTATAATCAAAGATCTTTCTCATGACAAATGTTAGGAGAAACCTTCCTTAGCCTGATTCCGTCAATATATAGATCAAGTGATGGGCATCATGGCTTCTTTTATTTGAGCAAAAGGAGTGTACTTTGGTGCTGCGATATACGGTGAAAAATGGAGAAACCCTTGCTTCTATAGCGCTTGATTTCCGAACAACAACAGATGCCTTAAAGGCTGCAAATCCGTCACTTCAAGGTCAAGAGCCGGTACAAAATGAGGTCATCATCATTCCTGGTCTGCCCGATCCTAATACGATCCCTTACCGCATCTCTGTTTCGATTTCAAGCAAACGTCTCGTATTGTTTTCTGGATCACAGCTTATTCGGTCGTATCCGATTGCAACAGGAAGAATTTTAAATATGACACCGACAGGTTCTTATTATATTGTCAACAGACAGCCAAACCCAGGAGGTCCCTTTGGCGCCTATTGGCTGAGCCTCTCGAAAGTTCATTACGGCATCCACGGTACGAATAACCCGTCTTCAATTGGTAAAGCTGTGTCTAGGGGATGCATTCGTATGTATAATCAGAATGTCATCGAACTTGCTTCAATCGTTCCAAATGGAACACCTGTGACCATTAGCCAGTAGGAGAAATTAATTGTATGAATGCTTAAAATTTTATATGATATAAAGTGGGATCTTCAGGTTAAGGAGCGTATTTATGGATATTTTTAAAAACAGAAATTTTGTTCGTCTCTTTTTTGCAGCACTTGCTTCGCAAATGGGGACAACAGTAGGCAATATGGCGTTTGCCTTTTATTTGCTCGATCATTTTAGTCATCAGCCCGCCTATGCCACATTAGCAGAGCTCATGTATTCACTTCCAACGATCTTTGTCTTTTTTATGGTTGGTGTAGTAGCAGATCGTTTTGATCGTAAAAAAGTCGCAGAGAATTGCGATTGGATACGAGCTGGGCTGACGATTGTTTTATTCATTGTGATTTATTTCAATTCACTTCCACTTATTTTCTTGATCTTGTTTATACGAAGTGCCATTACGAAGTTCTTCTATCCTGCTGAAGCCTCTCTCGTTCAGGCGATTTTAAATAAAGATCAATATGCCAAAGCCGCTGGCTTAAATCAAATGCTGTTTAGTTTATTCATGGTATTTGGTGTTGGAATCGGTGCTATTATGTATAAGACAATTGGACTTCACGGTGCCATTACCATTGATTTGATCAGTTTTATTGTTTCAGGCATCCTGATTCGTTCATGTAACATTCCAATTGAAGCACGTCAGCCAAATGGACAAGCAGGCTGGAGAGGCATGACCATTAAAACGTCTCTAAAAGATTTTAAAGAAGGCATTCTTTACATTATAAAAAATAAATTATTGGCTTCTTTAATTTTTGGCTTTTTTGTTTTTGGTCTAGTCAATGGCGCATTTGCTGTACTTCCGATGTTTACAATGAAATATGGCCTTTCACCGGACCATTTTGAACTGCATACATCCTTCTTTACAATCGCGATCGGTGCAGGCCTGCTTGTTGGCAGCTTAATGGGCTCTGTTCTCGCTAAAAAAGTAAAGATGCAATATCTCATGTCGCTTCCAATATTGGTTGCAGGCATACTGATTTTTGTACTTGGTTCCACCCATACACTATGGTTGTTTTATGTCACATCATTTGTCATTGGTACATGTATTGGCCCGGTCAACATTGTCATTGGCGGCTGGCTGCCGAGAATCGTCCATCCTCGTCTGATGGGACGTGTGTCAGGATGGGTTGATCCACTTACCATGTTTGCTCAATCCATGACATTAGGTCTGATTGCGGTACTATTTCCAAAACTCATTACAAACGTTTCTTATATTTATTACGGAATGGGCGTTATTATTTTACTCGTTTTCCTTTTTTACTTCATTACACTGCCGAAGTTCAGCAGAGAAGCTGCCGACTTAGACGTGCAGCGAGAACTAAAAGGCCAGGGAGCGCAATAATTGAACAGGAAAAAGGGCTTTCTTTAAAAGGAAGTCCTTTTTTTCATAGCTGAAACGCCCTACGACGTTATTTACTCTGTTGATTGAAGCTATTTGAAGCAACAACAACCAATAGAGGAGTCAACATGCCCTTCAATCGATCCTTTCTTCTCTTTTAACTTTTACCTCTTACATCCATTCTATCAATCCCTTTCATTATTTAGCCTTTATTTCTTTTTTTCAAAAAACAGGAACGTGTATAAAATTGCAAAAATTTTTATAAAATTTCTTTACATCTTTGGAAGTTTTATAGTAGGATAGTCAGGTTGGAGGTGAGGGGTATGCTAAAAAGTTATTATTTTATTCATACAAAAGATGATCAAGGACAGTATGTTGTACATACAGAAGATTGTGCATTTTTAGGTGATGCTGCAAGCCGTAAATTGATTGGTCTGCACATGAGTGGCGAGAGCGCCATTGATGAAGCTAAACAAATGACGAATGAAACTGATTTTAATGGTTGCTTCTATTGCGCTTATTCAAGTCATAAGAAATAGACCATGTTGTTAAACCATATGTTCGACATGTTGTCAGGCATATGGTAAAGTTTCAGACGCAATATGTAAAAATGAATCCAAATTGAGAAACTACCCATTTATTTAAAATAGGTAGTTATCATGAACTAATAGTTCACTTCATATATATTTCATTCAGTCAATTCTTCTGCCCTTCTTGCAATGAACGTCTCTTCTCCTTTGCCCACCAATGACACCGTCAGCAATGGATTTGCCAACATTATCGAAAAAGTGCTTCTTCAAGATATCGCTCGTGCAAGTCAGCTACCGCTCTGTATGCTGCAGATCCTTCAATTAAAGAAGTTTATAGAAGTTACCTCCTCATTATGTGAAAGTTCAACAAAGCCTCATCCTGCTTCAAAAAACGGACTTCAATACAGAAATTGCTTACCAATGCAGCTTCAACTATGCTTAAAAGAATGAATATACAACACCTTTAGCATATAGAAAATGAAATGCGCCGCATTCTTTCCACCTGAAACAGATAGAAGAAAAATCATAGTGAATAGATGCTGTGTCTTTGCTGATCATTCTGCCATTTTTATATTCAACCACGTTTTAGAACCCTCCTGAATGGCTATTGTAGATAAGAGAGCTAGGAATCCTATCGCTTTTACAATAACTCTATTTGCAATTTACTAATAAAAACGTATAATTTATACTAAGCACAGGAAGACGAAAGACAAAGGAGAGAAAAAATGGACGATTATGCTCATACTAAAGACATAGAACCTACAGCAGAAAACATCGCAAAAGCCATTTATACCGTTAACCGCCATGCTAAAACCGCACCAAATCCCAAGTTTCTTTATCTTTTGAAAAAACGTGCGCTGCAAAAACTATTGCAAGAAGGTAAAGGAAGAAAAGTGGGCCTACATTTCTCTAACAATCCCAAATATAGTCAACAACAGTCCGACGTGCTGATTGAAATTGGAGATTATTATTTTCACCTGCCACCAACCAAAGAAGACTTCGAATTTTTGCCACACTTAGGAAATTTAAATCAATCATATCGCAATCCGAAAGCGAATATGTCATTAAACCGAGCAAAGCAACTACTTCAAACGTATGTCGGTTTAAAAGAAAAACCTACCGCCACAAAACAAAAATCACATTACACAAAGCCCGTCTTCAAACGACTCGGGGAAAGTTATTTTTAAACAAAAAACCACTCATGCCGAGTGGTTTTTTGTTTAGATAATAAAGTGATCGACTTTTTCAATCAGCTGATGAATTTCTGGTTTACTAATTTGATCATCTGCACCGATTGTTTCCCCTTTATGCCGCAAATCTTCAGTGATTAACGAAGAGAAGATGAGAATCGGAATGGAACTCGTTAAAGGATTTTCCTTCAACAGTTTCGTTAATCGGTGACCATCCATTTTTGGCATTTCAATATCCGTAATAATCATATCAATTTCTTCTGTCACACTGATTCCTTTGCTGACAAGGTCCATGACGTGGTCATATGCCTGTTTGCCATCTTCAAAGGTCACAATGTTTTTATAGCCTGCTTCGGTTAATTCATTTGTTAATAAACGCATGAGAAGCGGAGAGTCTTCAACGACATAAAGCTTCTTCCCTGTTCTTCTCTCGTCTTTCTCACCGTCAAACATATGATACGTTTCTACTCCAGAAGCGGATTCAATATCATAAATGATTTTCTCATAATCTGGAAGGAAAATCATTTTTTCATCCAGCTTAATGATGCCCGTTAAATGACGGTCCATCCCTTGATTGAGTGCAGTTGGCTTTTCAATTTCTTCCCAGCTGACGCGGTGAATTTGTGATACCGTTCCTGTATGGAACACAAATTTCCGTTGGTTGAATTCAGTCACAATATATTTCTCTTGTTCTGACTGATCTGACTCGACATTAAAAAAGGAAAATAGATTGATGACTGGTAAAATCTCGCCTCGTAAACTAATCATCCCTTCTACATCTTGATGAGAGTGCGGTACAACCGTCACCTCAACCGGCTGAATGATTTCTCTTACTTTCATGACGTTAATGCCAAATTGATTTGAACCAATTTCAAACTTCACAATTTCCAATTCATTGGTACCAGAGTCAAGTAAAATTTCTTGTTTGTTTAAAGCCACGGAAATCCCTCTATTCTTCAATATAAGATTGTACTTTTTATATCGGCAGCATAGGTAAAAAGTTGACGTTTCTTTACGCTTTCTCTCGTACGAATTGATGAATCACAAGTCCTATCGCTGCAAGAATGAGTAAAGACCCTAGTGCAAGACGGCTTGCGAGATTTCCGTGCTCTGCAAACAGCAGAGTGACTGAGCCATAAATGATGGGTCCAATAATGGAAGACACCTTCCCTGAGAATGCAAAGAGACCAAAGAACTGTCCTCTCTTTTCCTTAGGTGTCAGCTCAATTATCAATATTCGTGATGCCCCCCAGCTTGCGCCGAGTGAAATTCCGAATAAACTGCCGGCCACCCAGAAAACCCATTCCGTTGTGGCTGTCACAGCCAAAATCAGGGCCACGATCAAAATCACATACACGACTGTAATCGAGCGCTTTGCCCCAATCGCCTTTGTGATATATCCAAATAGAAAGGAGCCAATGATACTTGAAATGGTCGACACCAGATAAAGCAGAATAAATTGCCCAGCGGTAAAGCCAATGATGATTTTGGCATAAACAGCCATCATCGCAATCGCTGTCTGTAAGGCATCATTCATAAAAAAGAAAGCAATCATAAAGATAAAAGCCGGCTTGTATTGCTTCATCTCTTTAAACGTGCGAATAATTTCTTTATACCCGCTGAAAAATGACGCCTTTTTCTCTTGCTGCGGCAGCGGATGAGGGTCTTTTACAAAAAAGAGAAAGGGCAGGAAAAAGAGAAAGAATAAAAGCGCTGTCGGAATAAATGCTTCATGAAATTGGTCATTGCCAACAAGTAAATAAACTGAGAGACCGACAAGTGTCCCTAAATAACCAACGGCAATGCCAAACCCAGAAATAAGCGGTATTTCATCCTTTGTCCCAAGATCGGGCAGAATGGTGTCATAAAACACTAGGCTCGAGTGATAGAAAAATTTTGCGATCACAAACAAGGTGACCACTACTAATAAGGAGACAGGCAGCCCAAACCATTCGCTTGAGAAATCAATTCCAGCAAAGATCCCCATCAAAAACGTACAAGATATACATATTAAAGTAAACACTGTGATGTAGCGCTTCTTTTTTCCTGTACGATCGATCAGAACCCCGTATAATGGTGTAAAAATGACGAGAAAAATGCTGGCTAGTGCGTTTGCATAAGAAATAAACGTACTGGCGATCTGATCCATTCTCGCACTGTCTCCAATCGTTTCCTGCAAGTAGAACGGGAAGAAAATGGTGATCATATTGGATGAAAATATCGTATTTGCAAAGTCATACAATGCCCAGGCCAAAACGGGTGCTGTCAAAAACAACCCGAAGCCTGCCCCTTTTTTCTGCATGGTCTTTTTTCCTGTTCTCAATCGTTTGTCTCCCTTCCCTGCCTGATTTTTCACTATCATTCTATTTTATGTCATGCTTCCCTCTTCCATACAAGCAATCTATACAAAAAGCACCCCTTACTATTGAGCAGAGGTGCTTTTTTTCTTTATTTCTTCACAACAATCGTACTTGCAATTAAATCGTGAAGCGCTTGTTTTTTCTCTGTGAAAAAGGCAATGATGTACCCAATACATAAGATTGGAGACAAAAAGACTTTTGCAAAAAAGCGGCCAGTTGCTCGTCCGAATGTTATTTTTTCGCCCGTTACTTTTGTCACTTTGATCCCAAGAGCCATCTTACCAAGAGTTCCTTGCAGTTTTGATGCTTCCATAATAGCGTAATAAAGCCATGTCAACACGATACCGATTAAGATCGATGCTACGTAGAAAAAGATAAGTCCCATAATGACAGCCCATTCTTCATCCGTCATGACGGTTGTGGAATAGTAATAGCTGTCATCCTCTAGCATAAATGCTGCCTCTGGGCTTGAGACAAAAAAGAGTGTGAACAAAATAAACATGATGAAGGCATAAGGAACACTGATAATGACGCCGTCCAAAAGGTGGGCAAGAAAGCGGTAGCCCACGCCTGCTAGCTCAGGATGCTTCTTTTCTTGAATGTGTGGTTCTGTTATGTTTGTTTCCATCCTATTTCTCCTTTATTATGTATGTTTTCTATAAATTTCTTATAATCATTCGTTATTATATCTTATGAATATAGTAAGATCAATGGAGCTGTTAACTTTTACATATATTTTAGATCAGTTTGTTCTTAATGTTTTATGTGAATAAATACTGAAAATTTGTGAAAATCATGGCACTTCTAGTTCTTTTACCTCCTGATTTTTTAACATTTTGTGATATTTTCGTCTTGTTTCCATTCTGCTGTTGACAACCGCTCTTCACATGGTACAATAGTCAAGGATTTTTTAAAGAAAGGTGTTCATGATGGGAACTGTCGTACTATTAAAGAACAACGAAATAACTGTAATTGAAGATATTTGCGAAGCTGATTTTTTGGACATGAAGCATGATTTGTCAAATGATGACGCAGCTTATATCTCTTGGTATGAAGATTACGATACTGCTTATGGATATTGATTTCATTTCATAGATGAAGCGTAAAAAAGGCGATACAACCTAAGTTGGTTGATCGCCTTTTTTACGTTTGTGATGTTCTTTCACTTTCAGGCTCTACATGAATAAAGATTTGTGCATGCGGAAATTCTTGCTGAATCTTCTCTTCAATTCGATCACATAATTGGTGAACATCTTCAATCGTTGTCTTGCCATCTACAATCAAATGGAAATCAATATATTCCTCTGCACCGGATCGTCTTGTTCGAAAGTCATGATATTCGATGAACTCTTGACTGAATCCTTGAATGATTGCTTCTATCGATTGTTCTTCCTCGGGTGTTAGCCGGGCGTCTACAAGCGGCGGGAAGGCTTCTTTCATGAGTTTAAATGCTTCACGCATAATAAAGAGAGCGAGTATCATTCCAATGATCGGATCTAAGAAATACCAATCGGTTAATGCTACAAGCAATAAACTGAATGCGACCCCTAGTGACGTATACACATCTGTTAACAGGTGCAATGCATTCGATTTCATGGCAACAGAATGCACTCGCTCCGCCTCTTTGTTCACAACCTTCGATACTATAAAATTGATGAGCGCGCCTATCAGCATCACCACAATGCCAAGCACAGGCAGCTTGACTGGCTCTGGGTGCATTAATTTGTGAACACATTCGTATATGATCCAAATGCCGGCAACGAAAATCAGCAAGGTCTCAATCGTTCCTGAAATATTTTCGACTTTTCCATGTCCATAAGGATGTTTAGAATCTGCTGGCTTTCTTGAAATACGAACAGAGATAAATGCAATAAAAGATGCCATTAAATCGAGAAAAGAATGAATGGCTTCTGATAAAACCGCAACAGATCCAGTCAACAGCCCCACAATGATTTTTAAGATGACAACAAATGTGTTACTCATCACGGATAGAAACGCGATTTTCGATGTCTTCGCTGATTGTTCCATCTATCGTCCTCCTTTAGGAGATCGTATGTCTATAAAAGCAATTCCCATGACCTGATTCTCACGTTCTTTCAGTTTACACAGTTGTGACGTTTTCTAATCCTGTTCACCGCAGCCTGTATTTTCTAGTGAGGTTACGCTATAATAAATGTTGCTCTTTCTTCAATATATCACTCATGCTGTGATGAATAGGAGAATAGACTACAGATAATGATATCCAGTGCCTTTCGCGGGTGACATTTATGCAGTGAATGGTAAAATAGGATAAAAACATAAATTTTTAAGGTGATGAGAAATGGAGCATTTGCTGAATCCAAGAGTAAAGGATATTGAAATTTCAGGCATTCGAACATTTTCAAATCTCGTATCGTCATATGAGGATGTCGTTTCTTTGACGATAGGCCAGCCCGATTTTTATACGCCGCATCATGTCAAAACAGCTGCCAAAGCAGCCATTGACGAGAATTTCACCTCGTACACTCATAATGCTGGTTTCCTAGAGCTAAGACAAGCGATCCAGCACTACATCAAGAAGAAAGTCAATCTTGATTATGATGCAGAGTCAGAAATCATTGTGACGACAGGTGCAAGTCAAGCGATTGATGCTGCGTTTCGAACCATTTTGTCAGAGGGTGACGAGGTCATTTTACCTGGACCTGTCTACCCTGGCTATGAACCGATCATTCGAATGTGCGGCGGGAAGCCCGTACATATCGACACAACGAATGCTGGCTTTAAATTAAATGCCAAACTGATTGAGGATGCATTAACGGAAAAGACAAAGTGTGTTGTACTTCCTTATCCTTCGAATCCAACTGGTGTCACGCTTTCGGAAGAAGAATTGAAAGAGATTGCCCAGCTCCTTGAAGGAAAAGACATCTTTATTTTATCAGACGAAATCTATAGCGAGCTGACATTTGACCGGCCGCATCATTCAATTGCCTCTTTCTTAAAGGAACAGACCATTGTGATTAACGGACTGTCTAAATCTCATAGCATGACCGGTTGGAGAATTGGCTTTTTATTTGCTTCAGCTCCAATTGCTAAACATGTATTAAAAGTACATCAATATAACGTGTCTTGTGCCTCGGCTGTCTCACAAAAGGCGGCACTTGAAGCTGTGACAAATGGTGTGGATGATGCACTCATCATGAGAGAGCAATATAAGAAAAGACTCGATTATGTATATGATCGGCTCATTTCAATGGGGCTTCCGGTCATTAAGCCTTCTGGCGCTTTTTATATTTTTCCATCCATTGAATCGTTTGGGATGAGTTCCTTTGATTTTTGTATGGAGCTGTTAGAAAGTACAAGACTTGCGGTTGTACCAGGGTCTGCTTTCTCTCCACTCGGCGAAGGGTATGTGCGTCTGTCCTATGCTTATTCACTTGAAACACTGAAAGAAGGACTTGACCGCCTAGAACAATTCGTCCTTGAAAAACGTTCCATTCATTTCACAGACTGAAACAACGGCTCTCTTGCCGTTGTTTTTATTTTGCAGGAAACATGATGTGAAATACGGTGCCCTTTTCGGGATGACTATCCACACGGATCGTCCCGTTGTGATTTTCTAAAATATTAAATGTCACCATGAGGCCAAGTCCAGTGCCTTTTTCCTTTGTCGTTAAAAAGGGCTCTCCTATTCGCTTCATGACCGATTCAGGAATGCCGACCCCTTCATCACGAATGGTAACGAGAATCCCATCTCTTTCTGCTTTGGCCGTAATGTCAACCTTACCTCCGTCCGGCATGGATTCGACGGCATTTTTGATTAAATTGATAAACACCTGCTTGAGCTGATTTTGATCCCCGTTCATCAGGAGATCCTCTTCTATCTCACTTGTGTTCATTAAAATACCATTTAAGTTCGCTTGTGTCTCTAATAGAGCCGTGACTTCGCTGATGATTTTTTTCAAATCAAGTGTCTGCATCGATGCCGTTTGCTGCGGTTTTGCCAGCATGAGCAACTCGCTTAATATAATCTCTATCCGGCTCAGCTCAGAGAAAACAATCTCGAAATATTGATCGCGATCTTTTGTTTTCGGTTTAATGAGCTGCAAAAAGCCTTTGATAGCGGTCAATGGGTTCCTGATTTCATGTGCAATGCCAGCTGCCAATTGACCTGCGATCGATAATTTTTCAGATCGGAGCATGAGCTCTTCTGTCTGCTTACGTTCCGATATATCTCTTAAAATAATTTGAACGGCTGTTTCCCCAAAGAATGTGGTTGGGATACACACCATTTCAGTATAAATCAGCTTGTGTTTAAATGTATGACAGCTCATCGTGACAATCTCGGAATCTGATGCTCTTTCAATAATACGCGACAAGCTCTTTTTCACTTTTTGCTGGTCACAGGAATGGATCTGGTGGAAAATATCCTTTCCTATTAATTTATCGTAATGCTCGGCTTCAAATAATTTAATGCCTGATTCATTCATAAACACCCATTTATGATCATGAATGACCGCAATCGTATCAATGGAGTTTTGGATGAGCAGCTGATACCGCTCCCGGCTTTTTTGAAGAACGGTTTGGAATTTCTTACGGGATGAGATGTCTACTAACAGCAAAAGCTCTGCCTGCTGATTTTGATAGATCGTAGGTGATGACTTCACTTCGATATGAATGCTGCTTCCATCTTTCCGCTTCCAAATCTGTTCAATCATTCCGACTGGAAGACCTTGCTGCAGCCTCGTAATTCGGCTTCTCACAATGTCATGGTACTCCTCAGCAATAAAGTCAAATGCAGATTTGCCGATCATGTCATCTCTTGTACATACCCCCATTAATTGAAGCATCGCATCATTCGCATAAACAATTTCCCCTAATATCGTAATACACAACGGATTTGGCAGCATGGCAATCAATTGTTCAGCTTCACTGACATGTTGGAAAGCCGGCAGACTGCCTAACGACTGTTCTGACACTTCTGATGTTGTTTGAAATGCTGCTTTTTGCGGTTCAGCGTCCAGCACCCTCATTTTTAGGATCATTTCTCTACTTAATTCGCTGTCTAACTCATCACAAGCAACAAAATCAATACTTGCTTCAATCCATACAGCTGTTAGATCACTTCTAAGCAGCCTAAAGTGGCAAATCTCTAGCATGTGCTGATTGTAGAAATAACTCTCGACGAGAAATTGATCTTCGGTATGAACATAGTCTTTCAAAAAACACCCTAGTAAATCCTTTTGTTCATAGAGCAAAAGCTGCTTACAGTTAGAAGAAATGTAGAGAAAGCGGCCATTAGAAGAAAGAACGGCATGTAAATCGATATTCGAATAAAGCTGATTCGAATCTTTCATTTTTTGTTCCATCGTCGTCCGACCCTCCTTTTCATTTTTTAGGGTTGTCCTTAGATTGATGTATAAAAAAGATTCGCTAGAAAACCCGTATTTTCCTTCCGTCATCGAGGGAAACGTCCATATTTTCAACAAAAAAGAGCACATTCTCTTGCTGTGCTCTCTGCTGTTTACTGCTTTTCATATTTCTTTTGTAATTCAACGTACTTATCAATAATTTTACTTGGGATGGTTTTAATGACGGAATCTTTATCTGAGACATAAGGTGTCACGACACTAAAAGCCACCTTCGGATTGGACGACGGATAATATCCCCCAAAGGTTAAATTGTATGTGGGATTTCCCCACCAGCTGCGGTTGGCACCATAGTAAAAGGTTTGGGCCGTCCCTGTTTTTCCAGCGACATCATGCTGACCAAAGCGGCCAGCGGCAGTACCGCCGGTCGATGTGACCATTTTCAGCCCCATTTTGACGCGGTCAATATCTGCTTTCGAGTTGTTAATCGTGTTCAGCACCTTCGGCTCATATTTTTTCACGACTGGGCCTACTTCATCCTTCTTCGTTGGAAGGTGAACGCTTTTCACCACTCTTGGCTGAACGCGATTTCCTCCATTGGCGATCGTCGACATGTACTGGGCAACTTGAAGCGGTGTATACGTGTCATACTGGCCAATTGCTTCATCGAGCAAAAGTCCGCCGACCGTCTTAGGATGTGTCTGCATCCCGCTTGATTCCTGCGGCAGGTCGATCCCTGTTTTTACGCCAAGACCGAATTGCGCATAATAGTTTCTCATTTTTTGCAGGTGCTCAGGTCTTGCCGGTAACGGACCATCCTTTTGATAGGTGATGCCCGCCATTCTCATCGCTACTTGGAACATGTAGACGTTGGAACTTTTTTGGAGAGCCTGAAGGTCATTGACCCATCCAAGAACTTTGTAAGACTGTTTCGGCTTTCCATTACTTCCTGCAAAATAAAGCGGTGTATCCATATAGGATTGGTTGTGTGACATCCCGTCCTGATAACCGCCAAGTACTGTGGCTCCTTTGACAACAGAGCCCATTTCGTACTGGGTCGTAAATGTTCCGATGGCATAATCTGTGACGTCTCTGCCATCCATTTTCTTGCCAGACATTGCGAGAACATCCCCAGTGTTAGGGTCCATCATCACGACAAATGCGCGGTCCATCATATAGTTTCTCGCACTAGCGGATCTAAGCTCTGATTCGACGATCTTGTCGACTTCCTTTTGCAGCTCCATATCAAATGTCAGTGCAAGATCAAGTCCTCTTCGTCCCTCTGTCCGCTTGATTTCATCGAGCAGCTTCCCGCCAACCTGTGTATATTGAACAGTCGCTTTCTCTGGATTCAGAAAATCTTCGTATTGATACTCTAAATAGCTCTTCCCTACCCGGTCATTTCGCGAGTAGCCTCTTGCCATATAGTAATCTTCACGCTCTTTTATAATGCCTTGCTCTGGTGTGGTCACACCGCCAAGTACATTATAAAGGGTCTTTTCATACGGATATTTTCTTGTCCAATCATTGATGACATTTACACCATGCAGTTCATCCAGATGCTCTGACACAAGTGAAATCTCTTCATATGTCAAACTCACGGATGATGTCTGCTTTGACTCTTTTGTTTCATCGAGTAAAGCAACTTTTTCGTCCCCTTTTTTCTCTTCATTTGGGTCCATTGCTTTCACGATTTGAGGCTCAAAGGCATATCCGCCTGTAAATCTACGATAGATCGCTGCAACTGCTTTTTCCTCTGCATCCTTTTCGATCGCCTTGACTTCTTTCTTAGGCACACGCTCTACTTGAAGCGGATAGACATCCTTTGCTTTAAGATCCTTTTTCTCTGCTTTTGAAATGAGCTTATCCGCTTCTTTCGGATGGCTCGCCAGCCAAAAATCTCGAATGTCACGCTCTCTCAAAAAATCAGTATCCATTTTTATATAAGTCGCAAGTTTTCTTGCTACCTTAATCTTATCCTTCGCTTTCACACCGCTTTCTGATGTATAAACGATGGCAGGTACACTTTCGTTATCAACGACGACTCTTCCTCTCGCGTCATACATTTTTCCTCTTGGGGACGGGTATGATGCTGTTTTGACCTCTGTTCGGTTTGCTTGCTTTTTATAATCCTCACCATTGACGATCTGCAGCACACCAAGCTTGATCACAAGTCCAGCAAATAAACTAAAGACAGCGAAGAAAAAGAGATTAATCCTCCAGGCGTTCCGGCGCTTGATTTTTTTCTGCTCGGCACTACCTTGATGCTGTTTCTCTCCCACTTATGTAGCTCCTCTCATCCTTTCAATCTTTTACAATTACCACTCATTATTGTAACACTTTTGTAATAGTTGTTACAGCGAAACAAGTGAAAAAAAGCTGTCAATCCCTATTATGCAAAAAAATATACTAACACTTTAAAATATTGGTATGTTTATGTCGTTTTCTTTAAATGGAAGAATTCCCTATCCTTTGATATGAGGCGGCTTTTTTTATGACTTTAACAAAAATGACAAACAGGCATTGTCAATGGAGGATGCTGGTACGTTTATAACAAAAAGTCCATGTTATGATTTTCTGTGAGAAAACAAAACAAAGATTTTAGGAGGAGTTACAATATGAAGAAGAAATCATTCTTTTTTTCAGCGCTAACGGCTGCTGCACTCATCACGTTCACTGGAGGACATTCAGCTGATGCGAAGGAGCTTAACCTGAAACAAGTGATACATGTACAGCATCAAACCATTGATCTTCATACATTAGCTGCAAAATTACATATCTCTTCAGATGTAAACAAGCTAAGCAAGTCGAATCAAAAAGAGATCGAAGCTCTTTTAAACAAGCTGATCAAAAGCGGTCAACCTGTTACTGGCACAAAAGTGGTGAAAGAAGTAAACAAAGCAAAAAATGAACAAAAACAAGAATCAGTGAAAAAACCAACTGCTTCTAAACCAAGTACGCCAGCTAAACAAAACACAAACAACAATAACAATACAAAAGCTGACCAAAAAGACACAACGGCAGCAAAAGCAGATAGCAGCTTGAATGCATTTGAAAAAGAAGTCGTTGAGCTTACAAATAAAGAGCGTGCAAAACAAGGGTTAAAAGCACTTTCTGTTGATTCAAAACTAAGCAAATCTGCTCGCGCAAAATCTCAAGATATGAAAGATAAAAACTATTTCTCTCATACAAGCCCAACTTACGGATCTCCATTTGATCAAATGAAGCAATTCGGTATCACTTACAAAACAGCAGGTGAAAACATTGCCCAAGGTCAAAGATCTCCTCAAGAAGTTGTGACTGCATGGATGAACAGTGAAGGCCACAGAGCAAATATCTTAAACAAAAACTATACACATATCGGTGTTGGTTATGTGAAATCTGGCAACTACTGGACGCAGCAATTCATCGGAAAATAAGATATCTAAAAAACCTGTCCCTAAGTGGGACAGACCAGATTGTTGACAAAGGGCTAAAATGATCTTCATTTTAGCCTTTTGTCTTCTTTTCAGCGTGATAGAAAACCTTTGCAGCCCTAGGAAGGACGAGTACCGGAGCGGAGCGAATTTGACATTCGTGAGCACCGGCACGCAGGACTGACACCGAATGCGAGGGTTTGTCTACACGCTGACCTGTCTCTAAGTGGGACAGGTCTTTTTATTTTACCCATAATTTATATATACTCTGTGTGCCGCTGTTTTCTTCGCCCTGTTCGCTCAGCTTTTCATAAAGTGACTTTGCAAGCGCGAGTCCTGGCATTTCTTCTCCCATCAGTTCTGCTTCCTCAAGTGCAATGCCCATATCCTTGATAAAATGCTTCACGTAGAACCCTGGCTCGAAATCACCTTTCAGCATTCTTGGTGCAAGGTTTGACAAGGACCAGCTTCCTGCCGCGCCCGTTGTAATGCTTTTGAGCACATGCTCTGGATCAAGTCCTGATTTTTCGGCATAGGCCATGGCCTCTGCAACGCCTACCATACCTGCTGCGATCGCAATTTGGTTACACATTTTGGTATGCTGACCGCTTCCTGCAGGTCCTTGATATTGAATGTTTTCGCCCATTTGCTCAAATAAGGGCAGGCACGCTTCATAGGCTGATTTTTCTCCGCCAATCATAATCGCAAGCGTTCCATTTTTTGCCCCTACGTCTCCGCCAGAAACTGGTGCATCTAATGCAAACAACCCTTTTTCTTTTGCTTTCATTTCAATTTCTTTTGCCAGCTGAGGCTTCGATGTAGTCATATCAATCAGATAGGTACCAGGCGCAGCATGTGCCACAAGCCCTTCTTCACCTAAATAGATTTCTTCTACATCTGATGGATATCCTACCATTGTGATGACAGCATCTGCATGTTCTGCAATCTCCTTCACTTCCGGCTTCCATGATGCGCCTTTTTGAATGAGTGCATCTGCTTTCGCTTTTGTTCTTGTATAAACGAGAACTTCATATCCGGCATCCATTAAATGTCCTGCCATACTGCGTCCCATTACACCGATTCCAATAAAACCAACTGTTTTGATTTGTGTCATCACTTGTTCCTCCTTAAAGAGACTTTGTCAGTCCACCATCAATGATGAGTGTTTGACCTGTCATATATGTATTGGCTTCAGATAAAAGAAAAGCTGCATATGCTGCAAATTCCTCTGGCTGTCCGTAACGGCCAAGCGGAATCGCACGTTCAGCCTGTGCTTTGATTTCTTCAACTGTTTGGTGCTCTGCCTGTGCGCGGTGCTTGTCCAGCTGTTTGACGCGGTCTGTTTCAATTTTCCCTGGGGCTAACGTATTGATTAAAATGCCATCCTTTGCAAGCTCCTGAGCGGCTGTTTTTGTCCAGCCGGCAATAGCCGGTCTAAAAGTATTTGACAGCATCAAGCCTGGGATCGGTTCTTTCACTGACATAGACGCAATGTTTAGCACGCGTGCGCCGTGTTTTTTCAAATAAGGCAATGCCTCTTTTAATAATCGAATATAACTGAGTAAATGAAGCTGAAATGATTCCATCCAGTCTTCATCTATTAAGGTTTCAAGCGTCCCTGTTTTAGGCCCGCCTGTATTGTTCACAAGAATGTCTAGACACTTCTCATCACCAGCTGCCGCTTGAACTAGCGCCTTGATTTGCTGCGCGTCAGACACATCACATACTTGATAAGTCAGCTTTCCTTTTACAAGCGGAGATAATTCTTTGACTGTTTCTTTCAGCGTGTGCTCATGCCTTCCTGAAAGCATCACATCTGCTCCCTCTTTTGCTAGAGCAAAGGCAATGGCTTTTCCAATACCTTGACTGCTTGCAGCGACCAAGGCTTTTTTTCCAGATAGATTGACATCCATGTCAACACCTCCTCTACTCTTATTTTATCATACAAAAAGAACCTTGCTCACGTCGCAAGGTTCCTTTCCGCTTGATTACAGCTTAAACCGATCAACCGCCTGACGTAATGCCTGGCTTGATTCGTTCAGCATTTCAGTCGAAGTTTTCGTTCTTTCTAAAGCTTGGACTTGTTCATCTGTAGACGCATGCACTTCCTCAGCTGAAGCCGCAGATTCTTCTGAGATCGCAGCAATGCTTTGAATGGAATCATTCATTTTCTGCTGTTCGTCTGTCATTTCATTGATCTGTGTATGAATGCTGTCAATTGAGCCGACAAGTGCCTGCATTTCCATTGTGATGCTGCTCAGTGCCTCGCCTGTTGCATTAATGGCTTCACCTTGTTCCTCATTCATCTTACTTGCTGCCGTCATCGCTTCAGCCGCCTTTTTCGATTCATCTTGAATGAGTTTGACGGTTTCACTAATGTGTTTGGTTGATTGCGCAGATTGTTCAGCAAGCTTTCTGACTTCTTCTGCAACAACAGCAAATCCTCGTCCGCTTTCTCCGGCTCTCGCTGCTTCAATGCTTGCATTCAGTGCAAGTAAATTCGTTTGATCAGAGATTTCAGAGATGGCGGTCACAACGTTTTCAATATTTTTCGTTTTATGTTCAAGGTCAAGCAGCATTTGCTCCACTTTCTTCGATTCCTCGTTCGCTTGTGTTGATTTTTGAACGAGCATACCTAGTGCATCGAGCCCTCTATAGCCTGCATCTTCAGATGATTTTGAGTTGGCTTGCATTTGCGTGGCAAGCTCACCCATATGACGTACTTTTTCATATAAATGCTCTGATTTCTCATTAATCGTTTCTGCTTCTGAAGCCTGCTTAGACGCACCTGTTGCCACCTCTTGAATGGCCGTTGCAATCTGTTCGCTCGACAGTAAGGTTTCATTTGAAATTTGCGTGACTTCATCCGTTGATGTCACTACTTGGTCTGAAGCCCCTTTTACTTTTTCAATTAACTCTCTGATCCCCTCGGTCATTTGATTAAAGCTCTTCGTGAGGAAACCAATCTCATCTTGAGATTTCGTTTCAAGTGAGCTGGTTAAATCACCTTCAGACACCTTACGCACATGCTCGATCAGACGCTTGATTGGCGTTGTGATGCTTCTTGCTAATAAGAAACTGAGAATGATCGCAAGAACAATAGCAATGACTGAAATCATGATGCTTGTCTGATTCATTTGTTCTGTGATCCAAAGCAGTTTCTTTTTCTCAAAGCTGACACCTATTGTCCAATCGGCCTCTTTGATTTTAGATATGACCGTCAGTTCTTTGTTATCATCAAGACCGGAATTGTCGATCGCTTTTTTTACAGAAGCGACTTTTGATATGTTTTTTCCTTGCTCAGTTGGATGTGCCAAAATCGTTCCTTTGCCATCAACTAAAAAAGCGTTTCCCATATAAGGAATCTTTTGTTCCTTTATATACGATTGAATGGAAGACAGCTTCAAATCAAGTCCTGCGACTCCAACAACCTTTCCATTTCGCACAATTGCCTTGGTGGCTGAGACAACCATTTCATTCGTTGCTTTATCAATATACGGATCTGTCCAGATGACTTCATCAGGCTTTTCAGCCGAATTGATAAACCAATCTCGCTTAGTTGGATCATATCCTTCACCAAAATCAGACTCTGGGAAGGCAAACATTTTACCGTCACTTGTTCCTATATAGGCAAGTGAGATGAGTTCATCCTGCTCCTGCAAGACTTTTAGTTCATCGTTTTCAAAGGCTAATGTTTGTTTTGTTTGCTTTTGTGCAAAATCTTCAGTCAGTGTACTTGTTGCCAGTTTGTTAATTGTACCCCCGTAATTATCAAGCTTTTGTGCAATAATATCTCTCATGCTTTCTGCTGTTGCCGCTGTGGTGGTTTTTGCATCCCGTTCAATGAGTGGTGTTAATACTATGTTGGAACCCACTTGAACGGCCACGACGGTTAAAATTAAAATAACTGAGATGAAAACAGCTATTCTCACTTGAAGTTTCTTAAACATCTCATCACCCCTACATCCTACTTTCGCATCTTATTTTGTATATCGGCAAAATTGGTACCGCATTCAATAGTTGTAAGAAAATTTAAATAGAAAAAACAAGCCATAAAGGCTTGCTTTAAGTAAAATATTCAATTTTTGCAGACGGAAAGTACTGATCGATATATGATTCTAACGTCTGTCTTAGTTCTTGTTCCTCATCTTTTTGGTAGATATATTTCCCAATTCCATATCTACCCCATTTGTATCTTCTTTTTTCTTCATCCAATTCTAATTTTGATTTCGGATAGTTTTTTTGGATCACACGCTTCGCTGGTTTTGTAAAACGATGCTGAATCATTTCAAAGGTGATATCGTGCCTGACATCTTCAGTTAGGGCTGCATCGAGCTTTTCAAAAAGAACTTTATATCCTTCCTGCCAGCCTTCGTGAATGTAAATTGGGGCAATAATAAAGCCAAGAGGATAGCCTGCTTTTGCGACCTTGACAGCTGCTTCAATCCGCTGATCTAACGGTGATGTTCCGGGTTCGAAATATTTAATGACATAATCCGCATTGATACTAAAGCGGAATCTTGTTCGGCCATTATGCTTTGCATCAAGTAAATGATCGACATGATGAAATTTGGTGACAAAGCGAAGCTTACCAAGATCAGTCTGGCCGAAGTATTCAATCGCTGCCTTTAGTGTATGTGTCAAATGGTCAATTCCTACAATATCTGAAGTACAAGAAGCTTCAAATCTCGTGATTTCAGGCGCACGCTCGTTCATGTACTGCTCCGCCTGATCTAATATTTCTTCAACATTCACATATGTTCGAATGTACGGCTTACTTCCCATTGTCGTTTGCAGATAGCAATAATGGCAATGCCCCATACATCCTGTCGCAAATGGGATCGCATACTCTGCAGATGGTTTAGACGTATCAAACTTCAACGTTTTCCTCACACCAACGACAAGCGTTGATTTCGCATTACGATACTTTTGCAAGTCATTTTTACCCGGAATATTTCTTACTTGGTTATGTGAAGTCGTTTCTCTTATTTCAATACCCATACCCTCGAACTTTTCCTTCAGCTCTCGTCCTAACGGGTACTCTAACGCCCTTGGTTCAATGTAAACAAGCTGGGGCACAAAAGGTTTGATCATATTTAGCACATCCTTACCTTATAGGTTTTCATACGGTTACTTTAACCGCGCAGGATGGCTTTTATCCTTTCTAAAATCTCCCTTATTCAAACAAATCTTGATAAAGAGCTTCTGCTTCTTCATATGTCGGAAAGACCGCATCATCTGGAGCTAAAGGATGATACGTTTCAAGTAAAAATAGGGCAAGCTCCTCTTCGTTATATGGATGTGAAACAATTTCTGCTTCTTTGATTTGTGCTACGTTTGCAGCATGTGGATTTCGATAAATCACATATACTTGATCACCCGGTTTATAGTCTGAGAAAGGCAATCTGGTCACCTCCATTTTTCTTATAGGATGCCCTTCTCTCTGCCGGATATGACCCAATATGATAAAATTCGACAAAAAAACCAGACAGGGTTACTGTCTGGTTTGAATTCACTTAGTGATGTTGAAACGTTTTCTTCACGAAATCAACCACTTCTTCTGTTGTGCTAAGTGATAAAATATGCTCTTTAAATGATGCAGCTTCTTCCTTAGAAAGCTTGCTTAGCTGTGTTCTTGCTGGAAGAATAGATGTTGCACTCATTGAGAATTCATCTAATCCTAATCCAAGTAGAAGTGGGATTGCGATTTCATCTCCTGCCATCTCGCCGCACATGCCAACCCATTTACCTTCTTTATGCGCTGCTTCAATAACAAGCGTAATCAAACGTAAAATCGCTGGATTGTAAGGCTGGTAAAGATAAGACACTCGTTCGTTCATTCGATCAGCAGCCATTGTGTATTGAATCAAATCATTTGTTCCAATACTGAAGAAATCAACTTCTTTTGCGAATTGGTCTGCGATGACAGCGGTTGATGGAATTTCTACCATTATACCGATTTCAATGGAATCGGATACGTCTGTACCAGCGGCAACCAATGCTTCTTTTTCTTCAAGTAAAATGGCTTTTGCTTCTCTAAATTCTGATAATGTCGCGATCATAGGGAACATGATTTTCAAGTTTCCATATGTACTTGCACGAAGTAAGGCGCGTAGTTGTGTTCTGAAAATCTCCTGTTCTTCGAGGCAAAGGCGGATCGCTCTAAAGCCAAGGAACGGGTTCATTTCTTTTGGAAGCTGCAAGTAAGGGAGTTCTTTATCGCCACCAATATCAAGTGTGCGGACAACAACCGCTTTACCTTCCATCTTCTCTAACACTGTTTTATAAGCATTGAACTGTTCTTCTTCTGTTGGAAGCTGATCTCTGCCCATGTATAAAAATTCTGTACGGTACAATCCGACTGCTTCGCCGCCATTTTCAAGTACACCTTTTACATCTTCAGGTGTTCCGATATTTGCAGCTAGCTCTACGTGAACGCCGTCTTTTGTGACCGTTGGCTGGTCCACCAGTTTCGCCCATTCCGCTTTTTTAGCTAAGTAGTCTTCATGCTTTTTTTGATACGCTTTCACTTCATCTTCAGAAGGCTGAATGATGACGTCTCCGCTAATACCATCGACAATGATCAGATCATTGTTTTTCACCGTTTTTGTTGCTTCTTTTGTTCCAACAACTGCTGGAATCTCCATAGATCTTGCCATGATCGCTGAGTGAGAAGTACGGCCGCCGATATCTGTCGCAAAACCTTTGACGAATTGTCTGTTCAGCTGAGCAGTATCAGAAGGTGTTAAATCTTCAGCGATGATGATGACTTCTTCAGAAATCATGCTTGGATTTGGAATGTCAACGCCTAGCAAATGTCCAGTTACACGTTTTGTTACGTCGCGAATATCCGCTGCACGTTCCTTCATGTATTCATTGTCCATTGCTTCGAACATGGTGACAAACATTGTCGCTGTTTCTTTTAAAGCAAATTCAGCATTTACTTTATCAGAGTTGATTTTATCCTTTACTGGGTTTAGCAGCTCTGGATCACTTAACACAAGAAGGTGTGCAGAAAAGATATCTGCTTTGTCTTGGCCAAGCTCTTTTAGCGCATGTTCTTTAATTGCTTCAAGTTCTTGTTTAGAAACATGAATTGCTTCTTCAAAACGCTTCACTTCTGTCTCTGGATCGTTGATGTCTTTTTGGTGAACTGTTAAATCTGGTTCTTCCAGACGGTATGCTTTTGCAATCGCAACGCCTGCTGAAGCACCGATTCCTTTCAGTTGTTGCATTACTCGCCTAGGCCTTCACTTTTCATTGTGTCTTTAAGCGCAGCAAGTGCATCATTTTCATCAGAACCAGAAGCAGAGATTGTGATTGTAGCACCTTTCGCAATTCCTAGAGACATTACACCCATAATAGATTTCAGGTTCACTGTTTTACCATTATATTCTAAGTTGATATCAGCATCATATTTACTAGCAGTTTGTACAAGAACTGTTGCAGGACGTGCGTGAATTCCAGAATCTGCAGTTACTTTGAATGTTTGTTGAGCCATTTTTATCAATCTCCTTTTTATACAATTAATACATCCACAATATTATATCATACTGCCGAGCTTGTCATCTAACAAGAACGGCAGTTATGAAAATTATTTTGAAATTTTCATGATGTTTTCTTGACCAGCTTTGATTTCACCGGATTCTTGAAGGTCAATAAATTGTCCTTCACCTAAGTTGGTAAATACAATTGGTGTCATCAAAGATGGTACTTCAGACTTAATTTTATCAATATCAACCTCTAAGAGTTTTTGACCGATTTCTACTTGATCTCCCTCTTGTACAAATGCTTCAAATCCTTCTCCTTTAAGGCTGACCGTATCAATACCGAAGTGGATTAAAATTTCAAGTCCACCGTCAGATTGCAGGCCAATTGCGTGTTTCGTTGGGAATACATTTAAGATCTTCCCTTTCACCGGTGAAACCACCGTTCCATCTGTTGGCAAGATGGCGAAACCGTCACCCATCATTTTCCCTGAGAATACTTGATCTGGTACATCTGTAATCGGATGAAGCTCCCCTGTAATTGGTGAAGCAAAGATTTCTTCACCTTGCTCGTTTTGAAGCGGTTTTGCAATGACTTCTTCGACCTGCTGGCTGACTTCTTCTTTTGCAGAAGGGTCTTTCGCTGGACGAGGCGTGCGGCCTGCAATGATGTCCTGCATTTGTGTTTTTAAATTATCAGAGCGTGGTCCAAAGATGGCCTGGATGTTGTTTCCTACTTCGAGAACTCCTGAAGCACCAAGCTTTTTCAAGCGGTCCTTGTCCACTTTCTTCTGATCATTGACAGTGACACGTAAACGCGTAATACAAGCATCAAGGTGTTTAATGTTTTCTTGGTCACCCATTGCTTCAAGAATTTCATAAGGTAAGTCATTACCCTTTTCAGACTTAGCACTATCTGCACCGTCAGCTGCTTCATCCTCGCGGCCTGGCGTTTTCAGATTAAATTTGCGAATGGCGAATCTAAATCCGAAGTAATAAATAGCAGCAAGTACGAGACCAACTGGAATCACAAGCCACCAAGCGGTTCTGTTTGGCAAGATACCGAATAAGAAGAAGTCGATTAATCCCCCTGAGAAGGTCATACCGATTTTCACGTTTAGAATATCCATAATCATAAAGGATAATCCAGCAAATACACAGTGGATTGCAAATAACACTGGTGCAACAAACAAGAATGAGAATTCAAGCGGTTCAGTAATCCCTGTTAGGAAAGAAGTCAGGGCTGCTGATCCCATAATTCCAGCGACAAGCTTTTTATTCTTTGGTTTTGCTTCATGGTAAATCGCAAGTGCTGCTGCTGGCAGACCAAACATCATGAACGGATATTTCCCTGTCATGAATGTACCAGCTGTCAGCTGAACACCATCTTTGATCTGTGCCATGAAGATACGCTGATCACCACGGACAAGCTCACCTGATAAGCTCTTATAACTAAAGAACTCATACCAGAATGGCGAGTAGAAAATGTGGTGCAGACCAAACGGAATTAATGAGCGTTCAATCACACCGAATACAAAGGCAGCAAGCGGCTCATTCGCTGCGAGCAGTCCTGTTGAAAACGAGTTCAGTGCACCTTGAATTGGCGGCCAAATGACTAGCATCAAAAGCCCTAAAATAAGTGCTGAAATAGATGTAACGATTGGAACAAAACGTTTACCAGCAAAGAAGCCGAGATATTGCGGGAGCTCAATTTTGTAAAATTTATTATACATATAAGCTGCTAATACCCCGACAATAATCCCGCCGAAGACGCCGGTAGACAAGGTCGGAATGCCGAGCATATTAATATACGCTGGATGGCTTTCCTTAAAGAACTTAGCCAATTTGATGGAATCGGATGGAATCGATCCATTGGCCATTAATACGGCACTCATTGTCACGTTCATGACAAGATAACCGATAATTGCGGCAATCCCTGCCACACCGTCTCCATTAGCAAGACCGATGGCAACCCCTACAGCAAATAAGAGCGGAAGATTCGAGAAGACAATGTTCCCCGCATTTTCCATGACACTTGCAACAAGCTGAATTGTATCATTGCTTAAAAATTGAGCTACATCAATCAGCTGCGGATTTTGCATCGCATTCCCAAGTGCTAGTAAAATACCAGCAGCAGGAAGGATCGCAACTGGAAGCATAAGTGCTCGTCCAATTTTTTGCAACACACCAAAAAGTGATTTAAACACTGGTTGAACCTCCTTTTGTTTTCGCTTACAACATACATGTGGGACGCTCCCTGACGTACATTTCATAATTAACCGTTTACATTTCACCTTCAAACACAAAAAAAGGCATGGTGATATAAGGTTGCGCAAATAACAGGATCTTATCCTGTATTTACCTTAAGTCACTCATGCCTGATCGAATCAGTTACACGTTTCAAGGAAACTATGAAATTTTATTTGTCAATCTGTACAGATGAAGTGTCAGGTAGACAGCCTCCGCATCCTGTACAGGCTTTTTCAATGCATGTTGTAATATTTTGATCATTTTCCAAGCAGTATTGTAGCATAAAGGATATTCATTTTTCAATAGATGAAGCAATTTTTCTGGCTCCTCTAATGATTCTTCCCGTTTAATGCGCTCAATCGAAAATGTAATATGGCGCAATAAGCGTAAATAATGAATACTTTCACGGTCTACTTTCATATGAAATGAATCTTCTATGACTTGGACCATCTGCGTAATAAGCTGCGAATGACGGTTCACCTCAGATAAGGGCCGATTCGTCAAAGCCGAGTGAATATGGAGCGCAATAAAACCAATCTCTCCTTCTGGCAGCTTTGTTTCGACATCTGAACGCTCGTTAATCAGCTCAACGACTTCCTTTGCGACCTCGTATTCTTTTGGATACAGCGATTTAGTCTCAAGCATAAAGGGATTGGTGATATCATATCCTTGCTGCACCCGCTTAAAACTAAAGGCAATATGGTCAGTCAGGGCAATATGAATATGCTCATTCAAACGGTGCCCCATTTTTTCTCGTATATGATAAATGACGTCATTGGCAAGCTCGATCATGTTCTCATCAATGTGGTGAAGCAGCTGTTTATATTCTGTTTGTTCTTTTGTATTTTTAAGGACAAACATTTTTTCAAATGTGTCTTGATCGAGAACATCACCCGATTTTTTCCCGAAGCCGATTCCTTTCCCAATTAGAACCACTTCGCCCCAAGAAGGGTGTCTTGCGATGATGACATTATTATTTAACGCTTTATCAACGGTGAAGGATTCCATGAACATCCCCACCTCCTTCTTATTCAATCCCTCTTATCGTACAAAACAGATGAAACGTGCGTCAACGATTGTTTTTGAAAACGGTAGTTGAACGCTCGATCAGGCGAAATGGTAGCATTCTTTTTTCTGGTGCCTCTCCCTTTACGGCCCGGTCGAACAAGTCAAACGCTTCCTGACCCATACGTTTAAGCGGAATATCAATGCTGGAAATCCCCAAAGCCTCACTCAATTGATCATTTTGAAAGCCGAGTATGGCTGGAGATTCTCCTGCTTTTATATCATGACGCTGCGCCTCTAATAAAAAGCCTGCTGATACGTCGTCATTTGTGATGAATAATGCTGTGGGGCGATTCTTCATCTCCTGCCACTCTGTGAATAATTGTTTTCCATCAAAAAGTGTGAGCTTCCCTTCGATGATCCATTCTTCATCAATCTCCTGCCCGAGCGATTTCATCATATCTTGATAAGCTTGAAGTCGTGACTGGCTGTTTGCGCCTTCTATTCTGGCTAGTACAATCGCGATTCGCTGATGCCCGCATGCTGCTAAATGATGCAGCCCTTCTTTAAATGCTTGATCATGTGCGATCGACACCGTTGAGCAGTCTTCAAAAGGCGCCGGATGGCAAAAAATAATAGGCCCGGATTCCTGCCACCTTAAAATGTCTCGATCACTTAACGCATTTGAGCAAAAGATTAACCCATCCACGCGGCGCTCTTTTAAACTCATCAATGCTTCTTTTTCTTTTAAAGGATCATACCCTGTTTGAAACAAAGCAAAATGCATACCGCACGCCTGTGCTTTCTCGGCAATCCCTGTGACAAGTCTGCTGAAATAAGAATGATCAATCGTTGGAAGAACGATGCCAAGCATATTTGAATAGCCCTTTGCTAAATGTACAGCCTGAATGTTTCTCGTATATTTGAGCTCTTTCATCGCATGTAGCACTCGTTCTCGTTTTTCTTCTTTGACATAAGGATGATCATTCAACACACGTGATACAGTTGTCACAGATACGCCCGCTCTTTTCGCAATCTCCCTTATGTTTGGCATTTTTTCTCCTACTTTCTCTTGTTATGGTAAGCGTTTCATACTTTAAGATGTATGTGAGCTGAACAAATCACTGGATGGAAAGGGGAATTCAAGATGGGTATCATCATATGGATTATATTATGTATGACTGTTTTGTTTTCTGCTCGTTTTGCACTACATCCTTTAGGAAAAGAACATAAAATCAAACCGTTTGAATCAATTGATGATTTTTTTGTTGATAAGGATCGAAAAGAGTGACAAAAAATCACGATGACACTTCCAAGACATGGACGTTCATCGTGATTTTTTTATTACTTGATGATCGTCAGCTCTTTCGGATAATTGGTTAAAGTGACTGGACCATCTGCTGTGATCAGTACATCATCTTCAATTCTGACGCCGCCGACTCCTGGGACGTAGATCCCCGGTTCGATCGTATACACCATGCCTTCTTGGAGAAGATCATCATTTGCCTGGCTCATAGAAGGAAACTCATGAACAGACACCCCTAGACCATGCCCAAGGCGGTGAGGGAAATAGTCCCCATATCCAGCTTCTGTGATCAGCCCGCGTGCTTTTAAGTCCAGGTCTCCAATTCTCACGCCCGGCTTACTCATTTCAAGTGCCGCCATTTCTGCGTTCAGGACGGTTTGATAGATGTCCTTTTGCTTGTCAGAAGCTTCCTGATAGATGAAAGTTCTTGTAATGTCTGAGCAATAGCCATCAACAATGACACCAAGGTCAAATAACACAAAATCGCCTTTTTTTAAGGCTGTCTGCCCTGGATTTCCGTGAGGCTCTCCTGATTTTTCGCCAAAGAGAACCATCGTCGAAAAGGACATGCCTTGAATGCCTTTTTTCTTTAGCTCATATTCAATGACAGCGAGCACTTCTGTTTCGGTGATTCCTTCTTTTAAGGCGTCCACCCCAATTTTTACACCTTCATCTGCCAATTGAGCGGCTTTTTTCAGTGTAGCAATTTCAGATTCATCTTTAATCAGTCTTAGCTGATTGAGCTCTTCTTCTGCCCGGACAAAAGTTTCTGCCCCAGTGGCAGCTTGAAGCTGCTCTGCTCTTTGAAGCGGAATCGACTCTTTTTCAATTGCAAGTTGAGTTGCTCTTACACCGCGTTTTTCTACTGCTGACTGAATGAAATCAAATGGATTCTCATGGTCTTCATAACCAATGATATCGCCTGACCATCCAGCATTTTTCGCCTGCTCGACTTCCATTTTAGGCAAAACAAAAAATGGATCTGCCTCTTGAAACACAAACAGCCCCATTACTCTTTCATGCGGCTCTGTGAAGTATCCAGATAGATAAAACACATTTTCCTTTGTATGTATAAATGCACCTTGAATGTCTTTTTCCTTTAGCCAAGAAGACAAGCTCTTCATTCGGTTCATCGTGATCCTCCTCACACGTTTTTCTACTGATCTATTGTATCAGTTTTTGCTATATTTCGCACAAAAGCGCACTGGCAGAAGCCAAGTGCGCTATGATGATTCGCTTAAGATGCCCGAAGAAGACGCAGTCCATTTAAAATGACCAAAATCGTACTTCCTTCATGCCCGATGACGCCAAAAGGCAAATCAAGCACTTGTAAGAAATTCGCACAAATTAACAAACAAATCACCGTTAATGAGAAAATAATATTTTGCTTAATGATTCGATTCATCTTTCTTGAAAGACGGATCATCTTTGTTAAGTTATTTAAATTGTTCTTCATTAAGATCAGATCTGCTGTTTCTAAGGCCACGTCTGTGCCTCCGCCCATCGCAACCCCTACATCTGCTGTGGCGAGTGCCGGTGCATCATTTATTCCGTCTCCTACCATGATGATGGAATTACCTTGTTTTTTAAGTTGATTGACCTCATGTACCTTTTCATCTGGAAGGCACTCAGCGACAACCGTTTGGATGCCGGCTTCCTGCGCAATGGCTTCAGCCGTTTTTTGCTGATCTCCTGTCAGCATAACGGTTTGGATGCCTAAATCATTCAGCTCTTGAATCATTTTTTTAGCTTCAGGTCTAATTTGATCCTTAAGACCAAGGCAACCAACGACTTCTTGATCCTTTTGAACATACACCACTGTGTATCCTTTTTCAGAAAGATAATCTTCCTTCTCTTCGATCTCGCGGTCCATTGAAGCCTTGCCGGCAAAGTCTTTCTTCCCAATCCGCCACGTTTCTCCATTCAATTGTGCCTTTACACCAAAACCAGAGGTTTCTTCAATGGTGACATGAGCTGATCTTTCTATGTGGTGCTCTTTTGCCATATCAGAGATCGCTTTCGCTAACGGGTGGTTTGATTGACTTTCAATTTGATAAAGCGCCTGATAAAAAGCAGCTTCCTCTTGTCCTTTAGCTATCACAACTTGATCTACAGCCGGCTTTCCGCTTGTAATCGTCCCCGTTTTATCAAAAGCTATCATGCTGCTTGTGCCTAGCTTTTCTAAAAAGACGCTTCCTTTGACAAGCATTCCGTTTCTTGCGCCGTTTGAAATCAGTGACAAAGCAGCTGGCATAATGGATGCAACAAGCGCACAAGGTGATGCAACAACCATAAATACCATGGCCCGGTAGAAGGTTTCACTCATGCTCCAGCCTAGTACAAAATGAGGTAGAACCATTAAAATCGCGACGGTGATCAGTACACCTTTTACATACGCACCTTCGAATTTTTCAATAAATGCCTGGCTTGGCGACACACTTTCTTGAGCCGATTCGACAAGCTTAATAATTTTATGGAAAAGCGTTTCTTCATTATGTTTGGTGACTTCTACCGTTAAGGAACCATTTAAGTTCACTGTTCCTGCAAACACGTCTTCGCCCTGCCCTTTTTCTTGTGGTACAGACTCGCCAGTGAGCGCAGATTCATCTACACTTGTTCTCCCGCTTAAAATCACACCATCTGCTGCAATACGTTCCCCAGCTTTGATCATGATACGGTCACCTGGTGTTAAAGATGAAGCAGAGATTTGAATGGTCGTGCCATCTTCTTCAATTAAAGTCGCTTCATCTGGTGCGATGCTCATTAAAGCTGTTAAATCCTTCTTGCTTTTATTTGACGTATACGTTTCAAGCGCACCACTTAGTGAGAAAATAAAAATTAAGATAGCGCCCTCTGCCCAATATCCAATGATAGCTGAGCCTATGGCTGCGAAAATCATTAAAAGTTCAACATTCAAGCTTTTAGACGAAATGGTTTCTTCAATTCCTTCCTTCGCCTTTGCAAAACCTCCAATTATAAACGCAAGGATAAATAAAGGAATACTCCACATGCTCTCATCCTTTAGAATCCATCCAATCAAAATGAGAATCCCCGAGATACCTGCTGCTATTAATTCTCCGTGCTGTGCCCATTGATGAAGGGACCATTTCGATTCCTTTTGATTTGTTGTTTGATAAAGTGCTGTATTCTCATTCATGATTGTTTTCTCCTCTCTAATTGATAATGGTTTTCACATCATCAATCGTTGCCCGTTTCCTTTTTTCATCTATATTTTCTGCTATTTCAAGCTTTTTATAGGTCTGTCATTCATTATAACAGGTTCTGATCAATTTTCAATTAATAATTATTATAATTTCTTTTTGATAATAATTATCATTATTGATGTGGACCATTCCATCTCTTCTGAGCACAGTTTATTCAGATGAAAAGCAATTGAACACAAAAAAGAACCAAAGGAATGAGCCTTGGTTCTTAACAATAAGGTTTCGTTCTAAAAATCCGTCCACTCTTTGATTTGTTTTTTCGTCAGTGGACCTACATGATTTTTCACTATTTCCCCTTTTTCATTTATCAAAAAGGTGGTTGGAATGGTGATGATTTGGTATTTCTTCATCATTTCTCCGTGCTCATCTAGAATGACCGGGAATGTAAACTTTCTGTCTTTCACAAATTCGGCAACCGCATGTTTACTTTGTTCAGCCCCTAGTAAATTCACGGTTAAGATATCAACATCACTCTGATTTTCTTTCACGATTTGGTCAAATACGGGCAGTTCCATTTTGCAGGACGGGCACCATGTTGTCCAAAAATGCAGGATGGTCTTTTTTCCTTTCGGCGGAATCATCTGCGTATCACCAGTTAATGTAGGAGCCTCTATCCTTGGCGCCATAACGGATTCTTTTGCTTCAGCATCGTTGCCTATGAGTAATAGAAGCAGGGTCATCATGAGAAGACTGGCGGGTAGATATTTACGATTCATCAGGATCTTCCTTCCCAGTTTTCTTATAGCTTGCCCTCTCGATCACAATGACATTCAAGCTTTTTTCATTCTAAGAAACATGGAAACGCCGAGCTCCTTACATATCGTCGCATAATGCAGTGCAGTCAGCAGCAGCATCCCCGTATTCATCCCTAATATAACCCCCATCATATTTAAGCTTTCAATTGAACCAAGAAAATAGACCATAGAAAACGAGACGACATGCACCCATATATTATGTAGGAACACATCTTTAATGAGCCCCATACCGATTAAACACGCTTGAAATGGCATCACAAACAGGTGGCATAAAAAGTACGGCCAAAGCAGCTGTAAATAGACAGCAGCTTGCGGTGAATCAAAAAAGAGATGTGTGAGCGGATAAGCAAAATAATACATCACCATCACTGCCGGCACCCCGTACCCAAACGTAATGAGTATTGCCTGCCTGACACGTTTTTTCACAAGATCATACTGACCTAATGCATAGGCTTCAGATACATTGGGAATCATCACAATCATGATGGAATGGGCGATAAACGCTGGGAAAAAACCAATCGACATCGCGACACCAGCCAGCATGCCGTAATGATCAACAGCAAGTGTGCCAGAGATGCCTGCTGCAATAAGCGCTCCTTTGATTAAAAACGGTTCAACCGCATTGGCGATCGCATGAAAAATCCGCATGCCCGTTGTCGGAATGGAAACGGCTAAGAGGCGCTTTCTCACGTCAATCCCTCTTAATTCAACAGACCTGACATTGACAGCATTTTTCGCCATGACGTATTGGGAGTATAAATAAATAAAGACGACGAGATCACTCGCGACAATGACACCGATGGCAATGAGTACCGCTGTTTCAATATCAAACGAATACCAATGAAAAAACAAAAACAAGCAGATAAGCTGGATCGTTTTCTTCAGCATATTGGCGAGAGCGATCCTGCCCATTTGCTGCTTTCCCATAAAATAGCCGCGTGCGATAGAGGTAAACGCAATAATCGGAATAAGAGACAGCACCAGCCCTTTCATGAGCGGATGATATGACTGAAATACAGGAATGAACGGCAGTACAATCGCTGCGATCCCCGTTGTTGTACATGTCACCACAAGCGTCATTTTAAACGCATGGCGGAGCATACTTTTGTGGAGCCGCTCATGCGATTCTGCAATGAATTTAGAAATGGAGACTGGCAGCTCTAAGCTGGCGATCACAAGGACAAGCATGATGATTGGAAGGATACTCATATATAGACCCATTCCATGTTCTCCAAGCTCTCTCGCTAAAATCATATTGACTAAAAACTCTATACACTCCGCAATGAAAGCTGCGACAGATAGCAGAATGACCCCTTTTACAAATCGATTCATGTAGCCTCCCCTTTGTCTAAAAGCAAATTCTTTTCACATTCTATGAGACAAGTCCTGAAAATATTTTGATAATTGAAGACAAAAAAAAGAGCGATCTGATTGATCGCTTTAGAATATTGACAAAGGGCTAAAAATGATCTTTATTTTAGCTCTTTGTCCTCCTTTCAGCGTGATAGAAAACCTTTGAAGTCTAGGAAGGACGAGCACTGGCGCGGAGCGAAATTGACATTCGTGAGCACCGGAGCGCAGACCTGACAACGAATGCGAGGGTTTGTCTACACGCTGGAGCGATCTGATTGATCGCTTCTTTTCTTTATACGGCAAATACGTGACGACCGATACGTTCTACAATTTTGCGGGAACGAATCCAGTTATCTGTTGCCGTTTTGGGATTATAAAAATAGATGGCCTTTGTTGTTCTGTCATGTTCTTTCACTACCTGTTTCACAGCTTTAACAGAATCTTGATCTGCTTTATCATGGATACTTCCATTCGATACTGGCTGGAAAGCATTTCGCTGATAAATAACACCTTTGACACTGTCAGGAAACGAGCGATGCTCCACCCTGTTTAAGACGACGCTTGCCACAGCTTTTTTACCTGCGTAAGATTCACCTTTCGCTTCAGCGTGTACCAATCGTGAGAGTAGCTCCATTTCTTCATTAGAATAGCGTTTGGCGCTTTCCTCATTCGTCGTTTCTGATTTTACTCTTTTCTTTTGCTTCGTTTTTGAAGACTTTTCTTCTGTAGACGTACTTAGCATTTTGACTTTCGGCTGTCGCTTCTCCTCTGAAAATGCTGGGATGACTTGATCGTGATCATCTTGATCTATATATGAAAGCTCATGCTTAACAGGTGCTTGTGAAAGTTCGTGACTTAATGTGCCTTGCTGCTCTTGTAGGTTGTCCATCTTCATGGCTGCGACCAGCATAAGGATGACAAAAAGAGCTGTATGAATTTTCATCATTCGCCTCATTCCTCCTTTAATCAAAATAGGCGGTAAGATACTTGTCCACTCTAACAAGAGCTCCTTCTATTTTCACGCACAAAGATTTGCATGCCTGTCCAAATTCCGTCATTAAATGGAATTTATTAGTTCGATTTCATATCAACTGGCATTGTTAGCGCTTGAAAAGGTCCTGTTTCCGCCTATAATCATCCTTATGCTCCTGATTATGGGTTATTACATTTTCTTTTCAGATGTATCAAGCTGGTATGAAGTGTGACAAAAGAACTAAAATAAAAAAGCTTTCTCTCATTCATGAGAAAAAGCTTTAGCTTCTTGCTTCTGTAAGATATTCAAAAATAACATCTCCACCATGTTTCGCAATCCCGCGAAAATGCTTAAAATCATCTTGATTCACCAAGACCGAACGAAACGTTAAAAAATCATCTTTTTGGATGGTTACTTGCTTTTCCGTCCCATTTCGTAACGATTCAAGGATTGTGAGGATTTGTTCTTCAGTCAAAAAAACCGCTCCTTTACAGCCATCATCAAATATTAAATATATCATCCGTTAGGAAAGCATACAACGAAAACGAAACAAAAACGTCTTTATCCTTTACATTGGTATGAAAATATTGCAAAATACTTTTTAATAGGGAATGAAATCTGTTTTTAAAGGAGAGGGATCGGTTGAAGATTGCAAAAATTGGAAATGTGATCGAATTTAGAAATGGTTTAACAGGTGTAGTTGAAAAAGTGAATGAAAACTCTGTCATTGTGGATGTCACCATTATGGACAACTATAGAGATTTAGAACTGGATTCACTAACAGTCGTTAATCATAAAAACTATAAAATCATCAAAGACTCCGTACATTAATTTGCAATCCTCAATTCAGACTATCGTTACATACGTAAATACGAAGCAAAGCTGCTCTCGTTTGACAGTTAGCTCTCTTTGACAATCACATATGAAAAAGACTGACACTATATGAAGCGGTGTCAGTCTTTTTGCGTATGAAAGGTTTGCATTTCCGCTTTCGTCTTGTACATGTCAACTTCCTCGGGGGTGATAACGCCTTTATCAATCAAAAGTGCAATCACTCCAAGCAATGTGGAGGCACTCCATTTATATCGTTCTTTGTTTTGATGTTCGAGCATTTGAAGCTCTTCTCTTAGCTCCATCAGCAGCTTCTCTGTCTTTTCTTCTTTGTTTGCCAACTCAAACGCCTCCGTTTTCCGTTCATTGCCCCCTATTTTATCTCAAAGCAAATAGGATAAGCAAAAAAACACGATTTACCTTTACAAACATACGTTCTGTCATATATAATATGTTTACGAGCTGGTAGCCCCCAGCCGTCCTAGCAAGTTCTATTCCCATTTGTATGAGAAGAGCGACATGACTCTTCTCTTTTTTTATAAGTTCAGCCTGATTGATTCATTTTAACCCCGTAAAAAAAGACATGTCATCAGGCATGTCTTTTCCTATTGATTAGCGATTATCAATCGTTTCTGGATACATATCATGGTTCATCATACGATATGATGCCATTTCTTCATATTTGGTACCAGGTTTTCCGTAGTTCGTATACGGGTCAATTGAAATACCGCCTCTTGGTGTAAATTTGCCCCACACTTCAATGTATCTTGGGTCCATCAATTCAATGAGATCGTTCATAATAATGTTCATACAATCCTCATGAAAGTCACCATGGTTACGGAAGCTGAACAAATATAATTTTAGTGATTTACTTTCGACCATGATTTCATTTGGGATATAGCTGATATAAACTGTCGCAAAATCAGGCTGACCTGTTTGCGGACAAAGTGACGTAAATTCTGGGCAGTTGAATTTCACAAAATAATCTCTATTTGTATGTTTATTCGGAAACGTTTCAAGCACTTGTGGTGCATAATCAAACAAATAATTGGTCCCTTGATTTCCTAGTAAAGTGACACCTTCTAATTCTTCTGGTTTTCTTGTCGTCATGTCGTCTCTTCCTTTCTATACGCCTCGTTTATTTCCCCACAATAATGTGTGCAGCTGCGGCAGCACTCTTACGCGATTTAAGTCTGGATCTTGCGCTACTTGATCGACAAGCGCTTCATATCTCTTTAATAAATGCGTCAATAAGTACGCATCATCACCTGTCGTCGTGTCATCATTTCCTACCTGCAGATAAAAAGGAAGCTCTGGATATTTCGCATGAACATCCTTTGCATAGGCTAGATCATGATCGTCAAAGATCACGACCTTCAGGCTTGCATGCTGCAATCTGTTTCCGCTTTTCAGCTCATCTATGATTCGTGTTAGTTTCGTAAAATCTGTTTTCATTTTTGAGCTTGGCGGCTTCGGAGAAATGGTTAAATCATCGATTTTCAAAAACCAGTCCTGATACATCGTCCCTTGTGTTTCAAGCGCTGTATCAATTCCTTCTTCGTGCAGCAAATCAATGAGTGATTCCATTTGTTTTAAAAGGGCAGGGTTTCCTCCTGAAATGGTGACATGAGAAAAAGCCTGTCCGCCTATTCTTTTTAATTCTTTGACAATGTCTTCTGCGTGAAGCCACTGAATGTCATGCTTCGCTGAGCCATCCCATGTAAAGGCGGAATCACACCAGCTGCAAGAGTAGTCACAGCCAGCTGTTCTGACAAACATGGTTTTTTGTCCAATGACCATCCCTTCTCCTTGAATGGTCGGACCAAAGATTTCTAATACAGGAATCGCTTTAGCCATTGTTTTCAACTCGTTTCGGCCGGTAAATGCAGTAGCTTGTTGGAGTCTCCCTCACAAAGACCTGAACACATACCGGTTTGTTCGCTAAAGTCGATAAATACGCTGCCACTTTGTCATGGACTGTCTTTGCCACAACCTCTGTAGTAGGCATCGCGTATGGATCGGTTGATGAGAATTCCTCATGATCATTGAGCAGCGTGTGATCGTACTGACCATGAATGAGCTTCTTCAATGTACTGAAATTGACAAGGAAACCCGATTCATCTAGCTCGTCTCCCGCAATGGTTATATTGATGGTGTACGTATGACCATGTACGCGGCTGCAAGCACCTGCATCTTCTCTTGGGATGAAATGGGCAGCCGATACATGCATATCTTTGTTCAATTCAAATGAAAATGGATGATTCGTTTGTGGATAGATTTGAGAAAGCATTTATTTTGCCTCCTTCATTTCCATATAAGTGTCATAGCCATTTTTCCGAAGCTTACACGCAGGACATTCCCCGCAGCCATCAGAAATGATGCCATTATAGCAAGTGAGCGTTTCATTTTTTACAAAATCCAGCGCATTCAGCTCATCCGCAAGCTTCCATGTTTCTGCTTTATTGAGCCACATGAGTGGTGTATGGATCACAAATGGTTTTTCCATCGCCAAATTCACTGTGACATTACAAGACTTTACAAACTCGTCACGGCAATCTGGATAGCCGCTAAAGTCTGTTTCACATACACCTGTGATAATATGTCTTGCTCCGATTTGATACGCAAGAATAGAAGCGAAGGATAAGAACACTAAGTTTCGTCCTGGTACAAATGTGGAAGGCAGCTCTCCTTCTTTTTCCTCAATGTCAATGTCATCTCTTGTTAAAGCATTTGGTGCAAGCTGATTCAAAAGAGACATATCTAATAGATGATTCTTCACACCTAACTTGTCAGCAATTCTTTTCGCGACATCAATTTCTTCTTGATGACGCTGATTATAATGAAAGGTCACAGTTTCTACCTCTTCGAATTGTTGAAGTGCCCATAATAAACATGTCGTACTGTCTTGTCCCCCGCTAAAGACAACGACTGCTTTTTCATTTTTCATTTTCTGTTCTCCTCCTTTTGCAGATCTATACAATCGTACAAAGCTGCATCTGAAAGGCTCTTGAAAACCCCTATTTTTCTCAAAAGAAAAGACACCTTTACATGTGTATGAGGTGTCCCAGCCATAAAAAATAAAAAATGCCACATCCAAGGATACGGCAAGTCCTTAGTTTTTTATAGAGGGTTTTGCTAGAACCTCTCCCGTTTACACGGATTTTTGTTCAATTTTCACAGAGGATAGTGTACCACATATTTTTCATGCAGGCTATCCCTTCTTTACTTATCAAGAGATGCAGGCACTTTTTTTAGACAAAGAAAGAGGATAAAAAAGATGCTCACATAGCCAAAAATAGGATAAACCGTTGATATCAATGTACCGTAACCGATTTTACTAATCACATAGCAGCATAAGAGAATAAGGGATATTGTCAAGACACTGTTCATCCGAATATACGCCCTCACTTGTCTCTCGAGTCCATATAAATTGCCTATGACGGATGTAAAGACTTCGCCGAAGATCACAAATAAATAAATGAGGTGAATGGAGTTTGCTACTTGATACACTACCTGAGCCATTGGAATATCAAACGCCTCCAGCATATTTAATGAAGAAAGAGATAAAAAGCATGCCAGTAAAATAAGGGTCAGCATGACGCCCCCAAGCACAGCTCCCTTTTTAATCACCGCTTCAGAGGTCATTTCATTTGCGACGGGCACTAACACTGCTTGAGAAAGTGCTAAATTAAAAGCTCCATATGAGATAGCTGATAAAATCCACTCTCCCTCACCCAATTGAAGCGCAAGAACATAACTTTCACTACTGCTAAAAACGAATGAATCAAGAAATACGATCAATGAAAAGAAAATAAGCATTGGGACGACGAGAACATTGACACCAAATAATCCTTTTGAACCTTTCAAAAGCACAATGACGCTCAGAATGATCGTCAAAAAGATTCCATATTCCTTTGATATGCCAAGCTGCTCTTCAAAAATAGCCCCTGCGCCAGAAATCATCACTGAAGTGACGCCTAGTAAAATAAAAAACATGACGACATTAATATACCTGCTTGCAGCTGCGCCAAATAGAAACCGGTTCATATCTTGATAAGACTCTGCTTGAATTCGTTTAGAAATGAGCATCATTTTTGCACCAAGTCCAGTAAAAATAGCGCCGCTAATCAAGATTCCGAATAGTCCAATCCAGCCAAAACGAACAAAAAATTCTACGATTTCTTTTCCTGTCGCAAACCCAGCTCCAACCACTGTTCCTACATATAAAAAGGCAAGCTGAAAAGCGGATTCATTTGAACGTTTCATGTGACCCCTCCGCACCCATCACTTTCGATTGTCTTTTTTTATCCTATGAGACAAGTTCCTTGAAAAGAAGGACAAACCATGATTAAATGCAAAAAAGGATTTTCAACTGCCTTTGAGCAAAACAGTTGAAAGTCAAAATAGGTCAGAGTATACTATAGTCAAAGATGGTCAAACAACAGACCATTTTCTTTAACATTCATTGGTCAAATAAAGTCAAACTTTATTTTAAGGAGGTTATGGCAAATGCGTTGTCAATATTGTCAAGTAAATGAAGCAACTATTCGCCTGAATATGCAAGTGAATTCGTCCCGGAGCCAAATGGTTTTATGTGAAGACTGCTACACCTCTTTGATGGAGCAATCAAAAATGAAAATGGGACCTCAATTGTTCGGGGGAAGCTCATTCTTCTCTGAGCAAGCAGGACATGCACAAAGCGGAGAGCAGCCAAAGCAAAAAGGCTTACTCGATGAACTTGGCCGGAATTTAACAGATGGCGCAAATGCTGGTTTAATTGATCCAGTCATCGGCCGTGATGAAGAAGTCGCAAGAGTCATTGAAATTTTAAATAGAAGAAATAAAAATAACCCTGTTCTGATTGGTGAACCAGGTGTTGGGAAAACAGCGATCGCTGAAGGACTCGCACTGAAAATTGCAAGTGGCGATGTACCAAATAAATTAAAGAACAAACAAATCTATTTATTAGATGTCTCCTCCCTTGTAGCGAATACAGGGATACGTGGTCAATTTGAGGAAAGAATGAAGCAGTTAATTAAAGAGCTGCAAAGCCGTAAAAATATTATCTTATTTGTAGATGAAATCCATCTTCTTGTAGGCGCAGGATCTGCCGAAGGGTCAATGGATGCTGGAAACATCTTAAAACCAGCCCTTGCACGAGGCGAGCTTCAGCTAGTAGGTGCGACGACATTAAAAGAATATCGTCAAATTGAAAAAGATGCCGCCCTTGAACGACGCTTCCAGCCCGTCATTGTAGATGAACCAACACAAGATGAAGCGATCGAGATTTTAAAAGGCATTCAAGATAAGTACGAAAGTTATCATGGCGTCACTTATTCAGACGAAGCTATTCAAGCGTGTGTTCAATTATCTTCCCGGTATATTCAAGACCGTCATTTGCCGGATAAAGCCATTGATTTAATGGATGAAGCAGGTTCAAAAGCGAACCTCTCCATTGATGCAGCAAGTGAAGATGAACTAACGAATCGTCTGACAGAAATCGCTGCTGAAAAACAAGCTGCTTTAAAAGAAGAACAATACGAAAAAGCAGCGAAGCTTCGAGATGAAGAAGAAGCCATTGAAGCAAGACTTCAGAACAAAACAAATGACAAAGAACATGTCGTCACAGCAGAAGCCATTCAAGCCATTGTGGAACAAAAAACAGGCATCCCTGTCGGCAAACTGCAAGCAGACGAACAAACCAAAATGAAAGAAATTGACGTCCGCTTAAAAGCACGGGTGATTGGTCAGGAACATGCGGTTGAAAAAGTGGCGAAAGCTGTGAAAAGAAGCAGAGCCGGCTTAAAATCGAAACATAGACCAACAGGCTCCTTCCTATTCGTTGGACCAACAGGTGTCGGGAAAACCGAATTGTCAAAAACGCTAGCTGAAGAATTATTCGGTTCAAGAGATGCGATCATCCGTTTAGATATGAGTGAGTACATGGAGAAACACTCAGTATCCAAGCTCATTGGTTCTCCTCCTGGTTATGTTGGACATGATGAAGCGGGTCAGCTGACGGAAAAAGTGCGCAGAAAACCATACAGCATCATTTTGCTGGATGAAATCGAAAAAGCACATCCTGATGTGCAGCATATGTTCCTTCAAATCATGGAAGATAGCCGGTTAACAGACAGCCAAGGCAGAACCGTCAGCTTTAAAGATACGGTCATCATCATGACAAGTAACGCAGGCAGCACAGATAAAACGGTCAAAGTCGGCTTCCAGTCTGATCAGGAAGAAGCGATTGAGGAACAATCACTCATTGATTCACTCAGCGCCTATTTCAAGCCAGAATTCTTGAACCGTTTTGACAGCATCATTCAGTTTGACTCATTAGATAGAGATGATTTAGTGAAGATTGTGGATCTTCTGCTCAATGAGCTGTCAGAGCAATTAAAAGAGCAACATTTAACAGTCCATGTGACAAAAGAAGCGAAAGAAAAAATTGCAGAACTTGGATATCATCCTGCATTTGGTGCTCGTCCACTGAGAAGAACCATTCAAGAGCATGTTGAAGATCAAATGACGGAAATATTGCTTGAAGAAGAAAAGCTTTCAGGATTTACTGTAGATGTTGAAGATGACGAAATTGTAGTAAAAAAAGGATAAGTACATCCTAAGAAGGATCTACAGCTCCATCATGTTGCGGTGTCTAAGTTCCATCCGCACGCCGACGCCCCCTCCGCCTCTTTTCCTTTACGATAAAAGAAAAAGAGGTGGATCACATGATGAATTGGAGCTATGATCTTGTCAAAATTATGTATGAAGAAAAATTAAAAGAGCTGCTTTTAAATGAAACTGCTCAAAGAAATTAAAAAGAAACTCCCTTTATATCAGAGGGAGTTTCTTTTTTAAGGTAATAGAAAGCGCTTTCGTCAAAATTTCTTCACAGAAACTGCCTTAATTTTATATTCTGACTAAAACCCTTCTAGAAGACACCGATATTAACTATAGAAAAAGATAGTTAAAGGATTTGGTGAGATAATGGACAAAACATCGTTAATAGGTATTATTTTAGCATTTATTGCACTGAGTGTCGGTATGGTTTTGAAAGGTGTAAGTCTAACCGCTCTTATCAACCCAGCGGCTATATTGATCATTGTGGTTGGGACGATTGCAGCTGTTGTCATCGCATTCCCATCTAGTGAAATTAAGAAAACGCCAAAATTGTTCGGCAAAATTTTCAAAGACAACCAGCTTCCAACGATTCAAGAAATGATCCCTCTTTTTTCAAACTGGGCACAAATTGCGCGTCGTGAAGGTCTTTTGGCATTAGAAGCTAGCATTGAGGAAGTAGATGACGATTTCCTTAAGAACGGCTTAAGTATGGCCGTTGACGGTCAAAGTGCAGAATTTATTCGCGACGTCTTAACAGAAGAGGTTGACGCCATGTCTGAAAGACATCAGTCAGGCGCATTAATCTTTACACAAGCCGGTACATACGCTCCGACGCTTGGTGTACTTGGCGCCGTTGTCGGACTTATTGCCGCACTTGCAAACATGGGAGATATTGAAGCACTTGGACATGCAATCAGTGCAGCCTTCGTTGCCACACTGCTTGGGATTTTTACCGGGTATGTGTTATGGCATCCATTTGCCAACAAGCTGAAGCGTAAATCAAAGGAAGAAGTAAAGCTTCGTCTGATTATGATCGAAGGGATCCTTTCTGTTCTTGAAGGTCAATCTCCAAAAGTGATTGAACAAAAACTTCTCATGTACTTACCAGCGAAAGAACGTGCAAATCTTGTCATTGAAGAAGGAGAAAAACAAAATGGCTAGGAAACGTAAAAAACATGATCACGATGACCATGTAGATGAATCTTGGCTGATCCCTTATGCCGATCTTCTGACGCTTCTACTCGCTCTCTTCATTGTGCTTTTTGCATCTAGTTCGATTGATGCGGCAAAATATGAACAGATGGCAAAGTCTTTTAATGTCGTCTTTACGGGCGGTACTGGTGTCATGGATCAAACCAGCATGCAAAGCACTGAAGAAACTGAAAATAGCAACCAGACCAAGAAAGCAGCCGAAGAAGATGAAGAAGCCAAAGCGAAAGCTCGAGACCATGCCGTTCTCACAAAGGTCAAAAAGCAAGTGGATTCCTTCATTGCCAATAAGAAACTTGGAGCTAAGCTCGAAACAAAGCTCACGGACGAAGGTTTGCTCATTACGATAGAAGACAGTATCTTCTTTGATTCTGGCCGGGCGGTTATTCGCCCTCAAGATGTCCCGTTAGCAAAGGAAATCTCAAAACTACTTGTCATTAACCCCGCTCGTGACATCGTCATTAGCGGACATACTGATAATGTACCGATCAGAAATTCAGAATTTGAATCCAACTGGTATTTAAGTGCCATTCGTGCTGTAAACTTCTTGAGTATTCTACTTGAGAACAGCAATCTAGACCAAGAGAACTTTAGTACAAAAGGTTTCGGTGAATTCAAGCCGGTTGCTTCAAACGATACAGCAGAAGGCAGAAGTAAAAACCGACGCGTAGAAGTACTCATTTTACCGATTGAGAAAAAAGCGAAATAAAAAAGGGAGCCCTCGGCTTCCTTTTCTATTTATTCTGTATGATCATATAAATGCTTTGCACGCAGTCCCACATGTTTGAGCATATCAATGCAGGCATCCTTCTCTTCTTCGCTCAGGACACTGATCATCTCATGAATTTCTTTCGCATGATCCGGGAAGATATCATCAAGCAAAGCTCGTCCCTGCTTGGTAATATGCGCAAATGTCACCCTGCGGTCTTCTGCACAGGCCCTACGACTGAGGAGTTCTTTCTTCTCCAATTTATCGACCACATACGTGATGCTGCCGCTTGCAAGTAAAATCTTATCACCGATTTGCTGAAGCGGCTGATCCCCTTTATGATACAGTAATTCTAATACTGCAAATTCAGTCGGATTCAGCCCGTGCTTCACAATATGTTTGTTCATGTGATGATTAATCGAGCGATAGGCACGTGATAATACAATAAATAATTTCAAAGATTTCTCAACATTATGATTTTCCATTTTTTTATCATCCTTTATGAAATGCAACCCACTAATGTGACATTAATAAACAATAAGTAAAATGTCAACATCTTGATCCATCTTTAGCATGAAAATGAGACCAGAACGAATCACCTAATTTTTTAAAAATCACACAAGTCATCGTAATAAAGATAGGTTCAATGCTATAATAAGTCTATTAGGTAATACGTTGGAGCGATGAATGATGAGTATACTGAAAGGGTTTTGGAAAAAGATCAGGCTGTACCTTATTTTGGTCATGATTCCAACCCTAATCATTAGTTATTTTATCTACGAAAAAGAAACGGAAAAAATCGACTTAAAAAACAAACAAACTGCTACACTTATGTTAAATATTCACAAAAACCAAATGAATTATTTAATTAGTGAAACAGAAGCGAGATTAACTTCACTTGCCATGGGATTTGACCAGCCTCTCGAGACGAAAAAAGTAGAAAACATCCTAGAGAAAATCTATAAACAAGAACCTCGTTTTTCAGGTCTGTATCTCCTAGACAAAAAAGGAAATGTATCAGTAAGCACCACACCGTTAAAGGAAAAAATCAACCTATCATTTAGAGATTACTTTAAGCGCATTCAAGTGACCAAGCAGACGGTGATCACAGATAACTATGTGAGCCGAATTACAAAACAGCGGATTCTCTCCATTTGCGTGCCTGTTCTGGATGAAAATGAAGAAGTCACCAATGTGCTAATTGCCGCCATTCAAATTGATTATTTAAGAAATATTATGAATGTATTGAACCCTGATCTTCATTTTAAGATGCTGAATCAAAATGGACATGTGGTGTTTACAAGTGGTCCGCAGCCAGCATCAGAAAATGGCAGCACCGTGTCTACATATTTAGATGAAAACAGCTGGAAGCTGGAGGTCTTTCCGCAGCGCGCGTCTACAGGTGAAGTGCTGTCTGTTATGTTGATCCCTTTATCCAGTGCTTTTATTTTATTAAATATTTTATTCACACTTGTTCAATATATCATTTTAAGGCGTCAAACCCAGCAGGAGCGTCACCAAAATGAAGCGCAAAAGCTTGAATTAATCGGAACCCTCGCAGCAAGTACGGCACACGAAATTCGCAACCCATTAACAGGGATCAGCGGATTTATACAGCTTTTGCAAAAGAAGTATCATTCAGAAGAAGATCAGCTCTATTTTTCTGTCATTGAAGAAGAAATTAAACGAATCAACCAAATCGTCAGTGAGTTTCTTGTATTAGGGAAACCAACGGCAGAAAAATGGCAGAATAACTCTGTAAAAGAAATTGTAAGTGAGATCATGCCGATCGTTTTCTCTGAGGCGAACCTTTATAATGTTGAGGTTGATTTGCAAATTAATACGATTCAGGATGTTGGGGTATATTGCACAAAGGATCACATTAAACAAGTCGTATTAAATGTAGCGAAGAACTCGTTAGAAGCGATGCCAAATGGCGGTCATTTGAAGATTTTGATTGAGGCTGAAAAAGAACATGTCATCATTAAAGTGAAAGATACGGGTGAAGGCATACCAGAAGAAATGTTAAAGCATATCTTCCTTCCTTTTATTACGTCGAAGGAAAAAGGGACAGGTCTTGGGCTTGTCGTGTGTAAACGAATCATTTCGATGTATGGCGGGACAATTGATATCGAGAGCGAAGTGAATAAAGGAACAACCGTCATGATCATGCTTCCTTCTGCTCACTCAGCATAGCTGAAACATTCAGCCGGTTTTGCTTAGGCAAGACCGGTTTTTCATGTCAATAAGAAGGGCGGTTCACAGATAGAAGACTCATTTGAGATACAAGATCATGAAAGGAGGGGGCAGATTGTTTCTCATGAAAAAGGAGATACTGATACTCATTCATCAGGTTGTCTAGTTCTTGACTATATTTAATTGTCGTCTCACCAGTGTAGCCTTCCGCTTGAGCAGCTTCTACCATCTGTTTTCTCTTCTCATCAATGGACATCAGCAATTGTTCTTTCCTTACATAAATATTCATGATCTCAGCTCCCGCAATGAATTCGACTGTCTATGCTCAAAATGATCCGACACCAAAATTATACTTTATTTGTAAATTAAATTAAATATGCTTATTTTATTTAATTTTTTACAGCCTAAAGACCTCTTACCCAATCTAATTTGGGGGTAAACTTCAAATTTGGACAGGACTGACACATGGATTAAACAGAATTTTATCCTATGCGGAAGATCAAAATCAACTATTTTCTTTCTCATTTTATGCCTATTTTCCTAAAAAAAAGCTGATCATCCGCCTCATGCGGAATGATCAGCTCCTGTTATTAAACCGTTTCTTCCTCGTAAATTGGCACCCAGCCCTCAGTTGTGACAAATATGCGAACTGCGACCACTTTGCGATCCTCTTGAAGTGTAAAGTAGTGACGAATATGTGGCGGGACAGAAATTAAATCGCCTGGATTCAGTCTCACGTCAAAAAAGACGCCATTCTTACTCTGAATGGCAAAGATTCCATGCCCGCTTACAATAAAACGTACTTCGTCATCTGTATGATGATGCTCACGCTTAAAATTTTGGAGCAGCTCATCTAGATTTGGTGTGGCGTCAGATAATGAAATCACATCCTGCGCTTTGTACCCTCGTTTTTCAGATATACGCTGGATTTCCTTTTGAAAAACAGTCAAAATCTCTTCCTTTTCCTCATCTGTTAAATCATACTTTTCTGATAACCGGTTTGGCAGCTTTGCAATATCCCAATGTTCATAAATGACCCCTTGCTTTTCTAAATATGCTGCTACCTCTTGCTCGCTTTCAAGTAATGTGTTCTCTTCGTTATGAATCAAAATCGTCGCCATGTGCTTTTCCTCCTTTTTATCTGACAAGCTGCTTTTGATAAAGCATTAATTTTAAGTGGTAGCTAAATAAAAATTCATACGCCTCTAATACTCGTTTTGCTTCAAAGGCTGTTTTTCCCCAGACAGTGATGCCGTGATTTCGAATGAGCACCGCACCTGATTCTGACTCTTCAGTGAGATGCTTTGCAAATTGTGCTGCAAGATGCGGAATGTGGGCTGGATTTTCAATAATCGGTATCGACACTTCTGCATCCTCTTCCCAGTAACCAAGCGCCTTGATGATTTCGTTTCCTTTCAAACGAACCTCGCCCTTACCCCCATACAGCTCAGACATCACATTATTATCGATTGTATGGACATGGAGGCAGCAACCTGCTTCCGTCCGCTCATACACGTATGTGTGAAGCAGTGTTTCGGCTGATGGTCTAAGCTGTTCGTTCGGATCATCAGGCTTGCCTGCTGCGTTCACTAAAACAAAATCTTCATCCGTTTCTTTTCGTTTATCTTTACCGCTTGCCGTCACCAAAAACGTGATTGGATCATCCGACACCTTGATCGATAAATTGCCGCTTGTTCCGTAAAACCAGTCTCTTTGTGCCAGTTCACGTTTGACGTCTGCTAGCTCCTGCCAGCGCTTGCTCTTTGCGTCTGCCATTCCTTCACTTCCTTTATTTGATCAAATTGCGCTTTAAGATCAATAAATGTTTCATACTCTTGATATATAAGCCCAAGCTCCTTACATTCATTCAGCAAGTAGTCGCGCGCAAATGTGAGATCCGCATGCTTTGCCGCCTCCACATCGGTGACTGAATCTCCGATCATGATGATGAAGTCATTCTTATGGGTCAGCTCTCGAATGATTGACGGCTTGCAGCATCCACAGCCATTTTGACATTGCGAATCGCAGGCATGCGGCCATTCAATCTGAATATGATCTTCCCCAAATGAGGCATGATTGCAATAAATATTGTCTCTGCCCACAATGCCCTCGAGTATGGGATAGACAAAAAAGTCCATCCCGCCGCTTAGCACATAGAAAGGGATATCAGCCTTTTTCACATAATCAACAAATTGCGTGAATCCTTCTCGAATCTCTGTATCTTCTAAAATAAACGACTGAATGGCTTCTTTTTGATCACTCGTCAGTAATTGAAACATCTGCCCGACGCCTTCTTGAATGGTGATCTCCTTTGAGAGAACATCATCCTTCAGCTTCGTCCATTCACTTGGTGCAAAGTGTTTCATGATGCGAATGATATTATCATTTTTCGTAATTGTTCCATCAAAATCACAACATACAATTGGTTTTTTCATTTATTCCGCTACCCTTCCCCATAGATCAAGTGCTGCTTTTAAGTCTTGGCAAGAAGCTGCCTTCTCTTGGATCGACTCTCCATGTATCACCGCATCAATGATCGATCGAAATGCTTTCCCTCCACCGATGGCTCCACGCGGATGTCCGTGAATTCCTCCACCAGCATTAATCACATGATCGAGTCCAAAATCTTTAATCAATACTGGAACCATTCCAGGGTGAATGCCTGCTGACGGGACTGGGAACGTTTTTTGCACCAAATCCTCTTTTACACAAGCTTCATAGATTCCAAAAGCATCTTTTTTCGGAAGTGCGACCGACCCATAAGGTGAGGGAAAAAGACTCAAATCAGCGCCAGCATATCGATTTAATTTACCTAAAAGAAGAGAATGCGAGAATCCATATTCAGGCGATGATGTCAAAGCGCCGCTTACTGCGGGATGGGCCATGATAGGCAATGGAATATCTGGATCCTCAGCTAAGCTTTGCATGACATCTAGTCCGTAGGCAAAGACATTGAATAAGAGTGCATCCGCTCCGAGTTCAGCTGCCTTTCTTGCTCGATCCTTCAGTTCAAAGGTTCTGCCTGTTAAATTAACGGCATATAACGTTCGGTGCCCTGTCTCTTCATATGTTTCTTTTAATATCTTTTTTCCTTCTTTGATTCGTTCTTCAAAAGGGGCTAGCGGGCTCTCAAATAAAATTTCATCGTCTTTGATAAAGTCAACGCCGCCTAATGCTTGTAAATGGAGCTGCTCTTTTAAATCCGCCATATCACGGCCAATGACACCTTTAAAAATACTCATCAACAACGGACGATCAAACACGCCTGCTTTTTTGCGTATGCCATCAATTCCAAATACCGGTCCTGGCAGGCTTCTTTTAAATCTATCCGAGAATTGTATATCGACTAGCTTCACTTTTCCATCAAGTGAAAGCTTTCCAAAGATCGTCGTCAAAACGGCCGGTATATCAGCTGAAAAGTTAGCCTCAGGATAAGCAATGGTCACCTCAGATTGATATAGGCCATTTTCGGCTGAAGCAACCTTTTCTGATACTTTTTCTACCCGTCCTTTATGTTTTTGAAGCTGCTCCTTTTTGAGCTGCGGCAAATCTGTCCATGATCCCACTGTTAAACCAAGTGCGATCTGCTCCGCTTTTCGGTTCACTTGTTCATCCTCTCGATGTGTTAATACGTATGTTGCCAGTAATTCACTCACTAGGAATCCCCTTTCGATTGCGTCATGCATATGGTCAATAAAAAACCTCTTCAAGTGCTTTGTCAGCGCCTTAAAGAGGTTATTTCGTGTCATTCATCCGAATCTTATCTCTCAGCGCTTGCTGCAAGAATTAGCACCGTGCTTCATGGAAGTCGGTTGCCGGGCTTCATTGGGCTAGTCCCTCTGCCTACTCTTGATAAGAATATTCAATTTTCTTAAATATTGTCTGAATTATCGCACCATTTTTTTATGTTGTCAATGGCTTATTTTCAAACAGATTCAAGGCAGCGATACGCCGAGCGGCTTCTTGTAACCGCTCATCACTTGTTAAAAGCCCAACTCTCACGTACCCTTCACCGTGAGTACCAAACCCATTCCCCGGAGCCACAACAACATGTGCTTTCTCTAATAATACGTCAGAAAAAGATTCAGATGTATATCCTTCTGGCACCTTTAGCCAAGCAAAAAATGACCCCTTTGGTGCTGTGACCTCCCAGCCAATCTCCTTGCAGGCAGCGATCCACACATTTCGCCTTTTCTCATATCGATCATTTTGCACCTGTACGCACGTTTGGTCGCTTAATAGGGCTTCCGCTGCTGCATCTTGAGTTGCTTTAAACAGTGAAACAAACAGGTGATCCTGATAAAGCTCAATCGCTTCAATAACAGACGGATTTCCTGCTGCAAAACCCACTCTCCAGCCGGCCATATTATACGTTTTAGACAATGTATAAATTTCAATACCCGTCTCTTTCGCTCCATCTGTTTGCAAAAAGCTGATCGGCTTTTTCCCATCAAACCCAATGCCGCCATACGCAAAATCATGGACAACACAGAGTTTGTGATCTCTCGCAAATGTAACGGTTTCTTCAAAAAACGCACGACTTGCCGTGGCACCTGTCGGATTGTTGGGATAATTTAAATACATCAACTTTGCTTTTTTCTTATCATTCTCAGGCAATCGATCATAGTCAGGTAAAAAATCATTTTGTTCAAGAAGCGGCATCGTCACCATCTGAGCTCCAGCAAGCACGGCACCTGACCAATAATCAGGGTAACCAGGGTCTGGGACAAGGAGTGTATCTCCAGGATTCAGCAGGCATTGCGGCAGCTCAACAAGTCCCGCTTTCCCGCCAAATAAAATCGCAATCTCCTTCATCGGATCAAGCGTGACACCATATTCTCTTTCATAAAAGGCGGCGGCAGCCTTTTTTAATTTCGCTGTTCCGCGGAATGACGAGTATTGATGATTTTCAGGTTTTAATACCGCTTCCTGCATGGCTTTTACAATATGCGAAGGGGTTGGCTGATCAGGATTTCCCTGCCCTAAATTAATGATATCTGCCCCTTCCTGCACCTTTTTCTGCACCTTTTGGACAAGAGACGCAAAAAATTGTTTCGGTAATTGTTTCAATACATCTGATTGCTGGAATTCCATTTCTTCACCTTCTATTCAAGTTACGTAACAATACAAACACTGTAATGGATTGTTTTATGAATTGTAAAGCAATTTTGAAAAAAGATTGACATGTGAAGCGCAGCTCTGATAATATCTTGAATTAAGAAATGCAAACAGACACGAAACAATTACATATTGATTTCTCTTATCGAGAGTTGGGCGAGGGATTTGGCCTTTTGACCCCAACAGCAACCGACCGTTAATACCACTGTGAAGTGGGGCGCAGCAAGTAAGCGCCAAGACAATTGTCTTATAGGGCACGGTGCTAATTCCATCAGACGTATGTGCTGAGAGATAAGAGAGGCTTTGAGCATACACGCCATCAAGCCTCTTTCTCTCAGGAGAAAGAGGCTTTTTTATATGATTTGGAGGGATAGCAATTGGTTACACTTACGGCATCATATGAAGAATTAACAGAAAGCTCGGCAGTTGCACTCGCAATTAGACTTGGCTTGATCCAAGAAAGCAGTCATTTGACATGTACGGAAATCGGTGACGGGAATTTAAATTACGTCTTTCATATTTTTGATCACAAACAAGAAAAAGGATTGATCATCAAGCAGGCCCTGCCCTATGCCAAGGTGGTCGGAGAGAGCTGGCCGCTTACATTAGACCGCGCGAGAATTGAAAGTGCTGCCCTGATCAAGCAGTCAGAATATACGCCGCACCTTGTACCTGCAGTCTATTATTCAGATACAGCTCTTGCTGTGACGGCAATGGAGGATCTATCACACCTGGAAATCGTCAGAAAAGGGCTAATTGCCGGAAAACAATATCCGCATTTATCCGATCATGTCGGAGAATTTTTAGGAAAAACACTTTTTTACACTTCTGACTTTGCCACAAATCCTAAAATCAAAAAACAATTTGTGAAGCAATTTACGAATCCGGACCTTTGTGACATTACCGAAAAGCTCGTCTTCACAGATCCTTTCTTTGATAGCGGCACAAATGATTTCGAAGAAGAATTAAGAGAAGCTGCCGAAGCGCTTTGGGCAGATCTTGAAGTGCAGGCCAAAGCAGCCGAACTGAAGCGTATTTTCCTGACATCTGCTGAAACACTCGTTCATGGAGATCTTCATACAGGCAGTATTTTTGCAAGTGAGACGGAAACAAAAATCATTGATCCAGAATTCGCCTTTTATGGTCCCTTTGGATTCGATATTGGCCACTTTATCGCTAACCTGTTCCTCAATGCTTTGTCTCGTGAGAATGAACACGATCAGCAGTACCTCTTTGACCATGTCATCAATGTATGGGCGACATTCAAAGAAGTGTTCGCAAAAGCTTGGAAAGAAGACAGCATTGAAGCGTTTAGTGTATCTGACAGTTTTTTAGAAACAACCTTTGACCGTATTTTAAAAGAAGCGGCAGGCTTTGCGGGCTGTGAGCTTGTCCGCCGAACAATCGGCCTTGCTCATGCCGCTGATCTCGATGCGATTCCATCACCATCTAGACGGATTCAGCAGAAAAAAGCAGCACTAACGCTCGGAAAAACAATGATCAAACAATATCATGCAGTGGAAGCAGCGTCTGACCTCGTCGCATTATTCCATCAATCTGTAAAGGAGTGACGGGTTTTGTCTAAAGAATTTGAAGTCCCCCGTTCTGTGGAATGGGAAGAAAACCATATTAACATTTTGAATCAGCAAAAATTACCGGCCGAAACTGAGTTTGAGCATTTATATACAAAAGAAGACGTGTATGATGCCATTGTCACGTTAAAAGTGCGGGGAGCACCTGCCATTGGCATTACAGCAGCTTTTGGACTGGCGCTCAGTGCCCAAGACATTGAGACAGAAGAAATTGATGTTTTTAAACAAGAAGTCATTCAGATAAAAGAATATTTAAACAGTGCTCGTCCAACCGCTGTGAATTTAGCCTGGGCTTTAGAGCGATTATTGCAGCGCATTGAGCGTGCAGCTTCGGTCAATGCAGCCAAAACAGACCTTGTCCATGAAGCCATTCAAATTCAAATTGAAGATGAAGAAACATGCAGACAAATCGGTCAAAATGCACTCCAGCTCTTTAAATCGGGTGATCGTATTATGACCATTTGCAATGCAGGCTCCATCGCCACGAGCCGGTACGGAACAGCCCTTGCTCCATTTTATTTAGCCAAAAAGAAAAATCTCGATCTTCACATTTATGCCTGTGAAACACGCCCTGTTCTTCAAGGGGCTAGGCTGACAACATGGGAACTCATGCAAGGCGGCGTAGATGTGACGCTCATTACAGATAACATGGCAGCCCATACGATGAAAGAAAAGCAAATTTCCGCTGTCATTGTTGGAGCTGATCGTATTGCCCGTAATGGAGATACGGCGAATAAGATTGGAACGTTAAGTCTCGCCATTTTAGCTAAGCATTTTCAAATTCCGTTTTTTATAGCTGCACCGCTTTCCACCTTTGATGTATCAACCCAAGACGGGGCAGATATTCCAATTGAAGAGCGTGATCCGCTGGAAGTAAAGGAATTAAACGGCGTCCAAATTGCACCGCCTGATGTTCAGGTATTCAATCCCGCCTTTGATGTCACTCCTCACCATCTCATTTCAGGTATTATTACAGAGAAAGGGATTATCACGTCGAACTATACAGAAGAGATTGATGCTCTGTTCGCTGAAAGCACCTCACTCTAATCATAAAAAAAGCGCCGTGTACTTATTATTTAAGAGCACCGCGCTTTTTTATTTCATTCGTTTTTGCTAAGATTTCTTTTTTCTGTTCTTCTGTCAAAACGTTCATTTTGACACATAGTGATGTGACGGCATACATTTTATTCTTTTTGCCCCAAAACATTCCCTAGCGCCCTCCTTTTTCCCTCAACCAACTTTTTTAGCTTAATAAAAGGATATGTCGCTTGACAAACATTTGGAACAGGTCAATCGATTTATTTTTGAACAAATGGGATACCTTCTAATTCTAGCAGAACCGCTTTCATGTCTGTTTTTGTTCCTGCATAGCCCGTCAGAGAGCGGTCTTTTCCAATCACTCTGTGACAGGGAATAAAAATAGGTAATGCATTGCGTCTGTTCGCTTGTCCAATCGCTCTTACAGCTTTTGGGTTGCCAATCGCTTCTGCAATGTCTGCATAGCTTTTTGATTCACCATATGGAATAGTCGAAAGTGCTTCCCACACCTGCTCTTGAAACGGAGATCCCTTTTGCTTGAGCGGGAGATCGAATACTTGGCGCTCTCCCTTGAAATATTCATCTAGCTGCTTTTTCGCTTCTTGTAATACAGGCGTTTCTTCTTCTTTTAGATCGGCTTTCTGCTTTTTTACTAAAAATGGCTCATCATCAAACATCACCTCGATGATGGCATCGTCTTTTTCTAGTATGTATAATGCCCCAATTGGTGCGTGATAGACGGTATAATACACGTTAGTGCTCTCCTTCTTGTTTCTTCTGCCTCAGTGGAAGCGTGAGATGGAAGACGGTTCCTACCCCTTCCTCACTTTCTACCTCAATCGTTCCTTGATGCTCTTCAATAATTTTATAACTAACCATTAAGCCAAGTCCAGTTCCTCTTTCTTTTGTCGTATAAAATGGTTCCCCTAGACGCTTGAGCTTGTCCTCTGCCATTCCGCAGCCTTCATCCCGCAGTGAAATGACAATATGCTCTTCGCCCTTCCGCTGAATGCTCACATAGACATTTCCTTTTCTCGGCATGACTTCAATTGCATTTTTCAAAATGTTAATAAAGACCTGTTTTAATTGGTTTTGTTCACAATAAATGAGCGGAATCTCATCCAACACATTGAGATGCATTTGAACGTTGCCGAGGTTCGCCTGTGCGTGCAAAAGATCCATCGTGTCTTTCATAATTTGCACAACATTTTTTTCTTCATATACGATGGCTTGCGGTTTCGCTAAAATCAAAAATTCGGTGATGATGGATTCAATTCTTTTCAGCTCTGAAGTGATGACATTGAAATAGAGCGAATACTCCCCTTCAATATTTCCTTTTAACAGCTGTATGAAGCCTTTTAATGCTGTCATCGGGTTTCTAATTTCATGAGCAATTCCAGCGGCAAGCTCTCCGACCACATGAAGGGTATCTGATTTTCTCACCCGCTCTTCTAATTCCTTCCGCTCTGTCACATCTCTAAAGATCGCCAAATTCATATTATGAATAATGTTGCGTTTAAAAGAGAATTCCAATATACGCTGATCTGGATGGTTCAGCACAAACGGAACTTCATTGTCCATTTCATCTAACGACATCGCCTGAGCAGGCTGTGCCAAATGTTCAATTTGATAAGGCGCAAGGATATGGAAAAGGTTCATTTCCGTTAAATGATCGTCTTTCAATCCGAGCAGCTCGCTTGCGGATGGATTGACTTCGATAATGCGGTACTGGTTATCAAAAAGAACAATGCCGTCCATTGATCCATTAAATACTTTACGGAATTTGAGCTCACTTTCGCGCAGCTCCTCTTCCATTCTTTTTCGATCACTCACATTACGTAAAATGGTTAAGTGCTGTCCTTCTAATACCGCATGCTTTGATGTAAACTCGAGCTCTTTAAACTGACCATTTGCCATTCTGAACAACAGCTCTTCCCTTATTTCATGATTCCGAATATAACGTCTTCTAGTCGGCCTATATCTCTGATCAGATTTCACGAGAAAGTCTGTGAGTTTCTTGCCAATCAGTGAGTGCATAGGCAATTCAAAAATTCGACAGGCTGATTCATTTGCTCTCACAATCTCTCCATCATCTGCCCATATGATGATCGCATCCATTGCATTTTCGAAAATTTCTCTAAAGCGTTCCTCACTTTTTAACAGCTTTTCTTCCATTAACCTTTTTTCTGTAATATCCCGCATGATGGACATATAAAAACCGCTCATGACATTTGATGTAATCGTGAGCTCGAATAATTTTTGCTGGCCAGATTGAAGGGTAACGGGAAGCTCTCCCTTGGCTTTCCCTGTTTCTTTAAGTGACGTTAAAAGGTGCTGCAAGGCTGGAAGATTTTCATCTTCGACAAATTCATTTAAATAACGATCGGTTAAATCGGTCTTTTGTAGCTCAAAGCTCTGACAAAAAGAGTGATTGGCGTCGATCATGCAGCCATCCTGATCAAAAATGACCATCCCGTCAATGGCTCGGTCAAACAAATCTTTGAACAGCTGCTCATTCATGGAGCGTTCTCGTTCTAGTATTTTCTTTGAGGAAATATCTCGCATGACCACGATATATTGCTGATTCACGACGTCATTCTCTGCAACAAATTCAATGTATTTTGTTTCCCCGTTTTCAAGCTGAATGGAGATTTCTCTTCTTAACTTTCCTTTTCGAAAAAATAAATCAAGGGAGCATTCAATTTTGTCTTTCGGGATGCCGTATAGGAAATCTAGAACGGATTTATTGAGGAGGTCTTCTTTCGATGTCTGTACAAGCCTGCATGTCGCTTCGTTGGCTTGGATAATATTGAGGTGCTGATCAAATATGAAAATGGCATCTAACGTCTTATTTAACAGCCTCTTTTGCTGCATCAACTCTGTTCGCAAATATTCGTTCTCTTTTTCTAATTTTCTGATATCTTCTGCGCCATCGAGCGTTTCAGTCATTCTCTTACACTCCTTTTCCAGCCTCATTCCTCTACAATATTTCTACAATATTTTCATTGTTCCTTCATTCGACTCATAAAAAAAATAACTTTTTACACGAAGACTGTCTCTTTTATTTCATTTGGATGACAGGATCGAACTGCGATTCTCTTTTCTTACGCTTCTTTTACAACCGTTCTACAATTTCACATCAAATAGCGAAATGAGCCAAAATGTATTTTAAAATGGGGCAAATACGGGAATAGTGCACATAGAACATTTATGTTTGAAATCAAGCAGGAAAGGTGATGTTATGGCATCTTCACGAGATAGTTATTTTGATAATGCGAAATTTCTTCTGATTTTTCTAGTTGTTTTTGGTCATTTGTTACGATCATTCATTCATGATAATGATTGGATGCTCTATTTATACAAGTTTATTTATACTTTTCATATGCCCGCCTTTATCTTGGTTTCCGGCTTCTTTGCAAAAGGCTTTAGAAAGCCAGGTTTTATGAAAAAAGTCGCCGTTAAGCTGATCATCCCATATTTAATTTTTCAGGTGATCTATTCAGTTTACTATTATCTCTTGCAGGATCAAAGCATGGCCAATTTAAATCCAATTGATCCGCAATGGTCTTTATGGTTTTTAATTAGTTTATTTTTTTGGAATTTGCTGCTCATTCCTTTTTCTAAACTTCCGTTTCACTGGGCGATGATCGTCAGTTTGTCGATTGCGTTACTTGTCGGTTACGTGGACAGCATCAGCAATACGCTCAGCTTATCGCGTACGTTTGTCTTTTTGCCGATGTTTTTAGCTGGCTTCTATTTAAAAAAGCAGCATTTTGAATTCATCCGTACAAGCAAAGGAAAGCTGGCAGCACTTCTTGTATTAATGGCTGTATTCTTATTTTGCTATTTCTATGAATTTGATTATTCCTTCTTATTTGGATCACAGTCATATGCTTCTCTTGGAGATGAGGGATTGATTGCGGCAATGAAACGAATGGCATGGTACATGCTTGCATTTGGCGCTACATTCAGCTTCTTTGCATTAGTGCCAACACGCCGTTTCTTCTTTACAAAATGGGGCACAAGAACGTTATATGTGTATTTACTACATGGCTTTGTGATCAAGCTGCTTAGAACGACTTGGTTTGACGACTGGGCCCTGAATACAGCAAGTGTACTGATGTTATTGCTGCTGACCATTCTGTTAACCTTTACCCTGTCTAGCACCTTTGTTAAAAACGTTGCACAGCCAGTGATTGAGCTCAAAATGAACAATCTTTTGCGTACAATCACCGGCAGACAAGGCAGTTATATCAAATAAAAAACGATCCCGCAAGGATCGTTTTTTCTATTTTTCATCCATGTGTCCATTGTGACATTCAGCATCTTTCTTAGGTTTTACAAGAGTATCAATCCATTTGCTGCTGTTGATATCTCCAAGCTCACTGCCAAATTCCTCTTCTAAGATATCTGGGTCCATTGGCCTCTTATGATCTTTCATGTCCTTGCTCTTCACATGCTTTTTAGTCATGAGATCCTCCTCCTTGTTTCCCTTTGTGAGAATTTCGGTTTGCCTGACGATCTCTTGATTGTTCATCAAATTGGGTTTGTCCTTGATCATGTGCCAGGCTTTCTGTCGGTGTCATATTATTTGTCAGTGCTTCATTTTTCGCTGCTTTTCTTTTCATCTGAAATCAGTCCTTTTTTAACATATTTAGTTCTTCTCTTAATTGGTCTAGGAGTTCCTTCATTTGTTTGACCGTCACGGGCTTTTCTTCTGGCTTTAACTCATAGCCAATTTGTCCATTGGCTTCTAGGGTGGCTTTTTTGAGACAGCTGATGTCTGTGATGCCTTGCTGCTTTAAGCGCATTTTGAATTCATCCCTAGTGAGCCTCGTTTTCTTCAGCTTGTGATCAAGCATTTCTCCATCCTGCAAAATGACCACAGATTTCCCTGAAACCAATTTTTCAAAGAAATCAGATTGGATAGACAATTTTTCCATGATGACGAGTGCAATGATAAATGTAGCAGCGGCATAAATCGTTTCAAGTAAATTGTGCTCAATAAAGGGTTGGATAATAATCGATCCGATTGAAATCATGATCACTGTTTGTTGAACAGTTAATTGACTAATGGATTTAGGCCCTGCTATTCTCAGCAGCAAGGTACCAACTAGCAGCATGACAATTGCTTTCCATATTACATCCAGCACGTCTCGTTCACCTCTTACCTATAGATTGCGAACATCTCGCGTGATTTAGCCAGTTAGATAATGGAAATAAAAAAACAGCATTCGCTCGGAATGCTGTTTAGCCGATGATGACACGCTCTTTCGGATAATGATAATTCGCTTCGCTTTCTCTTCGGCCAATTAAGTACAAGAAGCTTGGAATGCCGATCCGTCCAATAAACATGACCATCATAATGATACACTTACCGAAAACAGAGAGCTCAGAGGTAATCCCTAGTGATAGCCCTGTTGTTCCGAATGCAGAACAGACTTCAAATAAATTTTGAAGAAGCGTATTTTGCTCGGATAAGGTTAATAAGAATGTAGCGCCAAACACCAATATAAAGGCCATCATCGTCACCATTAGAGATTTGTTTATATCCGCTTGATGCAGCTCTCTTTTGAAGATTTTAATGGACTTATTTCCCCGAGCAAAATGAAACAGTGCGAGTAAATTAAGGGCAAAGGTGGTTGTCCGAATTCCGCCCCCAACCGAGCTTGGAGATGCCCCGATAAACATGAGCAGACATAAAAATAACAGCGTCGGTTCTGTCAATTGAGTAATATCTAATGTGGAAAGTCCACCACTTCTTGTGGCGGTCGATTGGAACAATGAATAAAACAAAACTTCGTGCCAGCTCTTCCCTAAAAACGTAAACCGGGCTTCAAGGGCATAAATCCCAATAGCGCCAACAATGACTAAGCTGCCAAACGTAATCGTTGTGATTTTTGTAAACAATGAGAACGATGCGTGCTTTCGGTCTTGATTAAATAAGTAATCCTTTACTTCTACGAGGACAGGAAAGCCAATGGCTCCAAAGATGATCAGCAGCATCGTAATAAATTGGACAAAATAATCATCTTTGTAAGGGATGAGCGAGTTCCCTGTAATATCAAAGCCCCCATTGGTGGTCGCACTAATACTTGAGAAGAAGCCATGTAAGAATGCTGCCTGCACATCGTAATATTTGAGAAAATACATGCTTAAAATCAGACCGCCTACAAACTCAATGAGCAAAATTAAATATAAGACCTGCTTCATTAATTTCACAATTCCTGATAAATTGCTCTGGTTTTGATCTGCCATGATGAGCTTTCTTTCTTTAATCCCGATCCTTTTTCGCATGACAATCCACACAAAGGTACCGAGCGTCATAATGCCGATACCTCCGATTTGCAGGACAAACGCAAGGATCCACATACCTGCCACACTAAATGTTTGGGAGGTATCAACAACGGTGAGTCCTGTGACACTTACCGCACTCACTGCCGTAAATAATGCATCGATAAATGTCCACTTCACCACCCCATCTTGATGAGCGACTGGCAAACTTAGAAGAATAAATGAGACGGTCACAGCAAGAAAATAATAAAGGGCAATCAGCTGGAAAGCCGATAGCCGGTCAATTAGCTTTTTAATTGGGTTCATTGTCATTCCTTCTTTTAACTTTCAATTTTCAATACTTATCATTTTAATGAAAAGAGACATGATTTTAAAGGTATTTTATGCTTTATTTACTTTTTCATCAAAAAAGAAAAGACATCCTGTAACAGAATGTCTTTTCGTCTCTCTTATTTTGCTTCTAGTCTTCTGATTCTTTCGTTTAAATCAGGGTGTGTTGAGAAAAGAGAAGCTTTTCGTTTACCACTGATTTTAAGCGTAGCAACTGCTGTTTGATCATCATCTTTGATTCTTGACGTATACGCCTCAAGTGAGCGAAGCGCATGAATCATTTTATCTTTACCGGCAAGGTCAGCTCCGCCGCGGTCTGCATGGAATTCACGGTGTCTAGAATATGCAAACACGACAAGGCTTCCTAAGATAGAGAAAATGATTTGGAAAACAATCACTGCGATAAAATGAACAATCGGCACAAGCTCTTCACGCGGAACAAAGCGGCTTGCGATCCATGCCGCAATTCTTGAAAGGAAGACAACGAACGTGTTGACGATCCCTTGAAGCAGCGTCATTGTCACCATATCACCGTTCGCAACGTGAGCAACTTCGTGAGCGATTACACCTTCAACTGCTGCATCATCCATTTCATGAAGCAATCCAGTGGAAACCGCAACAAGTGATCTTCTCTTAGAAGGACCTGTCGCAAAAGCATTTACTTCAGATGATTGATAAATACCAACCTCAGGCATTTTAGAAAGGCCTGCTGCTCTTGATAATCTGTGCACGCGGTCAACAAGCTGCTGCTCATCATATGTTAATGAATCCTTTTCAGGGTTTAACACACGCACACCCATCATCATTTTTGCCATCCAGCGAGACATTGCAAGTGACATGAACGAGCCAACAAAACCAACAACTGCACTGAATACTAGCAATGCCACAAAATTAATTCCACCATCTGCTCCTATATAAGAACCAACACCAGTTGCTGCACTAATAACCGATAGTACAATACCAATCGTAGTGATAACAAGAATGTTCGTTAATATAAACAGAAATATTCTTTTACCCATACATAACCTCCGCTGTCATATTAAGTTCATTTGAACTTATTAATAAAATTATAAAAATAAACGTCTCAAATTGCAAGGAAAAAGGAATCATTTCCTATGTTTATCATAACGGCTTAAGCCCCGTCACTTCAATATTTACGACATTTGCTACAGCTGAAAAGTGAACAAATTGTGACGCCGCTTTCTGGATTTTAGTTTATTTTGCATTTTCATCAAAAAGAGATTATGATGTTGAATTAGATCAATTATGACGTTTTTGACGTACAAACGAGGTGGAATAATGGGTGCTTTTAAATTAACGAGAATTGACATGACAAGTCTTCTCTATTCTCTAAAAGGAGAGGGAGATCTGACTCCGCTTCAGCTATTAAATTTATCTGTAAAAAAAGACAAACATCACGAACATGACGAGCTAAAAATCCCTTCTTTTTTTGAGAGGCTTGAACGGCGGAAACACAAATCAGAGCATGGACTCTCCACAAATGAAATTGTAGAATTAGGAAACCTATGCGAACTGACTTCTCTTAAATCGACAGCGATTCAAAACTGGATCAAACGTGATATTAAAGATATGATTGGCCACCCTGAGCTTGGAAAGAAGTACTCAATTGATCAGGTCGTTATTTTATTAATTGTTAGAGATTTAAAATCAGTTTTTGACTTTGATGCCATCCGTACCATCTTATCTGCCTTATTTAACACAATTACGGATCGAACTGATGATATTATTAGTCCACTGCGCTTTTATGAAGCATATGCGCATGTCCTTGATTTTATTTATCATCATACTCTTTTTCCGTTAAAAGAAACAAACTTACGGGAAATCACAGAGGAACAGACAGATAAGCTCCGTGAAGAATTTTCTGAATTGACACAGCACCAATGGCATTTGATCAAAGGCATTATCAGTTCAACCGTTTTTTCTGTCTTTACTTCACACTTGCAAAGTACGGCACAAGAAATGATGTTTCATACACTGCAGCATCAGGATAAAGAAGAACCGAGGTGAATCATCACCTCGGTTTTTTGTGCAGCAATTGCCAGCATAATTGTACGCTGTTTTCTTCAAAATAAGAAGGCGCAACAAACATGAGGTGAAAGGAGGAATATGGACATGGCAAACCGAAATCAACTTCTTGTTCCTGGAGTAGAACAAGCATTAGATCAATTTAAATACGAGATCGCTCAAGAATTTGGCGTGACTCTCGGTTCAGATACAGTCGCACGTGCAAATGGTTCTGTTGGCGGTGAAATTACAAAAAGACTCGTTCAACAGGCTCAATCACAAATGGGCAATCAATCTAAATAAAAACATGGTGAAATACGCCGGAGCTATTCTGGCGTTTTTTTATTGTTCATATGTGTGCTCATCCCGGTTCTCACGATAAGGGGACGGTACACCTTTTCCTTGCTTCATATGTTCTCTTTTTCGTTCAGCGGACGGCCGTTTCTGATCCCTGTCGTTTTTTTTTGTGTGCTTTTCAGCGCCACCACGTGATGTGCCGTTTGGATTTCTTTTGTCATCAGGTTCCGTTGAGTGATTTTTTTTTTGTTCTTTATCGATAGAACGATCCTTTTCTTCCTTTATTTGATTGTCTTTGCTTTCATCATCAGGTTTTGTTTGGTGAGGCTTTTGAATAGATCCTTGCTCTTCCCTCTCTTGATCCTTCTGCTCTTTGTCTTCAGCTTCAGGAGCCTCTTGATCTGGCTTCATCTCTTCGCTATCGTCTGTCTTGACGTCTTCTTGTTTGTCTTTGTCTGTTTGATCTTCATCATCTTTGTTAGGCTCTTCTTCTTTGACAGCATCACTCTCTGCTGCGTCTTCATCCTTTTTAATGTCTTCTTGATCTTTGTCTTGCATTTCTTGATTTCTGATATATGTGCCTGTTGAAATGCCTGCCTTTTGAGCTTTTTCTCTTGTTTCCAGGTCACTTTCTACAGTTTCTAGCTTGTAATCGCGCTTTTGATATTCACCAGAGATGGTGTTAATTTTACTTTTGACGTTGGTTTTATATGTATGGTCCTGCTTGTTTTCATAAACCGTTGAAATATAAATGCTCTTAGAGTGGTTCACGTAACCTTTTTTGTCACAGTCATCTATGATTTCCTGCACGACTTTGGTCATGTCGTTTTTTTCCAAATCCTTCATACTGGCCAGTACTTGTTTCGCATCTTTATTCAGTGGTGTGACACCGATCACTTGATAATCGTGATCAAGCTTCAGTTCAAAGCTCGGGTTAATGTCAATTGTCATATATGCATATGCTTTTTGACTTGAGAAAGATGGCATCATAGTAAAAATCACGACAATAATCGCTGCGATTGATAGGATTCCTGCATTTAACGGACGTAAACGAAGCAGGTCAAAAAAACCGGCTCTTTTTCTTTCGAGACGTGATTCATTCGGAAATGTCACTTCTTGACCGATTTCATAGTCTTGCTGTTCATATTTTGTCCGCAGAAATTGTCCATCAGGGGTCAGCAGCGTGACATATTTTTTGTTTTTCTCTACTATAATGCCTCTTCTCATGAATTAAGCACCCCTTTAAGGTAATCTTTCAAATACACATAATCTCCTGTCATAATGATCGCCATCGCAATGATGTATTTTCTATTTCTCTCAATCGTTTTGCGGCTGACTTCCACTAGCTTTTCAAGCTGTTTGACTGGTAATTGTTTTTTCTGAAATAAAATGGTTCTGAGCTCATCGTGTTCAACGAGTGTGTGGGCTACTTTAATGGCATTTTGCCTGGCATCTGCATGCTTTGGTGAATGTTCAAGCAGCTCTTGAAACGTGAGACCGTATACTTTTAATCGTTCTTTAAAATGTTCTATTTCTTCTCTTCTATGTTCTTGTTCAATTAAACGTCTATATTCATTTGTAGACAGCTCTGCTTCAATCATGCTTTGAGAGTACTCGCCATTTTCACTTTCTTGCAGGTCCATTTGAACCGTTGGCGCATTTCTCGCTTCTTTTCGAATATAGTCGATCACTTTTCTTTTAATAATTAATTCTGCGAAAGCAAGGAGTGAGTTTCCTTTTTCGGCAGAGTATTTTTCTATCGCTTCATTAAAGGCAATTAAGCCTATGCTGAATTCATCATCTTTTTCATCTATATATCGTTTACAAACGGATGAAACCGTCTTAGCGACAAATGGTTTGTATTGCTCTATTAATGCATTTTGCAGCTCGATATCACCTTGTTGAATACTGATAGCCGACTGCTCTAATGTTTGCTTTTTCTTTCCTTTTTTAAACAAAAGGCTAAGCAATGGTTTCACCTCAGTTCTCCCTATATTACTCATTTATGATAGCTAATTTATGAGGGAAGCGCAAAGGAAGAAATGAGGAATTCATTTCCTGTTACTCAATTATGACATGTATATCATCATCTACTTTACAATGTTTCGTCTAAAAGCAAAGAAATAAGGGGGTATCTCCCCCTTATTTGTAATATACGTGTTATGAAAATGAAATGATATTTCTTTCAAAAAACCTACTCTTCTAGGCGTCCCTCTTGTTTTCCATCGTTTTCTTGGCCGCCTTTTCTTGATGGACTTGATAAAAACCAGCCAAATGCTGCAATTGCGAGAAGCACCGTCCAGAAAATCACTTTCCATAATGCTGAATGAATAAAATGAGAGGACACGATACCAATAGCTGGATGTGACAGTGTATAAAGCGTGAGCTTCACACCAACCCATCCGACAATGACAAAGGCTGCTGTTTCTAGGCTCGGTCTTGTTTTGAGCAGTTTCACAAAGACAGTAGCTGCAAATCGCATGATGATAAGACCGATGATACCACCTAAAAGAATGACAATAAATTGACCGCCATCGAGTCCGCCGATTTGCGGAAGACTCGTTTTCGGCAATGTCACGGCTAATGCGACGGCCGCTAAGATGGAATCTACAGCAAAAGCGATGTCGGCAAGCTCGACTTTTACGACTGTTGCCCAGAAGCCGCTTTGCTTCATGTTTGTGTCTGATTCCTTTTTCTTAAATACGTGCGATTTTAAAATATGGTGAATGGAAATATAAAGAAGATAAATTGCGCCAATGGCTTGAACTTGCCACACATCCACTAAAAACGAAATAAGAAACAGGGAACCAAATCGCATGACAAACGCACCCGCAAGTCCGTAAAACAATGCCTTTTTTCTTTGCTTTTCAGGAAGGTGTTTAACCATCACAGCCATGACCAGCGCGTTATCAGCTGCTAAAATCCCTTCTAATCCAATCAGTACGAGAAGAACCCACCCGTACTCTAAAATAGTTGCTGCATCCATCATCATTCCTCCTTGTTTTTATCTATTGTCCCACAACAGACAAAGGCTTATGAATACAAAAAAGACCTTTGCCTGTAATGGCAAAGGTCTTGCTAGACATGTGATATGTAGAATCATGCCAACAAAGCCGATGGAACTTAAGTCCATGTAATGACGACTTTGTTTCCGGTAAAAACCGGACGCTACTCCCCTTTGGTGGGATTTAAGAATATTTAGATTACTTATATCATAATCAATAGACACTGGATTGTCAACAGGTGACTTTCACTTCGATTCAGTGATTAGGCAGTGGGTGTTTCTGTTTTTCTTTTTCTACGTTTCAGCCATATATAAACAACGAACAACAACACAACCCCGATCCCAATCGGTAAAAGATATGGATCTAACATAGCGCCAACCTCTTTCCAGTTCTCCCCGAGCACAAACCCAAGATACACATACACAAATGTAATGGGCGTAATCGCCAAAAACGTATACAAGCAAAAGACCCACACATTCATCTTGGCAATACCGCACGGGATGGAAATAAGCGTTCTGACCCCTGGAATAAACCGGCCGCTAAAGGCGACGAAACCACCATGCTTTTCAAAGAAAGCATCCGATTTATCAAGCGACTCAGGTTTGACAAAAAAGTACTTCCCATATTTATTTAAAAAGGGTCTGCCGCCATAACGTCCTAACCAGTACAAGGTCAAAGGGCCAGCCACGCCGCCAATGGAGCCGGCAGCCACAACACCGATGAAGGCCATGTCCCCTTCTGAGACCCAGTAACCCGCAAGAGGCAGAACCACTTCAGCAGGAACAAATTCAATGCATAATGCGAGGAAGATGCCAAAGTACGACAAGTTCTTAAAAGCATCAGCTAAAGAAATAATAAAATCTTCGATGTTTATCAATCCCTTTCACACATAATCGTTTGAATGATTCTATCTCTTTTAGAATCACACCATATATTAAACGAATAAAACCGAAGAAACGATTCACTTTTCGTCGTTTTTTTACATTAAATTTGATTTTACTATAAAAGACACGTGAAAAAAACGTTGATTGTGGTATTTAAGTGAAGGAAAAGTGAACACAGAAGCCATGCGATCCGATATATTAAGTATATGTCTGTTTTAAGATACTGGAGGTTTTCTCACATGACCCAATTAACAGGAAGCTACAACGGATGGCTTGTCTTTCTGTCAGTCGCTGTCGCCGCTGTGGCCTCCTACTCAGCTCTTCAGTTAGCCAGCCGAGTGATACAGTCAAGCGGTGCAAAGAAAAAGGTATGGCTGGTCATTGGTGCAATGATCATGGGGATGGGCATATGGTCGATGCATTTTATTGGCATGATGGCATTTCACATGCAAACCGGCATCACATATGAAACTCCCTTACTGATTTTATCGATTTTGGCGTCTTTTGTCGGTTCTTTGATCGCATTCTCGATATGCATTCAAGAGCAGCTTTCCATAAGACGGCTGCTCATTAGTTCAATCACCATGGGCTCAGCTATTTGCAGCATGCATTATCTTGGAATGGAATCAATGGCCAATGTCTCAATCAGCTATGATCCAGTCCTCTTTTTTCTTTCGTTTTTCATTGCTGCGCTGGCATCTTTCTTTTCACTGCATCTCTTTTTTCGGCTCCATCGATCCGAGAAAAAAAAGGAGGATCATCTGTTAAAAATAGCTGGTGCACTCGTGATGGGTGGGGCTATTTCTGGCATGCATTATACTGGTATGGCTGCTTCTACTATGTTTGTTCATTCAGATGGACAGTCCGCTGCAGGCGGCTCTCTTGAAATGTCGCCATTCAGTCTGTCGATTTTCATCGGCTTGATGACACTGATTGTCCAAACACTGATGATCTTTGGTGCCTATATAGATCACCGAATCATGAAGCAGTCAGATCAGTTAAAGGAAAATGAACAGCGGTTTCAATCGCTCATTAAACATAATATCGATGGCATTATCGTGTTATCTGTCGATCGAAAGGTGCTTTCTGCGAACGACTTAGGTAAACAAATCTTAAAAATGTGCAATTCTTGGATTGGTGATGATGTCAGTCAATACGTGATGCCGACTGAGATGTGGGAAGAATTTATTTCCCGGTCAAAAAAAGCCATCACACGTGAAGCAGAACTGAAAGCAGCAGATCGTTTTTATTATTATCATGTCACTTACATACCTGTTCATGTCAACAATACTCTTGACAGTATTTATCTTGTCTTAAAAGATTTAACGCAGCAGCGGATTGCAGAAAAAGAAATTCATGTCATGGCACATTATGATGCGTTAACTGAGCTTCCTAATCGGCGCCACGCCATCAACCATTTAAATGATGTTCTCTCCGCTCAAGAAGAGACAGGAACATCGACGGCTGTTCTGTTTCTTGACTTGAATCGTTTTAAAATTATTAATGATGCACTTGGTCATAACATAGGAGACTTACTACTTAAAGCAGCTGCAAACAGACTGACACAATGTTTACCGGACAATGGCTTTATTGCAAGACTAGGCGGGGATGAATTTTTAATGATCTTCCCTCACATGGGACATGACACACACAAAATTGAGCAGCTTTCTCAAAATATCATTCGTCAATTTGAACGTCCTTTTTTCATCCAGAATCATCAGCTCATTACATCTATCAGCATTGGGATCGCCATCTCACCTCAAAATGGCAAAGATGGGATGGAATTGATGAGGAAAGCCGATATGGCGATGTATTTATCCAAAAAACATAAGCAAAGCCGGTATGAGTTCTTTACCGAATCAATGGAAAGATCAAGTGAAGACAGGTTAAATCGAGAGCTTGAGTTGCGGGATGCCATTCAGAGAGAACAGTTTGTGCTTCATTACCAGCCGCAAGTCAGTGCGAAAACAAGAAAGATGACTGGCGTAGAAGCTCTTCTAAGAATGAAGGCACCAGATGGTTCCTTAAAATCACCTGAGGCTTTTATTGAGCTGGCAGAGGAATCAGGGCTGATCATTGATATTGGCAGATGGGTCATTGATACCGCATGCAGGCAGGCTAAAACGTGGTATGACAACGGGCTGAAAATTCCTGTGGCTGTCAATTTATCTGCGAAACAATTCAATTCTGAAGACTTAATTGATTTGATTAAGCTGACACTGAAAAAATACAACCTGACATCGTCACTGCTCGAGCTTGAAGTGACAGAAAGTATGACAATGGACAATATCAAGCAATCAAAACAGGTGCTGACGTCGCTGAAACATCTGGGCGTTCGCATTAGTATTGATGACTTTGGTACAGGTCATAGCTCCTTAAGCTATTTAAAGGATTTGCCCATTCATCGACTGAAAATCGACAAATCCTTCATTGAAGATATTTTAAATGATTCGAAGTCTGAACAGATTACAGGTGCCATTATCGCGATGGGACATCAATTATCTCTCGAAGTCATAGCAGAAGGTGTTGAAACCTTTGCGCAGGCGCAGCTTTTATCTGCGCAAGGATGTGACGACCTGCAAGGTTTTTATTATGCAAAGCCCCTTCCAGCAACCGATATCGAAAAATTCATTGCCTATCCGGCGCATCAGCTGGACACATAAAAAAGGTGCCAATCATGGCACCTTTCAGCGTGTAGACAAACCCTCGCATTCGTTGTCAGTTCTGCGCTCCGATGCTCACGAATGTCAAATTCGCTCTGCTTCGGTGCTCGTCCTTCCTAGACTTCAAAGGTTTTCAGGTCACGCTGAAAAGAAGACAAAGGGCTAAAATAAAGATCATTTTAGCCCTTTGTCAACAATCTGAGAGGTGCCAATCATGGCACCTTTTCGTTCTATCTAAATAATAAATGTTGACTGTGAATGCCTGCTTTTTTCAATAGACTAATCAATTGTTCTTGTTCTTCACGCGAGAGGCCAGAGAACGCTCGCGCAATCCGGAGAGAATGAATCGGGTAAATCTTATCAAGATAACTGCGCCCTTTATCTGTTAAATGGGCATAAACCGACCGTTTATCCTTTGGGTCCTGCTCTCTTTCAATGAAACCATTTCGTTCTAATTTGTCAATTACGTACGTCACATTCCCGCTGACAAGCAGGAGTCTTGAGCCGATTTGCTGAAGTTTTTGAGCACCTCTTGTGTACAGCAATTCAAGAACGGCAAATTCAGTTGGATTAAATCCATGCTCTTTGCTGTCTCTAATACTGTGTTCTGAAACGCTTTTAAATGCTCTTGCAAATACCTTGTAAAGTGTCATTGAACGTTCTACTTCTTCTTCATTAAACGATAGTCTCATCACATATCTACCTCTTATAATATTTTTTTAACTTCAAGGCTTTCTTGCGGTGCAGTTGGAGCCTTTCGTAAAAAATAGAAGTACGTTTTTGAAAACCCTTTCAACCACATAAGTGACTCCATTCGTGTTATGTATAAGATTTCGATATAAACTTTTAAAATCCTTCTTATTTTTCACAATCATCTCGAAAAAAAGCTTTTTTAGCAAACCATCAAGATGCGACATAGTTTAACATAATCTGTAAAGGAACTGCGTTTCCTTACACTGTATTCGTCAAATTTCTACAAAATTCAATATTGCTATAATATTAAGCACGCAAAAAAAGAACCCTTTATGTGACATACGCACATTTCAAGGGATTTTCACAAATTACGCTCTGTTTTGTTGAAAAAGAAGTGATACTCTTTTTTTAAGTCACTAATTGTCATGTTCTTGGCCGCATCAGGGCTGTAAACTCCTAATGAACAGAGCTGCTTCGTATAATAATGTCTTTCCTTTGCTAAAGCTTCTGTTAAGATACGCCGCACCGATTATCCCCTCCTATCAAGTGATCTGGACCAGGTGCTTATGAAGAGCTTTTATACAAATCATTTTGTACGGCTCTTAGAAGAGCATGTGCATTCTGACCTGCCGCCTGCATGAATCGCTCCAGTAATTCATCCCTCTTCATATCTAATGCGATGATTTCTTTTGCCATACAGATGATCTGTGTTTGCTCCATCATTTGCTCCTCCTCCTAGTTCAACTCATCATCATTATATGCACGCGCAACACTCATTTCACATTTGTTGTTATCTTTCCTTCCATTGTTTTTTCATTTTTTCGTTTTTGTGTTATATTTTCTGACAAATGATAGGTTTTTTTCCTTCTCGTTCTGTATAATATGAAGAAAAGACTTGCAGGGGTGAGTATATGACGCAGGAAGATGTTTCTTATAAAGATAAAAAAGTCATTTCAATCGGGATTGTCAGTGAATTAACAGGGCTATCCGTCAGGCAAATCCGATATTATGAGGAACGCAGACTCATCTACCCCCAGCGCTCAACAAGAGGCACGCGTAAATATTCTTTTTCTGATGTAGAACGTTTAATGGACATCGCCAACAAACGAGAAGACGGTGTGCAAACAGCCGAGATTTTGAAAGACATGAAGAAAAAAGAACAGGCATTAAAAAGCGGACAATATAAGAAAAAAATGCTGGAAGGCCAGATTAACGCACACTTCCGGTACAAAAATCGATAAACAAATAAAGATTCGCTTACTCTTTAAAATTAAAGACAAGTGAATGTATGATAACGTAGTAAAAAGAGACAGCGATTGCTGCCTCTTTTTCAACTAAAGCACCTGTTAAGTGCACGATCTAGTGTTCATCCATTCGTTCAGGAATCGAAACAGTTCGTTCATTGACCACATTCCCCGTGTTTAGAGTCGTTTTTGGTTCAATTAATAGCAAATGAACTTCTTCTTCAGCAATTGGCTGATGTTCAATTCCTTTAGGAATCACAAGAAACTCCCCTTCATTAAGAGCTATTTCTCTATCCCTAAAACGGATGACTAGATTCCCTTTACATACAAAGAACATTTCATCCTCGTCATCATGGTGATGCCAAATGAATTCACCCTTAATTTTTACCATTTTAATGTATGAGTCGTTCAACTCTCCACTTATTCTAGGATTCCAATAAGCATTTATTTGCAAAAATTTCTCTTGGATATTAATCTTTGAAATCAATAAATTCCCTCCTCATTTAATTGGAAACGCCTGTTTTATCTTTTCCTAGCTAAAATTTCCTATCTCTCAATTCTCCTCCTCATGATAAATCTCTTATATCATTAAGTTTACTTATTCTATTGGATCACGTAAAATCAAAAAATAGTGTATAGTTCATCACAATTTGCGATGCAAAAGGAGCGTTATTTTGGATATTAAATCTTTGGAAATATTTAAAGCAGTAGCTATTGAACAAAGCATTACAAAAGCTGCTGAGAAATTAAATTATGTGCAGTCGAATGTCACTGCACGAATCCAACGTCTTGAACAAGAATTAGGTGTTCCTCTTCTCTATCGATATCACAAGAAGATATCCTTAACGCCTGCAGGACGTGAACTGTTGCCATATGTAAACAAATTACTCTACGATTTTGAAGAAGCGATAGAGGCAGTAAAGCTTTCCTCTACTCCGCGGGGAACTTTACACATCGGATCTATAGAGTCAACCGCTTCTACAAGATTGCCAATCATTTTTACAGAATATCATAAGACATTTCCACAAGTAGAATTGAGCATGTATATGGCACCTACTGTAGATCAGGTTAGTGCTATTCTTAACTACAAGGTAGACGGTGCATTGGTTGATGGGCCAATTCTTCATCCGGACATTATTGAGTACCCTGTATTGGAAGAATCACTTGTTCTGATTACAAGCTACTCCCGGGAGGAATTCCAGGTAGAATCAATTTTACATGAACCATTGCTTTCGTCATTCGCGCATTGCATCTATTTGGGGCGTTGGCAGCGATGGTTAGAGAGCAATGGCTTTGCTTCGATGAAGGTAATGGAATATGGCACTTTAGAGGGCGTGCTTAAATGCGTTGAAAACGGGCTAGGAGTCACCGTATTACCAAAATCTATGGTTGAAGCTCGGATGCAAGGCAGATTTACCTGTCATCCATTACCGGAACCACATAGAATCGTGCCCACTGTGTTTATAAGGCGCCGCGATTCGTACATGACCAGTGCCCTCTCACGATTTATGGAGTTAATGGGCATAACTCATATGTGATCAGGTCATTTGTGGTAAAAAAGAGGATAGATAGAGCGAAGTTCTTTCAGCTCTTCTATCCTTTTAAATAAAATCATTTTAGCTTATACCTTGTCTTTTAATAAAATTTTTCATTGAGAGGAAGCATCAGTTCCTTCAACGACCCCTACAAAGTCAATCCGTACACCGCCTTTTTCAGGATCTTCTATTACCCGCAGGGCAAGTGCCTTTTTCTTCCCTGTTTTTTCATCTTCGTAATTCGCATGAAAGACATGAATGCTGGCTTCTTCTAATTGAAAATCTTCATAAGAAAGCGTCTCTATGCCCCATTCCTTTTTCAGCTTTAGAATGTCATTTGGGCTTGGGACAGCGCCTTCAACATAGATGTTTTCTATTTTTCGTTTATTTCCTTCGGTAATCGCTTCAATCATATGCTCTGCTGCCACAAGTCTTCTGTCTTTCCCCTCGTCTTCCCTTGAACATGCACCTAGCAAAACAATGCACATTAAAATGAATAAAAACTTCTTCATTTTTCTCTCCCACCTTCTCCTTAAAATGTAAAGGATGGAAGCGCTATATGCAATCTTTATTCAAAAAAGACTGTAAAACGTAACGTTTTACAGTCTTCTTGCTACATCAGTGTATGAAGGAATGCTGTTGCAATTCCAAAATAGATCAGTAAGGATAGAATATCATTCAATGTTGTGATCAGCGGGCCAGATGCAATGGCTGGGTCCACGTTTAATCTGTGTAAAATAATCGGCACGACCGTACCTGCCATTGTCCCAATAATCAGTGTTGCAAGCAGTGAGGAGCCGACAACAAAACCTAAAATCATATTGCCCTGCCACACCATTGCGACGACTGTAATAATAATGGAACAGACGATCCCAATGTAAATACTTGTTCTCAGCTCTCTAAAAATAAGACGCATAATGGTTTTTTTCGTTAATTCTTCTTTTGAAAGCCCTCTAATCACGACGGCAAGAGACTGTGTGCCTGTATTCCCTGTCATCCCGGCAATCATCGGCATGAAGAACGCTAAAGCAACGACTTGCTGAAGGGTATCTTCAAAATAATTTAAAATACTGCCTGAAATCAGCCCAATGAACAAGAGCAAAATGAGCCATGGAAGACGGCGGTATGCCGCCACAAATGCCGGCGTATCGAACGTAATATCTTTACCAGAGGCAGCAAACTTCTCATAGTCTTCGCCTGCCTCTTGAATGACAACATCAATGATATCATCGACTGTAACGATTCCGACTAGGACATTGTTCTCTTCCACAACAGGAATGGCAAGAAAATCATACCGTTCAATCAGCTTTGCGATTTCCTCCTGATCTTGAAAGGCTCCAACAGCAATGACTCTTGTAAACATGAGATCCTGCACCTTTTCATCCGGTTCACCTAAAATAAGGTCACGGTATGAGAGAACGCCTACAAGCTGTTTTTGATCATTAATCACATATAAATAGTTGATTGATTCTGCAATTTCAGCAAAGCTTTTCAGCTTCACAACGGCATCCTGCACCGTATAATGCTGAGGAATCCAAACGTACCGGTTGGTCATGATCCGTCCCGCTGTCTCAGCAGGGTAATTCATAAGAAGCTGGACGGCCTTTGATTCCTCTGCTTCCATGTTAGATAAAAGCTGATCCTTTAGCTCATCCTCCATCTCATCAAATAAGTTGGCTAGATCATCGTTATCCATTTTGTTTGTGACGAACGTAGCTTTGTCTTTCCCTACTTTTTCAAGAACGATTTCTTGGTATTCCCGCTCCAGCTCACCCATCATTTCTGTCACGTCATCGACTGGTAAAAAGCTAAGGAAGCGGCCGCGGTGTTTTTCTGGAAGCTCTTTAAATAAGTAGGCCATATCATATGGCTGAAGTTCTTCCATGATGTTTTTAAATTCTTTGCGTTTTCCATCTCTTAGTAAAATAATGATGCGTAAAATGAGTTCATCATACGTAATATTTTGTATCATAGCTGTTACCTCCCCAAAGTCAGGAGATACCCGAATCCCTTAGAATGTGCGGGGGTCAGGATCTCCTCTATCTGATGTCTCAATCTGATCTTTTGACATATTCTCTATGTGTCTCGAATCGGGATGATCCATCCCCACACCTCCTTTTCCCATAAAAAAGCACCTTCAACCGAATGAAGGCGCTTTGTAAGCATGACAAATAAAACACTTGCTCCTTCAATCGTAGAGCTTTAGCACTGTATGGCATAGGAAAAATCCAGCTGCATTAAAAATCACCTTATGTCGATGATTTCTGTTGACCCATTGGCGTCTTTGGACATTTTTGGGCAGCAGCGTATCTCCATACAGGAGCCTCACCTAACGAAGTCTCATATTGTTGACACACTGAGATTACAGAAAAAGCGCAGTGATGTCAATAAGCAAGATGCCAAGTTTCCTCATGTATTCGCTTACTTTTGAAAAAAAGAGCGATAGACAAAGTAAACCATCGCCCTTTCATGTCTTTTATTCCTCTTCTGGCTGATTCATATCCTCTTGGGAGAGGAGATGAAAGGAATCATGCAAAAACAAAGCATATCCTTCTCCATCAGGATGCGGAACATATTCCGCATGGTCCATTGTCTGCTCTTCTTCTTTTTTCTTCATATTCTCTCGCCTCCTTTCCCGTAGTTTGTCCCAATGAAAAAACCTTACACATGAAAGTGTAAGGAGTGATTAGTATAAAACAGCTGAACTCATAAAGGTGCGGCGAATGTCACATTGACAATGCGCTGACAACTGTCGCTTTAGCTAAAAATGAAATATTGTTTACAGAAAAAAAGGATCTCTCTGATTAGGGTACAACCATTGATTGATAACACAATGTATAATACTAAGTATAAGAATTGAATATTGGGGGATAAGATGATGAACCAAACTAACCTGAACATGCACATTTCAAATGATTTATTAAAAAAAGTAAGAGAACAATTTTTATATATTGATGAGGACCCTATCCTAAAAAAGGAACGCCTTTTTTTTGATAATGCAGGTGGTTCCCTTCGTTTAAAACAGGCAAATCATATATTTTCAATCATTGATGGCATCCCAGATTGTTCTGAAAGAAATCATAAAACAGCAAAACACTTGATTGATATCCAGAAAAAGGGGATTGTTGATCTTCAAACCATTTTTAACGTGAAACAAGGAAGCTTCGCTACATATCTGACAGCGTCACAAGCTATCTTTGAGACTACGGGTATCATTGCAGAACATATTAAAGGAACAAATATTGTCACAACATCCTTAGAACATCCAGCAGCTTATGACGCAGCTAGTTTTTATGCAAATAAATTAAACAAGGAGCTGAGAGTGGCCAAGTCTAATCCTTTAACAGGTGGAGTGAACGTAGAAGACATCTTGGCATTAATCGATCAAGATACTGTTCTTCTAAGCGTCATCTATGCTTCGAATATCTCTGGTGCTATTTTAGACATTGAACAAATTGTACAAGAGGCAAGAAAAAAGAAGCCAAACTTATTTATCATGGTTGATGCCGTTCAACATGCACCTCATGGTTTAATTGATATTGAAAAAACCCCTGTTGATGTGATAAATTTTGCCCCATATAAATTTTTTGGTGTTAGAGGCTGCGGGGTTGCTTATTTATCGGAAAGAGCTGCTCTTCTCCCTCATCATAAGTTAAAAGGAAAGAAAGAAACTGAATGGGGTCTAGGAACTCCAGCACCTGCGCATTATGCGGCTATTAGCGCAATTGTTGATTATGTGTGCTGGCTTGGAAGTCATTTTACAACAGTGAATGCCAGACGACAGTTATTCGCAGCAGGTATGGAAGCTATCGGAAAACAAGAAAGGGCTTTATTAAAAATAATGCTAGACGGGACACCCAACGTAAAAGGGCTAAGAGAGATCGAAGGAGTGACCGTGCATCTTGATTACCGTGATTTATCAAAAAGAGATTTCATCGTGGCCATATCGTTAGAAGGAACAAACCATGAAGATGCAGTAAGAGAATATGAACAGCACGGTGTGATCGTATATGAAAGGTTGAATACAAGCATTTATTCTAAAAGGATGCTGGATTCCTTTGGAATTAAAGGGGCTATTAGAATATCACCTCTCCATTGTCATAATATTCAAGATATTGAGACATTTTTAAGAACAACTGAAATGATAAGCAATCAACATAAAAAGCATTAACATGCTTGGTGTACAGATACATGGAAGTACCCTATTCAGTTTAAAAGATGATATTCATTTGTACTTGTATACAATCATTTAAGCAAAAATAGCGGTCTGAACCAGCTATCCATGATGGATAAATGGTTCAGACCGCATACAAATTTATCTTAGGATTGCTGGCGGCTTAATCATCCCATTCTTGCTTCAGGATTTTGCCTGTTTTAGCGGAAATCTCAAAATCAACTTCCTCGCCGTTTGGTGTGGTGATTTCGACTTCATACAAGTACACACCATTTTCTTTATCTAAATCAGAATCTGTGACTGTTCCTTTTACTTTTGCAAGGGCAATTTTTTCAGCCTGCTTTTTAGTGATTTTCACATTCTGTTTCTTTTCTTTGACTGGATCATTCAGCGCTTTTCCTGTTTTGGCATCGACATATACTTTATATTCAAAGCCGCCTTTTTTAATCTCGACCTCATACACCCATTTTCCTTTTTTACGCTCAAGATCGACATCGTCCACATACCCTTTCACCACTTTTAGGGCTGCTTTTTCAGCTTGTTTCTTTGAGACAAACGATGATTTCTTTTGCACCACCTGCTCGGCGTGTGCTGTTTGATTTGTATTTTGCGCTTGAAGTGTGAAACCACCTGCGACAAGAGTTCCTGTTAATGCTGTAGCTACTAGTACTTTTTTCATCATGTTCATGTCCTCCTCTGTTTGATTTCTCCTTTATCTTAAAGAAAGAAGATGATAAAGGAAGGAAAGAAACATGAGAAAATCATGAGAAAAGGATTAGTTTTCGTACGTAATACCTTCAATGTCTCCTGTATATGCGTTCACAAGCACCTCTGCCTCTCGCCCGTCAGGCAAATCCAGCTCCACCTCAAAGACAAGCATACCGCTAAATGTTTCAAGATCTGCATCATCCACTGTCCCTCCGACTTCTTTTACCGCAATTCGGATGGCTTCTTCGACCGTGATTTTTGTCATTTTCTTTTCTTTAGAGGTTGGGCTTTTCTTTTCTGCTACAAGCACCTTAAACGTTTGCTTGTCGACATCGACTTGATATAATTCTTTTTTTGATTGGATCGTAAAGATAAAACGATCTGACTTTTCTTTCTTTTGGATGACAGTACCGCTTACTTTTTTAACAGCCGCTTCCTCTGCCTGGAGCTCAGCATTTTTTTCATTTGGCTTTTGATAGCTTTTGATCTGTCTGATTTCTTTCATTTGACCGCTTGCAGAAGATGCAATGATTTGATAGATGCCATTTGCATTTTCCAGCGTCAATGTATAGTCCTGTTTATGATTGATTAAATCAATATTTGTAATGTTTCCATTGTAGTCTTTTGCGATGATTTTTTTGATTTCTGCTTCACTTAATATTTTTTGATCAATGGTTTGAATCATGAGCATTGCAAAGGCAGCAAGAACGACGAGACATCCTGCGAGCGCAAGCACCATTTTCGTTTTTCTAGACATGCAGCGCCTCCTTCCTATTTCCTATTTTATAAGGAGGAAATGAGAAATTGATGAGAAAAGACCTATTTTATTTCTTAAAAAGAATGGTCATGGTTGTCCCTTCGCCGATATGACTGTCCACCTTCAGGTCGGCCCCGTGCTCTTCCGCAATTTGCTTCGCAATTGAAAGACCAAGTCCGGTTCCGCCCGTCTCACTGTTTCTTGCTTCATCCACACGAAAAAAGCGGTCAAAGATTTTCGGCAGATCTTTTTCTTTTATGCCAATCCCATGGTCAACGACTGAAATAAACGGTTTCTCTCCCGCCCATCCGCATGTCACATCAACTGGCTCTGTACTATATTTAACTGCATTATCAATCAAGATGGTCAAAAGCTGTTTGATTTTCTCTTCATCCCCCTCAGCGACGAGCGGCTGATCTGTTTGCACAAGAGATTGAATGGTTCGATTGGTTGCGACTTCAAGTGTATGACATACCTGCTTGCATAAATGACCAAGATCAACTGGCTTCATGTCCAAGTAAAGCGGCTGACCATTTTTCGCAAGTGTTAATAATTGATCTGTCAGCCTTTTCATTTTTTTCGCTTCATCATGAATCGCTTGAGAGGATTCTTCTATCACTTCTGGACGTGTCTGTCCCCAGCGTTTTAGTAAATTGCTGTAGCTCATAATGACGGTAATCGGTGTCTTCAATTCATGAGAGGCATCATGCAAGAATTGCTGCTCTTTCTCATAATGCTTCTCGAGGATTTCTGACATTTCATTAAAGGTTTGTCCCATTTGATACAATTCATCCTTTGAATCGCCTGCTAGTTTGATTCGCTTAAACGCCTTCTCCTTCATACTTGCCTTCATGGTGCTCGTCATTCTACTAATAGGGCGTACGATTTGTTTTGTTAAAATGTGGCCAGCAAAATAGGAAAGCACTATAATTAAAACGCCAGCAGCGATTAAAATCATTCTTAATAACGCCAAATTTTCTTCCGTATTTTCGATTTCTTCATATACTTGAAGCGACACAATCTCTCCATTTGTCCAAATGACCGGAATTGCAGCGAACGCAGTCATATGCTTGTTGTATTCTTTGATTTCTGCTGTCTGCCCAGATTCATATGTAAAAGGCAGTGAACTAAACGTTGACTCCTTTGTGACAGTCAGCTTTGATTCACCCGTTTCTGTCACGACACGGATCATGCCATTTTGGGGCAAGTACGCTTTCAGCAGCTCCGAGGATGGAAGACCCTCTTCTTCTGATTTTTTTAAAGCAATGGCAATATTTTCAGCGACCTCAGACAGCCGGGACATATCTTTTTGCGTCAAGGTTATCGAAAAAATAAAATAAATGGCTGTATGAAACAGAAGCACCATTAAAAACAAGGACAACGATGTATAAAGCTGGATTTTATTTTTTAATCTCATTCTTTATCCTTTCATCACATAACCCACACCTCTCACTGTGTGAATCAGCTGTTTTTCGAATGGGTAATCGACTTTTTTCCTTAAATAACGAATATAGACATCCACTACGTTTGTGTCACCGAAGTAATCAAAGCCCCAAACGGCTGTTAAAAGCTGATCTCTTGTGAGCACTTGCTGCTGATGCTTCAGCAAGTGGACAAGCAGGTCATATTCTCTCGGTGTGAGCTCAAGCATTTGCCCGGCCCTTTGTATGTCTCTTGTTTTCTCGTTGACGGTCAAATCTGCTATGCTAAGCTCTGTTTCCTTTTCTTCTTGCGCCTTTATATTCAACCTTAGCTGCGCACGAATTCGCGCTAATAATTCTTCTATGTCAAAGGGCTTTGTAATATAATCATTCGCCCCAAGATCGAGGCCGCTTACTTTATCAGGCACACTCCCTCTTGCTGTTATCAAAATAATAGGTGTCGCTGTATTTGTCTTTCGAACCCTTCTCAGCACTTCAAGACCGCTTAATTCTGGAAGCATGACGTCAAGCAGCACCAAATCGAAGCTTTCCTCTTCAAGAGCCTGGAGTCCATCCATTCCTGTCTCTTTGACTGTCACCTCATATCCTTCATATTCAAGCTCTAGTGACAGCACCCTTGCAATTTTCTTTTCATCTTCGACTACGAGTATCTTCCCTTTGTTCATCTCTATCTCTCCTATCTGAAAGGCAAGCTTGTCTTTCCATTATTATATGTTGTCTTTCGCATTTGGAACAGTCACAATCTTCACGTCTATTTTTTATGAAAGAAACATTTATTTTTGAACAAAAACTTTTTATATCGCATTTAATGCTTGATTTCCTTGTTTTTTAGTTTGCCTCTTTTAGTCCTTTTCACCCATTTTCATCTGGACAGGTGCAAGCTCACTATGCAGCATATCCTCCTTTTTCATATGATATCAAGAGTTTTCCTCAAAAGCTGAGTTCTTTCGTCAAGAAGTGAGGAGAACTGCGCTTTTGATAATAGATTGATTATTTGAAAAATTATTACAATTGACCCTTTCCGATCAAAAGTTTCTTTTATACAATAACATTACGCAGCCTGAATCTACTTTGAAAACAAAATAAGGAGGGCTTTCTTATGAAAGGTGAAATTCGCTTAATTCCGTATGAAGTAAAAGCCAATGTGATGGAAGCGAAAGAGACGCCGGAAAGTATTCAGGAGATTAAAGCACCCGAACTTTGGTCAAGTGGCTTCAAAGGAAAAGGCATAACCATTGCTGTCCTTGATACAGGTTGCGACACGGGGCATCCCGACTTAAAAGATCAGATTATCGGAGGCAAGAACTTTACCGATGATGACAACGGAGATGCTGAAAATGTGAAAGACTACAACGGGCATGGCACCCATGTAGCAGGGACGATTGCTGCAACAGATCAAAATGGTGGAATTTTAGGGGTTGCCCCTGAAGCTAAGCTGCTGATCGTGAAAGTTCTTGGCGGTGAAAATGGCAGCGGGAAATACGAATGGATCATTAATGGCATCAACTATGCCGCTGAGCAGAAGGTGGATATTATCTCCATGTCTCTCGGTGGTCCAAGCAATGAGCCCGCCTTGCAGGAAGCCATTCAAAACGCGGTGAAAAGCGGTGTACTTGTTGTGTGCGCAGCAGGAAATGAAGGGGACGGGGACGAGCGTACGGAAGAGTTCTCCTACCCAGCAGCATACAATGAAGTCATTGCCGTCGGCTCTGTTTCCCTTGCAAGAGAATCCTCAGAATTTTCTAATGCCAATAAAGAAATCGACCTCGTCGCTCCAGGAGAAGATATTTTATCCACTCTCCCAAACCATAAATACGGCAGACTCACAGGCACCTCAATGGCAGCCCCTCACGTAAGCGGTGCACTAGCCATTATTAAAAATGCCGAGGAAGAAGCGTTCCAGCGCAAGCTGACAGAGCCTGAGGTCTATGCTCAGCTTGTCAGAAGAACCCTTCCACTGAAGCAGTCGAAAGCCCTCGTAGGAAATGGATTTTTATATTTAACTGCGCCTGATGTCCTTTTAGAAAAAACATTGGAAGCAGATCTTTTATCTCTATAGCTTGAATAGAGGTCCTGAGAATAGATTGAATTTTCTCAGGATTTTTTTAATTAAAATTATTCAAAATTTACTTTGACGAAATGAAGTGGACGTTATATAATCGAACACAATAAATTCATAGTTTGAGAGTCGGTAATTCGATCATACGTCGAATTTTAATTGGGAAGACCGGTGAAAATCCGGCGCGGTCCCGCCACTGTGAGTGAGGAGAGCTTTTCTCATGAATCCACTGTCATAAGGATGGGAAGGATGAAAAGCTTGCAGATTCACCAGCCAGGATACCAGCCGCTCTATCACATCAAACCCCCTACGGTTGATAGGAGATGTCGGAAAAAGCGTCAGTTATGCTCACGCCTTATTTCGCACACACATTTTGTCTTTTTAAACCAGACATTTGCCCTCATCAATCTTCGCCATGAGTGTAAATGTCTTTTTATATTTAGAGGAGGAATTGGAATTGACAATTGTTAAAACAAGTAATCTAGGTTTTCCGCGAATTGGTTTAAACAGAGAATGGAAAAAAGCACTTGAGTCTTATTGGAAGGGTCAAACAGACCGCGAAACCCTCTTAAGCACACTGGATGAACAATTTTTAACAGCCATTAAAAAGCAAATTGATCAACAAATTGATGTTGTTCCTTCTGGAGATTTTACCTTCTACGATCACGTGCTCGATACTGCTGTCATGTTCAATTGGATTCCAGAGCGCTTCCGCAGCTTGAAAGACCCACTAGATACATACTTTGCGATGGCAAGAGGAACAAAAGATGCTGTCTCAAGTGAAATGACAAAATGGTTTAATACAAACTATCACTACATCGTTCCAGAATACGAAAAAAGCACCGAATTCAAACTCACACATAACAAACCGCTTGAAGCTTACGAAAAGGTGAAAACGGCGTTTGGTGTTGAAACAAAACCTGTTGTACTTGGTCTTTATACATTTGTCTCACTTTCTAAAGGCTATGAACCAAATGAAGTAAAAGAGATTCAGCAGCGTCTCGTGCCGCTTTATACTCAGGTTTTAAAAGAACTTGAAGAAGCTGGCGTCAAATGGGTTCAAATTGATGAACCAGCACTTGTCACCGCTTCATATGAAGACGTGAAAGCCGTAAAAGAAATCTATCAAACGATTAAAGAAGCCGTACCTGCCTTAAACATTCTTCTTCAAACATACTTTGATTCAGTAGATGCCTATGAAGAGCTTGTCACATATCCTGTTGAAGCCATCGGTCTTGATTTTGTCCATGATCAAGGACGCAATCTTGATCAAGTGAAAAAGCATGGCTTCCCGAAAGATAAAATTTTAGCAGCAGGCGTCATTGATGGAAGAAATATTTGGAGATCAGATCTTGGAGAAAGATTGTCATTCATTTCTGAGGTCATTGCTGACGCTCAGCCGAAGGAAGTATGGCTGCAGCCATCAAGCAGTTTGCTGCATGTACCAGTTGCAAAACACCCAAGCGAACAGCTTGAAGAAAAACTATTAAACGGACTGTCTTATGCCACTGAAAAGCTGGATGAATTAACAACATTAAAAGAAGGCTTAACAAAAGGAGCCGCAGCGATTGAAGCCGCCATCAATGAAGCCAAGCAAGCACTTCTTACTTTAAAAGAATTTGCAAAAGGAACCAATGCGGATTTCACAGCAGAACGCAACAATCTTTCATCGAAAGACTTTAAGCGTCCAGCTGCCTTTGAAGAGCGCCTTCGTATCCAAAACGAATCTCTTGAACTGCCGCTCTTGCCAACAACAACTATTGGCAGCTTCCCGCAGTCTGCTGAAGTGCGCAGTGCTCGTCAAAAATGGCGTAAAAATGAGTGGACAGATGCCGAGTATGATGAATTTATTAAGAAAGAAACACAAAGATGGATTGATATTCAGGAGGAAATTGGCCTGGACGTTCTCGTACATGGGGAATTCGAACGTACAGACATGGTTGAATACTTCGGTGAGAAGCTAGCCGGATTTGCCTTTACGAAATTTGCTTGGGTACAATCCTACGGATCACGCTGCGTGAAGCCGCCAATCATTTATGGAGATGTCGAGTTTACAGCGCCAATGACCGTGAAAGAGACGGTTTACGCACAAAGCTTAACGGAGAAAAAGGTCAAAGGAATGCTGACAGGACCTGTCACCATTTTAAACTGGTCTTTCCCAAGAACAGATATTTCCCGGAAAGACATTGCCTTCCAAATCGCTTTCGCATTACGTAAAGAGGTAGAAGCGTTAGAAGAAGCAGGGATTCAAGTTATTCAAGTGGATGAACCTGCGCTAAGAGAAGGTCTTCCACTCAAAGAAAGTGATTGGGCAGAATATTTAAACTGGGCAGCAGAGTCGTTCCGACTATCAACATCATCTGTTCAAAATGAAACGCAAATTCATACACATATGTGCTACAGTAACTTCGAGGATATTGTCGATACGATCGAAGACCTTGATGCCGACGTAATTACGATTGAACATTCACGCAGTCATGGCGGATTCCTCGATTACTTAGAAAAGCATCCGTATTTGAAAGGACTTGGACTTGGTGTATATGACATTCATAGCCCGCGCGTTCCATCTGTCGAAGAAATGAGTCAAATCATTGATGATGCGCTGAACGTATGTCCGACAGATCGCTTCTGGGTGAATCCTGACTGTGGTCTAAAAACGAGACAAGAGCCTGAAACCATTGCTGCTTTGAAAAACATGGTGACGGCTGCTGAAGTCGCTCGTAAAAAGCTGGCGCAGCATGCATAATTGATTCCCTCTCCCCTGCCGAACATGGCGGGGGTTTTTATGCGCAGATTGTCCTGTTTGACCATCTACTAGGATGTTTCCTTTTCTAGCATGATTCGTTTATACTAGAGAAGTCAGTCGAACAAAGGGAGGAAGACAATGAATCACGAAGATTTTTTACAACGTGCAATTGATCTTGCAATAGAAGGAGTCAATAGTGGTACTGGCGGCCCTTTTGGAGCAGTCATTGTCAAGGATGGACAGATTATTGCCGAGGGAAGCAACAATGTGACAACAACAAATGATCCAACCGCACATGCAGAAGTCACAGCCATTCGAAAGGCGTGCCAGACGCTACATACATACCAATTAGAAGATTGTATTTTATATACAAGCTGTGAGCCTTGCCCGATGTGCCTTGGCGCTATTTACTGGGCTAGACCAAAAGCGGTGTATTTTGCTGCTGGACATCAGGATGCAGCGACTTCTGGTTTTGATGACTCGTTTATTTATGAAGAAATCAACAAGGATTACGAATCAAGAAATATTCCATTTTATCAGCTGACACTTCAAAAAAACCTTGCACCGTTTGAAGCTTGGGAAACATACGAACAAAAGAAAGAATATTAAAAAAAGACACCTGCTGGTAAGCAGGTGTTTCTGATTTTCAGCGTGATAGAAAACCTTTTTTATTCAGCCACTTCAAGCTCTACTTCGATGTTCCCTCTTGTTGCTTTTGAATATGGACAGAATTCATGCGCAGCCTCGACAAGCTCTCTCGCTTTGTCATGGTCAAGGCCTTTTGCAGACACAATCAGCTTGACACCAAGCTTAAAGCCGCCATCACTTTCATCTTTTAAAAGACTGACATGTCCCTCTACTTCTGATTCAATGTCTATCCCTTGCTTCTTCGCTACTTGTTCAAGTGCCCCTCCGAAACAAGCTGCATAGCCGGCTGCAAATAATTGCTCTGGATTCGTACCAGTCTCTCCGTCTTTCTTTGCATTAGGCATGACAATGTTATGATCGAGTACACCATCTTCTGAACGAACATGTCCTGCTCTTCCATGCTGCGCCTTTACTTTTGCTGTGAATAATGGTTTCATCTTCATCTCCTCCTTTATCTATTTATTCTTTTCACGTTCTATCCATTTCTCAAACATTTATCGCACATTAAAGAATTTTTCATTTTTGGGCTGTATTTATTTTAAAAAGGAAGAAAATCTTATACAATAATAAGTATGACAAAAAATAGTTGGTGACTGACATGACAAATGAATTCGAGCATATGAAGCTGGAAAATCAGCTTTGTTTCTTGTTATATGCAAGTTCAAGAGAGATGACGAAGCAATATAAACCGTTATTAGAAGAGTTAGACATTACGTATCCGCAATATTTGGCACTGCTTTTATTGTGGGAGCATGGGACATTAAATGTGAAAACGATGGGAGAGCTTTTATATTTAGACTCCGGTACACTCACACCTATGCTGAAACGGATGGAGCAAAACGGACTCATCATCCGCGAGCGCTCGAAAGAGGATGAACGTTCTGTGCAAATTCGTTTAACGGAATATGGCGAACAGCTAAAAGAGAAAGCTACTGCGATTCCATTTCATATGCTGTCTGGGACAGGCAGATCGGAAGAAGAGTTAAAAACACTGCGCGCCTCTTTACATGAGCTTTTGCAAAAATTAACACAACCAAAAGGCTGAGGGAACATACCCTCAGCCTTTTATGATGTCAATTATTGTGCGACAGCTACTAGTTCTACTTCGATATTTCCTTGAGTTGCTTTTGAATATGGGCATACGCCATGTGCTTTATGAACAAGCTCATCTAATGCTGATTGCTCGATTCCAGTTCCTTTTACTTCTAGCTTAACGCCTAGTTTGAAGCCGTCATCTGAACTGTCTTTCACTAAGCTCACATGTGCTGTTACTTCACTTTCAAAACGGATACGCTCTTGTCTCGCGACCATTTGAAGGGCTGAATCAAAACATGCAGAGTAGCCTGCTGCGAATAATTGCTCTGGATTTGTTGCTTTTTCAAGTTTTTTCGCTCTTGGTGTTCCAGGCATTGCTACATCATGCTCAAGCACACCATCGGTTGAAACAACCTTTCCTTCTCTTCCTCCGACAGCTGATACCGTTGCAGTAAATAAAACGTCTGACATGAATATAACCCTCTTTCTCTCTAATAATATTTTCTACAATTGAATTGTACACAATTTAAATTCAAGAGTCAATGAATAAACACTCTTTTTTAAGATTTCCTTCTCACCTCTATTTTATGAGCATGTCACGCAGATTCATTTTTAGACAGTAAAAAAAGCCCTTTAATAAGGGCTTTTCAGATTGTTGACAAGAGCTTTTAGATGATGTCATGCTGCGCATTTGGTTGTTCTAGCGTGTGGTTTCTGTTATCCGGGTCGGCATTTGCTGCTGCCAGCCATAACGCCAGGATGGTGATGCTTGTACAGACGACTGTCCATTTTTTAAAATTCATATAAACAATCCCCTCTCTGAATATAGATTCGAGCATGTTCCGCTTCTCCGTAGAACATGGAAGATTTTTCATAATCCTCCATTTCATTATAATACTTTGCGGTGTCTAATGCCAGTTCCTCTATATCAGGATATGCATAGGCGGACTCTAAAAAATGAAAAATTCGTTTAATATGCTCCGCATCTTGCTTTAAGTACAATGCTTCTAAAAATATCGTCTTCTGAATATGGATGTCATCCTGAAGTGCTTCTGCTCGCTTCATACATTCTTCTCTGTAGTGTAAGGCTTCTTCGTGTTTACCTTGTTTGTATAATATCTGAGCAGCGGTATAAAGAGGGTCTATAGATCGACGAAGGTGATCGGATTGATTTTGGTCAAATAACGAGATGGATTCTTTCATTAGTTCGAGTGCGCGGTCAAGATCTCCCATTCGGTAATAACTGTTGCCCATATTAAACAAAGAGGAAGCAATAAAACGCACATTCTGAAAGTCTCTTGATCTCGCAAGCGCTCTCTCGAGATGTGGTAATGCCTTTTCATGTCTTCTCATATCATCATAGTTACCGGCCACAATAAATTCGCATTGGATCGTGCGAAGCGCATATAGCTCATGCTGAATATAGACATCCAGCGCCAGTTTGGCATGGTGCATCGAAATATGTGTTTGTTTCATGTGATAATATATTTCTGACATTTTAAAATGAAATTCCGCACGTTCAATATCATCTGACACAAAAGAAAGCTTGTGCTCTGCCTTTTGATAAGACGAGATGGCAGCAATATACTGCCTACGGCCAAATTCATACATGCCTCTGAAAAAATGATAGTAGTATTCAAGCATGCCTGTGACATGTGTTTGATGCTCATCTATTTCTTTCGAAAGCTCGGAAAAGTTGGCGCGAAGCTTTCCTTCCTTTAATGGCTTTAAGTAATCGAGCATGACCTCATGCCTGAATTCCATTAAAGAAAAATAGAGAAGCAAATTCTGATCTTCTTCCATTGAATCAAGAGAGGTGCGAATTTCCTGCTTTAATTGTTCTGCTTGTTCTGAATCAAATCTGCGGATTAATTCATACCACTTGTTGATTTTCACTCCAATATCCGAAGAGGGAATGATTTTCGCCATACGTTGCCTTCTCCAATCTTCTCAAAATATAAAACATTACCATATTTTATCATACTTGACCGAAGAAATACAAAAATGAAATGAAAGGAAAAAGAGAGCCTGCTGTCACAAGACTCTCTTTTGAATTCGTTATTCTCTTATTTGTCCTTGACCACGAATGACAAATTTTTCAGAGGTTAAAGCCGGCAGACCCATCGGCCCTCTTGCATGCAGTTTTTGTGTGCTAATCCCTATTTCTGCTCCGTAGCCAAATTCAAAGCCATCTGTGAACCGAGTAGAAGCGTTGTGATAGACAGCGGCAGCATCGACAGCTGTTAAGAAAAGTGAAGCATGCTGATCATTTTCCGAAATGATCGCTTCAGAGTGCTTGGAGCTATACGTTTGAATATGCTGAATCGCTTCTTCTATGCTCTCTACGATTTTAATACTGACAATCGGCGCTAAAAACTCTGTTTCATAGTCCTCTTTTGTCGCTAATGAAGCACTAGGCGCAAGGGCACATACGGCTTCATCGCCCCGTATCTCTACCCCATTTGCATGAAGGGCTTCAAATAACGAAGCGCCATATGTTTTTGCCCATGTTTCATGAATGACAATGCTCTCGATCGCATTGCAAACAGATGGCCTTTGGGTTTTAGCATTCAGCACAATCTGCTCAGCCATTTCGTTTTTCGCTGTTTCATCAATGTAGATATGACAGTTCCCTGCACCTGTCTCAAGCACTGGCACGGTAGACTCTCTCACGACAAGATCAATTAAATTTTTCCCGCCGCGCGGAATAAGGACATCCAGATATTCATTTAAAGTGAACAGCGTTTTCGCCGTTTCACGGCCTGTATCTTCAATCAATTGCACACTGTCTACTGGAATATCCGTTGTCTGAAGCGCTTCATGGATCACCTTGACAATCGCTTTATTACTATGAATGGCAGAGGAGCTCCCGCGAAGAATAACAGCATTCCCAGTTTTGAGGCAAAGGGTGGCAGCATCTACTGTCACGTTTGGTCTTGCTTCATAAATCATTCCAACCGTTCCAAGAGGCACACGCACCTTTTCGATGAACAGACCGTTTTCTTTTTGAATGGTTTCTAATGTTTCACCAATTGGGTCTTTTAGGTGAATCAGCTGAAGAGTAGCGTCTGCAATGGCGTCAATTCTCTCTTCTGTGAGTGTAATCCGGTCAATGACAGAAGGCGTGAACTGCTTGTCCTCAGCAGCCTGAACATCCTTTTTATTCTCCCCCAATAAATAAGCGGAAGATGCTTTAAGTGCAGTTGCGATGGCATGTAAAGCTGCATTTTTTTGCTCCGTCGTTTTTAGCAGCAGCTGATCTTTGGCTGTACTTGCTTTTTTTGCTTTTTCAAGAACTTCATTCATCGTATTCCCTCCTCAGTTTTGTACATGCTGTACCCAGTGATCTCTGTGTATAACCTCAGGCTTCTCATTTGAAAGCTCATCACTTCGCATCCCTTTAATGCCGAGAAGCTCATCGGATGCGTACAAGGTTTGTCCCTTACCCACTAATCCGTTCGGACCGACCACTTCAACGACCTCTCCTTTAGAAAAGTCACCAGCGACATCAATGACTCCAGCCGGAAGAAGGCTTCTGCCGTTATGCAAAATCGCCGCTTCCGCTCCTGCATCTATCATGATTTTCCCAGAGACGGGTGAGTGGAATTGAATCCATTGACGGCGGTTGTTGACGGCTGATAAGTCCTGTTCTCCGATATACGTTCCGTCTCCTTGACCCGCTAGAATGTGAAGCAGCTTGTCTTCTCCAGTACCTGTGCCAATGAAGACTTTAACGCCTAGTGAAAGTGCCGTTTGTGCAGCAGACAGCTTTGATTTCATCCCGCCTGTTCCCACTTTTGAGCCTGTGCTCTTCGCATATGAAAACAATTCTTCTGAAATGTGTGTCAGTACATCAAAACGCTTCGCCTCAGGATGCTCATTTGGATTTGCATCATATATTCCGTTAATGTCCGTTAAGATGATCAATTGGTCTGCATGGATTAATCCACTGACAAGAGCTGACAGCATGTCATTATCCCCAAAGGTAAGCTCCTCAATGGAAACAGAATCATTTTCATTAATGATCGGTAAAATTTTTCTTTCCAGCAGCTCCATCATCGTAGCGTAAGCATTTCGATATCTTGTTCGATCTGAAAAGTCATTACGGGTTAAAAGCATTTGTGCAGGTGTCATGTGAAACTGTGAAAATAGCTCTGTATATTTCTGCATTAACAAGCCCTGTCCAACCGCTGCTGCTGCCTGTTTCCCCTTTAAAGTCACAGGTCTTGATGGATACCCTAAGCTGCCAAACCCTGCTGCAACGGCTCCTGACGAAATTAAAATGATTTCATGCCCAGCCTCTTTCAGCTTTGCTATCGCTTTCACATGATCCTGCATTTTTTGTTCATCAATGGCTCCTTTTTGCTCTGTTAATGAACTGCTGCCAATTTTGATGACGATCCTTTGCTTTTTCATTATTGATTCCCTCCGCTATACCTTTAGGCACAAAAAAATCCCTTTTTCTCCTTATGTAAAGGACGAAAAGGGATTTTCCGTGGTACCACCTTCATTGAATAAGCATACATCTAGCTTATTCCACTCAACTCCTGTAACGCCAGGCACGCGCTTAGATTTTTCCTCTAAGGCTCAAAGGGCAGGTTCAGCAGCTGTCTGCGGCAAATGTTTCAGCATATCATTTGCTCTCTTTACGCATCAGTTCCTGCTTACTATTCCTTTTCAACGCTCGTTAATTTTTTTATATTATCACCAATTGCTCAGGAAAAGTCAAGCCGTCAATTAAATACAATCGTTTTATTCTCATGCACAATTATTCGATCTTCTAGATGCCATTTGACGGCACGTGCAAGCACACTCCGCTCAATTGTTCGGCCAATATTTTTTAATGCTTCTGCATCATCCCGGTGATCTACACGCTCAATATCCTGTTCAATGATCGGTCCTTCGTCTAAATCATTGGTCACATAATGAGAAGTCGCGCCAATTAATTTGACTCCCCGCTCATATGCCCGCTTATATGGATTTGCACCAATAAACGCTGGCAGAAAAGAATGATGAATATTAATGATTTTGTTCGGGTGCTGTTCAATAAATTCAGGCGTTAAAATTTGCATGTATCTAGCAAGCACAATGGCATCAATATCATACTCTTCTAATAATGCGAGCTGCTGTTTTTCCGCTTCTTTGCGAATGTCTTTGTTCGCCTTCACAAAATGGAACGGGATTCCAAGCGATTCTACTGTATCTTTTGCCGTTTCATGATTGCTGATCACGACCGCAATTTCAGCCATGACATTTCCGCTTTGCCATTCCCATAGCAGCTCATGTAAACAATGAAGCTCTTTTGACACAAAGATCGCCAGCTTTTTAAGCTCACTTGCACGCGACATGCTCCACGTCATTTGAAATGATGCTGCAATTGGCTCAAACTGATGTTTCAGCTGATCCATATTTGCCGAGATGTCTTTCCAATCAAATTCAATTCTTAAAAAGAACCGGCCGCTTTCATGATCTGTTGTGTATTGGCTGGATTCAATGATATTCGCTCCGTGCTCAAATAAAAAGGAAGAAACAGCTGATACAATTCCAGGCTGATCCGGACAGCTGACAAGCAACCTTCCTTTTTGCTCATGCTTTTGTCTGTGTAATTCAAGTTTCTCTGTTATCAAAGTTCTCATGTATCATGACCTCATTTACGTTTTCATTCTAATGAAATATTATACTGGACTGGAAAGAGAAAAAGCAATGTAGAGTCCTATTTTTTATTGAATATTCATTCAATTCTGCACCTGGCGTGATATAATGTGAATAGACCTTTTATCATAAAAGGAGTGATGGAGATGAAAAGTATGACTTTGTTTGGTAAAGTGAGCTTTTGGCTCGGCATCGTTTGTCTGATCACAGGTATTTCCCTTTTTATAGCCGGTGAAAGACTCATTCCTTTTCTCACATTTGGTGTGTGTTTTCTGCTTGTGAGCCAGCTTTACCGCAAAAATGAAAACGATTCCAATCATCATTCAATGTAACAAAAGGCTGGCATCTATCTGCCAGCCTTTTCTTATTCAATGATTTTCAATCCTACTGCCGCAGATAAAATCAAGGCGATGAAGAAAATACGTTTTGCGTCTTTCGACTCTCCGTAAAACAGCATACCGACCATGGCGCCTCCAGCAGCTCCGATTCCAGTCCAAATGGCGTACGCCGTTCCCATCGGAATCGTATTCATCGCAAGAGACAGCATCAGAAAGGACATCGAAAAGCCAGCTGCAATGAATAAAATCCATTTGACATGCCGGTCTTTTTGGAATTGATTCATCATGGTCACACAAAGCATTTCTAAGATGCCTGCTCCAATGAGTAAAAGCCAGCTCATGATTCAGCCTCTCCCTTCTTTTCACCTGTTGTCAGCTTCAGCCCTAATACACCGCACAAAAGCATGACAATCAAAAGCAGTTTGACAAGCTGAACCGGCTCACCAAGCACCATGCCTATGAGGACGGTACCTGCTGTCCCAAGCCCGGTAAAAACGGCATAAAGTGTGCCAACTGGCAGTACACTTGTTGCTTTCATGAGTAAATAAAAGCTCACGATAATACAAACGATGGTTGCGCCCCATTCTATGAGCGAGTGAGCATATTTCAGCCCCATCACCCAGCCGACTTCAAATATGGCCGCAATAAAGACATTTCCCCATTTCATCTGATCTTCTCCTTTCTGAACGATTCCAACCAACAAAAAAAGCCTGGAAATCGATCGTTTGATCAAATCTCCCGGGCTTTTATCCCTCCGTGTCCATATGGCCTCTTCTAAGACCCTATGTGTTTTCTCTCGGACCAGACTGCACCAGCGCACGGAACCCTAGAAAACCAATTCATGATATACAGACCTGACTTAGAGCAGATTCTGTATTAAAAATCTTATCACACCCCGATATGCCGGTCTACCAGTTTGCTCTCCCTCTTCAAATATACTTGTTCATTTTTCGAAAGAAATGATATGAGACCGGCGTATACTAAATGATAGACAGAGAAATGATCACATCGCTGATATAATGAAATAAGATTGATGTGATGAACGATCCAAGATGACGCTTTGTTTACCAGCACAAAGTACGCTGAATCACATTTTATAGGAAACCAAGAGGTGGATCGTATGATGATAACCGACGAACAGAAACATGAATTTTATCAAGCACTGGTTGACAAGAACCCGCAATATGACGGCACATTCTTTGCCGGCATTAAGACCACTGGTATCTTCTGCCATGCCACATGTACCGCTAGAAAACCAAAATATGAGAACTGTGAGTTTTTCTTTACAGCAGAGGAAGCACTGCTAGCAGGATATCGTCCGTGCAAGCGCTGCACACCATTAACATACCCTAACAGCATTCCGGAAGAAGTCAAAACACTCGTTTCTGCAGTTGAAACACATCCTGAAAAACGCTGGAAAGAAGAAGACTTTCATCAATTAGGGATTCACTCTGCAACGGCACGGCGGAAATTCAAAGAAATCTATGGTATGACCTTTGTTCAATATGCGAGATCACGCCGAATGGGACTTGCCTTTAAAGAAATTCTGAATGGAAAAAAAGTGATTGATCAGCAGGTCGCCTTGGGCTATGAATCTTCGAGTGCCTTCAATGATGCATTTACGAAAATTATGGGAAATCCCCCTAAAAAGACGCAAACCAAGATTCTCCACGCTAATTTTATTTCTACACCGATCGGGCGGATGATCAGCGTGACAGATGCGACGCATGTGTATTTACTGGAATTTGTGGACAGGCGGGGACTCGAAAAGGAAATTGAGAACATGAGAAAAAAGCATCAAGCCCGTATTTTAGTCGGGGAAACAAACGTCCATCAGCAATTAGCAAAGGAATTGACCTTATATTTTGAGAAAAAACTCACGCAGTTCTCGGTACCACTTTCCTTACATGGCACCCCTTTTCAAATGAAGGTGTGGGACCTGCTCACGCGTATTCCATCAGGCGAAACAAGTTCTTACCGCGAGCTTGCTATGATGCTGGGCGATCCTCATTTGGTCCGGGCGATTGGTAATGCAAATGGTGCCAACCAATTAGCGATTATCATTCCATGCCACCGCGTCATTCAAACAAGTGGTGAACTCGGGGGCTACGGCGGCGGAGTTGAACGGAAGAAATATTTGCTTCAGCTAGAACAGCGTATATAAAAGAAAAAACGGCTCTGCTTATTCGGTAAGCGAGCCGTTTTCTTCGTTACGGATGATGCTGTATACATCAATGATCTGATCCCATTTTGAAATGGTTTTTTCTTTTTTCATACCCATTTTTAAAGCGACCTTTACAGACGATTCATTCTCTGGGCGTATTAAGCTGACCATTCGTCTGACCTTCATTTCTTCAAAGCCATAGGTGAGACAGCCTTTTGCGGCTTCAGCAGCATAGCCATTCCCCCATGCTGCTTTCTTTAGCATATAGCCGATTTCAAGTTCTGTTTGTCCTTCAATGTTTTGCAGAACAATCCCGCTTTGTCCAAGTGGTTCATTCGTTTCTTTCTCTTCAATGATCCAGAGGGAAGTATGATACATGCGGTCATTCTTTTGATTCCATGCAATCCACTCTTTCGTCTGCTGCTCATCCTTCAAAGAAGGATAATACTTCATCACTTCTTCATCTTGGAACAACATATCATATAAAAATGGCGCATCATGTTCATTCATCGTTCTCAGTCTAAGGCGCTCTGTTTCAAGCACTGTCCGTGTTTGAAGTTTCATTTATGATCCTCCCCTCACTTACTGACTAAAAATATCTCCGAACAATCCATTTGAATCTGGGGCAAAGTAATGGATTCCCGCACCGGTTAAACTAGCTGCCAGCGCTGTCCACATCATTAAACTGACTGTCATCCACACTGCGACTTGCTTTCTTTTCGTCCCGAAGCTCATGCACATAAATGCCGCTAGATGACTGCCGATGATAAAAGGACCGACGAGTGCTAATCCCGGGAGACCATATCGTTCCCAAATTCTTCTGGCCCGCAGCTGCTTTTTCTCTCCTTTTTCATCACTTTTGTCCTCTTTTCTCTTCAACCGCCATGCTTTGAAGCGGTCTACGAAAACAATGAGAAGTAAAACGGTAAAAAAATTGCCGATGAATCCAATGACCGCAGTCGGTACAGGATGCATGCCACTTAAAATGGCCAACGGAACGACACCTACCACTTCAAAAAAAGGCAGAGCAGCCAATACAAACACAAGTACATATCCCCATAAAATATCCAAGCACAGAACCCCTTTTCGTTTTTGTCCTCTTCCCATTGTAATGAAAAACACGATACCATTTCTACATTTTTTTAGAAAAAGAAAAGCACATCTTATAGGATTATAGATGTGCTCTGTTTTTTACAACGTATTTTCATTTTTCTTATTCGTCCGGCGTAAGACAATGAGCATAAGCCCTATTAAGATCACAACCGATAGTAGACTTTGCAAGAGAAGCACGCTTGGTGATGTCCAGCCAATCCATTCAAATAGGAGCTGCGGTCCGAAAAAGATGATCGGAATCAATGAAACGACATTCGCCTTTAAGATTGCATTAAAGACAATGATACATAGCAGCATGAGCAGGATGACGCCCCATCTTTGACCTGAGGTCAGGACAAGTAATGGTGTGCCGAGTTTTTGATCCAATAGTTTGATTGTGACCATCGCGGTCAGCTGAAAGATCCCTAAGATCCAAAAGTAAAGAAATGCCCGGCGGCTTGTCTGAAAGGCAGACGCTCTAAACATCAGAATGATCATAATGACATTGGCCACTAAAACGAGCGGATAGCCAATCAAAGCATACCAAGAATACGATAAACTTTGACTGATCGCATCTGATAAAATCATGTAGAAGAGAGACCCGATTAAGAAGGCACTGATGAAGGGAACCCAGTCTTTATGGTGTCCTGACAGCTCTTTTGCGAGTTCATCAGCATAGCTCCGCGGATCTCCGCCAAACACAGCCTCCCCTGTTTTACCATCTTTTTCAGCCTCGACCGCGTGTGTCGTCAATTCATCCATCAGCTCATCAATTTCGTCCACATTTTTTCCCTTTGATATGAGATATAATTTCAGCTCTAGTAGGATGTGTCTTGTTTCTTTTGATACCATAATCTCACTTCCCTTTTTGTAATAAGCGGTTTACATTTTTTGAAAGCTCACTCCAGCGGGTAATAAACTCTGTGAGCGCTTGTTCTCCAGCTTGTGTGAGCGTATAGTATTTCCTTTTCGGTCCGCTCGCTGATGCTTTTGTGACAGTGGTCACGAGCTGTTCCTTTTGCATACGCAGCAGGATCGGATAGATACTTCCTTCACTAATTTGATCAAACCCGTAATGCGCGAGCTTCTTTGTCATTTCATACCCATAAATCTCACCCTCAGAAATAATCGACAGCAGGCAGCCTTCTAAAATTCCTTTTAGCATTTGTGTGGATGTTGTCATCTTTGTTCCTCCGATTCCAGTACCTTGCATCACAAGATAGCATCATCTTACCACACACTATCTTGTCATGCAAGATACTATCCTAGAAAAAAATCACCGCTGAAAGGGTGATTTTTACGCCCATGGTTTATCTGTTCCAAGTGCGTCAGCCAGTGCCTTGCTATGCTTTCGGCGGCTTTTTCTTTCCTCTGCCCGCTGCTTCGCTGTTTGATGCAGCATGATTTCTTCCTCTGTTTCCGGTACGACTTGTGGTACTCGTTTTGGCTTTCCGTTTTCATCTAGCGAGACAAAAGTCAGAAATGAAGTCGCTGCAAGTCTGCGCTCTCCAGACATCAAGTTTTCTTTCATGACTTTGACAAACACTTCCATGGAAGACGTGCCGACCCACGTCACATAGGATTCCAAGCATACTGACTCTTTTTGTCCAATCGGCTCTAAAAAGTCAACAGAATCCATCGACGCCGTGACCGTTTCACTGCGGCTGTGTCTTGCTGCCGAGATGGAAGCAATGTCATCTATATAACTCATTAATTTCCCGCCAAATAAGGTTTGGTGGTTATTCGTATCGAGAGGGAATACCCTGCTGGTTTTAACAACTTTCGATTCCTTGCAGTATTTGAAATTTTCTTCACTCATCATCATAGCTCCTTCTTGCTGTTTTCGTGAATGCGGAACGACTTTTATTAAACACTATTCTTTTAGGTTTGTCTAAACTTTTTGCTTTAGTCTCTTGTGAGAGATTTTCTTTCGGAAATGTTTCAACCATGACTAGAACGAGGAATAATAGAACTATGAACAAACAAGGAGGCCATTTGATGGATTCTATGAGAGCAGAACAAATACACAAAATGCCGCAATGCATGAGTGAATATGACGATTTACAAGAAGTCCTTTTATGCAGTCCCATCTATATGGAAATCAAACAGATCATCAACGAAACCCAGAAACATTTTGCGAGAGAAAATATTTCTCAAATGAAAGCCGTTGCTCAGCATAAGCAATTGATCCAAACCCTAAAGAACCATCAAGTACGCCCCATCATGCTTCCGGCAAATGACCGCTTTCCTGAGCAAGTCTTTACTCGGGATATTGGGTTTACGATTGGACATACACTATTTGTTTCAAGCATGGCCGCCCCGGTCCGGCAAGGGGAAGAACAATTGTTAAAAGAGTGGGCACAGGGAAATGGATTGAAAACTGTTACCCTGACAAATGGAACGATTGAAGGCGGCGATGTGCTTGTGGATCAAACACGCGTATTTGTCGGAACGAGCAAAAGAACAAACCCATCCGCTATCCATCAGCTCAAAAAAGAACTGCCTGATCATGACATCATTCCCATTCATCTTCCTCCTCACATTTTGCATCTCGATTGTGTGATGAATATTCTGTCTCATGATGAGATATTAATTTATCCTGAAGCGTTCAAAAAAGAGGATCTTCACCTGCTCAAAATGCATTATGATCTGATTGAAATAAGCGAACAAGAGCAATTCACACTCGGACCAAACGTTTTATCCATTGGGCAGAAAAAAGTGATCAGTTTGCCTATCAATCAACAAACAAATGCTGCATTAACCGCTCACGGGTACACTGTCATTGAAGTGGATTTTTCAGAAATCATTAAATCTGGCGGCTCTTATAGATGCTGCACATTGCCGATTCGGCGTTCATCCACTAAAAAAGCCAGCGTGTAGAACAGCTTGTCTACTTGCTGGCTTTTTTTCTGTCTATTTTTATGTTCGATCGTATAAATGACAGGCGACATCATGTCCTTCTTCTACTGCTTGTAATGTTGGCTTTTTTTCAGCACACACATCCATCGCTGCAGGACACCTTGTTCGAAATACACAGCCGCTTGGCGGGTTCACTGGACTTGGAATTTCTCCTTTTAAAATGAATCTTTTGCGCTTGTCCTCCACGTCAGGATCTGGAATGGGGATCGCTGACAGCAAGGCTTGTGTATATGGGTGCAGCGGTGTTTGATATAACATATCACTGCTGGTCAATTCGACGAGATGACCTAAATACATGACACCGATTCGGTCGCTGATATATTTGACCATCGACAAGTCATGCGCAATAAAGAGAAATGTCAGCCCTTCCTCCTTTTGCAGTTTCTTCAGCAAATTCACAACCTGCGCTTGAACGGAGACATCTAGTGCAGAAATTGGCTCATCTGCCACAATAAATTTCGGCGCTAAGGCGAGGGCTCTTGCAATACCGATTCTCTGCCTCTGCCCTCCGCTGAATTCATGAGGATAGCGAGTCGCAAAGTCATAGCTAAGTCCAACAGCTTCAAGTAGTTCTTTCACCCGGGCAACTCTTTTCTTTTGACTCCCGTAAAGGTTGTGAATCTCCATTGGCTCAAGCATAATATCTTTTACAGACAGCCGCGGATTTAAGGAGGAATACGGATCTTGAAACACCATTTGAATTTGCCGATTAAAATCAAATGATTCTTTTTTAGAAAGGTGATGAAGACTTTTCCCTTCATATAAGGCTTCCCCATCTGTCGGTTCATAAAGACGCATAAGCACTTTTCCAAGTGTGGATTTTCCGCAGCCAGACTCGCCAACAAGGCCAAACGTTTCGCCTTGTTTCAGCTGAAAGGAGACACCGTCTAGCGCTTTAAGCGTTCTTCCTTTCGATAGATGAAAATGTTTTTTGAGATTGTTTACTTGTAAAAGTGGTTCAACTGCCATGACCATTCCTCCTCTCGCTTGGCAAATACCGTCTTGCACCTGCCCATTCTTTTTCATATGAAGTGCCAGAAAGGGAAAGCAGCTCAATTTCACTGCCGGTTTTAGGCGAATGAAGCATCATACCGTCACCTGCGTAGATCCCAACATGGCGGACAGCTCCCTTTCCGTTGTCATTGGCAAAAAACAATAAGTCGCCTTGTTCTAAATGGCTTGATGCGACCGGTGTTCCTTGCACTGCTTGGTCACTTGCGTCTCTCGGTAAAAGATATCCGCACGCTTTATACATGCTGTAAGCAAAGCCCGAACAATCATAGCCAAAGCTGCTCATGCCCCCCCATAAATACGAAAGACCAATAAATTGTTTCCCCGTGTCTACAACATCTTTGCCGGTCATAGAGGAAATGGATGAAACTGGCTGCACATCTGCTTTGTTGATTTCTCTTGTTCCTGCTGGTGTGACAACACGAAAGCGATCACTCGTTTCTTCTATAGCTGCCAGCTCTGTTAAAAAACTAATCTCCATGTCCGCTTGCCCGTTTCGATAGAGCACGGCTTTTTTCTGACAAACGATATGAGATGCAGCTGGCGCACTTCCCTCTGTAACTTGCTGTAGTTGGTTAACAGGTATATAGCCAGGATAGCCTTGCGGATGTTTCCGGCTGGCCTGCTGCGGAATGACGACTTTCATCCAGCCGTCTGTCTCTTCTAATCCAATGACTCGTTCGCCGAGCAGTACTTGCGATTGGATCAGATTTTCTTCACATAAAGCCAGTTTTTCTTCATATGTTTGCTTGTCAATCCACTCTTTGATTTTGAAGGAGCCCTGAAGTACCTTTTGATCGATTTCTCTCGGTGACTGCGGCGCTGTCCATACGTTCGCAACTGCAACCTTTGATTCAAATATCATCATGAGACTCCTTTCACCCCTTGAATGCCTAACCCATGATGCGGCGGGAAAAAGATATCTTTTCCTTTGTACACGATTCCTCCGTCTACCATGTCCTCTTTTAGCATCAGCGGGGCATCAAAATCATAGCGGGTGATATTCGGCTGGCTGGCGGCGAGATGAGCGGCTGCTGTAATGCCAAGTTTTGACTCAATCATACTGCCAACCATGCACTTTACGCCGTATGCTTCTGCTAGAGCATTGATTTTTAGGGCTTCTTTTATGCCGCCTGATTTCATTAATTTTAAATTGATCAGATCACAGCTTCTCGTTTCAAGCACCTTGATCGCATCATGAAAACTGAAAATGCTTTCGTCTGCCATAATCAATGTATCTGTTGCTTCTGTCACACGGCGCAGGCCTTCGATATCTTCTTTCGGAACCGGCTGCTCTACTAGTTCGATATTCAGCGCCTCCATTTTCCGAATGGCTATGATCGCTTCCTTCCACGTCCATCCTTGGTTCGCATCGAGTCTGATCTGAATATCCGGCCCGACCTTTTCTCGAATTCGCTTGATACGCTGAATATCCGTATCTATGTCATCTTTTCCTACCTTGATCTTTAACGTCTGAAAGCCTTCAGCTGCGTATTGCTTCGCATCTTCCGCCATCTCAAGCGGACGGTTTACACTGACCGTATAATCGGTTTCAAGCTGACTGCGATATCCGCCAAGGTATTGATAAAGCGGAAGTCCTGCCTGCTTCGCTAAGCCATCATAAATGGCCATGTCAACCGCTGCCTTTGCGCTTGTGTTGCAAGCGAGCACTCGGTTCATATGAGAAAAAATTTGTTCATATTCTGACAAGGAAGCTCCAAGCAAAATCGGTCTGATCACTTCGCATACGGCATAGTCGATGCTTTCCAGCGTTTCACCTGTAATCACCGTTGTCGGGACTGCTTCTCCGTAGCTGACGTCACCTTGATCATATGTGATGATAACGATCAGAGATGCTGCGTCATACACCGTTCGTAAAGCGGTTTTGAAAGGCTTTTTTAGCGGTACACTCATTCTGCATGTACGAACATCGACGATTTTCATTTGATCGCCTCTTTCGCTGCAACGCCTGGAGAAATGTGCAGTTTTTTTCCTGTCGCATCTAATGCAGCCTGCGTGCCCATTGGAATAGCAAAGTTCGGCGAAGAATGACCGATCCGGAAGCCCCCAAGTGCAGGTTTCTTTTGCGGGACAATATAGGTGCCCCATACTTGATTCAATGTAAGGGACTGATCTTTCTTTTTTGGCTCACATTGATGAAAATCTCCAATGATGAATCCAGCCGCATCATCCAATTTCCCAGCAGATGTGAGGTGCTGCATCATTCGATCAATTTTATAGGGCTCTTCGTCAATATCTTCAATGAACAAAAGCTTTCCCTTCGTATCGATTTCAAAAGGTGTACCAAGTGTTGTCACGATGAGGGCAAGATTTCCTCCTACAATCTCACCTGAAGCGGTGCCCGGATAGAAAGTATGAAGGGGTGACAAGTGGTGCGCATACGTAAAGGCTTTCGGTGCAAACAGCTGTAAAAAGGTATCTTTCGTATAAGGATGAACCTCCTCAAGTCCCACATCAGAGGAAAGCATTGGACCATGAAAGGTCACAAGACCAGTCTGCTGCTGGATGGCCGTATGTAAAAACGTAATATCACTATAGCCCCAAAAGATTTTTGGATTCCGGCGAATCAGGTCATAGTCAATGACTTCCGCAAGTCTTCCAGTCCCATATCCTCCGCAAGCACAAATAACCGCCTTCACTTCTGGATCTTGAAACATGCGATGAAGATCCTCCACTCTTTCATGATCATAGCCTGCTAAATACCCATACCGGCAGTCGATATACTTTCCTTTTTTCACCTTTAGCCCGAGGCTTTCTAAAAAGGCAATCCCTTTTGCTAATTTCAGCTCATCAGGCGGGCTTGCTGGTGCAATAATCCCCACCGTATCCCCTGTTTGAAGTGCCACTGGCAGCTGGCTCATGCCATATCCCCTCTTTCTCTTTGTTTCTTTCAATCTATGGGCTTCTGCTTCATAACATGAACGAATAAAGGAACAGACGCTTTTATCTAAAAGCGTCTTTTGATCCTAATATCACTCTCCATCTACCTGTGCCCATTTCAAATCGATATACCCAACGGGGTGGCGGACAATTCCCTTCACGCCTTCTTTTTGTAAATGGACTTGGTTATAAAAATGAATCGGAATGATCGGTGCTTCTTCAATGAGAAGTGCCTCTGCATCATGAAGGAAGCTGTTTCTCTTTTGTTCGTCTGCTTCCTGGCTCGCTTTTTTGATCAGCTGATCATAGGTATCATTAGACCATCCTGTCCGGTTCATGGCATTCCCTGTTTGGAAGCTCTCTAGGAAGTTGATCGGATCTGCATAGTCTGCTAAAAATGAACTTTGTGAGAATTGGAATTTCAGCGCCTTTTGATCTTCTGCAAATACATTGGCTTCCATGTTTGCAAGCTTCACATCTACACCTAACGCTTCTTTCAGCTGCTGCTGGATGGCTTCCGCTTTTTTCTTGTTCTCAGGCTTTGTACTATATGTTAATGTGACGGCTGGCAGTTTCGAATAGTTCTCTTCTTTCAGCCCTTTTTCTAATAGCTTCGCAGCTTCACTCTTATCATTCTTCACAAGATCCCCGCCAGCTTCTCTGAAATCCTCACCCTTTGAATCTAGGATGCCTGGCGAGACGAAAGCGCGTGCTGGCTTCTCTTCATTTTTCGTCACATAATCCACAATATCTTGCGGGTTGATCGCCATTTGAAAAGCTTTGCGAATGTTCTTATTTTGAAATGGTTCTATGTTCACATTCAGACGATAAAAGAACAATCCAGCCTGGTCTTCAATTTGTACATCTTTATTTTTCAGCAGATTTTCACTTTGCTCTGCTGGAACAAAGGCAGTATCTAAATCTCCTGATTGATACATTTGATAGTCTGTGTTTCGATCACTGATCATCAGCCACTTCACTTGATCCAGCTTGACTGTTTTTTTGTCCCAATACGTCTCACTTTTTTCCATTGTGAAGCTCTCATCATGCTTCCACTCTGTCAGCTTGAACGGTCCATTTCCGACAAAGGTTTTGGCGTCTTTTGCCCAATTTGGGTCCTTCTTAGCTACCTGTTCATTGACTGGGAAAAAGGCAGGGTTTGCGGTCATATTTAAGAACGATTTCTGCGGATAAGCCAGTGTGACCTTAAGCGTTTTGTCATTTACAGCGCTGACTTTCACGTCTTCTTTCTTGCCTTTTCCACTGTTAAATGCCTCTCCGCCTTCAATCATGTACGCTAAGAACGATGCAGAAGAGCCTGTTTTCGGATCAAGCAGCCGCTTCCACGCATATTCAAAATCACTCGCTTTCACTGGATCACCATTTGACCACTTGATGCCATCTCTTAAATGAAACGTGTACGTTTTTCCATCCTCTGATATCTCCCATTTTTCCGCCATTGCAGGAGATGGTTCGTGTTTTTCATTCAGTCTTGTTAATCCCTCCATTAAGTTATTGAGTCCTTGCCACGATACATTATTAAAACCAATCGGCGGATCAAACGACGTCGGTTCATTTTCGTTATTTAAGGTTAACACTTTCTTTTCACCTTTATTGCTTGATGATCCTTTCCCTGCTTGCTCATTGGCTGTACATCCTGCGAGCAGCATGATCGTGAACAAACATACACTGATGATCCACCCTTTTTTTCTCATCAAAAACTCCCCCTTTGTGTTGAAGATAAAACCGTTTGATTCGCTCGCTCATCTTGGAGCCAGCAATGCACTGTATGGGTAGGTGACCGCTGCGTTTCATGCGGCATGATATGATCACACACCTTCATGGCGGCCGGACAGCGATCTGTATACGGACAGCCCTTTGGCGGAGCAAATAAATCAGGCGGGCTTCCTTCAATTGGAATGAGTTCATCTTTCATATCAAGTCTTGGAACGGATTGTAGAAGTCCTTTTGTATAAGGATGCTGCGGACTGTAAAAAATATCTCGCCTCGTTCCGACCTCCACCATTTTCCCCCCGTACATGACCGCCACTCGGTCTGCGACTTGGGCTACGACCCCTAAATCATGTGTGATTAAAATAATGGTGACACCTGTTTTTCTCTGAATCTCTTTAAACAGCTCTAATATTTGTGCCTGTATGGTCACATCCAGCGCGGTCGTCGGTTCATCTGCAATCAGCACTTTGGGCTCGCAAATCAGTGCCATGGCAATCATGAGCCGCTGCCTCATTCCCCCGCTGAACTGGTGAGGGTATTGCTTTAACCTTTCCTTCGGCTGCGGAATGCCGACCAAATCAAGCATCCGAATGGCGGCTTCTTTCACTTCTTTTTTCGTCAGCTTTTGATGCTCCTTTGCCGCCTCCATGAGCTGGTCCCCTATTGTCAAGGTTGGGTTCAGTGCGGTCATTGGATCTTGAAAGATCATCGAGATATCGACACCTCGTATGGCGCGCATTTCTTTTTCAGATAATGACAGCAAATTGCGGTCTTCAAACCAGATTTCTCCCTGATCGACATGAGCGCTGTAAGCTGGCAGCAGCCTCATAATGCTTTGTGAAGTCACACTTTTCCCGCAGCCTGATTCTCCCACAATGGCAAGGGTTTCTTTTTCATATACATCCACATTCACTCCGCGTACCGCTCGAACTGAGCCGCCATATGTCCGAAAGCTGACGTGCAGATCGATGATTTGTAGAACTTTTTTCAAAGCGCCATCACCTCTTCATCTTTGGATCAAGCGCATCTTGCAAGCCATCACCTAAATTGTTAAAGCAAAACATCGTGAGTGAAATAAAAAACGCAGGGAAAAATAAACGCCACCAATGTCCGTTATCTGACAGTACTGTCGGCAGCGCATCATTGGCCATCACGCCCCAGCTTGCAAACGGTGCTTGAATGCCTAAACCAAGAAAGCTTAAGAACGCTTCAGCAAATATCGCGGTCGGCACAGTCAAGGTCATCTGAACGATAATCGGCCCCATCGTATTCGGCAGCAGGTTGCGGCGAATGATACGCAGGCTCTTTGCACCAAAGGTTTTTGAGGCAAGGACATATTCCTGGCTTTTCAGCTGAAGAACTTGACCTCTTACGATTCTTGCCATTCCAATCCATCCGGTGACAGTGAGCGCTACAATAATGGTGACAAGCCCTGGCCCCATCAGGACCATTAATAAAATGACAACGAGTAAATAAGGAAGACCGTAGAGCACCTCGACAATTCGCATCATGACATGGTCATATCTCCCGCCCTTATAACCGGCAATCCCTCCATAAATCACGCCGATGGCAAAATCAATAAGGGCTGCCATGACGCCTACGAATAACGAAATACGCGCCCCGTACCATGTACGCGTAAACACATCTCGTCCAAGCTCATCCGTTCCGAACCAGTGAGCAGCTGATGGAGGCAGATTTTGCATCGAAAGACGTTGCTCTGTCACACTATTAGGCGCAAGCAATGGGCCTAATAGCGCCATGATAAAAAGAAAAATCAGTACCGATAGACTAAACATCGCAAGCTTATTTTGCTTCAGCCGTCTCCACGTGTCTGCCCAATACGAAAGAGAGGGTCTTTTAATGGCATGGGCCTCCGTTTTCTTTTGCTCTCTCGGAGAAAACCATTCGTCTGGCACTTCATGATGCGGATTCGGTTGATCCTGCTGTAGGTGTATACTCATGCCTTTCCTCCTTTCTGATGCAGCTGAATCCTTGGATCAAGCAGGCGATACGCCACATCGACAATGAAAAGAAGTGTGATTAAAATAATGCTGTAAAAAACAGTAGTCCCCATGATGACAGGATAATCACGGTTGTTAATACTCTCGACAAAGTATTTTCCCATTCCAGGAATCGCAAATATTTTTTCAATGACAAAACTTCCAGTTAAAATGCTTGCGACAAGTGTCCCAAGAATGGTCACAACAGGCAAAAGCGCATTCCGAAGCGCATGTTTAAATACAATTTTAAAGGGAGAAAGTCCTTTTGCCTTGGCGGTGCGAATATAGTCCTGAGACAGCACTTCAATCATGCTCGATCTTGTTAAACGGGCAATAATAGCCATTGGACCGACAGCAAGAGCGATGGTTGGCAGCACCATATGCATCGGACTTGTCCACATCGCTGTAGGAAAGAGTTTCAAATTCACAGCAAGCTGCTGAATTAATAAGGTAGCAAAGATAAAGTTTGGAATGGATATACCGAAAACAGCAATGGTCATGGCGATATAATCAATCAAGCCATTATGCCGGAGGGCAGCCATGACCCCGAGCAGGATGCCGGAGATGACAGCAATCAATATTGAGATAAGACCAAGTTCTAATGAGACTGGGAAGCCTCTTGCCAATAGATCATTGACACTTTCTGAAGGCTTTTTAATGGAAGGACCAAAATCAAAGGTAACGATGGATTTTAAATAGATGACATATTGAACATACAGTGGTTCATCTAAGTGATAGTAGCTTTCGAGGTTTCGCTGGACGGTTTCGTTTGTATTTCGTTCTTCATTGAAGGGCGATCCTGGGATGACCTTCATTAAAATAAACGTTAAAGTCGTAATCGTTAAAATCGTGGCAATCATCGCAATAAAACGCTTGAGCAAAAAGCTGGTCATCTGCCGTCTCCCCCTCGCTTAACAAAATGTTGTACGTGCGGCAAGCTCTGTCATGACAAGCATCGCTTGGTAGGCTTCTAATATATTCTCTGCTTGATACGTCACCGTTGTTGTTCCTTCTATGATGGCAGTACCCGGCATTAAATTCGCCCATTCAGCTTGTCCATAATTGGCAAACTCAATCTTCAGCAGCGGCTGATCAGGAGGCGTCAGCGGCTTGATGTGATGAATCTGTTTCATTGCGGCTTCCACTTGCTGCGAGATTTGTTGATTGACTTTGGCAGGCGTGAAACATTTCACAGCAGACCTTGATATGGTCTCTTTCACTGCTACTGTTTTCACACCAGGCATCAGCTTTTCCGCTTCAAGTGCTGCTTGATCATCTCCGCAAACAAGAATCACCGGCACACCATAGTAGCCTGCAACATACGCATTAAAGCCCATTTCACCAATTGGGTGATCATTTATGTAAAAATGTCTGACACCAAAAATCATACTGTGAGACATCACGCCTTTCATAGATGCCCTCGCATGATAGCCTAAAAAAACAGCAGCGTCATAGGTTTGATCTAATCCTTGCACCATGGAATAAGGCTTGACGTCACCAGATATAAGAGCAGCCTCTTCATGCAGCTCTTCGATCAACAGATTATTCATTTTAGAATGACTGTCATTGACCAAAATATCGGTTGCGCCATGCTGAAGAAGTGCCTCTACACAGGCATTCACTTCACCCGTCATGATCTTTCTGCCCCGTTCATAATTGTGCTGACGGGCATCGACAAATGTATGATCAGCTAGACCAGTAATCCCCTCCATATCGACAGATACATAGAGCTTCATCCCCATCCCCCTTTAATTAAACTTAAAATTTGTGTATATTTTTCTAAATTTTCTAAAAAATTATATGATTACTTGATTGATTTTTCAATACAATGTCTGAAAATAAGGAAATTAGACTCAGATAATACAGGTCAAAAGACTGTATGACAAAGGGTTTTTTTAACAAATAAAACACCACTAACTATGTCTTTAGTGGTGTTTGTCAGCTTCGTTAATCTGTGATTTCAGCTGTTCATATTTCTTCATGGTTTGTGTAAATAGATCATCAAACATCTGAGGTGCCTGCTTTTGAATGACCTCAGCACCTTCACCTGTAATGCCCCCTTTTGTCGCCACTCTATCGACGGTTTCAGCAAAGGTGAGGCCGCGTTCTACAAGGACTTGACCTGTGCCTAAGAGGGCATACGTTAAAAATTCATACGCTTCCTCTAAGGAAAGCTCACTATTTCTCACAGCAGCTCTCGCCATTTCTTCAAAAAGAGCAGCGATAAAACCAGGAGAAGAGCTCGTCAAATTACTCGCCGCATCAAACCGGTCTTCCTCTACTTCACGGACGATGCTAAAAGCTGAAAGGAGACGGTGCAAACGCGCCTTTTCTTCCTGACCTGCGGTTTCACCATGCGCAACGAGGGATACGCCCGTTCCAACAGCTGACGTGAGCGTTGGGATGTATCTCGAAACTGGTTGAGTCGTATGCTTTGATAACTTGTCTAACGTCACAGCCGCGGCTACTGACACAATATGTACCGATTTGGCTGCTGAAGGCAGTTGATCGAGCACATCAAGTACAACAAGCGGCGGCACGCAGACAAAAAGTACATCACATAAGGCAGAAAGTTCGTCTAATGAGCAGATATTTATTTCTTGATGCTTGTCTTTGAGCTGATGCAGGCGGTCCGTTTCACTTCTTGTATGGATCATGATTTGATGGGCATTGAGTACCTCTTTTTCCAGCCATTTTTGCACCATCATATCAGCCATGCTTCCATATCCAATCATTCCAATTGTCTCCACAGTTTAATCTCCTCTATTTTGCTTAGATTCACTACTTATTTTAACAATTTCCCACATTGTTTTCATTTTTATCCCACACTTTTTTCTTACGATATAGTCAGTATCCACCACATAAGGTAAACCCCATCGAACCATACATGAAAAATTGAAGAAAGAGAGTGATTCGAATGACACATCACAAAAATGAAAAACACCCTTCTCATGAACTTCAAACAATTGAACAGCCACAAAAACAAAAGAAGAAGCCCAGTGGCTGGTTTAAGCCATTCGTCAGCGGCATTGTGGGTGGTACGCTAGCATTAGGTGTCTACATCCTTACGCCATATGCCCAGCACGCATCAGACAACACAGCAAACAATTCAGCAGCAAAAACAGAAGCTGTATCGACAAATGATACAAGTGCCAAATCGTCAAAAACAACCGCCGTCCAAACATCACATTCATCAAGCAGCATCTCAAGCATGGTCGAAGATGTATCGCCAGCCATTGTCGGCATTACAAACTATCAAGCGCAAAGTCAAACAGACATGAGCTTTGGCGATTTCAATACACCTTTTGATGAGTCACAGCAAAATAAAAGCAGTCAAGAGGAAAAAACAGGTACAGGCTCAGGAGTGATTTTCAAACAATCCGGAAGTAAAGCCTATGTCTTAACAAACAACCACGTCATTGAAGGGGCAAATAAACTAACGGTCTCCTTGCACGATGGCAAAACCGTTGAAGGTAAATTAGTCGGAGCTGACCCGCTGACTGACCTAGCAGTTGTAGAAATTAGCAGCAATCATGTAACGAAGGTCGCAGCATTAGGCGATTCCTCCTCGCTGCGTGCTGGGGAAACCGTCATCGCAATTGGAAACCCGCTTGGTGAAGATCTATCAAGAACCGTGACACAAGGAATTGTCAGCGGTGTCGACCGAACAGTCTCTATGAACACATCAGCAGGCGAAAGCAGCATTAATGTCATTCAAACAGATGCAGCTATTAACCCAGGAAACAGCGGCGGCCCACTTCTTACGACAAATGGAAAGGTTGTGGGGATCACGAGTATGAAAATTTCTGAAACAGGTGTTGAAGGCATTGGATTCGCGCTTCCAATCAATGATGTCAAACCAATCGCCGATCAGCTTCTCGCAAAAGGAAAGATTGAGCGTCCATATATCGGCATCAGCATGCTGGATCTCGAACAAGTCCCGGACGTGCATCAGAAAGAAACACTCGGGCTCAAAAATAGTCAGCTCGATAAAGGTGTGTACGTCAAAGAAATCGCCGCAGGCTCACCTGCTGCTAAAGCTGGCTTTAAGTCAGAGGATGTCATTACCGCCATCGATGGGAAACAAATCAAAACCGGAAGTGAATTACGTCATGAGCTATACACGAATACAAAAGTAGGAGACACCGTGAGCATCACACTCATTCGAAACGGAAAAGAAGAAACAAAGAAGGTTACATTAATACAATCTGAATCTAAGCAGGTAAGTTCCTAAAGCAAAAAGCAGCTCATCATGAGCTGCCCAGATTGTTGACAAAGGGCTAAAATCATCTTGATTTTAGCCCTTTGTCTTCTTTTCAGCGTGATAGAAAACCTTTGCAGTCTAGGAAAGGCGAGCACCGGAACGGAGCGAATTGAACATTCGTGAGTACCGGAGCACAGCCCTGACAAAGAATGCGAGGGTTTGTCTACACGCTGAGCAGCTCATGAATGAGCTGCTTTTTTTATGATGACTGAATTGGCGTTAATCTTTGTTCTATTTCTGCTCGTTTGTGCTCTAGAAATGGCGGAAGGGCTAATTGATCACCAAGCTCATCTACCCCTTCATCGACTGTAAACCCAGGGCCGTCTGTTGAAATTTCAAATAAAATACCATTCGGTTCTCTAAAGTAAAGGGCTTTAAAGTAGAATCGTTCCACAACACCAGAGTTCGTGAAGCCTGCTTTTGATATTTTGTCATACCATTTTTCCAGCTCATCTGCATCTTCCACGCGAAAAGCTACGTGATGCACACTTCCTCTGCCGGAACGCTCAGAAGGTCCTTCAGCTTTTTCGATCACATGAATTTCTGTTCCAGCACCGCCATTTCCTGACTCAAAAATGGTCACGATCTCACCATCATTTGATTGTTCACGCGCTCTTTCAGTGAAGCCAAGGATGTCTGTTAAAACACGGATCGTTTTGTCCGCTTCTGCAACGGTTAATTCAACTGGACCCAAACCTCTAATTGCAAACTCTGCCGGAATATCGTCATGCACTGGCGGTGAGCCCGCTTCTTGTGCGTTCGGTTCTACTGTTAAAAATAGCTGCTGCCCTTCTGGATCTTGAAAACGCAAGGCAGGTCTTCCGCCTCTCAAGGAAGCCGTTTCTTGCTGCACACCTGTCTCATCAAACCGCTTTTCCCAAAATGAAAGTGCTTCCTCAGAAGAAACGAGAAGGCCTGTGCTTGTGATGGCGTTTGTTCCTTTCAAACGACGGGCAAGCATTGGAATTTCAAAGAAGGTGAGCTCCGTACCCGGTGAAGCAACCTCATCTCCATAAAACAAATGATACATAGATGGATCATCCTGATTGACAGTTTTCTTTACAAGTTTTAAGCCAAGAATCTGGCGGTAGAAATCAACATTTTTTTGAGCATTGGCTGTTAATGCAGATACGTGGTGAATCCCATTGATTTTCATTACGTTCACTCCTATTTCAAAATATCTCGAATTCAAGATAATATCCTTATGAATAAAATAGGTCATTTTTCAAGAAAAGTCAACCATTTGGCTGCACGTTTACTGGACGTTCGGTTTCTGGCGATTAAATTAACATTAAATCGTAAATATTCTTTTATTGTTCGTTTTTAACACAACATTCACCCTGATATCTCCAATAAACGAACACTTTTAAATACAAATACGAAAATCAGAAAATTTTTTTAATTCTTGTTTTCCTAAAATCGTATTACAATGAACAAAATACATGTCACAGTAACGTACGAAAGTGATGCAGGAGGTCGTGTGTAATGAACAAAGAACAACCAGCGTTAAAACAGGACATCGGCTTATTTTTTGCCCTATCTCTTGTCATCGGGACCATTATCGGGTCCGGCGTCTTTATGAAGCCAGGCAACGTCCTTTCCTATTCAGGAAGCTCAGACATCGCCTTATTTGCTTGGCTGCTAGGTGGAATTTTAACCCTTGCAGGCGGACTGACTGTTGCTGAAATTGGTACACAAATCCCTCGGACTGGCGGATTGTATGCCTATCTTGAAGAAGTGTATGGTGAATTTTGGGGCTACTTATGCGGCTGGGTGCAGATTATCATTTACGGACCTGCCATCATTGGAGCGCTCGGTCTTTATTTTGGTTCATTATTAGCCAATTTATTTTCTCTTTCTTCTTTATGGTCGACAACAATTGGCATTATCACTGTTTTATTTTTATGTTTGATCAATATTATGGGAACGAAATACGGCGGTTTTGTACAAGGGCTGACCACCATCGGAAAGCTTGTCCCGATTGCCGCTATT